>CAWIHJ010000068.1:0-128912 GCA_963835795.1 uncultured Gammaproteobacteria bacterium
ATTCCGCCGCGTTGATTCAGCATCAGCGTGTAACGGATCTGGCCGACAGCCATGGTCAGATCGCTACAACAAAGGCGTTGCAGACAGGTCAGCGCATCGCGACCAACGACGTCGATCTTGCCGAACGGGCTCAGTTCGAACAGGCTGACCGCGCGCTGGCAATGGCGTGCCTCACGCGCCGCAGCGGCCCACCAGCACTGTTGATCCTGGCGGTATTCGAAGCACGCCTCTTGCTCGCTGCGGGCATACCACAGCGGTCGCTCCCAGCCCGTCGGCGCACCAAACACGGCTCCACGCCGGGCGAGCGTTGTGTGCCAGGGCGAGCGGCGCTGGTCGCGTGCAGTCTGGTACTGCTTGAACGGCCAGTGCATCGCAAACTGGTTGTGCACCGCCTCGGGAATGCGTTGCGCCAGGTAAGCATCGCTGGATTGCAGCGGGTCGAGGCGCGCGATGTCGACTTCCCATAGGTCGAGCGGCGCCTCGCCGTCATGTAACCATTCGGCCATCACCTTGCCCACACCCGCCGACGACATGATGCCAATCGAATTGAATCCGGCGGCGACATACAGATTGGCGCATTGCGGGGATTCGCCCATGATCTGGCGCGTATCGGCAGTAAAACTTTCAGGCCCGTTCATGAAATGCGCAATGCCGTGTTCAGCGATCACCGGCGCACGGTGGATTCCCGCCTCGAGCATCGGCTGGACGTGTTCCCAGTCTTCGTCGAACATCAGAAATCCTGCATCCTGCGGGTCGGGCGTCCAGGGCTTGGAATTCGCTTCGAAGGCACCCAGCAGCAGCTTGCCACTGTCGCCCTTGAGGTAGATGCCCGCATCCAGATCGCGAACGATCGGACAGGGATCGGGCAAACTTTCGATGGCTTCGGTGACCACGTACATGTGTTCGCAGACCGCAATCGGCAGTTCAACGCCGGCCAGCGCGGCGAGCTGGCGTGACCAGGCGCCGGCACAGATCACCAGTTTGCGACAGGCGACGCGGCTGCCATCGGCCAGTTGTACCGCCCTGACCCCGGTTGCATCCGCTTCAATATCGCTAACCCGGCTGTGCTCGCGAATCTCGACACCCAGCGCGCGCGCGGCGCGCGCATACGCCATGCACAGGTCCACCGGGTTGACCTGCGCATCCTCGCTAACCCAGAGTCCGCCCGCGAGATCGTCGGTTTGTAACAGGGGAATGCGCGTGGCAATTTCTGCAGCCGGGATTATTTCGGTGTTGAGCCCACAGCGATCACCCATCGCCTTGATGCGCTGCAGTTCCTGCAGGCGTTGTCGATTCTGCGCCAGCCAGACGCCACCGGTTTGCCGGTAACCCGTGGCCTGGCCGGTTTCAGTTTCGAGCTCGATAAACAATTCGAGGGCATATTTTGCCAGCCGCGTCAGGTTCATGCTGGCGCGCAACGGCCCGACGATCCCGGCCGCATGCCAGGAAGTACCGCTGGTCAACTGGTCGCGTTCCAGTAGCAACACATCGCGCAAACCCAGCCGCCCGAGGTGATAAGCAATGCTGAGGCCAATGGCGCCACCGCCAATCACCACGATCTGCGCCTGTTCGTCCATGCTCAGTAACTGCTATCCGGCACCGACGCCTTGCGGCGCTCGACATATTCCTGCAGGGCTTCGAGCCGTGCCGGGTCGATTTCTGGCTGCTGATAGTCGGCCAGCAGTTGCTTCCAGATCCCGTTGGCGCGCTGCGCCGCGTCCAGGCTGCCTTCCTGCTGCCACTGCTCGAACGAATTGGCGTCTGCCGTTGGCGAGGTGTAATAAGCGGATTCAAAATTATCCAGCGTGTGGTTACTGGAGAGAAAATGATTACCCGGCCCGACCTCGGCAATCGCCTCCATCGCCTGGGCGTTATCCGACAGGTCGATGCCCTTGCAGAACTCGATCAACTTGCCACACAGATCGGCGTCGAGGATGGTTTTTTCAAATCCGGTACACAGCCCACCCTCGAGCCAGCCAGTGGCGTGATTGATAAAATTGGCGCCCGCCAGCACGGCCATGATCAGGCTCATGGTGCCTTCCTGCTGCGCCTGGCTATCGGGCAGTTTGGAAGACGTCAGGCTACCCACCGTGTGGAATGGCACGCCAAGTCGGCGCGCCAGCTGGCCCGCGGCCAGCACCGTTTTTGCCGCCTCGGGCATACCGAAAGTCGGCGCGCCCGAGCGCATCGACATGGCGGTCGCAAAACTGCCCATCAGGCAGGGCGTGCCCGGGCGGATCAACTGGGTCAGCGCACAGGTGGCCAGCGCTTCCGCGAGCAATTGTGCGAGTGTGCCGGCCTCGGTGCAGGGGCTCATCGCCCCGGTAATCATCCACGGCGTGCAGGCCACCGCCTGGTTATTGCGCGCATACACCTTCAGCGAACCCGACATGGCATCGTCCATCACCAGAGGCGCATTGGTATTGGATACGCCGTAGAGCACCGTGTTTTGCTCGACGAATTCATCGCCAAACAGAATCTTCACCATCGCCACCGAATCTTCGGCGCGTTCGCTGCCGATCAACGCACCGAACAGGGCGCGGTCACCGTAGCGGATATGCGACAGCATCATGTCGAGATGCCGCTTGTTGACCGGTATATCCACCGGCTCGCAGACGATGCCGCCACAGTGATGCAGTTGCGGCAACATCTGGTGAATCCTGTTCAGGTCGCTAAAGTCAGCCAGCGTCGCGTAACGTCGCCCGCGATCCAGATCGTGCACAAACGGCGGCCCGTAAACCGGGCTCAGCACGATGTTATCGCCACCGATTTCAACGTTGTTGGCGGGATTCCTGGCGTGCTGGGTGTATTGCCGTGGCGCCGTCGCCTGGATGATTTGGCGGCACATGCCTGGCTCGAAGCGCACGCGCTCGCCCAGTACGTCGGCGCCCGCGGCGCGAAAGTAGTCAAGAATCTCGGGATCGTTGTGAAACTCCATGCCAATGTCGCGCAGGATGTGGTCGGCATTTCGCTCGATCAGGCACAGGCCTTCTTCGCTGAGAATATCGAAGGTCGCTATGCGCCGCTGGATATAGGGCACGCGTGGCGTAACGACAACGCGCTTTTGTCCACGTTTTCTACGTTTACGGGCCGGTGTTGAGTGGTCAGCCAAGGCGCTATCCGAACTGTGAGCCGGACATCATTCTGACAGAGATGACGCGCGAAACAACCGCCCACTCGCTGTTTGGGCAAATCCGCTAATCGCCACAAGTCTCACGAATAGCGGCCCGTGTGGATTGTCAGCGAGCAACGCTTCCGTTATGTTGACGCTACTCTATTCGACGCAGAGATGGCGATGACATCACCACTGGCTTCACAATTTGAACAGGACACCCACGAACTCGAACTCGACTGGCAAACCGAGGCTATAGTCGAGCGACGCAATCGCTACTTTGCCGCTTCGCAGCGCGCCTTCGTGCCTTACCAACAGCCGCTGATTTTCAGCAAGGGGCAGGATCAGTACCTGTGGGATGAAAAAGGCAATCGCTACCTCGACTGCCTGAGTCAGAATCTGACCATCAGCGTCGGATACAACAACCCGGTGGTGACGCGTGCCGTCACCCGCCAGGCACAGACGCTGCAGCATTGCACAACGATGTTCTTTCACCCGATGCCAGCGCATTATGCCGAAGAGTTGGCCGCCACCATGCCGGCTGGCGAAGAGTGGACCGTGCACCTGATGAACAGTGGCGCCGAGGCCATCGACATGGCCCTGTTGCTGGCGCGCAGTTATACCGGCAATAGCGATCTGCTGTCGCTGACCAATTCCTATCACGGCGCTACCTTCGGCGCGCAGTCGGTTACCGGCATCAGTGGCTTTCGCCACAACGTGCCGCTGCTTGGTGGCGTCCAGTTCGTACCTGTTCCGGATCAGTATCGCGGGATCCATGGTGAAGGCGTGGAACCCTATCTTAAAGACCTGGAGGCCACCATTCACTATGGCACCAGCGGCCAACTCGCCGGCATGTTCATCGAGCCGGTGCAAGGTTATGGCGGTATCGTGCCGATTCCCGAGGGCTACATTGCCGGCGCCCAGCAGCGCGTGCAGGCTGCTGGCGGCTTGCTGATCATCGATGAAGTGCAGTCCGGTATGGGGCGCACCGGTGAGCATTTCTGGTCGTTTCAGAAGCATGGCATAGTGCCCGATATCGTCGTCGCCGCCAAGGGCCTCGGCAATGGTTTTCCGCTCGCCGCGGTCATCGTCAAGCGCGAGATCGCCGAGTCCATGGCGAAGAAATTCTACTTTCATACTTACGGCGCGAACCCGGTGAGCTGCGCCGCCGGTCGTGCCGTGTTGCACGTCATAGAAAAACACGGATTGCAGCAGCGTGCGCAGCAAGTTGGTGCTGCGCTGCTCGCGGTACTCGAGGATCTGCAGACCCGCCACCCGGTCATCGGCGCAGTGCGCGGTCGAGGCATGATGATGGCGGTCGAACTGGTGAAGAATCGTGACAGCCGTGAACCCGATCCCGAGACCATGGCAGCCGTGTTTGAAAAAACGCGCGAGTTCGGACTGGTGGCGAGCAAATCGGGCGCTTATCGCAACGTGCTGCGCATCTGTCCACCGCTGTGTATGCAGATGGAGGATGTCGAGTTCTTTGCTGAAGCCATTAACAACAGCTTCGATAGCCTGTAATCTGTTGCCTCAGCGCGCTTTTCGACAAAAGCCATAGAGTGACAAATTTCATCGCCCGCACTTAGCCGTGCTCGGCGATACGGGCTATAATCAGTCTCGTTTCGTCAAGAGCATTAACCCTTATGGTACTCACACCCTCAAGCATGCTGGAACTCGGTACCTCCGCCCCCGACTTTACCCTGCCCGAGCCAGCCACAGGCGAGCCGGTCAGCCTGTCAGGATTCCGCGGCAAACCCTTACTGGTGGTTTTTTCCTGTAACCACTGCCCTTACGTACTGCACATCATCGATACTTTCACCACAATGGCCAACGCCGCGCGCCAGCGTGGTCTCGGCGTGGTCATGATCAGCGCCAACGATGCCACCGGCTATCCCCAGGATGGCCCGCAGCGGATGGCTGAATTCGCTGCCCAGCATGGCTTTGAATTTCCCTACCTGTACGACGAGACGCAACAGGTCGCGCAGGCTTACCGGGCGGCCTGCACCCCCGACTTTTTTCTTTTCGATGCAGCCCATCATCTGGTGTATCGAGGCCAGTTCGATGCCTCGCGGCCAGGCAACGCCGAGCCGATCGACGGCGCGGACCTGCAGGCGGCCATCGACGCGGTACTCGGCGCTGGCACGATCATCGATGCACAGATTCCAAGCGTGGGCTGTAGTATCAAATGGCGCGCGGGAAACGCACCGTAATCTTGTACAGAACCCCGCCTGCAATGCCTTCCGGCAGTCCCGATTCATGATCCGCGCTTACACGTCAGGCGAGCCGGAACTGTCGGTGGCAAGGAAAGCGTGTATTCATGGCCTGGCCAGCAGCATCTCGATAGACAGGCCAGTCGTCGGAGGCAGGCGCTAATGCCCGCCGACCCGCTCAACCCGGAAATCAATCCCAGGGTTTACAACTTCTGCGTCAAGGCATTTCGCAGCACGCGCAAACTGCTCAAGCTCAATATCAAGTTGCACCAGGATGCTCCGGGCGCTGAGGACACCGTGCAGCAGGGCGATATTTTTCTCTTCAACCACTTCGCCCGATTTGAAACCTTTATCCCACAGTACCTGATACACGAAGCCTGCGGCGCCTATTGCCGCTCGGTGGCCGCATCCGAGTTTTTTAAAGGTGACGAGCGCTTCACCCAGTTCCTCTATTCGATTGGTGCGGTGCCCAGCAATATGCCCAACCTGTTCCCGTTCCTGGCGCGCGAAATTCTGCACGGCCGCAAGCTGGTGATATTTCCCGAAGGCGGGATGGTCAAGGACAAGCGCGTGGTCGATCTGAAGGGGCAGTACAGTGTGTTCTCCCGCTCCGACAACGAACGCCGTAAACATCACCGCGGACCCGCCGTTATCGGGCTCGCACTGGATGCCTTCAAAAACGCATTGCGCAGCGACTACGCCGCGGGAAGAATCGAGCGCATTGAACGCTGGGCCGAGCAACTGGATTTCGATAACGTTGAGCAATTGATGATGAAAGCCAGCAAACCTACGGTAATCGTGCCCAGCCACATCACTTTTTACCCGATCCGGGTTAGCGACAACATTCTGCACCAGGCAGCACGCCTGTTTAACCGCGGCATCAATAAGCGCTTCGCCGAAGAATTGATTATCGAAGGTAACCTGCTGTTCAAGGAAACCGATATGGATATCCGCTTTTCACGCCCGATCATTACCGGCGACTACTGGCGCTGGTGGGAAAAGAAACTTTTGCCAAGCGCAGTGCATCACTTTGATTCGCTCAACCAGTTGTTCGAGCTGAAACCGGCCAGGCGCAATATCACCGGTCGCATCCACACCTTTGGCATGAAGCACAAGTCTAACATCGTGCGCAATGACTACATGCGTTCGATGTACGAAGCCGTGACGGTGAACCTCAGTCACATCGCTTCGCTGATTATCATGCGCCTGTTTGAACAGGATGCCCGAGATATCGAATGCGGGCGCATGCACAAGATGCTCTACCTCGGCATCAAGCTGTTGCAGGAGAGCGATCACCATTTGCACCGCAGCCTGCGCGATCCGGAAGAATACGCCGCGATCATCAACCAGGGCAGTATCCGCCTCGACCAGTTTCTCAAGACGGCGCGCAGTCTTGAACTCATCCACACCGAAAACGGTCGCTACCTGCTCGATCGCAAGCTGATCGAGGAATTCGAAATCGACGAAGTGCGTACCGAGAACCTGATCAATGTCTATGCCAACGAGGTGCGCCCGTTAGCTCGCGTTACCGGCATCGTCGATCGTGCCATGGACGAGGCCGACAATCTGTCTGCGCTGGCACTGGCCGAATATCGCTTTGACGATCAGATCATCAGCTACAAGTGGGACCGCGAGCGTTACCAGCGCAAGCGTTTCGCGGAAATCAATGCGCTGCAGACGCAAACCGCCGACGCCAACTGGTTCCTGTTGAAATCGGAGCACGAGGGCGCAGCTGCCGTGCTGCTGATTCACGGTTTCCTGTCGAGTCCGGCAGAAATGCGCAGTCTCGGTGAGCGCTTGCATGCGGCGGGCTGCCACGTCATCGGTGTGCGCCTCAAGGGTCATGGCACCAGCCCCTGGGATTTGCGCGAGCGCAACTGGCACGAATGGGCCGAATCGGTGACGCGCGGTTACGACATTGCCAAGGCCTTCAGTCAGTCGGTGCACCTCGTCGGTTTTTCCACCGGTGGTTTGCTCGCGTTACATCATGCCGCAACCAATCCACAGATCCGCATAAAGTCGGTAAGCAGCGTTTGTGCGCCACTGCGTTTCAAAAACAAGAACATGGTGTTCGTGCCGCTGGTGCACCACGCCAACAAGTTGGTGAGTTGGGTAAATTCCGAGGGAATCGTCCCGTTTACGCCCAATCAACCGGAAAACCCGGAGGTCAATTACCAGCACATTCCTTTTCGAGCACTCTACCAGTTGCAGCGACTTATCGACCACTTAAAGGCTGATGCCCTCACGATCAATGCAGAAGTCTTCCTGTACCAGGGAGATCAAGATCCGGTCGTCAATCCAAAGAGTCTCAAAATGCTCGATAAACTGATCGTCGCCGAGCACAAAACCCTGATAACGCTTAAAAGCGACATACACGGGGTGATTTACCGTAATATCGACGAAATTCAACAAAAAATTTGCGCTACTATAATGGAATCAGTTAAATGAGACCGCTATTCAAATCGCCATTTTGCTGGCCTGCGAAGTTTACTGTCTAAATGCATCATCCAACCCGCTTGCTTTCGCTTGGTTTCGCTATCGTCATCCTGATGATGATTGCGCTCGCCTACCTCGCTTTCCAGTCGACCCGGGGCAATGGTTCGGACATCACTCAACAAATCGAGCTACAAATCCAGAAGATCAACCTGATTCACGATCTGTCGACCATCATTCACGACCGAACCCGTTTCATGCAGTCGATGTTGCTGGCGCGACAAGGAATTCATCGAGAGCGAATCCTGGCCCAATTTCAGCCGCATGAATGGTGCTTACGCAGCTAGCCGTGAGCGTCTTGAATCGATGCTGACACCACGCGAACGTGAAATTATTCGCGCCATCGATCACCTCAACGAGGATGTCACCGATCTCAACCGACGCGTGTCGCTGTTATTCCTCGAGGGCAGTCGCGACACAGCGAGCCAGGTCATGTTCGCGGAAGTGTTGCCAAAAACCGCACCGCTGCTGTCACATTTATCGGAACTGACGCAGATGCAACGCCTGGATATTGAGAAAATGACGCTTCTCGATGCCCAGAATGCCGAACGTAGCCGCAACCGGATTACGATGTTCGCCATCTTCGCCGTCCTCATCAGCCTCGCCGTAACCGTCATCGCCGTGTGGTATGGGCGCAAGCTATCCAACCAGTTGCTGGACATGAACAGTTACCTGGAGCAAAAGATTTACGAACGCACCGAATGGCTGCTGGACACGCAAAAGGAACTGGTCGAAGACAATAATGAACTGACCCGTATGGCGTTGACCGACAGCCTGACCGGACTGTCGAATCGCACTCACATGAGCCAGATCCTGCACAAGGAATTTTCACGCTTCGAACGCCACAACCAGCGCTTTGGCATCATCATGCTCGACATCGACCATTTCAAATTGATCAATGACAAGTATGGTCATGATGCCGGCGATACCGTGCTGAAACTCCTGGCATCCACCTTCAACAACACTATTCGCACCAGCGATTTCATCGCGCGCTGGGGAGGCGAGGAATTCCTCATCTGCTGCACCACCATCGAGGAGGATGACTTGCTGCCGATCGCCGAAACCATTCGCCAATTGGTGGCCAGCACAGACTTCGGCCACAAGGAACAAGTCACCGCGAGTCTCGGTTGCGCCGCCATCGTCAAGGGTGAAACCATCAGTGATTTGATCAAGCGTGCCGACGTGGCGCTATACGAAGCCAAGAACAACGGGCGCAACCAGTCGATTGTGTCCGAGTTTACGGATATTTCGTTACTTTAATCTGGATCCGTGGGTTCTGGTTCAAATTAACCCGACGCTGCGCATGGCAGGCGTGGCGACCCGTCAGTCGATGCCATGCAATTTCACGCTGCGATCCTTGTTGCGGCTGAACCAGGCGTGATGCACGCGGTCGGCGCCATGCTGATAATACAGTTCCAGGCTGTGGGTGATGACCGGAAACGCCAGTTCATCCCAGGGAATCTGGTCACGTGTAAACATTCCCACTTCCAGGCTTTCGGGGCCGGGCGAGACATCGCTGATCAACTCGCCGTGAAACATTAAATAGACCTGTGAAATATAGGGCATGCTGAATACCCCGAACAATGACAATGGACCGGCTTCGGCGTTGGCCTCTTCCATCGCCTCGCGCGCTGCCGCTTCGGCGACAGTTTCCTGGTTTTCCATGAACCCTGCCGGCAGTGTCCACAACCCGTGACGCGGCTCAATGGCGCGTTTACACAGTAAAATTTCATCACCGCGCGTGAGGATGACACCACAGACATTGTTCGGATTCTGGTAGTGGATATTACCGCAGTGATCGCAGACAAAGCGCTCACGATTATCGTCCAGCGGAATTTTCAGGCTCACCGGTTGACCACAATGACTACAGAATTTCATTGTGCGATCAACCTCGCCGCGGCCAGCAACAGGGGTTTTAATTTATCGACGCTTTGCTCCAGGTTAGCCATTATTTCCTCCATGCTAATATCCGCGTCGGTAACGCCGGCCGCCCAGTTGACCACCAGCGCCAGGCAGGCGTAATCGATTTCCAGCTCGCGTGCCAGTGCCGCCTCCGGCATCCCGGTCATGCCGACGATGCTGCAACCATCGCGGCGCAGGCGCTCGATCTCGGCGGCGGTCTCGAAGCGTGGCCCGTTGGTACAGCCATAGGTCCCGCCATCGATCAACTCGAGTCCAAGTTCCTGGCTGGCCTGCAGCAGGCTGGCGCGCAGCCTGGCGCTGTAGGGCTCGCTGAAATCGACGTGTCGAACCCGGTCGTCGCGCCCATCGAAATAGCTGTGCTCGCGACCCGAGCTGTAGTCGATTAATTGCCGCGGCAACGCGAGGCTGCAGGGCGACATGTCTTCGCCGATACCACCAACCGCGTTGACCGCAATCAACTGGCTGACACCGGCCTGTTTGAGCGCCCACAGGTTGGCGCGATAATTGACCACATGGGGTGGCACGCTATGGCCCGCACCGTGACGCGGCAGGAAAACCAGCTCGATTTCCTGCCAGTGCCCGAGCAATGGATCGGCCGAGGTTTCACCGTAGGGCGTTTTGCGCGGCAATTGATCGTCGAGCCGGAAATCTTCACCCAGCGAGTACAGCCCACTACCGCCGATAATCGCCAGCATCAGACGACCTTTTCGGGTAAAGCGTAAATGCTGGAGAGATTGCGAAAATGCCCGTTCAAATCCATACCTGCGCCATACACATAGCAGTCATCACATTCCAGCCCGGCATACTCGGGACGGATTTCGGCGCGCTTGCGCTGGTGATTTTTGCGAATCAAAAATACGCTGCGACAACTGCGCGCACCGTGCTTGTTGCAGTAGGATTTCACTTCTTCGAGGGTATAGCCCTGATCGAAGATGTCGTCGATGATAATCACGTTGCGATCGCGGATTTCATTTTGCGGGTAAGCCTTCCACAGCACGTCCTTGCCCAGCGTCTTGAGGCGATAGCGGGTGGCGTGCACGTAGTCCAGCGTCAACGGGAATTCCCAGTGGCGCAGCAACTGCCCGGTGAGGTAAAGCCCACCGTTCATGACGCACAGCACCAGCGGGAAATCCGCGGCACAATCCGTTTCGACTTTGCCAGCGAGTTCGGCAATGGCTTGATCGACCGTTGCCTCGTCAAATAACAATTCGGCACCCTGGTGGACTTGCTGGGCTCTGTCTGCGTTCATATCAGGATTTATCTACTCGAATGGCATCCGCCAGGTGAATCGTCGAAGTCGGAAAGGCGATCTCGGCATGATTGGCCTCGATAATTTCGGCAATGCGTATCATGACATCTTGCTTGATCTCGTGGAATTCTACCCATCGCGTGGTATGGGTAAAGCAATAGATGAAGAAATCCAGCGAGGAGGCGCCGAACTTGTTGAAATTGACCATCATGGTTTTCTCGGCATCGATCGCCTCGTGCCCGCGCAACATGGCCTCGACCTCGCTGACTACCTTGTCCATGTTGGTCAGGTCCGAATAGCGCAGGCCGATGGTTTCAAAGATACGGCGATTCTGCATGCGCGACGGATTCTCGACGATGATCGTGGTGAACACCGAGTTGGGCACGTACATTGGCTGCGATTGAAAATTGCGGATCACCGTCACACGCCAGCCAATGACTTCCACGGTTCCCTCGATTTCGCGATCCGGCGATCGAATCCAGTCACCCACGGCGAAGGGGCGATCGAGGTAAACGATCAGGCCACCGAAGAAATTGGCGAGCAAATCCTTGGCCGCGAAACCGACGGCAATACCACCGACGCCGCCCATGGCAAGCACCCCGGATACGCTGTACCCCAGGGTTTGCAGGATCACCAGGCCAGCAGTAATGAAAACCACCAGGCGCAACAACTTGCCAAGCGCCTGCGCCGTGGTCTCGTCCAGTTTATCCGAGGTTGCAATGTACATATCCTCGGTGCCACGGATGATACCGATTACAAACCAGGTAATGCACACGAGTACACCGACATCGCGTATCGGGTCCGCGTAAGCGAAAATAGCGCTTTCGGTTTGCACTCGAATCACATCGGAGGCAATCGCCAGACCCTGTACCCAGATAATCCAGCCAGCCGGGCGCGCCAGCGCGGTAAAGACGATGTCATCCCAGCGGTTCTTTGTCTTGCCGACTTTTTTCGCCAGCTTTATCAACAACCGCTTGGCGATAAAACTGATCACCGCAGTAATCAATACGATGACAAACACCTGCAGCATCCAGGCGTTATCCGGGTCGAGCCCGGGAATCCATTTTTCCAGCACTGACATCATTCGAATAAATCTCCACTTTGCGCCTGGCCAGGGCCTTGATTGAAACCGTCCATAAGTGCGCAGGCCTGTTGCCAGTCGTCGCTGTCGAATAACTGTGCATGAGTATTCTGGCCGTGCAGGCGAATCATACGTAGTTGGGTGGTCGGACTGGAATACCCTTGCAGGCTATCCAGCACTTCATCGGCACCCTCGGGATTGTTACACACCAGCAGGATATCGCAGCCCGCATCCAGCGCATGGCGCGCGCGTTGACTGTAGCCACCGACCACTTCAGCGCCACTCATGCTCAGATCGTCGCTGAACACCACGCCTTCGAATTCGAGCTGCTGACGCAACACGGTTTCGATCCAGTAACGCGAATAGCCCGCGGCCTGCGCATCGACCTGGTCATAAATAACATGGGCCATCATGATGCCGGCGAGATGGGTGTGAATCACGCGCCGGAACGGCACCAGGTCGAGTGCTTCGATATCGGCAAAACTGCGGCGATCGAAAGGCATGACGTGGTGCGAATCACCCTCGACCGATCCATGGCCTGGAAAATGCTTGCCCACCGCTTCCATGCCGGCCGCGCGCATGCCACGAATCCAGGCATTGGCCAGGTGCGCAATAATTTCCGGATCGCGATGGAAGGCGCGGTCGCCGATCACGCTGCTGACCGGATCGCCTATATCGAGCACCGGCGCAAAGCTGAGATCGACGCCGTAATGCAGCAATTCGGCAGACATCATCCAGCCGAAGGATCTCGCCAGTTGCAGCGCCTGTTGCGCATCCTGGTCATATAAATCGCCAAGCTGACCCATCGCGGGTACCTGCTGGAACCCCTCGCGAAAACGCTGCACCCTGCCCCCCTCGTGATCGACTGCGACCACCAGCCGCGGATCGCGCAGCGCGTGAATTTCACGGCACAACTCGGCCAGTTGCTGTGGATCCTGGTAATTGCGACTGAACAGGATCACGCCACCGGTCTGCGGATGGCACAGGCGGCGGCGATCGTCAGCGTCCAGCGCCAAACCTTTCACGTCGAGCATCACGGGTCCGAGCATCAACATTGCTCCACTAGAACCACGGCCGCCACGGCGATGCCCTCTTCGCGCCCGGTAAAGCCCAGCCCCTCGGTGGTGGTTGCCTTGATATTGATGCGCGCTGGTTCGCATTCGAGATCTTCTGCCAGCAGATGCCGCATGGCGGCGGTATGCGGCGCCATTTTCGGCGTCTGCGCAATGATGGTGACGTCGGCATTACCGAGTCGATAACCGGCTAGCCTGACCCGGTCTGCGACCTCGCGTAAAAATTCGCGGCTGTCCCGATTTTCATTATGCGCATCTGAGTCCGGATACAACTGGCCGATATCACCGGCGCCGATGGCGCCCAACAGCGCATCACAGAGCGCATGGATCAACACGTCCCCATCGGAATGGGCGCGCAATGTCCGTTTGTCGGCGATGCGCACTCCGCCAAGCACGAAGCCATCACCTGCGGTGAAGGCATGCACATCATAGCCATGTCCAATTCTGTTCGCGTTCATCCTGCCTGCCGATCGATTGCAACCACGGGTTAAACCTACACCCGGCTGAGAGCGTGTATATTAAAAAGCACCGCGCTGAATAACAACAGCGCGCCCGCCTGGTGTAACGCACCGAGCACTACCGGGACTTGCAGCAGTAGCGTTGCGATGCCGAGCGCTAACTGGATAATGACCATCATTCCGACCAGCTTGAAACTGCGTTGCAGCCCTTTTTGCGCAAAAAACCGTCGGCCACGCAGATACCAGACAAACAGTAACAACCCGGTCACAATTGCCAGCCAACGGTGATCGAATTGTACCGTCACCATGTTCTCCAGTGGATTCAGATACCAGGGAGACAGTGCCGCAATGCCCTCTGGAATCAGGCTGCCGCCCATTAACGGAAAGGTATTGTAAATCAGTCCCGCCTTGAGGCCGGCGACGAATCCACCTGAAACGATGGTCAGCAATACCAGGCAGACCAAGGCCAGCGACAGCTTGCGCCAACCGCGCGCCTGCGAATCCCCGAGGCGACGATAAGCCTCACTCGTTGCCAGGTTAAAGATTGTCCACAGGATGAAGCCATAGATCAAAACTGCGGCGAGCAAATGTGCGCTGAGCCGATACTGGCTGACATGCGGGTTGCTGACCAGGCCGCTCTTGACCATGTACCAGCCCAGCAGGCCCTGCAGGCCGCCGAGCACGAACATGATCATCAGCCTCGGTGTCAAGCCGGGCCTGATCATCTTGCGCAGCCAGAAATAACAAAATGGAACCAGGAACACCAGGCCGATGAGCCGGCCCAACATACGGTGCGAATATTCGAACCAGAAAATTGATTTGAAGTCATCGAGAGTCATTTCACGATTCAGTTTCTGGAATTCCGGGAACTGTTGATACAGCTCGAACTCGGCCTGCCAGTCGGCGAGGCTGAAGGGCGGCAAGGCGCCGGTCGGATGCCAGGTAACCATCGATAACCCCGAGCCGGTGAGCCGGGTTACGCCACCCAGGATGACCATGGTAAAGATCAGCAGCAAGCACACCATCAACCAGCGCAATACGGCGCGATCATTATCGTTCATGGGTTGCATGCCTTATTGCTACTCCGGAATTCCAGGCCTGGGGCTTTTCAGCGGGCCGCCGCCACCTGCCGAAAACGCGCTGCATTGCGTACGCCAGTGGCATAATCATCCAGCGTGCCATCCATCTGCTCGGCGAGCGTCACCAGCCTTTCGTCGGTAGGCGGGTGAGAATTCATCAGTACGGTCAGTTCGGCAGAATCCGGATTAATGCTGTCGATCGTGGTCAGCACATCGAGAAATGCAAAGGGATCATAGCCGGCGCGCGCCAGTAAAACCACGGCGCGCAGATCGGCATCAACTTCGAACTTGCGGTCGAGTCCGCTGGTATAAAGCTGCATTCCGGAATCGACCAGTTTGCGCATGATCTTCGGATCCACTTTGTCATCGATTGCCTGCACTCCCAGATCACTCCAGAACTCGCGCTTCATCGACTTCTGCAATGCCTTGAGGTGATGTTTGCGCGCCACGTGCGCAATTTCGTGGGCCAATACGCCCGCCAACTGGGCTTCATTTTCCAGTAACTGGTACAAGCCGAGGGTAACCAGCACATGCCCTCCAGGCGTGGCAAAGGCATTGATACCCTGCGAATCGATGACACCGAAGCGCCAGGGCAAATCCGCTCGCTCGGATTGTGTGGCGACCCAGAAGCCGACATCGTTGACATAGCGCTGCAGTTTCCGGTCCTTGACCAGCGGAGCGGCACCCAGCAAACCCGACGCCAGATTTGCGCCGATTTCGATCTCTTCCTCGGTAGAAATTTCACCGCTTACTTTTTCGTATTTTTCGAGATTTTGTTGTACGTCTCCGGTGACTTCTTCGAATTGTTGTTTTAACTCGTCCAGGTCAAGCGCGTGGCTGGGCACCATGGCCAGGCACAACCACAGCGTGGCCGTTGCCACTATTGCCAATCCCGATTGCAGCCAACGACTCATTCGTCGGGCCCCGGTAAATAGGGTACTTTCGTCGCTTTCAACTTACCCTTGCTGGTAAACGCGGACATGCGATCCGCTTTGCTGGCAAATTTCTTCATGCGTTTGAATTCACGTGGATTCGCCTTCGCCGATTTGATTTCGGTTTCGCTAAGGCCGCGCACGCCAATGGTTGCAGTTGACGAACTGGTAGCCGCTGAATCCTGGGTGAAAAACCCGCTGGCCTTACGCGAAAATGCCGCCAGGCCCGAAAGGAAACCCCGTGAATCTTCCTGTTCGGTAACCACCTTCGTTGAGCTGTAATCGCCTGCACGCACCTGGTATATCCGCACCCAGCCGGTGATTTCGGACTTCTCGGCAAATACTTCCTGCCAGCCGCCCCTGCGCTCGAAAATAGTAACCGCAGTTCCCGCCTTCAGCTGGCCCGCACGTTTCGACAGGCTGCTGGCATCGGTAAAGACGCTTGCCTGGCGCACAATAATGCCTTGCTGATCGGCCTGAACTGGCACGATTGACAGTAAAATCAGCAAGAGTATGCAGGAATATGATTTCATGGCCGCGATAGTATATTACCCGGGCAATTCAGCGCAAAGTTTGCGGCAAACCTTTTTTGCTGCAATCCGTTATTGCCACCAC
Organism: uncultured Gammaproteobacteria bacterium; assembly: GCA_963835795.1. Classification (GTDB taxonomy): domain Bacteria; phylum Pseudomonadota; class Gammaproteobacteria. The sequence goes on from CAWIHJ010000068.1 coordinate 16,229, forward strand.
AAATATTCGAGGCGCCCGGATGAATGCAGAAATTTCGCCCGGCAATTTTCGACGGAGCAAAAAAAAGGCGCCTAAAGGCGCCTTCTTCGTCCTCACTGTCTTATTATTCTTATGACAGCTATCTCCTCCAGTTTCTTTGCCACGCTTTGGATAGTTTTGACGGCATTTACCGTGTTCTGCTATCGGGCCACTGATATTAGTTGGCGGTAGTTAACCACAGACGCAGTAAGGTTGCTAGCCAATTTTGCATAAATTTGGATTCCAGGAATCTGCTGCGGTGCAGCAACCGAATAGAATGATAATGCAGGGTCACGTAGTAAAAATGTTAAGTAATTAACCTGCAACGATAAAACCCGAAAAGCAGTATATCAATTCGATTTATGATCGGTATAGTAAGCCTGAATATCACACCAGTCGGACTCGAGCCTGATCACAACAGATTGATAAATCGAATGAAAATTCAGATTACAGATCCCGATGTCACGGTTCAGTCGCGCAACGGATCAAGTCCTATCCCGGCGCTGACTTGTCCTGTTGCGCCTGGACTTGCGCTTCCTGCGAGCCATAGCTAAAGCTATGGCTCGCAGTCCAGCGCGGCGTCCAGACGCATCAGTCCTGCGTCATCACTCGGGATACTGGTGTAATATCCAGGCTAGCCTGAATATCACACCAGTCGGACTCGAGCCTGATCACAACAGATTGATAAATCGAATGAAAATTCAGATTACATATCCCGGTGTCACGGTTCAGTCGCGCAACGGATCAAGTCCTATCCCGGCGCTGACTTGTCCTGTGATTGCGCCTGGACTTGCAGGCTCCCGATGCAACTGGAATCCAGGCTAGCCTGAATATCTACTTATCCGATGAAAGCAGACGATCTCTTTAGAAAGACCAGCAAGGGCCAGGACGAGATCGAGACTCGCTCCAGCGGCCTGTCGGTGCAGCATCGCCGGGTTTTGATCCTGGTAAACGGCAGCAATAGCCTGGCCGAACTCGAACAATTTTCGCTGTGCGACAACACCGCGGAAATTCTCGAATCCTTGATCGCACAGGGATTTATCGAACCCGGGGCAAAAGTAAACGCGAGTACCACGGTCGCTGCCCAGGATTACTCGCTCAACTGATTAGGCACCTCGCTACGCACGAGGGCCAGGTTGCAAGCAGCGTTCAAATCGTCTCTCGTAGGGGAAGCTGTCCAGCCTCTCGTAACCGTCTGCCGTGATCAGCACCTGGGTTTCCAGCTTGATCGACTCACTGCCGTGTTCGCCGATCAGCCCCTTCGCTGTTGAGATACATCAGTTTGTGCGTATCAGGCGAATGCGCAGTCGACCGATTCATTTTCCAGGATGGATGTGGGTGAGTTGATCGAGATGATCGCCCGCTAGCTCGAAGGCCTGGCCGAAACCACGTATGTAGCGTCCGCTGTCCAGCCGTAACGCAAAAAGATGAAAATCGGGCAGCGCTTCGAGCAAGGAAACCACCTCGCCAAAACGTCGATGAAACTCGGCCAGTGCAGGCGCATACAGCGGGTCGTCGCGTTCGACGATCTGCGCGTTGCCCTGCAGCGTGATGCGTCGCCGCGCAAACGCATTGCCACTGCTCCCGGGTTCCTCGATCAGCAACAGGCTGATCGAGGCACAGCGTTTGAGATTTTGCGTATGCGCGGCAAGATCGCTAAGGAATAGATAACTGCGACCATCAACCCAGACCAACGGTGCGTAACTGGCAGCCGGGGTTCGGTCCGCTGCCAGGGTAGCCAGCAAGGCGCCGTCTGTGCGGTCGCGCAAGGCCAGATATTCTTCGCGCACTGCGTCCAGATCATCCATTGATATACCCGAAATTCAACATCGCTACATTCTGCCATGCAATCTTCGACAACGCATCAGGTGGGCGTAGACAGGGGTCAACTCCAGTGTTCGAATACGCTCCGCCAAACCGGCGGAGTAAGGCCGGGGCGCGCGCAAAAAAAAGCCCCGGAGGGAACTCCGGGGCTTAACACAACAATATAACAGGGGAACTAAGGCAGAAGTATAGCGCCACGGTTGCCGCGAATCGGGAACCAGGTCGCAAAAATCAGCCCGCCCGGCTAGACGCAGTTCACAATATTCAAACTCACGGCTGTTAATGCCGGCATTGCCAGGTCGCCGCCCGCGAAAATGCCGATTCAATTGCCTGGCGGTGGCGTTATACTAGCGCCTTCTGGTCCGATCGATCACCCATGAACAAAGACTTGTCGCTGCTACAGCGCTATCCATTCGAAAAGCTGGCCGAACTGAAACGGGGCTTGCAGCCGCCGTCGACCCTCGACCACATCGCCCTGTCTATCGGTGAACCGCGCCATCCCGCGCCACACTTCGTCGTCGAAAGCCTGATCGCGCACTTGCACCAGCTGTCGACTTACCCCAGCACGCGCGGTCACGATGCCTTGCGCGAAGCGATTGCCGCCTGGCTTACGCGTCGCTTTGCGATCCGCGACGGGCAACTCGATGCCGGGCGCCATGTCTTGCCGGTCAGCGGCACGCGCGAAGCCCTGTTCGCAATCGCCCAGTGCCTGGTCGACCGTAGCGCATCCAATCCACTACTGCTGATGCCCAATCCCTTCTACCAGATATACGAAGGTGCGGCCTTGCTGGCCGGCGCCACGCCCCGCTTCCTCGATTGCGTCGCGGAAAATGATTTTCTGCCGGATCTCGACAGCGTAACGGATGCCGAATGGAACGATTGCCAGATGATTTACATCTGCAATCCGGGCAACCCCACCGGTGCGGTCATGTCGCGCGCATACCTGCAGCAATTGATCCAGCTGGCCGAGCGCCACGATTTTGTCATCGCCAGCGACGAGTGTTACTCCGAGATCTACTTCGATGAAGATCAACCGCCCGAGGGTTTGCTGGGGGCAGCGGCGGCCATGGGCAACGACGATTTCAGCCGCTGCCTGGTGTTTCACAGCCTGTCGAAGCGTTCCAGTCTGCCCGGTTTGCGCTCCGGTTTTGTCGCCGGTGATGCTGCTTTGCTGTCGAAGTTCCTGCTGTATCGCACCTACCACGGTTGTGCCTTGCCCCCGGCCACGCAAACTGCGAGTACGGCGGCCTGGAAAGACGAGGATCACGTCATCGAAAATCGCCGCCTGTACCGCGAAAAATTCGAGCGGGTTTTGCATCTGCTTTCTGCTACACTCGCGCCGCAAAGGCCGCAGGCGGGCTTTTACCTGTGGTCCAGAACCCCGTTGCCCGACACCGAATTTGCGCGTCGGCTGTACGCCGAGCAAAATGTCACCGTGCTGCCCGGACGCTACCTGGCCCGGGATACGCCCGCCGGAAATCCCGGGGAAGACCGGGTGCGCATGGCGCTGGTAGCGCCACTCGACGAGTGCATCGACGCCGCACAACGAATCAATACGCTATTGGCAACGCTTTAGGAGAAACAACATGTCTGAACTTCAGCAAATTATCGAGCAGGCGTTCGAAAATCGCGCTGAAATCAATCCGTCCAATGTCGATCCGGCTACCCGCGACGCGGTGCAGGCGGCAATCGAATCACTGGATTCGGGTGAACAACGGGTAGCACAACCGGTTGACGGCGGCTGGCAAGTCAACGAGTGGTTGAAAAAGGCGGTGTTATTGTCGTTCCGCATTCGCGAAAACCAGATCATGCACGGTGGCTTCACCCAGTATTTTGACAAGGTCGATTCCAAGTTCGATGGCTGCAGCCACGAGCAACACGTCGCCAGTGGCGTACGCGTGGTTCCGCCTGCAGTAGCGCGCAAGGGTTCCTACGTGGCGCCCGGCGTGGTGATGATGCCCAGCTATGTCAACATCGGCGCCTACGTCGACAGCGGCACCATGGTCGACACCTGGGCGACCGTCGGCTCCTGCGCGCAAATCGGCAAGAATGTCCACCTGTCCGGCGGGGTCGGCATCGGTGGCGTGCTTGAACCCCTGCAGGCATCGCCGACCATCATCGAAGACAACTGTTTTATCGGCGCCCGTTCCGAAGTGGTGGAAGGCGTGATCGTCGAGAAAAATTCGGTGATCTCGATGGGAGTTTATATTGGCCAGAGCACCAAGATCTACAATCGCGAAACCGGCGAAGTGAGCTACGGTCGCATCCCCGCCGGCTCGGTGGTGGTTTCCGGCAACCTGCCTTCCGCCGATGGCAAATACAGCCTCTACTGCGCTGTCATCGTCAAGCAGGTGGACGAGAAAACACGGGGCAAGGTCGGCATCAACGACCTGTTGCGCAACATCTAGGCAGCGACCATGAGCAACCCGGTAACGCTGTACGGCATCCCCAATTGCGACACCATCAAGAAGGCGCGCAACTGGTTGCGTGATCAGCGCATCGACTACCAGTTTCACGATTACCGCAAGCAGGGCGTCGATACCGCGCTGCTGCAATCGATGGCGACACAACTCGGCTGGGAAACCATGCTGAACCGACGCGGTACTACCTGGCGCGCGTTGCCGGAAGCGCAGAAGGCGCAAATCGACGAGGCCTCCGCGTTGCAACTGATGTGCGACAACCCGGCGTTGATCAAGCGCCCCATACTGGCGCACGGCAATACATTACACATCGCCTTCAGCGAGCAACAATACCAGGAGATTTTCGACTCGGCATGACCAGTGCAACTTTTCAACTGGCCAGCGACTTGATCGCCAGGCCCTCGATTACCCCCGATGACGCGGGCTGCCAGGCCATGCTAATCGAGCGCCTCACGGCCATCGGCTTCGACTGCGAAACCCTGGTGTTCGACGACGTCACCAACCTGTGGGCGCGCCGCGGCAGCGCGGCACCGCTGCTCGCCTTTGCCGGGCATACCGACGTGGTGCCGACCGGCCCACTGGAGCAATGGACGAGCGATCCGTTTACACCCGAAGTGCGCGACGGCATGCTCTACGGGCGTGGCGCCGCCGATATGAAATCGAGCATTGCGGCGTTTGTCACCGCCTGCGAGCGTTTCGTCGAACAACATGCCGATCACCAGGGTTCCATAGCCCTGCTGATTACCAGCGATGAAGAATCGATCGCCATCAATGGCACGGTCAAGGTCATCGAAACGCTTGAAGCGCGCGGCGAAAAAATTGACTGGGCGCTGGTCGGCGAACCATCGAGTCGCGAACGCGTCGGTGACGTGGTCAAGAATGGCCGACGCGGTTCGATCGGCGCCAAACTGGTGATCAATGGCATCCAGGGCCACGTGGCTTACCCGCACAAGGTGGACAACCCGATCCATCGCGCGATGCCGGCACTGCACGACCTGGTGCGACACGAATGGGACCAGGGCAACCGCTTTTTCCCACCCACCAGCTTGCAGATTTCCAATATCAATTCCGGTACCGGCGCACACAACGTGGTTCCGGGACACGCCGAGGTATTGTTGAACCTGCGATACTCCACCGAGATCGATGCGCAGCACATCATGAACACCACGCGCGCGATCCTCGACAAGCACGAACTCGACTACCACATCGACTGGTCGATCTCGGGTTACCCTTTCCTTACACCCGAAGGCGAACTGGTGGCTGCCGCACAACAGGCCATCAAGCAACACACCGGCATCACCACGGCGCTGGAAACCACCGGTGGCACTTCGGACGGGCGCTTTATCGCACCGACCGGCGCGCAGGTGCTGGAACTGGGTCCGGTGAACGAATCAATTCACAAGCTCAATGAACACGTGAATGTCGAAGAACTCGAGCAGCTGTCGCAGATCTATCAAAGCATTCTCGATAACCTGCTGACTTGACGCCACCGACCGGACGCTTCGCCCCTACTCCCTCCGGAGCCCTGCACTTCGGCTCGTTGATCGCTGCACTCGGCAGTTACTGCGCGGCGAAATCGCGCCAGGGGCGTTGGCTACTGCGCATCGAAGACGTCGACACGCCCCGCGTGGTGGCTGGCGCCAGCGAGCAAATTTTGCGCGACCTGGAAGCTTTCGGATTTACCTGGGATGGCGACATCGTCTACCAGAGCAGTCGTTTCGAACACTACCAACAGGCACTCGACCAACTGCTGCAGCAAGGCGATTGCTTTGCCTGCGAATGCAGCCGCCGAAGCCTGCGCGAACAAGGTGTTGCCAGCGGCCCTCTCGGGCAGATCTACCCCGGCAACTGCCGCGACAAGCGGCTCGCCACAGCGGGCCACTCGCTGCGCATGTCGACGGCGAAGGTCGCGGCAATCGCATTTCACGACGAGGTCTTTGGCGACTTTTCACTCAACCTCGAAAGCGATGTGGGAGACTACGTGTTACGCCGCAGCGACAACATCTTCGCCTATCACCTCGCCGTGGTGGTCGACGACGAATGGCAGGGCATCGACCAGATCGTGCGCGGCGCCGACCTGCTGGAAAACACCTGCCTGCACATCCATCTGCAGCAACGCCTGGGTTTCACGACGCCCGCATACCTGCACTTGCCGCTGGTAAACAATGCCGACGGCGCCAAGCTCAGCAAACAAACCGGCGCTACGCCCCTCGATCACGCCAACGCGTCGCGTTTACTGCTGGCTGCGCTACGGCATCTCGACCAGCAACCACCCGCGGATCTCGAACAGGAGAGTCCGGCAACGATTCTGCAGTGGTCCGTAGACCACTGGAACCCGGCTCGATTTTACCGCAATCGTCCGCGCGTGCGGATAACTTCGTCGATTAAAAACCAACCAAAACAAAAGGGGGAATAAAAGGGGACAGTTTACTTTTATTCGGAAAACAGGCAAAAAAGTAAACTGTCCCCAGAGTTGATAAAAGTAAACTGTCCCCTTTTATTCTTTTGATTCCCCTTTTGTTTTAAACTGGCGACTTTGCAACTGCTATTCGAGGGAACTCCAATGCTCAAGTCAGCCGATGACTTGATTCGTGATGCGCAACAGCGCATCGAGTGCGTGGATATCGCGACCGCGCGCAAGATTTACGAGGAAAATCCGGATGCAGTGATCATCGACGTACGCGAGGCCGATGCGCCACCAAGTCGAAATTAGCCAAATCGGTGAATATCTCTCGTGGCCTGCTGGAAATGATGGTGCACAAGGCCTGCCCCGAGTCAGACACGGTCATCCTCACGCATTGCGGCGGTGGCGGGCGCGCGTCGCTGGCCGCGCATACGCTGGGGAATATGGGGTACCAGAAAGTTTACGCGATCACCGCGCCGTACGACGACATCAAGAAAGCTTTCGATTGAAGGATCGTTGCTCTACTTGACCTGGTCGATGGTCAGGCTGATGCGCTCGGGTGGATCGATGCTATCGACCGCACCCAGTTCGGTATAGAAATCACCGCTTTGCGCGACCGGGTTGCCGCTGAAGGACACGCGCGCACCGACGATTACCTCATCGAAAGAAGACAATTTCATCGCCGGTAGCATCGCATCGGCATCGCTCAAGGATAACGTCAATGGCAGGTCTTGCAGTTGCAGGCGTTTCACCGCGAGCGGCATCGGCGGTCCCTGCATCGCCTTGGCATAGACAAATACCGCTGTTTCAGGAGTCGCTTGTGCGCGCAGTTCCGCGCTGATATCGACATGCAGGGTTAATTGTCGATCACTGACAGGTCGATCACCGGCTGGCGGTGGTGCCTGCGCCAGTGTCGGGTCGCGTTGCTCCAGCGAGGCCAGCATGCCGCGCACGTTTTCGGCGGAGGCCGGGTCATCGGTAATCATCGGCAACAACAGCGACCAGTAGCGATGCGCGGCCGCGAAATCCTCACGCTGTTCGGCCGCCAGGCCCGCCAGCCACAGCCCGTTCGGAAAACGCGGTGCAATCGAAAGCCCGCGTTGCACCAGTTTTTCGGCTTCGCCCAGCAGGCTACCATTATTCTGCATCGCCAGCGCATCGGCGAGCGCAAACAGGATGCCGGGCTGATCGACCATCAGCTGGTCACTGCGGCGAAATGCGTTAACCGCCTCGTCGAACTCGCGTTGCATCATGTGCGTTCGCCCCAGCATGAACCAGGCTTCGGCATCGTCCGGGTTTTTCTGCAAGCGGCCTTCGATCGCCGCCACCATTTCTTCCATGGACATCTGTGGCGCATTGGAGGCTTGCGCTGGCGCGGCGGCTTGCGCCAATTGCGGGTTTTCGATCACCCGGTATTCACCGTAAGCCAGGTAAAGAAAGATGCTCGCGCAGGGAATGGCGAGCATCACGACCAGCGCCAGCCACTTGCCGTGCGTGGCTTCGGTACCCGCTTCAGCGCGTTCGAGTTCGAGCGCCAACGCGGTTTGCAAGTCCAGGTAGGCGGCATCGAACCCGGCCTGGTCGATCTCGCCGTCGCTGAGCTGGGCTGTCGAGCAAGATCCTTTTTCTCGCGCGCGATCTGGATGTTTTGCTGGCGCCGTTGACCGGCTTGCTGGACCGCGGACGAACGCAACAGGGGAATTACCACAAAGGCCAGCGCCAGCGCCAGTAACGCTGCCACGATTATCCAGAAACTCATTGATTTTTCTCGTTATTTTCGAGTATTTCACGCGCCCGGGCGAGCGCATCTGCATCCACTTCTGACCTCGCTGCAGGCGCGCGTAAACGCTGAATCAGCCAGAACAGCACAGCCACCAGCAGCACAAAAGGGCCCAGCCACAGCAGCCAGGTATTCGACTGGAACTGCGGTCGATAAAGGACGAAATCGCCGTAGCGTTCAACCATGAACTCGACCACCTGTTGCGGTGATTTACCCGCGCTCAGCATGTTGTAGGTTTCCCGGCGCAGGTCTTGCGCGAGATCGGCGTCCGAACCGGCCAGGTTTTGATTCTGGCACACCAGGCAACGCAACTCGTTGATCAACTGATTGTAATCCGCCTCCATCTGTGCGGATTCAAACTCGTAGGCTTCGATCGCCGCGTGCGCCGGAGCCAGTGCGAACAGGCACAACATCAACAGGCAGATTCTCAACCCAGCAACTCCTTCAGCACCGGCATGACCTTCTGCTCCAGCGATTCGTGCGTGACCGGTCCGATGTGCTTGTACTTGATCTTGCCGTCGGCGCCGATGACGAAGGTTTCCGGCACGCCATACACGCCCCAGTCGATACCGACGCGGCCATCACGATCGATGACGCTGGTGGCATAGGGATTACCGAACTGCTTTAGCCAGCGTTCGGCCTCGCTCGGTTCATCCTTGTAATTGAGCCCGACCACGGTCACCAGGTTACGACTGGCAAGCTCGGTAATCACCGCGTGTTCGGCGCGACAGGAGACACACCACGAAGCCCACACGTTCAGCACCCAGACCTGGCCGATCATGTCGGCGTTCGAAAGTTTTCGCGATGGCTGTTCGAGCATCGGCAGCGAAAACGCCGGGGCATTCTTGTCGATCAATACCGATGGCACCAGTTTCGGATCGAGACGCAGGCCGTAGCCGAGCAAGCCAACCATCAGGATGAAGACCACCAACGGCAGAACAAAACGGTTCACGATGCCTGGCCCAGTGCATCGCTGCCCGGGATGCGGCTGCGCGCCAGGCGGCGATAGCGGCGATCGCTGGCGGCGAACACACCACCAATGGACATGATGATTGCACCCAACCAGATCCAGCGGATGAACGGCTTGTAGTAAATGCGCACCGCCCAGGCGCCTTGCTGGTCGAGGGGCTCACCGAGCGCGATAAACAGGTCACGGGTGAGCCCGGCATCGATCGCGGCTTCGGTCATCGGGTTGTTTTGCACGAGGTAGGTACGCTTCTCAGGAAACATGTCTACCCGGTAATCACCATCGATCGCGCGCACGCTGAAACCGCCGCGCGTCGCCACGTAGTTGTCGACGTTGAAATCGCGCACCCCGTGGAAGGTGAACTCGTACCCCTCGACCGTATAAGTGTCGTTCGGCGCCATGCGCAAATCTTTTTCCACGGTGTACAGGCTGGTCAGGGTAATGCCGATGATGAACACGGCGATCCCCATGTGGCCCAGCAGCATGCCGTAAAAACCGGCCGGCGTGGAGCGTAGCGTCGACAGCAACGGGCGCTGATGAAAACGCTCGTGTACGGCAATAATGGCAGTCACCGTGATCCACAGCGCCATGGCGATACCGAGATAAGCGCCCCACTGCCAATGCGGCAGGGCCAGGCTAAGCGCGAGCGCGAGCAGCAGCGCGACCAGCGCCGGAAGTTTCAACCTGGCGCCAAGCCGTTGCCAGCTATCCTGCTTCCAGCGAATCAACATGCCGATACCGATCATCACACCGAGCGGCGCCATCAACCAGATGAACATCAAGTTAAAATACGGCGGTCCGACCGAGATCTTGTCACCCATCGCGTCGATCGCAATCGGGTAGAGAGTCCCCAGTAAAATCGCGGCAGTGACGACCGCGAGGAAAGCGTTGTTCAGCAATAACGCACCGTCACGCGACAGCAATCGCGTGCTGGCAGCGCTTTTCAACAAGGGCGCGCGCCAGGCAAACAAGGCCAGCGAGCCACCTACTACCAGCACCAGGAAGGCAAGGATAAAAACACCGCGGCTCGGATCGCTGGCGAAGGCGTGCACCGAAGTCAACACGCCGGAACGCACCAGGAAGGTGCCCAGCAGGCTCAGCGCGAAGGCAAAGATGGCAAGTAATGCCGTCCAGGCTTTGAAGGTGCCGCGCTTCTCGGTTATCGCCAACGAATGCATCAACGCAGTGCCGATCAACCAGGGCATAAACGAGGCATTTTCCACCGGGTCCCAGAACCACCAGCCGCCCCAGCCCAGTTCGTAGTAGGCCCACCAGCTACCGAGCGCGATGCCGAGGGTGAGGAAAAGCCAGGCGACATTGGTCCAGGGTCGCGCCCAACGCGCCCAGGCAGAATCCACCTGGCCGGAAATCAGCGCGGCGATGGAAAACGCAAAGGCGACGGAAAAGCCGACGTAACCGATGTACAGCATTGGAGGATGGATGGCCAGCCCGATATCCTGCAGCAACGGATTGAGGTCACTGCCATTGAGTGCGGCTGGCAACAGCCGTTCGAAAGGATTGGAAGTAACGATGATGAACAACAGGAAGCCGAGACTGACCAGGCCAAGTACTCCCAGCACACGCGCCCGCATCACCCGCGGCACATTCGGGGTGAACAGCGCCACCGCGGCAGTCCACAGCGCCAGCACCAGCGACCATAAAAGCAACGACCCTTCGTGCGAGCCCCAGACACCCGAAATTCGGTAAATCAGTGGCAGCTCGGAATTCGAGTTTTTGGCGACGTAAAGCACCGAAAAATCATGGCTCAGGAATGCCCAGGTCAGACACCCATAGGCGATGCCGACAAACAGTAGCTGGCTGAGTGCAGCCGGTACCGCCAGCGCCACCCAGCGTTGTATACCAAGCGAGGCGCCGGCGAGCGGTACAACCGTCTGGGTTACCGCGAGACACAACGCGACGATCAGCGCGAACTGGCCGATTTCAGGGATCACTGTTACTTTCTCCTGCTCGCTGTGCATACCCGCGAGTTCGGGTGGCATGTAGGTTTCATCGTGTTTGGCGAGGACTTCATCGGCAACGAACTCACCCGACTCATTCAGTTTGCCGTTGGCGATGATACCCTGCCCCTCGCGAAACAGATCCGGCAGGATACCGGCAAACTGCACCGTCACGCTTTGCTCGTTGTCGGTCAGATCGAAGTGCACCGTCAATCCGTCGCCGGGCCGCTGCACGCTGCCGGCCACCACCATGCCGCCCATGCGAAACAATTTATTCGCAGGCGCCTGGCCGGTAACCACTTCGCTCGGGGTAAAGAAAAACATGATGTTCTCGTTCATCGACTTGAGCGCAAAGCCCACCCCGGTAGCAATACCGGCGACCATCAGCAGGATCAGTCCCAGTCGTTTCTTTCTTGCAGGAGTCATTTTCGTTCAACCTTCAGGCGCCGTTGCAGCTGGCGCAGTTCCTTTTCGTGTTGTTTACGCGGCAGGTACCAGTTCAACCACAATACCAGGGCCGCCACGGCATAGCTTGGCCACACGAACATGGCATAACCACCCATTTGGAAAAACTCGGCCACTTAAAGTTCCTCAACCCATTTACTGTTGCGCTCGCGGCGCAGCAATTCAGCACGACAGCGATGAAACAGCGCCAGCAGGTAATACACCTGGAACGCCAGCGCCATGATTAATAATGGTAGCAGCATACTCCAGTGAATCGACGGCTTGTCGAACTTGGTCACCGTCGCGCCCTGGTGCAGCGAATGCCACCACTCTACCGAGTAGTGAATGATGGGAATGTTCACCACCCCGACCAGCGCCAGTATCGCCACCGCACGCGCCGCGGTGCGTTTATCGTCGATGGCATTGTGCAAACCGATGATGCCCAGGTACAGGAACAGCAGAATCAGCTCCGAAGTCAGGCGTGCGTCCCAGACCCAGTAGGTACCCCACATGGGTTTACCCCAGAGCGAACCGGTGACCAGCGCGAGCAAGGTGAAACTGGCGCCGATCGGCGCGCTGCTGATCAGCACGACTTCGGCGAGTTTCATGCGCCAGACGATGATCACGATTCCGCACACCGCCATGATGACGTAGATAAACATCGACATCCAGGCCGACGGCACGTGCACAAAGATGATGCGATAGCTGTCACCCTGCTGGTAGTCCGGTGGCGCTGCGACCAACCCGCCATAGAGACCACTCACCAGCAACAGCAGGAATATCCAGCTGAGCCACGGGATCCATTTACCGGCGATGCGGTAAAAATGCGGAGGCGATCCTAATTTATGAAACCACAGAAACATCGGTACGCGTTTAACTCACTGACATTCGCAAGGCCGCAGCAGTTGCCCAGGGCGACAGCGAAGTCGATAAAAACAGAAACGCCAGCAGCATATAGAGTTGCGCCGATGGATCGAATCCGGTAGCGGCAGCCTCGGTTGCACTGGCGGCAAAAATCAACACCGGCACATATAACGGCAGCACCAGCAGGGACAGGATTATACCACCTTTTCGGAGGCCCACAGTCAACGCAACACCGATCGAGCCGATCAGGCTCAGGATCGGCGTGCCGAGCAATATGGTCAGCAGCAAGACCGGCTGGGCTGCGGCCGGCATGCCCAGCATTTCCGCCAGCAACGGCGCCACCAGCAATAACGGCAGGCCGGTAATCAACCAGTGCGCGCTGACTTTGGCCAGCACCAGCACCGCTACCGGATGGGGGCTCAGTAGAATCTGTTCCAGCGAACCGTCATCGAAGTCGGAGCGAAAAATACTGTCGAGCGACAACATCGCCGCGAGCAAGGCGGCGACCCAGATAATGCCCGGGGCGATGCGCGCCAGCAATTCCGGCGAGGCGCCTAGCGCGAGTGGAAACAGCGTGATCACCAGCACGAAAAACAGCAGTGGCATCGCATACTCGGCGCGATTGCGCAACGCCAGCAACAGGTCGCGCCGCAGCAGGAAAACGAAGGCCTGGCTCAGGGACAGCCGCTGGTTCAAGCAACTGCCCCCAGTCGCAGCCGCTGCAACGCTTGCGTGGGCAGCGATATGTCGTGATGCGACGTCATCACGATCACACCCTGACGCTCGAGATGCTGTTCAAACAATTCGCTAAACAGCGCCATGCTTGCCTTGTCCAACGAAGTAAAGGGTTCATCCAGTATCCACAGCAAGGCTTCGGTGGCGAGCAGGCGCGCCAGCGCCAGGCGGCGCTTCTGCCCGGCCGAAAGGCTACCGGCTTCCGTTTCACCGTAGGTATAGAGGTTGACCTGTTCCAGCACTTCATCGAGATCGACCTTTGACGGCACACCCATGGCCCGCGCCAGGCGTAAATTCTCCACGCAGGACAACTCGTGCTTGACCCCGTCGTGATGACCGACGTAGCTGACCTGCTCGAAATAGTCTCCGGCGAGACGGTCGATTGGTTGATCTCGCCACAACACCTCACCCCCATCGGCAAGCCGCAATCCGGTGAGGATACGCAGCAGACTCGTCTTGCCGCAACCATTGGGACCTTCCACCACCAGCATTTGCCCGGCATCCAGACGAATGTCGAGATGCTCGAACAACAGGCGATCATTGCGCATGCAGCAAAGATCACGGGTCTGGAGTAAAGCCGAAGCAGGCATAGCGGGGACGGGAATTAAGGTGCCCGAAGGTTAGCCTCGCGCCGGTTAGCGATCAACCCATTTTTTTGACGCAGGTCAGGCATTCTCGTTATTGATCGGAGTAACCTAACGATATACTTCCACCAGGCCGAAACCATGTCCAAAAAAGAACATTTAATCGAACAGCATATCCGCGAGTACGAATCCCGCCTGCGTCACATCGACGAACTCTACCAGCGCGCCCACCAGGCGGCCGTTGAAACCGACACGGAAAGCGATGTGCATACACACTTGAAAGAACTCTCTGCACAACACTCGCTGTTACGCGAAACCACCGCCGAAATCCGCTCGAGGCCGCTGGATCACTGGCGCGAGGAAACCGTGCGCAGCGCCGGGCCAATGGCTGTATGGGACATTCTTGCGCAAAAACTTGAAGCCTTTATCGAACGTCACGAGAAGCCTGTCGATTAAATTCAATTTATGCATTGCTGGGGAGGCAATGCTCTACTAGAATCCGCGCTCTTTTTGCTGACCTCACGGTCTATTGCGGAACCCGAATTCAATGTGGAAAAACATCGTCGCTTGCTGGGCAATACTGCTCGGCATTGGTTTCATGATGCTCGCCAATGGCCTTCAGGGTACCCTGCTGGGCGTGCGCGCCGGTATCGAGGGCTTTTCTACCTTCACTACCGGGATCATGATGTCGGGTTACTTCGTCGGCATGTTCATCGGTTCATTGCTCACGCCCATCCTGGTAAACCGCGTGGGCCACATTCGCGTGTTTTCGGCACTGGCATCGCTCGCCTCCATCTCTATCCTGTTCCACGGCATCTATATCGACGTCTGGGTCTGGTGGGCCATGCGTGTCATCACCGGGCTCAGCTTTGCCGGCTTTTACGTGGTGACCGAAAGCTGGTTGAACGATCGCGCCAGCAATGAAACACGCGGGAAAATGCTCTCCGTGTACATGCTCATAGTCACCGGCAGTATGGGCGCGGGCCAGTTTCTGCTCAACGTGGCGCGGCCGGATGCCATCGACCTGTTTATCCTCATATCGGTGATCATTTCCTTTGGGCTTGATCCCGATCCTGCTGACCGTGAAACCGGCGCCCAATTTCGCTACGTCGTCGAAGATGTCGGTCATCGATCTGTATCGCGCTTCGCCGCTGGCGGTCATCGGCAACGGGCTTACCGGCATGGCTCAGGGCACTCTCGTCGGCCTGGGCGCCATTTATGCAAGCCAGGTGCTGGTCGATCTCAAGGCCATTTCCTGGTTCATGGCCAGCATCATGATTGGCAGCCTGATCATGCAGGGGCCGGTTGGCTATATCTCCGATCGAATAGGCCGGCGCGGTGTTATGGCAGGACTGTCCATCATGGCCATAATCAGCTGCACTATTGCAGCGATCATCCCTGCCGGAAGCCTGATGTTTTACCTGGTAATCGTTGCGCTAGGCGGCTCAGCGATGCCGATTTATTCGGTCTGCATCGCCTACGCCAACGATCGGCTCGAACCACACCAGATAATTAGCGCCAGCGGCAGCCTGGTGATGGTCGCCGGAATCGGTGCCATGATCGGTCCAATCCTGATCGCATTTTTCATGGATTTACTCGGACCCCAATTTTATTTCTGGGGAATCGCCAGCGTGTTCGCGATCATCCTGCTGTTCACCCTGATTCGAATGGGCGCGCGCGCCGGGGTTGCCCTGGAAGACCAGTCAGCGCTGGTCGCGGGTCCCATGGGTACGCCGATTGCCGAGTACCTGTCGGCTGAACCGGAGGAGTACGCCGAAGCGCTCCACAGTCACGAGTTCGACCGGCTTGACGATCTCGAAGATACTACCGAGCGCCAACTCTAGCCGGAAGATTGTGCAGATCGGCGCCTGGAATAAGGATGCAATCTACAGGCTCGTCTTACAGCTTCCAGCGCAAGTCCAGCAGGAACAGGTCCTCGCTGCCGACATCGTCGTCCAGTTCTTTCAGTGGATGACCCCAGCTCAACAGGGCATTGAAATTATCGTCGGCCAGCACCACGCCGGCACCGATGCCGTATATCTCCCCGCAGACATCGGGATTATCGTCTTCGCAGCGAATTTCACCGTAATCGAAACCCAGCGACAGCGAAATCGATTTGAGCAACACATTGGCATCCTCCGCACCGCCTATCGATTGCAGGCGTTTCACCAGGTCGCTACCCGCGTACCAGCCGTTGCTGCCACTCAGGGCCGAGTTGTAACCACGCACCGTGTTCTCGCTGCCCAGAAACAGCTTGTCGGCGTCATACAGAACGTCATCGCTGTATTGCCAGTGCAGATTCACGTTGACCTGCCAGTCCGGATTCGGCAGATAGTAGTAAACCTGGCTTTCCAGCACGTGCTTTTTGAACTGCAGGCGCGCCTCGCCGCCGACGCCATCCTCCGCGGCAAAAAAATCATCGTCCCTGGCGCCAAATGAATCCAGCCCCTGCTGGTAGGCATAGCGACTAAACATCCGACCCCAGCTGGCAAACCAGTCGTGGCGCAAATCCAGCTCAGCCTTGCTCGTCTTGTAGCTGGATACCTCGATGACTTCGCCTTCGAACTCGTTAATGCTGTCTTCAAGCTCGAGGGCGAAACCCAGGTTGAGGCGATAGGACTGGCTACGGCCCAGCAGCTTATCGATCTGCAGGCGATCGCTAACTGATTCGCCCTCGGACAGAAAGCTGCCATTGATACCCTGCAGTCGCTGGCGGTAATTGATGTCGCTGTGAAGGTAGGTCACCAGGTAGCTACCCAGTGGCGCCGAGT
Source organism: uncultured Gammaproteobacteria bacterium (assembly GCA_963835795.1). GTDB lineage: Bacteria > Pseudomonadota > Gammaproteobacteria. The sequence continues at coordinate 32,998 of CAWIHJ010000068.1, forward strand.
ATTTCCATTCACGGCTGCGGTCGCTCTGGTAAGCCTGGTATACGTCGCCACTGTTATAACGGAACTCGAGGATATCGTTGAGGTTCAGAGGATTGTCGAGGGTTGCCGCGATGCTCAGTTGCGGATCGACTTCGCTACGTGCATTGGCGCCGAGTTCGACCTGCAGCTGTGAACTGTCGAGGGTATCGATGGCGATGATGCTGCCGCCTTGCTGATTGCCGGGGCGGATTTCGAGACTGGCCTGCACCGATTGCGGACGTTCGATTATTTCTAGCGAGGTCTCCAGTTCACGCAAATTCAAAATTTCGCTATTGAAGGCAAACGCGCTGGCAATGCGCCAGTTGCTCTCCCCGCTTTGCGCGTCGACGATGGCTTCGACAGCGCCCACCAACAGCTTTACATCGATTTCACCATCGCTGATATCCTGCTCGAGCAGGTAGGGACGCGTGGTCACATATCCGCGATCGATGAAATGGCTGGAAAATACTGCCAGTAGTTCGCGTAGCAATTGGGGTGAAATACAACTACCGAGGAATGGCGCACTCAAGGCCTGCACAGCGGCGGCGTTGATAACCGGGTTGGCTTCGATGTGCAGCGCTTGCAATGGCGTGCAATCGGCATCGTCAGCCGCGTCGATCGGGCCGCTGGCCAGGCAGCCGAGAATCAGCAGGCCAGGCCCGAAGCCGGCACCCGGCCTAGAACCAGATCGACAAGTAGAATCGCGTAACCCTCGCATCAAAGCTGTACAACGGCTCATCACCTACATCACCCTCCTTGGTAAGGTCTCGAAAATTCTCATAATCGAAGCGAATCCAGTCCAGTTCGAGGTTCAGACTACCGCGCTCGATGAAACTCCAGGAACGACCAAATTCATAGCTTGCGCCCACGCCGATGGTGGTACTGGTAAAGCGGCTAAGTTCCTTGTCGCGCGCGAGGAAATTCTGCGCATCCTCGAACGGGAATAAATCGCTGTAAAACTCGGCCTCGCTCTGCTCGTGATAACGAAAGCGCGCATCGAAAATCCAGCTTTCCTCATAGGGATAGGTATAGCCGAGTTCGTAAGTCTTACCCTCAATCCCCCAGTTATCCTCGTACAGCCGCATACCCGCGTGCACCGTGGAACGTTGCGCCAGGTAATAGTTGGCACGCACCGCGAGGGCATTGCTGGCGCGTGTGTCGGGATAGACTTCGGGTTGAAAACTGAAGCCGGCGGGGGTGCTTGAGTCGATGTAGCGAACCGAGCGGTAAGGGTTATTCAGGTAGCCATCGTCGGTAATGGCCTCGTAGGTGAAAGCCACAATCGTGTTGCGGGTAAATACCTGAGACAGGCCGACCCGGTAGCTGCGCACCGTGGTCTCTTCCTCGAAGTCATCGTTGCCATTTTGGCCGACGACATTGTCACCGATGGCAAAGCTGATACTCAAGGTGGTCAAATCACCGAACAGGTCCTGCGAAATACCGATACTCATGGTGTCGGCGTCAAAATCACTCTCGCGGCTACGCGTATAGCCGAGACTCACCGTCGTTTTGTCTCGCAAATAGTCGACAGCAAAACTGCTTTCTTCACGTTTTTCAGTGTAGGCACTGGCGCTTACCAGCACGTCTATGGAAGCACTGGTGACGTTGTCCACGTAGTGATTCAGCCCAACCGATACACTGCTGCCGAGGCTTTTTCGTACCAGTATCGATGGGCCATCGATTTCGGCACCGCCTCCATCGTAGCTGTGATACAGCAGGTCGACGCGTTCTTCGGGTAACACTGCAGCCATCGCAGAAGCGCTGAACAAAAGCAGTAATATGCCGGCAAGACGCAAGCTGAAACGGCGCAGGGACACGATAATCAGTTGCAGCCGCAACCGCCGCCAGTAGCGATGCCGGCGCCACGCGCACCTTCGCGCGAGTCGTAGACGTGATGCAGGTAGCTCGCCGACACCGGATTGCGATTAAAACTCATGATTGGATCCGCCAGGTTGGCACGTTCATATGGCTTGACCCAGGGCTCAGCCGCGCAGCCCGTGAGCAACCACAGGCTAGCAGCCAGCAGCGTGTAAACGATTGTTTTCATAGGCTTATTCACGCACCAGCTTCTTAACCATCTGCTGGTACTTCGCCTCGTCGCCTGATTTATAGCCCTGGTGCAGGTAACGCATGTTGCCATCGCGATCGACCACGACCGAGGTCGGCATGGCAATGACCTCGTACAGCTTGCTGACCTGGTTGGTGTTGTCCAGCAGCACCGGAAAATCGACCGGAAAGTTTTTCAGAAAACCCTTCGCGGCGTTGACATCTTCTTCCACGTTGACGCCAAGCACGGTAAATCCGAGCGGCTCGTACTTCTTGTGCAAGGCATTCAACAATGGCATTTCCTCGCGACAGGGGCCACACCAGGAGGCCCAGAAATTGATCAGTACGACATTACCCGTCATTTCGCTGAGTTTCAGATTTGTACCGGACAAGGACTTCAAGGTGAAATCCGGTGCGGTCTTGCCGATTTCGGCAGCTGTTGCCAACATTGGCATTGTGCAAATAACAAGGCCGACCAACATCACGGTCCTCAAGCCAGGGAAAATCTTTCCTATCATATCCATACTCCTTAGAAATACAGGTTTAGTCCCACAGTCAATTCAAGATTATGGGTGGTTTTATCGCGCCCAAATATATCCACGTCAAAAATCAGGTCACGCATTTCGATATCAAAACTAAAGGCATCGGCAAACAGGGTGCGATGCCCAACGGCCCAGGCGATGGTATGGCGATCATCACCGGCAAACTGGGTGCTGCCCACGCCACCAGAAATATACAGCACCGTATTGAATGTAGTTGAATCGGTGAGGAATACCTCCCCTGGAAACAGGTTGAAGCCGATGCTGAGCAGAAAGTACTCGACCTCGCGCTCGTCATCGGAGAGCAAGGGTGCACCGCCAGTCAGGGTTTCGAAACTGGTTTCACCGACCTCGCTTCTAGCCAATGAAGCCTGGAAGAAAAAATCCTCGGAAATGTGGTAGCCCATTCGCACCCCGGTGACCAGGTTGGTATCGAAGTCCTCGATCGCCAGGTAACCGGCATAAATGGCAAACTCGAAATCAAACGAAGCAATCAGCGACTCGTCAAAATCGACGCGTTCGATCTGCGGTTCGATCAAATTGTTTGCATCGTCTTCCTCGCTCTGTGCTGCAAGCTCGGTCGACAGTGACAACAACCCCAGTAGCGATGCTAGTAAAAAACTGCGAAACCGAATTTCCACTCGTTCACTACCTCATTATTGTTGCGCGTATTGGTGGTCGAAAAAACGACATACTCATTCACCTCGAATCGAAACAGGAAACTGCGACTGATATAGGTCTGCAGACCAAGACCGACCTGCGCGAAAGTGCTGTCGTCCCTGTTCGCCGCAATCAGTGTAGAACTGGTGCTGACTTCAATTCGGCCTATGCCGAGCGTCATGTAGGGCGAATAGTTTAAATCGGGAAAGGGCTGCATGACCAGGTTTCCCTTGTAATAACGGCTGCTCGAAACGGTACCGACCGATTGACCGAAATGCAGCTCGGCCGCCACGTTATCGCTAAACGCGTAGCCGCCAAAAAAGGTAAATACCGGCGCTGATTCAAACTCGCCTCCGGTTACCCCGGCCACCCATTTTCGCTGTGCAAAATCATCTTCATCCAGGTCGATCAATTTGAAGCTTTCACCTGAAGGCAGCAAGGTCTGGCGCATTTCCTCGCGACTGACCCAGCCAGTCTTGTCATCGCTGGTTTCGATTTTGAACCAGTTGGTCTTGCGGCGTATTACCCGCACCTGGTCACCGCGTTCGACGACGTGAAACACCGGGTAACCAGCGCTCGGTCCGGTGTGCATTTCGACGAAGGGATCAGCGATGGTCACTAAAAAGACTTCATTCGCCAGGTTCGGTGCTTCCACCGCCAATGCCTCGTCTTTGTTAGCCGACTGCGCGATCGCCGCCTGGCTTGCGCTTACGACCACTAATAACAGACCGTACAGCAGAGCTGACCTTAAACCATACAATCTTGAGGATCCCGTGTTAATAAATCACTGTTGATGCTGGCACCGTTAATACAGGCAATGTTTCTACTGACACTTTAGTTAAGTGGTATATCCGGATCAAACGGGTCGTTGAAATTCCGCGCATCCAGATCCAGCCATTCGCTAATCAGTTTTAGCTCAGCACCGGTCAACATGCCAGTGTGATCGACCGTACCGGATATCGTGCGCGGACTGTCCAGTTCGACTCCGGTCATTTTCTCCATGAAATAGCTCGCGCGCGCGCCATTGACGCTCATGCTCGGGAACACGGCGACGGCGGGGTCGATATCAACGACATTGACGCCGTTGAACATTTGACCCGCGTCGATAGCCAGTAGCTCGACATAAGAGCGCAGTAGCTGATTCGCTACCTGGGCCGGATCGGTTGCCAGGTCGAGCTGTCCATAAGGTATGCGCGTGTTACCGGCTGTAGTATGACATTCGGTACAGGTATCGTCACCCACAGTGTTGGGGGTATTGACCACCACCAGCGGTGTGTTGGTTGGATCATTGGGCGGCGGATTGGCTGGCGGGTCCATGGTGACCAGGTCGACGCCGCGATTGACCTGCCAGATCGGATGTATGTGCCGTGGGTAATTGATAATGCTGCGGCAATTGAATGCCCATGGCGAACAAAAAACATTGGTTGGCGGCAACATCGACGTATCCAGATCGGCATAACGATAGGCATAGCTCGCATCGGGCGCGCGCACTGCCGGATCGGTCCAGTAGTCATCGTAAATCAGGTCAACACTCAATTCCGGCTCGGGCCCGGGCGGCACCATATCTTCGACCCGATCAAAGCGCACCTCGGCCATGGTTTGGCCTAATAGGCCATAGTAGCTCGCGGCCGTTCCAGGTATCTCGGTATTGACGAATTGCAGAAAGGCAGGCAATCCGCTATTGATCGACGGCGCAGTCGCATCGAGGCGGCCGTGAACCTCGGGCCTGGCACCGCCCGTATCTCGAATATGACAACCATTACAGGTCAAGGTGTCACCCGGCAGTACCTGAATCCAGTTCAGGTGGGTTGGCCCGATGCGGCGGCCCTCGCCGTCGAGCAATTCCAGTGACAGCGGCAGATTGGCGGGGACCCGCACCTTCACCGAGCCATCGGGCTCGACCGGAGCGTAACCGACAATTTCGCGCATGATACGGACACCGTTGATGCCAAACGAGGCATTGATAAATTCGGGTGGGTCGGCGAGGTTCGGATCGTCCTCCGAGGGCAGGCCAACCGGCCGCACAAAGCGCACGAAACGCACCGGGCGCTGAGCTGCCGTGGCGTTGAGCGGGTCGGCGAAGTCCTCTACCGAGTTGATTCCCGGCGCGGTGGTGCAGAATCCGTAGTAACAGCCGTTGAAACTGCCATCCGCCATGTCGTACACGCTTTTGATATTAATCACGCCAACATTGGCGGATTGCTGATTGCTGTCAATGTCGGAACCGCTCTTGTCGAAAATTATCGGCGGCAGGATGCGCTCCTCGATCGTGACCGCCTCGGTAATAACGGTATTCTCCTCGGCCAGCACCACCGGCTTCTCGGTATCCTCTTCCATGTCATAAAGCCAGATGGCATAGGCTGGCGAAGCTTCGAGTGAATTCGGATTGGACAGGTAAGGATCGACGCAGGGCCGCAAGCGGCCGTTGAGCGTGAGCTGGCAGGTTGATTTGCTGACCAGGATGCGGTTACTACCGTCCCACAGGGGCCAGGCCGAACTGTATCGACCGGCAATTGACACCGAGCCATCATTGACCACGTTATTGATCGTCGCCACGGTTTGCGCCGGGCCACTGAGTCCCGCCATGGACCATACCGGCTTGCGATTATCGGCAAATCGATCGGCATCGATTATCTCGATATCCCCGCCCTCGAAGGTACCGTCGTAGGGTCGGGTGATGACCATCAGGTCGCCATTTTCCATCTCGCGCGGACTGACAAACTGGATTTCCCCGCCATTGCTGCCAGTGTCGTGACTGTAGACTCCGTAGAGTGCCTCAAGCTCGCTGCCATCGGGATTGACCGTATAAAAGTGTATGCCCTTGTCGGTGACCGCGTTATCCCAGCGACTGAAAATGATTTTCCCGCCCTTGAGCCGGGTGAGCACCTGGGGATACAGGTCGTGGCTCTGGTTAAACGAAATCTGGCGCAGATCGGTGCCATCCGCATTCATGATGTGCAACACCATAGCGATGCTGTTGCCATCCTCGTCGAGCGCCTGGTAGAAGGGTTTACCCTCGTTGATGAGGTTCGCTCCCGCCTGCTGCTGACGACTGGAAGTGAATACGATGCGACCGTCCGGCAGGTAGACGGGGAACAGATCGTCACCCTGTTCGGCGATCAAATCACCGACGATGATCCGCCGTAATGCTTCGGATTCCAGGTTGTACTCATAAATATTCCAGGTCGGGACAATTTCGTCATCGGGGTCAGGATCGAACAGGCGTAACGAAAAAACCAGCCGTTTGCCGTCATAGGAAACGTTCAGGCCCTTGATATCGCCGCGCCCACGGGTCACTTTGCTGGTGAGGTTAAAAACCGAAGCATCGACCCCGGTGCTGGAGCGCAGGAATACGTCTCCACCGGCGCTGAACAGGCGTGAATCACGCATGTCTGACTGCAGTTGCTGGCCCATGTCATCGACCGGAACCGGGCGCTTGATGTAGGCAATCGGTATTTCGATCAGACCGGGATCGATGCCGTCACCAGACGACGATCCTCCGCAGCCGGTCAGCCACAGCACGACAAATCCGATCAGCGCCAATTTCAGTGGGTCGAGCAGACTGTGTCGCAGGATGACCGAACAGGGGGCTGCCGGGGTTATTCTGGTTGCTATCGGTTTCATTATTCCGTTAGTTGATTTCCGTGAAATGCGCTATTTCTATGGGTTTCAAGTGTATCTGTGTCTTTACAGGGCTCGCCCGCGCTTTCCGACCAAGGGCCCTCTTTTGCTTACAGACGGTATACATTACAATCCGCCAGTCTCGTAAACTATAGCTCAGGGTTTCAATACAACAGAACCATGCGACCTGACGCTATAAAGCTTATCAGCAATCGCAAATTCGGCAGTGGCCATTTCAGGTTTTGTGAATTATTACCTGTTTATTATCTGCTCGGTGTTGGCACCCTGTGCTAGATTTATTGGAATCGCCCGGTTCGGTGTGAGCAGCAGTTCGAATCGATGGATAAGGATAGAGTTGGGAAGACTCAATGGGAATGATGAAAACACTAATACTGGCGCTCGCCGGCACGATTCTACTTCACGGACAACCGGTCTGGGCTGGAGAGACCGAGCGTAACCAGGCCAAGCGGATCCACGATCGCCTGACCGGCGTGAGTGCGACCAATGCCGCCATCGATGACATGGAAGCCCTGTTGCTTACCGACGCAACGGGTAAAGACGCCGCCGAGTACGCAATCGACACCGCGTCGAATCCAAATGCCCGATATTTTTACAATGTCACGCTGAAAAACTTTGCTGCTCCCTGGACCAATGAAGAGCAAACCGTTTTCACCCCGTTGAACGATTACTCGGCAACGGTTGTCGGCGCGATTCGTGATTCCATCGACTTCAGGCGCATCCTCTACGGTAACATGATCTACATCGGCAGCGTCGGTGGGCTCACACCGTACGCAAATGACAACAATGATCATTACGAAGAGCTTGAGGCCCTCGGCCCCATAGCCGGCGACCTGTCCGACGACACCATCCTGGTGGCCGACACACAGGATAACGTGACCGGCCTGGACAGCAATGCCACCGCCGGCATCATGACCAGCCGCGCGGCGTCGATGGCATTCTTCTCGGATGGCACCAATCGCGCCATGTTCCGCTTCACCTTGATGAACCACCTGTGCACCGACCTCGAGCCGCTCAAGGACGTGTCGCGCACCCCGGATCGAGTTCGTCGCGACGTTTCGCGCACCCCGGGCGGCGATAGCCGTATCTTCCTCAACGGTTGTGTCGGCTGTCATGCCGGTATGGACGGAATGGCGGGCGCATTCGCCCATTACGAATGGACTTACCCGGCCGACAACAAGGCTGACGGCTTCCTCGACTATACCCCCGGCGCCGTTTCAATAAAGCACAACATCAACGAGAACAATTTCGAACACGGTTACATCACGATTAACGATAGCTGGCGAAATTACTGGCGAAACGGCCCGAACTCCCTGCTTGGAAATCGTCCCGGGGATGTGACTCCGGGCTGGAATCCATCCGGTACTCCCCTGCCCGGCGTCAGCATCGACCCGGACAAGGGTTACTCCTTTGGTACTGGCGCCAAGTCGCTGGGCAGGGAACTCGCCAACAGCAAGGCTTTTGCACAATGCCAGGTCGACAAGGTGTTCAAGGCAGTCTGCCTGCGGGATCCGAACGTGTTTGACGCAGACCGTAGCGAGCGCGACGACATCGTCACTGATTTCACCAACGCCGCTGCCTACAACTACGACATGAAAGCGGTGTTTACCGATGTCGCTGCCTACTGCAAGGGGGGTTGATCATGAATATCTCACCTAACTTGCTTAAACCGATATTTCTTTTGCTCGCACTGGGTCTGGCCTCCTGTGGTGGCGGGTCCGGCACCTCGTCCAATGCGAACCTGAACACCGCCGACGGCGCCTATACCGGTCCGCCGGCGAAAACCGACGACGTGCGCAATTTCCAGCAACACTTCTGGACGTTTCTGAAAGAGGACAACCGCTGCGGCCAGTGTCACGGCGACGGCCAGGAACCTACCTTCGTCAACCCTGACGATATCAACAAGGCTTATTCCAAGGCGATCAAGTATGCCAAGCTGCAGGATCCGGCCAGCTCCACCTTCGTCACCAAGGTCGGTGGCGGCCACCAGTGCTGGCTGAGTTCACTGAACGCCTGCGCTACTACCATCGAGCAAATGATTTCCAATTGGGCGACGGCATCGAACATTGCCTCGGCTCGACTGATCCAGTTGACCGCGCCGGACCATCGTGATCCGGGCGATGCCAAGTCCTTTCCGCCCGATGCGGATACCGAAGGCACCAATGGCGCCAGCTTCGAAAACACCGTTTATCCACTGCTGGTCGGTACTACGCCGGTCATCGCCAACGGTAATTGCCAGAACTGTCACACCGAAACCGGGCCGCTGTTACCGCAGGCGCCGTTCTTCGCCAGCACCGACGTCGACAGCGCCTACGAAGCGGCCAAGTCGAAAATGAACATCGACGTGCCGGCGAATTCGCGCTTTGTCGAACGCCTCGAACAATTGCATAACTGCTGGTCTGATTGCGGCGATGACGCCGTTGACATGACCGCGGTAATCGACCTGTTTGCCCAGGGCATCGCCGAAACCGAGGTCGATCCGGATGCCCTGCTGGCCAGCAAGGCGCTGAGTTTGGGCGATGGCATTATTGCCTCGGGCGGCAATCGCCATGAAAGCAACCTGGTCGCGCTGTGGGAATTCAAAACTGGATCCATGGGAATTGCCTACGACACCAGCGGTATCGATCCGGCGGTCGACCTGGCGCTGATGGGTTCGGTGGAATGGTTAGAGACCTACGGACTGAATTTCACTGGGGGACGCGCGCAGGCGTTGACCTTCGACAGCGTGAAATTGCATACCTTCATTCAGTCGACCGGTCAGTACTCCGTGGAGACCTGGGTGATGCCAGCCAACGTCGTGCAGGAAGATGCCAACATCATCAGTTACTCGGTCGGCGACACGGCGCGTAACTTTACGCTCGGGCAGACTCTATACAACTACGAATTCTACAATCGCATTGCGGAGCCGCAGCCGGGATTCGATATCGCGAATGGCGAGCCCATGTTTAACAGTGGTGAAAACGACGTCGAGTTTGCCCAGGCTAACCTGCAACACGTGGTGGTCAACTACGACCGCTTCGACGGACGCGAGATGTACGTCAACGGTGTGAAAGTCGATGTCGACGAGCCGGTTTCGGGCAACACCTCGATCAATAATGTCTGGGAAGACAGCCTCGCTACCCTGGTGCTGGGTAACGAAACTTCGGGTAACCGCCCCTGGCAGGGACAGGTACGCCTGCTCGCCATACACAATCGCACGTTGACCAATGCCCAGGTGCAACAGAATTTCGATGTTGGCGTGGGCGCGAAGTTCTTCCTGCTGTTTTACGTTGGACATCGCATCGGTATCCCCGAAAGTTACGTGATGTTCGAAGTATCGCAATACGATAACTACAGCTACCTGTTCAACAAGCCGACCTTCATCAATCTCGACGCCGCCTGGGATCCGGTGCCAGTCGATATCAAGGGCTTGCGCATCGGTATCAATGGCAAGGAGGCGCTGGCCGGTCAGGCTTTTGCGAACATCGATGTGACTATCGATGGCAGTTACGATCCGCAATTTGGCCAGGTGCTGTCATCGATTGGCACCATTATTACGCTTGAAAAAGGTGCGGATAGCGATGAATTCTTCCTCACCTTCGAGACCATTGGCCCACAGAGCAGAACTTACACCGAGGCAACTCCAACAGTGCCGGGCGATTCACCCGATCCTGCCGAGCAGGTTGAATCGGACATTGGTGTGCGTACCTTCGAAGAAATCAACGCCACCATTGCGACCATCACCGGCGTGCCGGTAACCGACCCCGTGGTCGAGGCTGTCTATACCGATTATCTGCAACAATTGCCCACGGTCGAGGCCATCGACGCCTTCCTGCCATCGCATCAAATGGCGATCGCGCAGCTGGCGCTGACCTACTGCAGTCAACTGGTGGAAACCAATCCCGGGTTTTTTACGGATTTCGTTTTTGCGCAAAATGCGCAGGACGCTTTCGGAGCGGAGGCACCAGTGCCTCCGACCCCAGCCCAGCAAGCCAATCGCAGCCTGATCATCGATCCGCTACTGACCGCAGTAATGAATATCGACCCGTTCGACCCAACCAACAACCTGACCAGCCAGCCGAATGTAGCGCCGAACGAAACCGAGATCAGCGACCTGCTCGGAGCGGGCGCGTCACAAAACCTGGACACCGGTGTGAACCTGGTCGCCTACGACAGCTTGATTACCCAGTTGATCAATACCTGCACACCGGTTCCGCCGGCAGCCTGCACCCCGGAAAATACACAGGCCAGGACAGCGCAAATCGTCAAGGCCGTTTGTGCCGCCGCTGCCGGTGGCGCCGTGATGGTCGTACAATAAGGACAGCAAGATGCGCAAAATGAATAAAAAACGTTACCTGACTCCCGACGAACCGCTCAAGTTCGAGGATCACGGCAAACCTATGAACCGGCGACAGTTCATTCGCCAGGGTTTCATGTCGGGCTCGGCAACGGTTTTATCGGGCAGCCTGCTCAGCCTGTTTGCCAACCCCAACTCGGTACACGCGGCAGTTTCCGCCGACCTCGACCAATTGGCGCAAGACATCGGCTGTACGCTGGGTGTTGCCGGTGACAAGGTGCCGTTCATTTGCTTCGACCTGGCAGGTGGCGCCAACCTCGCCGGTTCCAACGTGCTGGTCGGCCAGGAAGGTGACCAGATGAACCTGTTGTCGACCGCGGGTTACAGCAAGCTTGGTCTGCCTGGCGACATTTTGCCGGGCCAGAACAGCGCCGGGGTGACGACTTTGAACCCCAGTGCCACGGATAACTTCGTCAATGACGAACTGAACCTGCTGTTTCACTCCGACAGCCCGATGCTGTTGGGAATTCGCGAAAAAGCGGTCACCGCGATCGGTAACGTCGATGGTTGCGTCATCCCGGCACGCTCGGATAACGACACGGCCAACAATCCGCACAACCCGCTGTACCCGCTGGCGATGACCGGCGCGCGTGGCAGCGTGGTCGATCTGATCGGTTCGCGCAGCAGCGATTCCGGTGGCAATTCGATGGCGCCAGCCATGTACATCGATCCTGAATTTCGTCCGACCAAGGTCGATCGTCCCAGCGACGTCACCGGGCTGGTGGATATCGGTGACCTGACCGCCATCCTCGGCTCCAACGATGTCACCGCGGTGATGGAGTCGATGGCGCGCGTCAGCCACAAGAAGCTCAAGCTCGGTACTATCGATACCGGACTCAGCAACGACGCCATCATCAAGGACCTGGTGCGCTGCGGCTACATCAAGGCCGCCGATATCGCCGAGCGTTTCGGTAATACCGAAGTCGATCCGACTCTCGATCTCGATATCCTGTCGATTTTTTCCGCGGCCGAACTTAACGATGGCGAATTTCGCAAAACCGCGTCGGTGATGAAGATGGTGATGAACCGTTACGCCGCCGGTGGTTGTATTACCATGGGCGGTTACGATTATCACACCGGCGATCGCATCACCGGTGAAAATCGCGACCTGCGCGCCGGCCGTTGCATCGGTGCCTGCCTCGAGTACGCCGCCCTGCTGGGTCAACCGCTGATGATCTACGTGTTCAGCGACGGCTCGGTGTTCAGCAACGGCGCCAACGACGACAGCGGCGCACCGAATGGTGGCACCGATGGAAACGGCAATATAACCGTCGGTGGCAGGGGTAAGGGCCAATGGACCGGCGACAACTCGTCAACGGCCTGCTCTTACTTCCTGGTGTTCAACCCCGGCGCCCCACCGGTATTGGTCGGTAACCGACAGATCGGCAGCATGAGTGCGGACGCCTCGGTCGTGACTTCGGGAAGCCCCGCGGCCAACAACGTCAACCTGCTGGTGAACACGATCATGCTCAATTACATGGCATTGAATGGCCCGACCGCGCCCTTCCCCGATGTGATCAGCGAGTTCAAATCGATCTTTCCAAACCACGGACTGGGCACTGACGCGAGCCTGAACAACCTGATTACCTTCGGCGCGCTGTAAACACCACGCAGGAAACACCTTTTGGTAATGTCCGCTTCTACGGCTGGTCAAACCCTGGCCCTGCAGCGCCAGGGCTGGTTGGCCTGTATCGCCCTGCTGTTTTGGCTGGCTACTTCCTTCAGCGCGCAGGCGCAATGGCACCAACAACAAACTGACCTGATGGGTACGCGCATCTCGGTCGAGTTGTGGCACGCTGATCAGGACATCGCCAAAGAGTGCACTGCCCGGGTGTTCGACGAGATGGCGCGCATCGATGCGCGTATGAGCAGCTACAGGGAAACCAGTGAGTTATCCCAAATCAACACCAATGCGGCGTCCATGGACGTTGCGATCAGCGACGAATTACTGGAACTGATCAAACGCTCGTTGTATTTTTCCGAAATTTCACGAGGCGCTTTTGATATCACCTACGCAAGCGTGGGCTACCGCTACGACTATCGTGAGCGCCAGCAACCCGGCGATGCCTGGATAGCGCAGAACCTGCCGGCCATCGATTACCGGCACATTCAACTCGGCGACGGCAAGATTCGCTTCAGCAACGACGCGGTGCGCATCGATCTCGGCGGTATCGCCAAGGGTTACGCAGTGGACCGGGCAATCGAGCTGCTACGTGCCTGCGGGATCATCAAGGCGATGGTGAGTGCGGGTGGGGACAGCCGCATCATCGGTGACCGCGACGGTCACGAATGGATGATCGGCATTCAACACCCTCGCGACCCGTCCGGGATCGCGCTGCGTTTGCCGCTGAGCGACACCGCCGTATCGACATCGGGCGACTATGAGCGTTTTTTCATCGAAAACGGCGAGCGCGTCCATCACATCATCAACCCGACTACCGGGCGTTCCGCCCGCGAAAGCTGGAGCGCGACAGTAATTGGCCCGGATGCCATGACAACTGATGCCTTATCAACTACTATTTTTATTCTAGGAGCGGTTGAAGGCCTCGCGTTGGTCGAAAGCCTGGCCGGAATTGACGCGATCGTCATCGACAGCAATGGCAAAGTCCATTATTCGTCAGGATTCCAGGATCCCGCGACGAGTGAATAGCAATCCAGGATGTTCCGACTTATGAAATTTACTTACCTGCTTTTTCTGTTGTTGTTCAGCCTGGCGGCACCGCTCGCTGCGCAGGACACCGAAGTGGAACCGGCCGCGGACCAGACCGCGCTGGAATCCGATATCGAGGCATTGAAAAAGGAAGTGCTGTCACTCAATCGCGACCTGTTCATTCTCGAAGAAGACCTGCTGTTCCCGGCCAACACCCAGTTCAGCGTTTTCCTGTCGATGGACTCCGGCGTGTTCTTTGCGCTCGATTCGGTAGAGCTCAAAATCGACGACAAGAATATTGCTAATCACCTCTACACCGAACGCGAACTTGCCGCGCTCAAACGTGGTGGCGTGCAACGGCTTTACCTCGGCAACCTGGCCTCCGGTGAACACGAGGTGGTGGCTATTTTTACCGGCGTCGGCCCCAAGGGGCGCGATTATCGCCGCGGCGAATCAATCGTCATCGAAAAAACCACCGAACCCCAGTTCATCGAGTTCGTGATTGCCGACGACACCTCCAAGGAACAACCGCGCTTCAATGTCCGCATCTGGGAATAAACCGCGCCGCAGGAGCTATTGCTGCTGGACACTGCGGCTTCTCTGTAGCCTGATCGCGCTGCTGCCGACGGCACATGCCGCGACGCCGGGCGAGGTGCATCGTGTTCAGGATCTCTATTACGGCCAGGCGCTATACCAGTATTTCCAGCAACAGGAACTCGCCGCCATCACCCAGTTGATGACCGCGGCCGAACGCCCGCGGCGCGCGACTTCGCAAGTTGACGAAGCCAACCTGTTACTCGCTGACCTGTTCTACAGTTACGGGCTTTATGAAGAGTCCCGCGCGATATTTGCACAATTGTTGAATGCCGAGGTCTCGGCATCGATACAAAATCGCATCTGGTTCAACCTCGCGCAATTACGTTATCAACAGGGTTACTACGGCCAGGTAGGCGATCTACTGTCACGCATCAACGATCGGCTACCGGCCAAAAACGAGGCGGAACGCAAGTACCTGCAGACGGCACTTGCTATCGGCGAACAGCAGTATGACCAGGCCGCTGAATTCAGCCGACAGATCGATCCCGATTCAATCTGGAAGACTTATGCGCGCTACAACCTTGGTGTTGCACTGCTGGAAAAAGATAATTATCAGCGCGGCAGCAAGTTGCTCGATGAACTCGGCCAGATGAAACCGGAGAACAGCGAGCAACTGGCGCTGCGGGACCTCGCCAATCTGTCGCTTGGATTGAAACAACTGCGCCTGGGCGAAAATGAGCCGGCATTGCAAAGCCTGTCGCGAATCCGCCTCGAAGGCCCACTCAGCAACCAGGCGTTGCTGGCATCTGGCTGGGCCTGGTACGCGTTGCAGCAATTTGACAAGGCGCTGGTTCCCTGGCGCCTGTTGCTGGAACGCAATGCTACCGACGCGCCGACCCAGGAAGCCATCCTCGCCATTCCTGCCAACTACGCTCGCTCGGGTGAAGATCAGCTCGCGATACGTTATTACAAGATCGCCGCGAACCAGTTTGAATTGCAGCTCGCGTCGCTGGATAACGCCATCGATTCGATCGAGCAGGGCGAGTTGATTTCCGCGCTGCGCGAGACCGCGCTATTGCACGATCGTAGTCACTTGCAACGCATGCCACCGATTTCCGCGGTCACACCGCAGTTGCACCTGCTGCTGGCATCCAACGAATTTCACCGCCAGCTCAAGCGTTACCAGGAGTTGCTCGACATCCGCCAATCGCTCGGGTATTGGGGTACCAGCTTTCCGGCGCTGGAACTGATGCTCGACGAACGCCGCCAGGCATTTGTTGAAAAATTGCCCATGTTGATGGCCAGTAGCAGTTTCGATCAGTTCGAAATATACAGCTCGCGACGCGATGACTTTGCCGCCCGCGTCGCAACGGTCGAATCCAGTGAAGATCACCAGGCACTGGCAACGCCCACCGAGGAGGAACATTTCGAACGCCTGCAGCGCGTTTCCGCTTCGATCGACAAGGTTGGAACCCAGCGCAATACCAGTTACCAGCAGGATATGCTGCGCTTGCTGTCCGGCATGCTCAACTATGAGCTCGCCACGGATTATCCGAGGCGTATCTGGAAAGCCCGCAAGCAGTTAAAGCAACTGGATCGGGCATTCAACGAGACCCAGCATCGCATTGTCGCACTGCGCCAGATCACCGAGCGCAGCGAGCTCGATTTCGCCGAGTATCAAGGTCGTATCAGCGGGCAATCCGACAAAATTGCGGGGCTGCGCCGGCGCGTGGACGGCTTGCTGCTGCAGCAGGAACAGCACATCAACCAACTCGGTATCGGCGCCATTCGCGCCCAGCAGCAACATGTGCAAACACTGCGCCTGAACGCACGCTTCGAGCTGGCACGCATTTACGACAAGTTGACGTCGACGCAATGAATCGGCATTTCTGGCAACGCCTGAAAATAATCCTGCTTGCCGCAGTGCTCAGCGCCTGCGGATCCGGTGGTGCTGAAATCGGCCCGACCATCGCTGACCTTGCCGAACAACCACCCATTTTTGAAACCGCAGAATTGCAGCCGCAGGCTAATTTCGAATTCAGTCGGCGACAGGTTATCGAGAGCCTGCGCGACCTGGTTGCGATCACCGAGGAAGGTGGCGGTACCGGCGATGAATTGCGGCGCCTCGCCGACCTGGAGCTTGAATCGAGCCTCGACAACCGCCTCTCGGACGATGCCGAAACACAACAACTTGGCCAACAGGAAGCCCTGCACGCCATCGGCATCTACAAGAACTATCTGCAGAAATATCCCGGTAGCGACGCCAACGACAAGATCCTGTATCAATTGTCGCGCGCTTACGCGCTCGAGTCAGACAACGAAGACTCGATGGCCGCAATGGATCGGATTGTCGCCGAGTACCCGACATCGCGTCACCTCGACGAGGTTCAGTTCCGGCGGGGTGAATACCTTTTCGTGGAACAGGACCACATAGCCGCCGAACTCGCTTATGGCGACGTCGTCGAGCATTTTCCGGACTCGATATACTTCGAAAAATCGTTGTATAAATACGGCTGGACCCTGTTCAAACAGGGCCGTTTCGAAGAGGCACTGGCGAGCTTCATTCGCCTGCTGGACATCAACCTCGACAACGGCAGCATTCGTGAAATCGATTTCAATCCGGCCCTGCCGAGAGCCGACCAGGAATTGCTGTTGGACGTCACCCGCGTGGTGTCGCTTTCATTTACTTACGAAGAAGACAATCTCTACATCAGCCGCTATTTCAACGAACACGGCAAACGCGACTACGAACCCATGCTCTACCTGCGCCTCGGTGAGATTTACCTCGACCAGGATCGCGTGTTCGATGGCGCCAAACTGTTCCTCGGCTACACCAGCGAGTACCCCTACTCACCGCATACGCCTTACTTCCACCAGCGCGCCATCGAAACCTACCAGAAGGCCGGCTATGCGGACCTGGTGTTGCAGGAGAAAATCGCCTTCGTCGACCGCTACGAGGTAAATGGCGAATACTGGAACTTGCAGGCCGAGGAAACCCAGCAACTGTTGTCGACCACGCTGGTGCTACACCTCACCGAGCTCGCGACGCATTTTCACGCCATCGCTACCGGCAGCAAGAAGGCAACCGATTATCGTGTCGCGGCTGACTGGTATCGCCGCTTCCTGACGTCATTCCCGAACGATAGCGGTGCCCCGAGGATGAATTTTCTGCTCGCTGAAATCCTTTACGATGCCGGGCAATATCAACAGGCGATCGCCGCCTACGAAAAAACCGCCTATCGCTACGCCCGTCATGCCGATAGCGCCGAAGCCGGCTATGCCGCGTTGGTCACTTACGATGCGCTGTTCAAACGAACCGAGCAGAGCCAGATGCAAACCTTGCGCGAGCAACGCATTCAGTCCGCGGTGCGCTTTACCACCAGTTTCACCGACGACCCGCGACTGTCGGCCGTGGAGATGCAAAGCGCCCAGCAGTTTTTTGCCTGGAAACAGTATCCGGCGGCAATGGCATCGGCGCAGCGTTTGATCGACAATCCCGGGATCGAGCGGCCGATCAAACGCAAAGCCTGGACCATACTCGCCGACGCGCAATTTTCGACAGCCGATTTTGCTGGTGCCGAGCTGTCTTACCTCGCGCTGCTCGAATACATCGGCAAGCAGGACAAGCAACGTCCGGCAGTGCGTGAACAAATTGCCGCAAGCATTTACAAGCAGGGCGAGATCGCCCGTGACGCCGGCGATCATCGCCTCGCGGCCCAGCATTTCACGCGCCTGGGTAAAACCATTCCCGAATCGCCCACGCGCGTGATCGCCGATTACGATGCCGCTACCGCCTACGTGCAACTTGAAGACTGGCCTGCCGCGATCGCTCAACTACAGGCATTTCGCAGAGATTATCCCAACAATCGAAAATTCAACGCCGGGGTTACCGAGAAGTTGGCCCTCGCCTACGGTAGCAGCGGTAATCGGTCGTTGGCGGCCGCAGAAATACTGGCGCTGTCCAGGCTTCCCGGCTCGGCGGAACGCAAACGCGATTTAATGTGGCGTTCGGCGGAGCTTTACCAGGAGGATGGCCAACCCGCAAAGGCGATCGAAATCTACAAGGAATACGTCGGGCTCTACCCCTACCCGCTGCAGCGTTCGATCGAGTTACGCCACAAGATTGCCGAATCCTATCGCGCCAAAAATGACACCCGCAATTTGCATTTCTGGCTGAACGATATCGTCAGGGCGGATGCCACTGCCGGCAGCGAACGCAGTGCGCGCAGCAAGTACCTGGCGGCGACTGCCAGCCTCGAATTAACCGCACCGCTGCGGCAGGCTTATCGCCAGGCGAAGCTAACCGTGCCGCTCAAGACCAGCTTGCGTAAAAAGAAGCAACTGATGCAGCAATCGATCGATGCCTACGGCAAAGCGATCAAGTACCAGGTCGCCGAAGTGACCACCGAAGCAACTTTTCAGATCGCCGAAATCTATCACGAATTTGCGCGCGCTCTGATGGATTCGCAGCGACCCAAAGGGCTCGACGCAGACCAGCTCGAAGAATACGATCTATTGCTCGAGGAGCAGGCTTTTCCGTTCGAGGAAAAAGCCATCGATATCCACCTGGCCAATTTCAAACGTATCCCAACCGGCACTTACGATGAGCCCACCCGCAAGAGTTTGCAGGTGCTGGGTGAATTGATGCCGTACCGTTATGCACGTGCCGAAAGCAGTGATTCTTATGCCGAAATTCAATAGTCACAGCGTCGCCTTACTCGCCGCATTATTACTCGCGGCCTGCGCAAGCGATCCAAAACCGGAGCTGCAGCCCGAGCCGCAGACCGCGACCGTGGTTGAGACCGGGAAGTCGGATACTGCCGCCGAAGTCGATGCCGCGGCAGCCGATACCGACGCTGCGGCAACGCTCGAAGTGCAGCCGCAACCCGAGCCCATCGACGTCGATCAACTCGCCTACACGGCGGCGATTGCCGAGTTGAAAAGCGGTGCGACCGAAACCGCGCTCGGCGAACTGATGCGACTCAGCGAGGCTGCCCCCGACAAGCCCAGGCTGTTCACCAACCTCGGGCTGGCCCACTTCCAACTGCAACAGTTCGAGCTTGCCGAGCAAGCTTTCCGACGGGCAATTGATTACGACAGCGAAGATGCCGTGGCGCACAATCACATCGGTATCTTGCAACGCCGCAAGGGCGAGTTTCAAAATGCGCTAAAGGCGTATCAGAAAGCCATCGAAATAGATGAGAAATATGCACGCGCTCATCTTAATCTGGGCATTCTTTTTGATCTATACTTACAGGATCTGGAAAAGGCACTGCAGCAATATCGCAGGTACCAGGAACTGACCAGCGACGAAAATGCCCAGGTCGCCGGCTGGATAGTCGACATCGAACGACGCCTTTAGATGAACAACAAGCAGTCGCAGGGATGAACATGAAACCACTATTTATCGCCATTGCCTTGATGCTGACCACTTTCGGCAGTTCTGCGCTGCACGCCCAGGAAAGCCTGCAACTGGAAGGTACTGAAATTACCGGCAACAAGGAGCTACCTATGGTGCTATACATAGTGCCATGGAAATCGGTGGAGCGCTTCGACATCGAATCACCGCCGATTGCCAGTATCATGGATGCGCCGTTGACGACCATTGACCGTCCGTCATTCAAACGCACCATTAATTATCACCAGGCCATTTTTGCCACGCCCAAGCCGACTGGCTCGGCTACTGAATAGAGACAGCGGAGATTCTCGCGATGAACGATATGCTAACCACGATAATTCGATTTTTTCAGGACGGTGGCCCCTTCATGTACCCCATCCTGATCGTTCTGGCCATCGGCCTGACCATCACGCTGGAGCGCTGGTTGCATCTCACCCACGCCAAGTCCAGCAACCGGCGCATGATTGCCCGGCTGATGCCGCTGATGGAAAAAGGCGAAGTCGTCAGTGCCGGAAAACTGGCGCGCGAATCAAATGCCGCGGTGAGCCGTATCCTGTTGCAGGGTATGGAACACTTCAAGTCGGCACGCCGACGTGATGATTTCGAAGCAGCAATGGACGAAAGCATCATGGAGGCGATTCCACGACTGGAAAAGCGCACGCACTACCTCGCCATGTTTGCCAATATCGCCACCCTGCTCGGCCTGCTCGGCACCATCATCGGACTGATCAAGGCGTTTACCGCGGTCGCCCAGGTCGACCCGTCGATGAAAGCGGAAATTCTTTCCACCAGTATTTCGGTAGCGATGAATACCACCGCCTTCGGGCTGATTGTCGCCATTCCCTTGCTGTTCTTTTACACCGTGTTGCAAACCAAGACCACGGAAATTGTCGACAGCCTGGAAATGACGGTGGTCAAGTTCGTCAATCACCTGTCGCGCGTTAAAAACAGCGCCGGCTAGGTTTACCTATGTCTAAGCGGACCAAACGACGCAAGCATCCCGCTGCGGAGCTGAACATTACTGCCTTCATGAATTTGATGGTGGTGCTGGTTCCGTTCCTGCTGATGTCGGCAGTGTTCAGTCACATCACCATTTTGGACATGAACCTGCCGCCGCCGGGAGAGCAGAGCAAGACCAAACCCGAGAAACCGCCTTACGAACTGCGCGTCACCATTCGCGAGAAGATGATGGTGATCTCCGATAATCGCAATGGTTTGATTACGCGTATTCCGGCAAAGGATGGCAAGCACGATTTTACCCGTCTCAAGAATACCCTGAAACAGGTCAAGGCACGCTTGCCCGCGCACAGCAACATTACCATCCTCGCCGAACAGCAAACCCGCTATGACGATCTGATCCGGGCCATGGACAGCGCGCGATCTTATCGCGCCCAGGTAGACGGCGAGTGGCTCTATGCCGAGTTGTTTCCCGATATTTCGATTGGCGATGCCGCCAAATGATGACGGGAGCCTGATGCCATGAAATCCTCCAGACGCGCCCGCCGCATGGCGCAACACCATGAGCGCACGTTGAAACGCAACGCCGCGTTGAACATGGTGTCGTTGATGGACATCTTCACCATCCTGGTGTTTTTCCTGCTGGTCAACGCTACCAGCACCGAGGTATTGCCCTCGCCGAAAAACATCCAGCTACCCGATGCAGCAGCCGAGAAACTACCCGCTCGAAACCTGGTCATCGCCGTCGATGAGCGAGTGATTCGTTTGCAGGGGAAACCGGTGGCACTGGTGAAAGACGCGCTCGACCCGAAGCAGAAAACCATCAAACCCCTGTTTGACGCACTGCGCCGCGCATCTACCACGATCAAGGATCTGAACGTGGAAAATGGCGTCACCATCATGGGTGACCGGGAAATTCCCTACGGCCTGTTGAAGAAGATCATGCTCACCTGTGCCGGCGCGCAATACACCAATATTTCCTTCGCGGTCAACCAGAAGGAGCCGGATAACTGATGGCAAAACGCCCGACCATACGCGAGCCGAACATGCCCTGGCTCGACGACAGCGGCGATCGGTTGTTCCGCCGCATGTCGATCGTCATGCTGCTGCTGTTTCTGGGCATGGGCGTGGCGATGAATTTGGTGAATCTGCCGGAGATAGTGCAGAAAAGTCTGATCGATGTGTCACCGCGGCTGGCCAAACTGATTCTCGAAAAGCAGCAGGTCAAGCCACCGCCCAAACCGGAAGCGCCGCCGCCAGAAAAGGAAAAACAGCCCGAGAAAAAAAAGGCCGAGCCGAAGAAGCCGGAAAAAAAGAAAGAAGTGAAAAAGGAGTCGGCGCGTGACGTGGCCAAGAAAAGTGGCTTGATCGCGTTGAGTGATGAGCTCGAAGATTTACGCGACAGCTTTGATCTCGACGACGTCTCCAGCCTGACCCAGCAAACCACCGGCAGCCAGGAAACCAAGCTGGCCGCCGTCGCCAGCACCAGTGCCCTGCTTTCCGCCGGCGCTGCGCAATCCAGCGGCGGCATCCAGACGGATACGCTAAACCGCGATCTGAAAACCAGCGAGCTGGCGCAACGCAAGACGACCAGCGTGCAGAGCAAGATCGGCACGGGCGGGGATAATAAGCTGGCCAAGATCGAAACCACGCAACAACAACAAAACAAGTCACAGGGCGGATCTGGCGCCAGGCGCACCGCCGAGGAGATCGAGCGCATATTTCAAAAGAACAAGGGCCCAATCTTCAATATTTACAACCGCGCATTGCGCAAGAACCCGTCGCTGGCCGGCAAGGTGGTGGTCGAGTTGACCATCGCACCGAACGGCACGGTCACCAAGGTCGATATCGTATCGAGCGAGCTCGGTGACCCGGCGCTGGAACGGAAACTGGCCTTGCGCATCAAGCGCTTCAAGTTTCGCCAGGCTGACGTGGCCGAAATCGTTGTGACCTATCCCATCGAATTTCTGCCTTCCTGACCGGCCTGGGGCCGCAGTGAATACCCCGCTTCACCTCGAAACCAGCCGCCTGCAATTGCGCTGGCTGGAATCAGCCCGCATATCTCACCGATTTACGTAGCGAGGACGTCGGAAAGACGCTGTTGTGCGGACACGTAGTTTACGCTGCGTTAAGCGGGCCGTCGGGAGTACGGCGCGTCACAGTGCGCTTTGCGGCGTCCGCAGTAGGAACTCGGTGAGATATGCGGGCTAGATGCTGTATTTATACTGCGACTGGTCAACGATGCGCACTGATTACGATTCATTGGCGACAAGCAGGTCGGCAACCTGGAGGCGGCGCGAAGCTATATCGAAAACGGGCCCCGGGCGATGTACCAGGCGTTCGGCTTCGGCCTCAATCGCATCGCCCTGAAACAGGACGATACGCCGATCGGCATTTGCGGGCTGCTGCAACGCGAGTCGCTGCCGGACTGCGATCTTGGATTCGCCGTGCTACCCGAATTTCGTGGCCGAGGCTGCGCCTTCGAAGCGGCCACCGCGGTACTGCAGCACGGCTTCACGCAGTGCAACAAGTTGCGCATCGCAGCCATTGTCAGCGTCCAGAATAGCGCCTCGATCAGTTTGCTGGAAAAACTGGGATTCCACTACGAACAAGCCATTTGCATGGAACCAAACCAGGATCCGGTTGATCTGTATGTGATACAACAAAATTCATAACCATGCCCTGTCGACGCCTGATCCTGGCCCTGCTAATTTCCCTGCCACTAACGTTGTCGGCGAGCGAGGGCAGTTTCGACTATCAGCTACGCGATCTTGATGGCCGCCTTTACCGTGCCTCGGACTATCGCGGCAAATGACTGGTGATCAACTTCTGGGCAACCTGGTGCGCGCCCTGTCTGCAAGAAATGCCCGAACTGGAACGTTTTTACCAGCAACACGGCGACATCGCGCAGGTTTGGGGCGCAACTTTCGAAGATAGCAGGGCCAGCACCATCGAATTTGTCGGACGCCTCGGCGTTACCTTTCCGATATTGGGATACGGTCAGGATCCACTGACCAGTTACGGTGAGGTACGAGTATTACCGACCACCTTTCTGGTCAACCCCGATGGCCTGTTCCACCATCGCTTCGAAGGACCCATCAGCGCGCATGACATCCTCGAGGAAATCAGGCGTTAGCACCGCGGATTGCGTCCGGTGATGATCTTCCTGTATACAGGGGTGATGTGCACAAAGTCGGAGCAACATTAATGTCAAAGCTGGTCAGCGCCCAACGGGCAATCGCCGATATCCCTGACAATGCAACGCTGGCAACTGCCGGGTTTGTGGGAATCGGTTTTCCCGAAGCGCTCGCCATTGCCCTGGAGCAGCGATTTGTCGCCGAGGCAAGCCCCACCGGCCTGACCCTGGTGTATGCCGCGGGACAGGGCGATGGCGTTGATCGCGGGCTCAATCATCTCGGTCACAAGGGCCTGGTAAAGCGCG
Source organism: uncultured Gammaproteobacteria bacterium (assembly GCA_963835795.1). Taxonomy (GTDB): domain Bacteria; phylum Pseudomonadota; class Gammaproteobacteria. The sequence continues at coordinate 57,220 of CAWIHJ010000068.1, forward strand.
TTGTCGGCGGCCACTGGGGCCTGGTGCCAAAACTGGGCAATCTCGCAAACGCCAATGAAATCGAAGCCTACAACCTGCCGCAGGGCGTGATCACGCACCTGTACCGGGACATTGCCGCGGGTCGTCCGGGCAACATCACCCGCGTGGGCTTGAAAACCTTCGTCGATCCACGTAACGGTGGCGGCAAACTCAATCAATGCACCACCGAGGACCTGGTCAGACTGATGGAAATCGATGACGAGGAATACCTGTTTTACAAAAGCTTTCCGATCAACGTGGCGTTCCTGCGCGGCACCACCGCCGACGTCGACGGTAACATCACCATGGAGCACGAAGCGCTGCCGCTGGAAGCGCTGGCAATCGCCCAGGCGACCCGCAACAGCGGTGGACTCATCATCGTGCAAGTCAAGCGAGTTACCCGCCGGCATCGACTGGCGCCGAGCCTGGTGCGCATTCCCGGTATCCTGGTCGATCACGTCGTCATCGCCGACGAACAGCACCACCAGCAAACCTTTGGCCTCGACTACAATCCTGCCTTCACCGGTGAGATCGAATTGGCGCAGTCCTCGATCGAACGCCTGCCACTTACTGAACGCAAGATTATCGGGCGCCGCGCGGCGCGCGAACTGCGCCCCGGTGCCGTGGTCAATCTCGGTATCGGTATGCCCGAGGCCGTCGCCTCCGTGGCTAACGAGGAAGGTCAGTTGCAAGATGTCACTTTGACCGTGGAACCGGGCGGTATCGGTGGTATTCCCGCCTCAGGGCTCAACTTCGGCGCCGTCGCCAACGCATCCGCAATCATCGATCAACCGGCGCAGTTCGATTTCTACGACGGCGGCGGCCTCGACCAGGCCTTCCTCGGTATGGCGCAGGTAGATTGCCGCGGTAACGTCAACGTCAGTCGCTTCGGCTCGAGGACTGCCGGCGCAGGTGGATTCATCAACATCAGTCAGAACGCCCGCGAAGTTTACTTTCTCGGAACCTTCACCAGCGGCGGCCTGCAGGTAGTCTGTGAAAATGGTCAACTGCGAATTCGTCGTGAAGGCAAGATCGCCAAGTTCATCGAGCTGGTCGAGCACCTGACTTTCAGCGGCGAATACGCAAACGAACGCGGGCAGAAAATTCTCTACATCACCGAGCGCGCGGTATTCGAACTCAACCGTAATGGCCTGCGGCTCACGGAAATCGCCCCCGGCATCGATCTCGACCGCGACGTTCTGACACACATGGCCTTCACCCCCCAGATTTCCAACCCACTCGGCACAATGGATCCACGCCTGTTCACCGACTGATGATACCCACCCCGAGCAGCGTCGTGTGCGTACTTCGAGGTGAACCCGCCCGCAGCCATACCGACGGGACTATAGAATCGGTAAAAGGGAGCCGCGGGATTATTTTTTAACGCCCTGTCGCCTGGAAAACTCAGGTAATCAGAATAATCAGGCAACGCAGGGTGTTCAGTAGCAACGCCATATCCTCGCTATTTCCGTCAACGGAAAATATGGCGCAATCGTAACCGGCACCCGGCTGCAGCAGCCGCGCGAGCAACTCGTTTCGGGAAAGTTCGACCAGCGTCACCTGGCCAGCATGCTGCTGCAGCCAACCCACGATTTCGGAGCGATCGTGGGGATTACTATCATAGTCGCCAAGCGTCAACTCGATGCGTTCCCGGCCGTATCGCCCCAGCAACATATTGAGTACCTGTTGTCGGCGCGGCGTAGCCTTAGCCAGCAGCAGAATTCTGCGTGCGGCGCGGGCCGGCGCGGCTTGCAGTCGATGCGATACCGGGTCGGACAGGATCGTGAGAGTCTCTGAGGTTGCAGGAATTAGCCCGATATCGCGCACCCGCCCACGTACGGTATCGAACCGCCACGAAACCTGCAATGCCTGCGCTTCCTGCTGCAACGCTTGTTTGAACTGGCACGCTACCAGCTGCAGTGATCGTTGCATCCGTTCGATGCTGGTGCTGCGATCGGTCGCGGTGGTCAGGGTGATTTCCCGCGCGCAGGGCAGCCCGGTCAGCCGCAGCAAATCTTCATCCTCGATGAACAGCCCTTGTAGCTGGCTGCCTGACGATGCAGCCAGCGCCACTGCAAGGTTCACATTGGTGATAGAGAAACTGCCGACATCGGCCGCCAGTATCACCTTGCCCTGGCCGCTATCCGCCCGTTGCGCCATCGGGAGGTTCCGCGTTGTTGCCAGGCCGGGCATAGCGTTTCTGCAGAGACTGCAATTTTTCGATACGCTGCTGGATCAGGTAGTTGAAACTGTGCACAGGGTAATGACCCCGGTCATCGAGTTCGCCGGGCTCCTTACCCGACAGTAACTGCATCACCTGTTCTACCCGTTCGACCGGGTAGATGCTGAACAGACCCTTGCCGACCGCCGCGCGAACATCCTTGTGCAACATCAGGTGCACCCGGTTCGCCGCCGGGATGATAACGCCATGTTTCCCGCTCAGTCCCCGCGCCGCGCAAATTTCGAAGAAGCCTTCGATCTTTTCGTTCACCCCGCCGATTGCCTGGATCTCGCCAAGCTGGTTGATTGACCCGGTAACCGCAAACGATTGCAACAACGGGATTTCACCGAGCGCCGACAGTAATACGCAAAGCTCGGCTGCCGAGGCGCTGTCGCCATCCACCATGCCGTACGACTGTTCGAAGGCGAGGCTTGCGGTCAACGGTAAGGACTGGTTGGCGGCGTAGTGGTCGGCCAGGTACGACGACAGAATCATGACCCCCTTGGAATGAATTTCGCCGCCCAGCTTCGCCTCACGTTCGATATCGACCACGCCGTTACGGCCCAGCCTGGCGGTGGCGGTAATGCGTGACACCTGGCCAAAGCGGTATCCACCGGTTTGCAGAACCGACAGCCCATTCACCTGCGCAACCCTGGCGCCATCGGTATCGATCAACTTGATACCGCGCAGAACCTGCTCCTGCAACAACTCACGATACTGATCCTGGCGGTGCTGCTGCTGGTCGATAGCCCTCTCGACATCGTCCAGTTCTATGACCTTGCGATCCGACTTGCCTGCCCAGTAATTGGCCTCGCTGAGCAGGTCGCTCATGCCATCCAGTTGCAGGGAAAGCTTCTCGGTGTCGCCGGAAGCACGCGAGGCCTGCTCGATAATTCTGGCGACGCTTGCCCTGTCCAGTGCGCGCGCCTCACAGTCGCGCTGAATCCCGGCAATTACCCTGGCGTACTGCTGGATACTCTCCGCATTGCGCCGGGTACTGCGCGCGAAATCCGCAGAAACCTTGAACAACTGGTCGAACTCGTGGTCGTAGGAGCGCAGCAGGTAGTAAAGCCTGTGTTCGCCTAACAGGATAACCTTGACGTTGATCGGTATCGATTCTGGCTCCAGCGATACCGCGCTTACCAGACTTAACATCTGCTCGAGTGACTGAATCTTGATCTCGCGCGATTTGAGCGCACGTTTCAATCCCTCCCAGGCAAAATCGTGGGTCAGTAGCTTGTGTGCCTCGAGGATCAGGAAACCACCGTTGGCACAATGCAAGGCACCTGGTTTGATCAGCGTAAAATCGGTGATCAGCGTGCCCATCTCCGACAGGTATTCAACCCGGCCGATCAGATTCTGGTAGGTCGGATTATCCTCAAACACGATCGGAGCCTGTTCGCTGCCGGAATGATCGACAATGACATTTACGCTGTAAGGATGAAACGCCGCGACTCGACCGGCGATGTTTTCCGTTTCGTCTCCAGATGCCGACGTAAGGAAGGCATCGACATTCTTGATCGCATTTTGTTTTACCTGCGCGAGGTAATCCAGGATTTCGGGACGGTCGTGATAACTGTTTTCCATCCAGGCAATCAGCTGCTCGACGGTATGCCGGGTAATTTCTTCGTTGATTGCCTTGATACGTTGGTGATGTTCACGCTCTACCAGCGGTATATCACGAATAATCGCCTGCAGTTTGCTTTGCAACTCGGCTATCACTTCCTCGATCCGCCGCTTGTCGTCCTCCGGCAGCTTCTCGTACTCCTCCGGTTCGATCGGTTTTCCGTCCACCGCCGGGCCCATGGTGAATCCGGCCGGCGAGCGCATTATGATAATGCCTTTAGTTTCGGCCTCGCGGTCGAGATCGCGATACACCTGGTCCTGTCGTTCCTGCAATTCCTGCTCTATCTCCTGCCGACGACTGCGGGACTCTTCGCTTTGAAATGCCGATGGCAGGGAGGTCAGCAAATCTTCTACCAGCGACTCCATGTCGAGGCGCAATTTCTGCCCCAGTCCTGCCGGCAGCTTCAGTACACGGGGTTTTTGAGGATTGGCAAAATTATTGACATAGCACCAGTCCGAGTTCGAATTGCCATCGTGCCGGTGCCGCGACAAGATCTGTCGCACCAGTTTCTGCTTGCCGAGGCCCGGTTCACCGACCACAAACAGATTGAAACCCGGTTGCTCGATATCCACGGCAAATTCGATCGCCTCGGCCGCGCGCTCCTGTCCCAGCGGTTGGTCCAATGGTTCAAGCTCTTCGGTAGTTACGAAGTTCAACTGTTGCGGCGCGCAGACCTGGTATAAGGCCTCGTGTTCTAGTGGCGAGGGTTGATCACTCATGGCATCAGTTTCAAGCTTTAATCCGGATCGGAATCCGACCTGGATCAATAAAATCGCGAAAAATCGTCGACGACATTACAAGGTTCCTAACCCGCAGCTGTTCCCTGATAAATCATCGACAATCCAGTGAAAACGGCAAGGTATGACTCTGGAAACAGTTGCCAATCTAAGACCTTATTGGTCGAGAGAAGACACCACAGGTGCGTTGCTGGATATGGACTTCGCGCAATACAGCCTTTATTCTCGGGGCTCGACTGTACTGATGTAAAGCGTTGGGCTGGAGCCCACCTTTCGTCACTTGTCTCAGCAGATCGGGCTCTAAACCTATTCGACCAATTGAACAGGAGTTTGTCATGAAGCGAAAATGGAAGGTGATTTTGACCCTGATCGGCGCTGCCTTACTGGGCGGTTGTGTGACACCCGTACCCAATATGAAGCTCTCGGAAATCGTGACCGCATCGGTCGCGCCGGAAGCGGACATGGCGCTGGTGTATTTCCTGCACAGGATTAAGGGGACGGAGGAATTTTAACTCGTCCAAAGGAGACACTGAAAAGCGCTACCTGGAGGCCTGTACTAGCAAAAATGAGGAGATAGCGATGAAAATTAAGTTACTGATTGTTGGATTTGGACTGTTATTTTTAAATGCAACTGTCGTTTATGCGGAACTGGATCCGCTAGAAAACTACGACAACTTTAATGCCAAGAAATATAACGGCTGTAAATATTGCATCAACCCGGACAAATGGATTGGTCTACAGCGGGCCGGGATTAACAATACGGAAATACTACGCGAAATAAAAGCCAAACGACTGCGTATGTCGCTACGTACCTGGGGGGACACGAACTCTGACACAGGTACCGTAAGAGGATCAAACAGAACGTTATTCATAAATTCAGAAAACTTCTCAGGCGCATGTATCACCCCCCGAATAAAGAAATATGAGATTAATAACTGCTCAGCGAACGGTTCTTCCGGCCGGGCCCGATTTCGCTATATAGGCACCTTTTTTGACGCTGTCGATGGCGGAAGTGATGGCGAAATCGGGACGGTTTATGGATGGATAGATATGATACGCTCCGGCGATACCACCGACAAAAAAGGGAAATTTGTAATACAAGGATATGCCGACGAGTGTCAGGACGTAAACTGTCAAGTTGACAATTGGAGCACTTACGATGGTACCGACGATCCAGACCTGACATTTGCTATCGTCAAAGGGGCCACCAACAAAAAAGCGATGTGTGTCGGCTATGACCGGACCCTCCATCAACTCGTGTTTTCCTTTGGCAATGATGTCAGGGTTGTAAACTCAGCTGACCACGGCCTCCCGGCTTTTGCAGCCAATATGAATGCCAGCAATACCTGGCATGTGATTGAAGCTCGAAATGATGTCGAACATTGCACGGCTGGCAGGATAACCGGTTTTGTCGATGGAGATGCCGACAACGTGAAAGTAAGAAGGTTTCAGTAACTCAAACCATTTCAAAAGGGGACGGAGGGATTAATATTAAATCCCTCCGTCCCCATTTACCGATTCTTCAGGTAGTCAGTGGTGGTGGCAATGACCTTTGGATCCCTGAGAATGCGATTGTGTCCCAGACCATCGGTCGCCAGTACCTGGCAATTTTCCCAGTGCTGAATAATTGCATCGAACTGAACCTGGTTAACTTCAGGATCCTGGCGATCATAGACCAGCAAGCCGCGCAGATTGGTTTGGTTCAACATCGTCTCCGGGTTGAGGATTTCCCAGGGGTCTTCGTTATCCAGGATGTCTTTCATCCGTGCCCCGATCTTGTCGTGGAAGCGTTGCGCCAGGGCTGGGCGCATGCGCAGCAGGCCACTATAGGTTTCAAACATTTTCTGTACGTCGAGATGGGGTGCCACCAGCACAACCCGGTTGGTCGATAATTTCTGTTGCAAGGCATAGACCGTCGCCATTGCGCCGAGCGAGTGCGCGATCAGTGTATCGATTTGACCGAGCCGGTCCTGAATCGCGACTAAAGTTTCACTGAATTGCACCAGGTGGGTTCGACGCCCCGGGTTGCTGCCGTGAGCGGGTGCGTCGAAACAGGCAACGCGAAAACCGGCTTCCACCAGTGGCGCAATAAAATACCGAAACTGGGTTCCCGAGCCACTCCAGCCGTGCATGGTGACGATCAGTGGCCCTTCTCCCCAGCAATGAACGGGAATACTCGAATCACCAACCGATACCTCGATGCACTCATCGGCCGACGACCAGAATTCAGCCACCCAGGGCCTTTGCTTCGACTTGAAAACGGTAAACCACAGGCTCGCCAATACGCCCGATGCCCATTCATTGTGAATCCGCGAAACGAGATTCAGAACAATCCCGGCAAACTGAAAACTGAATGGCACGACCCGCCTGGGTCCTGGCGCCGAGCTGGACATGCCAGTGGCGGTGCCCGAAGGTTTATCCGAATTCATCAGACCCGGTCAGTTACGAGAGGTTATCACCGTGACAGGGTACCGATACTGTCAGCCAGTGACAAATCACCCGAGTCTGGTGAAGCCCGTATCGTTCGCGGGCATATTTCAGGTTGCGCGTTCTATAAAGGGAGTCGTTAAATAACTTGGCTGTTAGCTTCGAGTTCTAATTGACCCCTACGTGTTTGTCCGCGGAGATCAGCCACTAAGGCCTTTAGCTGCCGTATAAGTTGGTCAGCGTTTTCCAACTTGGATTCGAGGGAACCTGTTTCTTTAAGATTAGGTGTATCATACTCAGTCACATCCTCGTCCTCTTCGCCAGCAATTAACCAGACCAAAGGCACACCCAATATCCCGGCTATTTGTGCCAGACGGTTGGCACGTGGTGAGCTGCGTTCATTCTCCCAATTCATTAAAGTCGCCTCTTCTACACCGACTCTGTTGGCAAGTTGGAGTGAGCTAAGACCCCTAGTTTCTCGAGCTTTAGCAATTTGATAACCTACAAGGATGGAATCATTCATAATTTTGCGTGTATGGGAGATAAATAATATCTATTGAGCGGATAATTTTTAATTATAGCAAATAATAAAACTTTTTGCTTAAGCTGATTGACGATTGACTTTGAGGTAAAACATAAAAGCCTGGAATTATTGGGATGAAAATACCCGTTCACCAACACAAGATTGACTGTGGGCACTAACCGTCCTAATAAAATTTATCCATCACGGCACAAAGGGCACGAAGCCGAAGTTTCCAGGTTAAATCTGCAGGTCAGCTTTCTCGTTTACTGCCACTCGATTCACCAACCAGAACTTCTGTAAACACATCAAAACGGCCGTACGAGTTTGGCGGGTATTTGGCTCGAATCGGCCAGAAGAAGCGGGCATCGAAATGCATCATGGAATTGCATCCCGCTTTACATTGTCAATTTGAAGACGAAGCCTGAGGATTCATTGCGCTGGATCGCCAAAGCCTGTCCGACTGGAAAATCATTCGCCAGGTTAAGGTATGCCTGCCATCGAAGCAGCACGAAGCAGGCGCTCGCGATTTTCAGGGATGCGGTAGCTGAAAACCCAGCCCCACTCTTCCAGTTTAAAATCGGGAAAAGACGCGCGCAATTTAGCGGCGACATTGTTGGCCTCGACAACATTACCCTGCAGTGCATGTGTTGACGCCAGGAATATTAACGGCAACGGATTTCCAACAGGGAACTTCTCCAATCGGCGTTTCCAAAAAGCCTCCGCCTTGACATAATCTTTTTCCATGAAGTAAGCCATGCCAAGGAAAGAGAGATTCCGATCGGTGTCTACAGGATTCATCCGTCTAGCAATTTCCAGATGTTTGATTGCCTCTGCAGGCTCTCCAGAGAACTGCAAATAGAGCCCGGTGAAAAGTTGTACTTCGTAATCCCCAGGCAGTAAGACTAACGCTTTGCGCATTGTTTCAACTGCAGCTGCGGGGTCTCTAGCAGCCAGTTGTGCTCCGCCCAGGGCGACGTAGGACCAGCCGAACTGGGGGTCGATACGGATTGCTTCCATGCCCAGATCAAGCGCTTTTTTTACGTCAGCAGTTCCGGGTTCTCCGAATCCAAACCGCGCTTTGACCGAGTAGTTGAACGAAAGACCCGCATACCCGCCAGCGAAGTCAGGATCAAGTTTGATAACCTGCTCGAATAGTGCTTCTCCCTGCTCGATACTTGACCGACTGGGGACATCTACTACCCGCCGTGCACGGATGAAAACATCGTATGCGTCGATGTTTGTGGTGTACTTTTGAAAGAGTCGTTCGTGTTCACCAGACTTCAAGGTAACTGCCAACGCTTTGACCACCCTCGCGGCGACTTCCGATTGGACGGCAAACACATCCTGCAATCTGCTGTCATAGCGTTCCGACCATAGATGGTTGCCGTACAAGGTATCGACCAATTGAGCCGTGACTCGAATACTGTCGCCCGCGCGCCGTACACTCCCATTGAGGACATAGCGCACTCCTAGATCCTCCGCTACCTGCCTGGGACTGGTTGCCGAATTCCTGTACTCAAACGTTGATCCACGAGCCACAACGAACAGTCCTGAAATCTTCGACAGATCGGTAATGATGTCTTCGGTAACCCCGTCTGCGAAAACTGCATGTTCGACGTCTTCCGATACGTTCCTGAAGGGCAGCACGGCCACTGATGGTAGCTCCGGGAGCGAGTGGGCCATGCGAGACGGGTCGGCGCGCTCGACACCCGCGTTCCAGGGTTGCTGCCAAAGCAAAAAGCCGATGCCGACAGTGACAAGCAATATGATGGCAGCGAAAGCCTTGACGCTCCATGTGCCGCGGCGAGGATACCGGTTTGCCTTCGCTAGCGAAATTGGCTCAGGTGCAGGCAATGTACTGCCGTCTTCCAGATCTACAGAAATGACTTTAACCGGTTCTTCGAAACCTTTAAGTGTTTGCTCGCCGAGTGAAGTATACCGATAGGGAAGCCGGGCAGGGAGCGCTTCCCTGGTAGCAGCTGAAATACAAACGCCGCCGGGCTTAACAAGTTGTTCCAATCTTTGGGCAAGCACTACGCCGGCACCAGTGACTGTATTGTTGGCGACGATTACCTCACCAAGAGCAATACCAGTTCTCAGCACAGGCCGAATGTCACCCTCAAGTTCCAGGTTCTTTTGCTCATTCTCCGCCTGAAAGCAAAGCGCGGCAGCAACCGCATCAGATGCACGTTCAAATTCAGCAACCAGGGCGTCCCCACGCAATTCAATAGTAACGCCGGAATAATCCGCAATGACCTGAGAAAATCGATAAAAGGCATCTTGAATCCGCTCGTGAGCGATACCTTCATTCTTCTGAACCAAAGTGGTCGAACCAACCACATCGGCATGCAGGATCACAGCAAGTTTGGAACGGATTTCCATAGAAATAGTGGGAGAATAAGAGCCATTCTTTCTAATGTCCAGCCATACGTCCCTTCCAGTTTACACCTTATTTTTATCCATTTATTACCGGGAGATCAGTGCCCCTGCGTTGTGATTGTTGCAAAAACCGGGGCGGAACGGACGCTCAGTAAAATAGTCAGATCAATCGACACTGCCCCATTTTATATCTAAATTTTCTGCAAGCGTCGATTTTCGAAAGCTTTTACTCGGCTGTCGAAGTCTGCCAAGTCCTCATCAATATCCAGGTCTATTAAACTGTCATCACCGAGCGAAAAAGTACGCACTTCGAGACCGGTATTTTTCGGGTCAAGTATACCCTCGGCTGCTACTTTATCCTCACGCAGGATAAGGATTGGCAGATCGAGTTGAAAGGCCATCGCGGTTTCAATTTGTACCCATACTGTGGAAAGAAAGTAATCTGAGAGCGAACGCTCTTGATCACCGCCTGGATATATGACTCCCGAAATCACCTCGGTTCTCGCCATGGCTACGACAATGGCGCCACTGCATTCGCTCATGAGTTGTCGGATGGGTATGAGTGGCGCTTCTAATGACCAATCACTGCGCCCCAGGGAACGGGGCGTTATACCATTGGCACAGATAGCTTCCTCAAGGCGGTGTAAGAACTCAGCTTGTATCGGCATATGCGGAGTGGTCAGGCTCAAATAAATTGAAGGTTGTGAGCGTGCTTTCTCCTTAGTTTGCATTGGCATGATAGACGTTCCGGGTGTCCAACCGACTGGCGATATCGGGTGCGAGTCCAGTGACATTGGAAAAACGTGCACCTTCTAAGTCGGATTTATCAAACTGCGCACTAGTAAGATCAGCACCGTCGAAACGCGCACCAGTCAGGTCAGCACCGTCGAAACGCGCGCCCTGCAAGTCTGCATCACGAAAATCTGTGCCACAAAGGCACGCACCAGCAAAACGGGTTTTGCGACAGGCGGCCAGGTAGAATACCGTTTTTTTTGCTGTGATGCCGTTAAGTGACGCTCCGCTCAAATCCGCCTCAAAAAAGTCTGCACCTGAGATATCGATACCGTGGCGCACACGATCTCCAAGATATGCCTGGCTGAGATTCGTGTGTTGCAGATCGGCATTGCGCAGGTCTGGTGCATAAGCCAGTCCATCCGATAAGAGCTTTTGTAGTTTGCCCTCAGGCATATCCCGGAGCAGAGCGGCGATAACGCTGACGGCTTCTTTAGCATATGGGGTTTGGGCTATACCCGATTCGGTCAACGGGTCGAAAAACCTGCGCAGCAAAATGGCAGCAGCGAGGCGCTGCACTTCATTGTCAGACGAAAGAGAGTCTACGACTGTACGAAAGTCCTCGCCAACCTCTCGCATCTTCTCGTTGCGTGTTCGCACGCCAAGGAATTTCAATACACCAATGATTCCGCCAACTATGGCGACCATAGGTGTTAGCACTTTGAGTATTTCGACTATTTTGGTTACTTCGGCGAGTTCCATTGCTCTTGGAGTTTATTTATTTTTGAGTAAGAGCGAGAATAAACACTCTATTTCCTCTAGTCTAGCGATTAGCGACGGCCAACATTCCCATGGCGAGCAAGATAGAGCACTGAAATTTTTATGCTTATTCAATACAAATTACTATGGGGTGATTTTCGATCGGAACCAAGCATAATCGAAAGGTAGCCATGGGCACGAAGCAGACCTATACAAGATTCCTGCTGACGCCGGTCCGACGTATCGGAAAGACCATAAAAAAAGCCCCAAATAGATCGGGACTTTCTTTAATTACTTCGGCGAAGTCATTTCGCCGTCGCGGCCGAATTGCGCTCCCGGCGCATTCGGCACTCCAGAACGCCGAACCGGCACTTCCTTGTACTCGAGCGCCGCAGATGCGGTGCGCAGCAGGCGAGCTCCGACCATAAAAAAAGCCCCGACACGAAATCGGGGCTTCCTTTTACTTTACTCCAGCGAAACTCTCATTTCGCCGTCGCGAGCGCCGCGAGAGCAAGGCGGGTTGAGGCGAGAGGCCGTGAGCGTACCCCTGGTACGCGATCGTCTCGAGCCGAAACCCAACGCCGCTATCGCGGTGCGCAGCAGGCCATAAAAAAAGCCCCGACACGAAATCGGGGCTTTCTTTACTTTACTCCAGCGAAACTCTCATTTCGCCGTCGCGAGCGCCGCGAGAGCAAGGCGGGATTTAGTGAGAAGGCGTGAGCGTACCCCTGGTACGCGATCGTCTCGAGCCGAAACCCAACGCCGCTATCGCGGTGCGCAGCAGCCAAAAAAAAAGCCCCGACACGAAATCGGGGCTTCTTTTTACTTTACTCCAGCGAAACTCTCATTTCGCCGTCGCGAGCGCCGCGAGAGCAAGGCGGGATTTAGTGAGAAGGCGTGAGCGTACCCTCTGGTACGCGATCGTCTCGAACGAAATCCCAACGCCGCTATCGCGGTGCGCAGCAGACATAAAAAAAGCCCCGCAAGAAACGGGGCTTTCTTATTTACTTCAGCGAAACTCTCATTTCGCCGTCGCGAGCGCCGCGAGAGCAAGGCGGGATTCAGTGAGAAGGCGTGAGCGTACCCTCAGGTACGCGATCGTCTCGAGCCAAATCCCAACGCCGCTATCGCGGTGCGCAGCAGACATAAAAAAAGCCCCGACAAAAGCGGGGCTTTCTTATTTACTTCAGCGAAACTCTCATTTCGCCGTCGCGAGCGACGCGAGAGCAAGGCGGGATTTAGTGAGAAGGCGTGAGCGTACCCCTGGTACGCGATCGTCTCGAACTAAATCCCAACGCCGCTATCGCGGTGCGCAGCAGGCGAGCTCCGACCATAAAAAAAGCCCCGACAGAAGCGGGGCTTTCTTAATTTACTTCGGCGAAGGCATTTCGCCGTCGCGAGCGCCGCGAGAGCAAGGCGGGATTTAGTGAGAAGGCGTGAGCGTACCCCTGGTACGCGATCGTCTCGAACTAAATCCCAACGCCGCTATCGCGGTGCGCAGCAGGCGAAATTACATCATGCCGCCCATGCCGCCCATACCGCCGCCCATACCACCCATATCAGGCATAGCCACCACCAGCACCATCTTCCTTAGGTGCGTCGGCAATCATTGCTTCGGTGGTGATCAACAGACCGGCAACCGATGCCGCATTCTGCAGAGCTGAACGAGCCACCTTGGTCGGATCCAGGATACCCATTTCGATCATGTCACCGTATTCGCCGGTAGCCGCGTTGTAACCGTAGTTACCTTTGCCGGCTTCGACCTTGTTAGTGACAACAGAAGCTTCGGCACCGGCATTGGCGACGATTTGACGGATCGGCTCTTCGAGTGCACGACGTGCAATATTGACACCAATATCCTGGTCGTGATTATCGCCTTTCAGCTTTTCGATCGCACCACGTGCACGAATCAGTGCAACACCGCCACCGGGAACCACGCCTTCTTCAACCGCAGCACGAGTCGAGTGCAGCGCGTCTTCGACGCGAGCCTTCTTCTCTTTCATTTCGATTTCAGTCGCAGCACCAACCTTGATTACGGCAACACCACCGGCCAGTTTGGCCAGGCGTTCCTGCATTTTCTCGGTGTCGTAGTCGGAAGTCGACTCGGCGATTTGCGCCTTGATCTGTCCAATACGCTCCTGGATGTCTTCAGCAGAACCGGCACCGTCAACGATGGTAGTGTTTTCCTTGGTAATGGAAACTTTCTTCGCAGAACCCAGATCGTCCAGGGTTGCTTTTTCCAGACTCAGGCCGACTTCTTCAGAAATCACCTGACCACCGGTCAGAACCGCGATGTCCTGCAGCATGGCTTTACGACGATCGCCGAAACCAGGTGCTTTAACCGCACAAACCTTGACGATACCGCGCATGCTGTTAACTACCAGGGTAGCCAGCGCTTCGCCTTCGATGTCTTCGGCGATGATCAATAACGGCTTGCTTGCCTTGGCGACGCCTTCGAGGATCGGCAGCAGTTCACGGATGTTGGAGATTTTCTTGTCGTAGAGCAGAATCAGCGGCTCTTCGAGTTCGGCTGACATGGTGGACTGGTCGTTAACGAAGTAAGGCGACAGGTAACCACGGTCGAACTGCATACCTTCAACGACGTCGAGTTCGTTGTCGAAAGAAGAACCTTCTTCGACGGTGATAACGCCTTCCTTACCAACCTTTTCCATCGCTTCAGCGATGATATCACCGACACTGCTGTCAGAGTTGGCAGAGATGGTACCAACCTGGGCAATCGCCTTGGTGTCGGCACAGGGGGTAGAAATGGATTTCAGATGCTCAACAGCAGCAGTAACTGCTTTGTCGATACCGCGCTTCAGATCCATCGGGTTCATGCCGGCAGCAACTGACTTCATGCCTTCGCGAACAATCGCCTGCGCCAGAACGGTCGCAGTGGTAGTGCCGTCACCGGCCACGTCGGAAGTCTGTGAAGCAACTTCCTTCACCATTTGCGCACCCATGTTTTCGAACTTGTCTTCGAGTTCGATTTCCTTGGCAACCGAAACACCGTCTTTAGTGACAGTGGGTGCGCCAAAGCTCTTGTCGAGAACAACGTTACGTCCTTTCGGGCCGAGCGTTACTTTTACTGCGTTGGCCAGGATGTTTACGCCTTTGACCATGCGCGAACGCGCATCGTCACCAAATTTTACGTCTTTTGCACTCATTTGCGTTTAACCTCTTTAGTATCCGAATTATTCTACAATCGCGATGATGTCATCTTCGCGCATGATCAGCAGTTCTTCGCCGTCTACCTTGATCTCGGTACCGGAGTACTTGCCGAAGTAAACCTTGTCGCCGACTTTTACATCCAGTGCGCGTATATCGCCTGAATCGGTGACTTTACCGTTACCGGCTGCGAGGACTTCACCCATGCTGGGCTTTTCAGTGGCGGAATCAGGAATCACGATACCACCGGCAGTGGTACGCTCTTCTTCCTGGCGCCTGACGATAACTCGATCATGCAGGGGACGAATATTCATTGTTGCTACGCTCCTTAATATTGTTAATGTTGCCCCACCCTTCGAGGATGGGCCTTTATATTTTGCTGTGAGTTAGCACTCGCCAGCTGGGAGTGCTAATGATATTCAGCGACTTTTCGTAGTCAAGCAAAATGGGGCGGAAAATGGCGTTTTCAAGGACGATACTGGGAAAAATGCAGGAAATTTGGCCTTATCGACCCGATCTAAGGACGCGATTCAGTCCTCGCGGCGGTACTTGACCCCGTCGATAACGTCATTTTCCTGTCGGGAAGGTGGCGCCTGGCCTGGCATCGTGGTCGAGATCACCATGCGTGAGGCGACCAGGCTCACCAGCGCGATGCGTGTTGGCGGAAACAACAGCAGGAAACCGATGGCGTCGGTGAAAAATCCGGGAGTCAGTAACAATGCGCCGGCGACGACCAGCCCCATGCCTTCGAGAATTTCGCGCGCCGGCAGCTCATTTTCCTGTAATCGGCGCTGCGCACGCGCCAGCGTCGACAATCCCTGAATACGCAGCAACCAGACGCCAATCACCGCAGTGAGCACCACCAGTAAAATTGTCCAGCCCGCTCCGATCACTTCGCCCACCTGGATTAACAGGTAAATTTCAAGAATCGGAATCGCCAGGAACAGAAAGCCAATCAGGGGAAACATAAGCCTAGTAAATAGTTAATAACAGGTGGTTTATAACAAACGGTTAACAGGGGTTGGACTAGAATAAAGCTATTACCAGAGTGATACTGCACTTTCGCATACATGTGGTTAGCATACCAGTATTTCAATAGCTGCCACTGGAATACCAATGCCGCAACACTATCTTGTGATAACTTCCTGGCCGGACCTGGACGGCGCCAAACAGCAGGCGCGTAACTGGGTGGAAAAAAAACTGGCCGCCAGTGTAAACATTTTGCCGCAAATGGACTCTATATACGTCTGGAAGGGAGAACTGCGCAGTGGTAAGGAGCACAAGATATTTATCAAAACCTGCGCCTCGCGGCTTATGGAACTGCAACGCGAGATCAGATCTGCCCATCCGTATTTCGTGGCCGAAATACTGCATTTTAAGATAGACTCGGGCGATCCCGACTACCTGGACTGGATAACCACTGCAACCCAATGATCGTGCCCCAAATTATGCATTCGATGAATACCTGCAAGTCCTTTGCCGCGCTTGCCCTGTTGCTGTTACTGCAAGTCACACCCGTGCAGGCGCAAGACGCAGAGCTGTTACCGCCTGAAGAAGCCTTCAGCCTGAGCGCCTGGGTGGACGGCGATCAACTCGTCGCCGAATATCGCATTGCCCCGGGTTATTACATGTACCGCAAGCGATTCGCATTCGAAGTCGAGTCCAGCGACACACCGGCCTACTTCGAGGCGGCGCAAATACCGCCGGGAAAACGTAAGCAGGACGAATTCTTCGGTGAGGTAGAAACTTACCGCGAACGCGTCACCATTCGGCTTCCGATTCGCTTCGAGGCTGCCGCAGCCAGCGAGCTTGCAGGTCAAGGCCACCAGCCAGGGTTGTGCCGACATCGGGGTTTGTTACCCACCACTCAAACAGGCCCTGAAGGTGGATTTGAGCTCGAATGCACGCATTCAGGCCACTGCCTGGGGCGCCAACCCGGTAAACACGGCCGCGGCTGACGACATTGCTGTATTGAAATCGCTGCTGGCCGAGGTCAACACCAATCTCGACAACCAACAGCAAACAAAAAGCCCGCCGCCGGGCGACAACAGCAATGCCCTCGCGGCCTTGCAAGCGCTCGGTGAAGAGCTCGGCCTCGACAGTGAAGATGAAATCCTGCACCCCGATCAGGCGTTTATCCTGAGCGCCAGACTCGACGCCAACAACACAGTGCAGACCAATATTCTGCTGGCGAAGAATATTTACCTGTATCGCGACAAGATTAAGATCACCCTGGTCGAAGGTGATGGCCACCAACTGGGGCCGATCTCGCTACCGCGCGGCAAGAAAAAGGACGACGAGTTCTTCGGCCCCATGGAAGTTATCTACCAGCAGCTGGACGTCGCCATTCCGCTGGTTTCCAGTGCCGGCGCCAGCGAGCAAATTCGAATCGCCTACAGTTACCAGGGCTGCGTCGAGGATCGCATCTGCTACCCGCCGATCACCAGGTATCTTGATATCGACGCGGCCGCCGGCCTGATCCGGGTAGTCGATGAATTCGGCGCAAGCCCAGGCGCTGCAAGCCAGATCGCGTCGCTGGCCGCGAGCACTGACGTGGCGCCGATATCAGAACAGGATATGTTCACCTCATTCCTGCAGGACAAGAGCCTGCTGGTCATCATCGGCCTGTTCTTTATCGCCGGCATCGGCCTGACCTTCACGCCTTGCGTGTTCCCGATGATCCCGATTCTGTCCAGCATTATCGCCGGCCAGGGTGAATCGATAACCACCGCGCGGGCCTTCGTGCTGTCGCTGGTGTACGTGCTGGCCATGGCGATTACCTACGCGATCATCGGCGCGATCGCCGGTTACTACGGCAACGCGTTCAACATCCAGATCTGGTTCCAGGATCCGATCATCCTCAGCGTTTTCGCCGCGATTTTCGTGCTGCTGGCGTTATCGATGTTTGGCTTTTACGAGCTGCAGATTCCGAGTGCGCTTCAGTCTCGCCTGGCAGCCATCAGCAACAGCCAGGAAGGCGGCACCCTGATCGGTGTCGGCCTGATGGGTCTCTTCTCGGCCATAATCGTCGGCCCCTGTATTACCGCGCCGCTGGTCGGTGCGCTGTTTTACATTACCCAGACCCAGGACTGGCAACTTGGCGGCCTGGCGCTGTTCGCACTCGGTATGGGCATGGGCATGCCCTTGCTGCTGGTTGGCACTTCCGCGGGTAACATCCTGCCACGCGCCGGCACCTGGATGGATACGGTCAAATCGGTATTCGGTGTCATCCTGCTCGGCGTCGCCATCTGGTTGCTCGAGCGCATTCTGCCGAGCGCCATCACCATGGTGTTGATCGCCGCGCTGCTGATCGGCTCGGCTATTTACATGGGCGCGCTCGATTCCCTCAACGAGGCCACCTCGGGCTGGCGCCGACTGTTCAAATCGGCTGGTTTACTCATCCTGATCTACGGTATCGCCTACCTGATTGGCGCCGCTGCCGGCAGCAAGGATTTGATTCAGCCGCTGCGCGGTCTCTCCGCCTCACTCGGCGGCACTGGCCAGGCCGAGCAACACCTCGTCTTCCGCCAGATCAAGGGCGAACAAGGTCTGCAACAGGCGCTGGCCGATTCGGTCCGGCAAAATCGAACCACGATGCTCGATTTTTACGCCGACTGGTGTATTTCCTGCAAAGAAATGGAAAAGTACGCGTTTACCCATCCCGACGTACTGGCGGCGCTGGCGCAAACCAACACCCTGCAGGCGGACGTTACCGATAACGACAGCCTGGATACCGCATTGATGAATACGCTCGGAATCTACGGTCCGCCCGCGATCCTCTTTTACGATGCCAGTGGTAACGAAATTCGGGCTCGGCGCGTGGTCGGTGAAATGTCCGGTGAGCGCTTCGCTGCGCACGTCAAAGCTACCTTTCAGTGAATCGTAATCACCTGATTCTGGCGCTGGTCGGGCTGGTTTCGTTGCTTGCCGGGGCGGCATTGTTCAAGCTGATGGAAGCGGATTCGGTGGTCAGCCAGGCGTCGAGTCCGCAACCCGAATTACATTCGATCCCGCTCAGTGATCTCGATGGAAAGCAAACCCTGCTCTCCGACTGGGATAACAAATTCCTGGTGATCAATTTCTGGGCGCCCTGGTGCGCACCCTGCAGACGTGAAATTCCGGCGCTGCTGGAAATCCAGCAGGAGTTTGCCGCGCGCGGGGTACGCATTCTCGGAATAGCCTTTGATGGCGAGGAACAGGTGCGCCGCTTCGCCGCGGAATACCGTATCGACTACCCGCTGTTCCTCGCCGGCAACCGCACTCCAATGTACAATGCCGCTTTCGCCAACCCGAGCGGCAGCCTGCCTTACACCGCTCTACTTGGTCCCGAGCGGCGTATCGTGTTTCAACACAATGGCGAGCTCAGCTGCGCAACAATTGCGCGAACAGCTGGAAAGCCTGCTATAAACCATTAAGTTTGGCGAATTTATAACCAAGATGTCGATAACTTCGCCAATCTGGTTTACATCTCGCAAAAACTGGACTCCATCTGGTTGATATGTGAGAATCCCCGAATCTACCTCCCGGGCGCACGAATACTAGGTCATGACTCAAATTCTGGTGATACATGGTCCCAACCTGAATCTGCTGGGCACCCGCGAGCCGGAAATTTACGGCGCCGACACGCTCGACGACATCAATCAAACCCTGGAGCAAAGGGCTCTGCAGGACAAGATCGTACTGGCGACATTCCAGTCAAATAACGAAGGCGACATCGTCAGCCGCATTCAGCAGGCCGGGCGCGACAAGGTCGACATGATCATCATCAACCCGGCGGCTTATACCCATACCAGCATCGCGATACGCGATGCTTTTCTCGCTACCCGGGTGCCCTTTATCGAACTTCACCTGTCAAATGTCTACGCGCGCGAAGACTTCAGGAAACATTCCTATCTGTCCGATATCGCCGTGGGAGTTATCGGTGGTTTCGGCATCAACAGTTACCGCCTGGCGCTGGATGCCGCAATCGGCCATTGCCAACGAGATAAACCATGAGAGAGTCCCTTTAATGGATATACGCAAAGTAAAAAAATTAATCGAGCTTCTCGAAGAGTCCGGTATTGCCGAACTCGAGATCAAGGAAGGTGAAGAATCGGTACGGATTAGCCGACAAACCGCCCCGGTAATGCAGGCCATGGCGCCGGCCGCACAAATGATGGCACCACCACCCATGGCTGCCGCAGTGGCGGCACCTGTCGCAGCGCCGGTTGTCGAAACCGAATCCGGACACCAGGTCAAGTCGCCAATGGTTGGCACTTTCTACGGCTCCGCGTCGCCAACTTCAGGGCCCTTCGTGACCCAGGGCCAGCAAGTCAATGCCGGCGATACGCTGTGCATCATCGAGGCGATGAAAATGATGAACCAGATCGAGGCCGACACGAGCGGCAAAGTCAAGTCCATCCTGGTCGATGACGGCAGCCCGGTCGAGTTTGACCAGGTGCTGTTCATCATCGAGTAAGCTGCCGTGCTGAAAAAAATAGTCATTGCCAATCGCGGCGAAATTGCCTTGCGCATTCTGCGCGCCTGCCGGGAAATGGGCATCCAGACGGTCGCGGTGCACTCCACCGCCGACCGCAGTCTAAAACACGTGCGCCTGGCCGACGAATCGGTGTGCATCGGTCCGCCGTCTTCGCTGGAGAGTTATCTCAACATTCCCGCGCTGATCTGCGCCGCCGAACTGACCAATGCCGACGGCATCCACCCGGGATACGGTTTCCTTTCTGAAAATGCCGAGTTCGCCGAACAGGTTGAGTCCAGCGGTTTCAAGTTTATCGGCCCAAGCGCGGAAGCGATTCGCACTATGGGAGACAAGGTGGCAGCCATTCGCGCCATGAAAGAAGCCGGGGTACCCACCGTGCCGGGTTCAGATGGCCCGCTCGGCGACGACGACGAGGAAAGCCTTAAAATGGGTCGCAAGATCGGTTACCCGGTGATCATCAAGGCAGCCGGTGGCGGTGGCGGTCGGGGTATGCGCGTGGTGCACGAGGAAGAAGAACTGGTGAATTCGATTCAACTGACCCGCTCGGAGGCAGCCGCGGCGTTCAACAACGACATCGTCTACATGGAAAAATTTCTCGGCGAACCGCGGCATATCGAAATCCAGGTGCTCGCCGATGCGCACGGTAACGCGATACATCTGGGCGAACGCGATTGCTCGATGCAGCGGCGCCACCAAAAAGTGGTGGAAGAGGCGCCGGCTCCCGGCATTACCGAAGAACAGCGTAATCGTATCGGTAACCGCTGCGCCAAGGCCTGCATCAAGATGGGCTATGAGGGCGCCGGTACTTTCGAGTTTCTCTATGAAAACGATGAGTTTTACTTTATCGAGATGAATACTCGCGTGCAGGTGGAGCACCCGGTTACCGAAATGGTCACCTGGGTAGACATCATCAAGGAGCAGATTCTGATCGCCTCCGGATACCCGCTCTCCTTCAAGCAATCTGATATCCAGGTACACGGTCATGCCATCGAGTGCCGCATCAATGCCGAGGATTCGCGAACTTTCCTGCCCTCGCCCGGAAAAATCACCCTGTATCATGCGCCCGGTGGTCCGGGAGTGCGCATGGATTCGCACATTTATAACGGTTACACCGTACCGCCCTATTACGATTCCATGATCGGCAAATTAATTACCTACGGCAATTCTCGAGAAACCGCCATTGCGCGCATGAATGGCGCTCTGTCGGAAATCATCATCGAAGGTATCAAGACCAATATCGATCTGCAAAAGGATATCCTCAAGGACCCTGCTTTTGTCGCGGGCGGCGCGAATATCCACTATCTCGAGAAAAAGCTCGGCCTTGATTAAGCCGACCCCGGCATGACCTGGCAGCAAGTCAACCTGAATTGCTCAGCAACCGAGCTGGAAGCGGTCGAAGAATTACTGCTGGAGCTGGGGGCGCTCAGCATTTCCCTGCGCGATGCCGGCGACAACCCGATCTTTGAACCCTTGCCGGGTGACAGTCCGGTTTGGCAGGAAGCCATCGTCACCGGGACCTTTGGCGAAGATCGCGATCCCGAACAACTTGCGCAGATGTTGCGTGCACGGCTGCCCGCGTCGCTGGCGCAGAGCGTAACGCAGGACAGCTTCCAGGACCGTGACTGGGAACAGGCCTATCGACAGCACTTCAAACCCCTGCAATGCGCGCCAAACCTGTGGATCGTACCGAGCTGGCTGGAACCACCAGACCCGGCTGCGGTTAACATACGCCTCGATCCGGGGCTCGCCTTCGGCACCGGCGGCCACCCGACGACAGCCCTGTGCCTGGCCTGGCTGGCCGAGCAAAATCTGACCGATCTGGGGATAATCGACTATGGCTGCGGCTCCGGGATTCTGGCCATCGCCGCGATCAAGCTGGGTGCGCAGCGCGTGCTGGCGGTGGATATCGACCCGCAGGCCGTTGCCGCCTGTCGCGCCAACATGGAGAGAAATTCGATTCCAGCGCGGCAAATTGAAGTTTGCCTGCCAGCGGCTTGCGGCAGCGACGCTGCCGACCTGTTGATGGCCAATATTCTCGCCGGTCCACTGGTCGAACTCGCCCCTCAATTTGCCCGGCGCGTCAAACCCGGCGGTAAAATTTTACTCTCCGGGATACTCAAGCCACAGCTGAACGATATACAATCCGCCTATGATCATTTCTTTCAACTCGACCCGGCGCGTCAGCGCGATGACTGGGTCTGTATCGGTGGCATCCGGCGTGACGGGTAACTGATGTTTAGCAGCACACATTTGGGCGAAGTCATGGAGACCAGCTGTGACCAGTGTAAAAGTCGCTTTCGGCTGACCGAGATGCAACTGCGCCAGGCTTACGGCAAGGTACGCTGTGGTGAGTGTGGCGCCGTATTCAATGCATTGCTCGCGCTCAAGAATTACGAAGGCAAGCTGCCGGTGGATTATCAGCAGCAGCAATCCGAGGAACCACCGCCGCCTGCCGAAACGGATGCCCGCCGCGCGGATGAACAAGCCAGCGAAGACGAACGCCAGGCGCTCAGCCTCCACGAAGCCATGTATGGACATGAACGGCGATCGTTTTTCGCGCTCGGGCCACTGAGCTGGTTCATTGGTATATTACTGCTCGGCGCCGTGGGAATTGCCCAGGCGATTTACTATCAACGTTACCAGTTGATCGAAGATCCCCGCTTCCAGCAGCAGGTGATCAGCCTCTGCGAGTTGCTGCCCTGCGCGCAACGCGAGTTTTCCAGCGCCCAGCAAATCCGCCTGGTGGAACGCAACGTGTTTACCCATCCGGTCGCGGCAAACGCTTTGATGGTGACCGGTTCATTTATCAACCAGGCGCCGTTTGCGCAGAAAATGCCGGAACTACTCATCAGCCTCTTCGATGTTCAGGGCAAGCTTATCGCCAACCGGCTTTTCAAAGCCAACGAATATTTACTCGAAGATCGCAATCGCAGCGTGGTGCCCGTCCAGGTGCCGATACAGTTCCGGCTTGAAATCGTCGATCCCGGTACCGACGCGCTGACTTACGAGTTCGAGTTTTTTTGATGTCACAAGACCCTGCAGCGCAAATAAGTCACTTTAATGGCAACATCGAAATATACTGCTGTCTGCAGGTTATCGCTCGGGGTATATTGCGCTTGGTCCGCCTGCCGACCCAACCACTGACTACGACCTTGGCGGGACTTGCAGAAGTAAGACAAGCATCACACAAGCCGCTGCTTTTAAATGATTAAATCCGTTTTCTCGAACCATTCCCGTCGGCATTTCACAGTGCCCGCGGCATTTCGCCCCGATTCTCCGGGACCGAGCGCAAACGGATTATGAACCTGGTATATCGATTACAGCAGTATCTGCCGTTTTTACGCTGGGGCAGAAACATGTCTCGCACCACGCTGCGAGCGGACGCGATTGCAGGTCTTACCGGTGCTGCCATCGTGCTGCCCCAGGGCGTTGCCTTCGCGGCGATTGCCGGGATGCCCCCCGAATACGGCCTCTACACCAGCATGGTACCGGCCATCATCGCCGCCCTGTTCGGTTCTTCCTGGCACCTGGTATCGGGTCCGACCACGGCCGCATCGATCATCATGTTCGCGTCGTTGAGCAGCTTCGCGACGCCGGGCACCGAAGAGTATGTCGCACTGGCGATTACACTGGCCTTCATGGTCGGCGTACTGCAACTGGTCATGGGCCTGGTCAGGCTCGGCGCGCTGGTCAATTTTATCTCGCACTCGGTAGTGGTCGGTTTCACCGCCGGCGCCGCCGTTTTAATTGCCGCCAAGCAGGCCCAAGAATTTCTCGGCATCGAGCTTCCCGACGGTATGCACCTGTTCAATACCATCGGCTATCTGTGGCAAAACTACGATCAGTTGCATCCGCTGGTCATGCTGGTGGGCGGGGTCACCTTGCTGACTGGAATCCTGGCGCAGCGCCGCCTCGGCGGCATGAGCATGATTGCGGCGATGCTGGCTGGTAGCGTGGTTGCCGTGGCCTTCAATTTTGCCTTCGGAGAAGAGATATCAGGCATCAAGATGGTGGGCGCGCTGCCACAGCAATTACCACCGTTGTCGATGCCGCAATTTAGCCTCGAAACATTTCGCCAGTTATCGCCCCTGGCACTGACCATGACCCTGTTCGCATTGACCGAAGCGATTTCCATCGCGCGCTCGATTTCGATCAAGTCGGGGCAACCGATTAACGGTAACCAGGAGTTCATTGGCCAGGGCCTGTCCAATATTTTCGGCAGTTTTTTCTCATCCTACGTGGCCACAGGCTCATTCAATCGCAGTGGCGCAAATTACGATGCCGGCGCGCGTACACCGTTGGCGGCCGCGCTCGCCGGGGTGTTGCTGATCGTGCTGGTGATGCTGATCGCGCCGCTGACCTCCTACCTGCCCAAGGCCGCGGTATCCGGATTGTTGTTCCTGGTTGCCTGGCGCTTGATCAACTTCAAGCAAATCCTGAAGATTCTGCGCACCGACGACAATGAAGCCATTATCCTCGGGCTGGTATTTTTTGGCACCGTATTCTTTTCCATCGAGTTCGCGATCCTCGCCGGTGTCATCATGTCGCTGATGATTTTCCTGCGCAGAACCTCGCATCCGAGATTGTCACCGCGGGTACCCGATCCAAACTCGAAAACGCGCAAATTCATTTACGGCCAGTTTCTGCCGGAGTGCCCGCAACTCAAGATTCTGCGGCTCGACGATTCGCTTTACTTCGGCTCGGTGGCCCACGTCGGTGAAATTTTTCGCCGATACCGGGAACACTACCCCGAACAAAAACACCTGTTCCTGCTGACCAAGGGTGTCGGCCAGGTGGATATAGCCGGCGCCGAACTCATCATCAAAGAGACGCGCGAGCGGCGTGCGATGGGTGGCGACGTCTACATCTATCGTTTCCGCGATACCGCCTCCAAGGTTTTCAATCGCGGTGGCTACAAGGATGAAATCGGCGAAGCCAATATCTTTGACGCCAAGGAAGAAGCCATACCGGCAATTTTCGATCGCCTCGATAAAAACATTTGCGCGACCTGCGAGGCGCGCATCTTCCTCGAGTGTAAATCCATCCCTAAACCACCCGAGAAATCCCCGGCAGACGAACCATCCCTGGAAAAAGCCACGGCAAAGAAGGCAACCCCGAAAAAGGTGGCCGCGAAAAAAGCCACTGTAAAGAAGTCGACACCGAAAAAGTCGACTGCAAAGAAGAAACCGACGCAAAAATCGCCCGCCGGCGATTCGTCAGCGGATAAATCTGAAAAGCCGTAGAATGACCTTCGCAATCGGCCCATATCGCTTCTCCAACCGTCTGGTGCTGGCACCCATGGCAGGCGTTACCGACCGCCCGTTTCGGCAGCTGTGCCGCAATCTGGGCGCCGGTATGACGGTGTCCGAAATGATCACCAGCCGGCCGGACCTGCGCGATAGCCGCAAGACCCGGTTGCGCATGGATCATGCCGGTGAACCGGGGCCGATCATCGTGCAGATCGCCGGGGGCATCCCGCAGATGATGGCCGAAGCGGCCGCCTACAACGTCGACAATGGTGCCCAGATAATCGACATCAACATGGGTTGCCCTGCCAAGAAGGTGTGCAAGGTAGATGCCGGATCGGCATTGCTCAAAGATCGCGTGCTGGTCGAATCGATTTTGCGCGCGGTGGTTGCGGCGGTTGCCGTGCCGGTTACGCTGAAGATTCGCACCGGCTGGTCACGTGCGCGAAACAACGCGCTTGAGATCGCGCAGATCGCCGAAGACTGCGGTATCCAGGCGCTGACCATCCACGGCCGCAGCCGCGAGGATCGTTTTCAGGGGGAAGCCGAGTATCAAACCATTCGGCAGGTAAAACGCAATGTGGGTATCCCGGTGATCGCCAACGGCGACATCGAATCCGCCAAAAAAGCCGAAATGGTCATGGACTTCACCGCTGCTGATGCTATTATGGTCGGCCGTATTGCGCAGCAACGTCCGTGGATATTCGGCCAGATTGAACACTATCTGAACACCGGAAAAATACCTGAGGAGCCCACGGCAAAACTAAAACAAGTATGGCTGGTAAGCCATTTAAATAATCTATATGCGTTTTACGGGGAGCATCAGGGGGTGCAGATCGCGCGTAAGCACATTAACTGGCAACTTGCCCATAACAACAGCTATGCCATAGTCAAGCCGCTGCTAATGCAGGCACAAACGGCAGCCCAGCAGCTTGACATAATCGACGCTTACTTTAACGACTGCCACCGGGAGAGCTATGACCTGGCGTGTTGACAAACGCCTGTGGCGTAACGTGGTTAGAGAGAGTGGCAAAAAAGAAAAAAACAAGTCAGTTAGAGCAATCGGTAGAACAAGCGATTCAAACATACCTGAATGATCTTGACGGCGAGTTACCCTGTAATCTGTTCGATACCGTAATTGCCGAAATCGAACAACCCATGCTGAAGACCGTGTTGCGCCATTGCGATAATAATCAGTCCCGAACCGCTTCCTGCCTCGGGATCAATCGCGGCACCCTGCGCAAAAAACTTAAGCAATATCATATCGAACATTAATACTGCCGATTTTCGCGATCGGATATTTTTACAATCGGATATAATGCCGCCTTTCTCAATCTCGATGTGGATCTGCCATGCCCCAAGCCATACGCCGCGCGCTGATTAGCGTATCGGACAAGACCGGAATCGTTGAACTGGCCAAAGCCCTGGTAGCACAAGACGTCGAGTTGCTGTCCACCGGTGGCACCGCCAGCCTGATCGCCGAACAGGGTATTGCAGTTACCGAGATCTCAGACTACACCGGCTTCCCGGAAATGATGGCCGGACGCGTCAAAACCCTGCACCCCAAGGTGCACGGCGGCATTCTCGGCCGCCGTGGTATCGACGACGCCATCATGCAGGAGCACGGTATCGATGCGATCGACCTGGTTATCATCAACCTCTACCCGTTCCAGCAAACCGTCGCCAACCCCGATTGCAGTCTCGCAGACGCGATCGAAAACATTGATATAGGTGGGCCCGCGATGGTGCGCGCCGCCGCCAAGAATCACGCCAGCGTCACCGTGGTCGTCGATCCCGAGGATTATCCCGGGCTACTCGCCGAAATGGCCGCCGACAATGCGGTGAGCGAGGCGACGCGTTTTTCGCTTGCCATCAAGGCCTACGAACACACGGCGCAATACGATGGCGCCATCGCCAACTACTTCGGACGCCTGGTGCAAAAGCCCGAGGATCAGCAATTTCCGCGCACCCTGAACCTGCAGTTTCAGCACGCGCTGTCGATGCGCTACGGTGAGAACCCGCACCAGGCAGCCGCATTTTACACCGCTGCAGACAGCATCGAGCCCAGCGTTGCCAACGCCCGCTCGATTCAGGGCAAGGCGCTATCCTTTAACAATATCGCCGATACCGACGCCGCCCTCGAATGCGTCAAGCAGTTTGCCGAGCCCTGTTGCGTAATCGTCAAACACGCCAATCCCTGCGGCGTTGCTACGGCTGATAATATCGAGCAAGCCTATCAACGCGCGTTCAGTACCGACACCGAATCCGCCTTCGGCGGCATTATCGCGTTCAACCGCCCGCTCGATGCCGCCACCGCCAACGCGATCATCGAACAACAATTCGTCGAAGTCATCATCGCACCGGGCGTGGATGCAGACGCAATGGCTGCCGTGGCAAAGAAGGAAAACGTTCGCCTGCTCAGTTGCGAACCCTGGGGTGAAGCCCCAGCGCGCTTCGACTACAAGCATGTCAACGGCGGGTTGTTGGTGCAACAGGCCGATCAGCTACTCTACCAGGGTCTCGAAGTGGTGGGCGACATTCAACCCGATGGACAACAAATGCGGGACCTGGTGTTTGCCTGGCAGGTCGCCAAGTTCGTCAAGTCAAACGCGATAATCTACGCGCGCGACAATAGGACCATCGGCGTTGGCGCGGGCCAGATGTCACGTATCAACAGCGCACGCATCGCGGCGATCAAGGCGGCTCACGCCGGCTTCGAAGTAGCCGGCGCGGTCATGGCCTCGGATGCATTCTTCCCGTTTCGCGATGGCATCGATGCGGCGCATGAAGTTGGCATTCGCGCGGTCATTCAGCCGGGCGGATCGATGCGCGATGAAGATGTTATCGCCGCGGCAAACGAACACGAAATGGCGATGGTATTCACCGGCATGCGCCACTTCCGCCACTAAGCTGTCGAGCCTGCGCATATGAAGCCGATGAAGCTACTCATCATCGGTGGCGGCGGTCGCGAACATGCGCTCGCCTGGAAAGCGGCACAATCCAGCCTCGTAGAACAGATTTATATTGCGCCGGGAAACGCCGGCACCGCGCTTGAACCCGGGGTCGAGAACGTCGATATCGATGCCGAGGACCTGCCGGCGCTGCAGGCCTTCGCCAGCAGCCATGACATCGGCCTCACCATCGTCGGGCCGGAGGCACCCCTGGTCGCCGGTATCGTCGATCGCTTCGAAGCGGCCGGGCTGACCATCTTCGGCCCAACAGCCGGCGCCTCCCAGCTCGAGGGATCAAAGACTTTCACCAAGGATTTCCTCGCGCGGCATAACATTCCAAGTGCCGCCTACTGCAGTTTTACCGATCTCGATACAGCCTGCGCCTATGCAGCCGCGCAACCGGTCCCGATGGTCATCAAGGCCGATGGTCTGGCGGCCGGGAAAGGCGTGATCATCGCGCAAACTCATGCCGAGGCCGAATCCACGATTCGCGACATGCTGGCCGGTAACCGTTTTGGCGAGGCCGGACATCGCGTGGTCATCGAGGAATTCATGGTCGGCGAGGAAGCGAGTTACATCTGCATAGTCGACGGTGAACAGGTACTGCCGATGGCGAGTTCACAGGACCACAAGGCCCGCGATGACGGCGACCTCGGTCCCAATACAGGCGGCATGGGAGCCTATTCGCCAGCGCCGGTTCTGACTGCCGAAATCGAGGCCCAGGTGCTGCGTGACATTATCCAGCCAACGGTAAACGCCATGTACGCCGAGGGCAATCGCTACCGTGGATTTCTCTACGCGGGCCTGATGATCTGCACCGATGGCATCGCGCGCGTCGTGGAGTACAACTGCCGATTTGGTGATCCTGAAACCCAACCGATCCTGATGCGCCTGCAATCCGACCTGGTCGATCTGTGCCTCGCAGCCTGCCAGGGTGAGCTGGCGAGTCGTTCGACCCAATGGGATGAACGCGCCAGCCTCGGCGTGGTGATGGCTGCGAGCGGCTATCCGGAGTCATACAGCAAGGGTGATATGATCGCCAACATTCCGGCCGATGCGGGCGATGCCAAGGTGTTCCATGCCGGTACCGCCGCGGATCATGCTGGCCACATTCGCAGCGCTGGCGGACGCGTGTTGTGCGCCGTGGGGCTAGGTGCGGGTATCCGTGAAGCCCAGCAACGCGCTTATCAACTGGTCGAGGAAATCGACTGGCCGAACGCTTTTTATCGCCGCGATATCGGATTCAAGGCACTCAAGTAATATTCATTTAGGTGGGAAAGGTGAAGTGGTCTATAAACTTTGCCGTGTAAACCATTGAGTTTGAATAAAAAATTCACATCCCTGTGAAAATGACACAACCACAACATATTGTATGTGTAGTTAATAAATACCGCAATATATTGTGATTTGATGGCAAAAAGATATACTACGCCGAACCAATTCAGGGATTTTCAAATGAAGTGCCCCAATTGCAGTTCACAAATGTTCGTCGCCGCCGAAACCGTCAATCAGAAAAGTCATGTCACCTTTTTTCGCTGCAGTCTCTGCGTCAGCGAACACGTGTCATCGGAACCGATTACTCAATCCCTGGGCGAACCGGTCAGCCAGAACAACGGGGTCTTTAGCGACGCTGCGACGCGAGTACAGTACGCCGTCTGAGGTTCTGAGGCCCAGGCTGCTACGCTCCTTATTTTCAGGCGTCAGGTTCGCACTGCTGGCAAGACTGATACCGGTCGGTTTTTAGGAGAGCATAAATGGAGAGGCAGTATCCCCGGAAGCAAACCAGCAGGGACTGGCCTCGCTTGAAGGAGCGACTGATCTACCTGCCAGGTGGCGTTATCCTGGCCTACGGGTTTTGGCTTTCGCTGACTGTCTGATTGCCTTTTGTGCCATATTTCATGACACTCGCTTCAAGCTAACTTTAAACCATCCATTAATTGCTCGTCGGCGGGTCGCCCTACTGGTTTAATGCGAACGACTTGCCCCGGTCTCTAGCGTAACGAGGGCTCTGGATACAGCCTGCTGATTGTAGACACTTTGAACCACCCGGCATCGGCTACAAGCCAGGTCCTAGAACCAAGAATAAAATGCAGTTGCAAACAACCGGTTATAGCCATCGCAATCTCGTTGCCAACCTCGCGCTTGGCATCTTCGACGGCATCGATTCGGCACTGTGGTGCTACGCGTTTGCAGCCATCATATTCACGCATCTGCTCAGCCCATTCCTGCCGCTTGGCCTGATCATCATTCTCGGTGGTTGGGCAGTACTCAGCATCTCGGTCGCGCTCACCAGCAAAGCACCGGTTCACATGGTCAATATCGATGAACAGGCCGTAGTTATCATCGGTGCCATCGCCGTGTTGATGATGCAGAGCATGGGCGAGGCCGCTGCCTCACCTCGCGGATTGGCCACCATCCTCGCCATCATGAGCCTGGTATCACTGACCGTTGCGCTGGGTCTTTTCCTTTCTGCGCGTTTCCAGGTGGCCCGTTTCCTGGAACTGTTACCTTACCCTGTGATCTGCGGATTCATGGCGGGAATCGCCTGGCTGCTGCTGGACGCCGGCGTTACCGTCGCACTCGATACGCCTATTTCATTTGATCTGCCAACGGCTCTTGCCGCAGACAACCACCTGGCCCAGTTCCTGGTTTGTGTGGTCTCGGGTCTCGTTCTGTGCCTGTTCACCGCGCGCATCAAAAAAGCCTGGGCCTTGCCGATGGCTTCCACGTCAATTGTGCTGGCGTTTTACCTGTGGGTGTTGGTGACCGGGGAGAATTTCGCCAGCTTGCGCGCTGACGGCTGGATGTTTGATATCCAGTTGGCCGAACAAGGCATCGGCGGGTTGATTTCGAGCCTGTCATTTGCGGATATCGATTTCAATTTTATTGCGTCGATGTTTCCGCAATTGCTGGTCGTGATTTTCCTCACTTTGCTCAGCGCATCGATGAATCTGTCGGCCATGAGCTCAATCAACGTCAGCGCAAACCTGAACAGCGCCGATGAAATGCGAGGCCTGAGCGGTGGCAACCTGTTGTGTGGCCTGATCGCAAGCCCCCCAGGGTTTACCGATGCACCGGCATCGATTCTATACAGCGGTTTCGGCGCAACCACGCGCTGGATGCCACTGGCATCGAGTTTCGTCTGCCTGGCCGTCGCCTTTGGCGGCAACTGGCTGGTCAGCTACACGCCCAAGGTACTGATTGCGGCAACCATTTTCCTGTTCGCTTTCCAGCTCTTCTACGACTGGATGTATGCCAATGTCCGCAGCTTCAGCTTTCTCGACTACACCATAGTTTGCAGCATACTGGTAACGGTGATCGCGATGGGATTCGTGGAGGGAATACTGATCGGCTTCATTCTCACCGTTTTGATCTTCGTGCTGCGCTACAGCTTGATCAACGCCATCCAGAACCAGTACACGCTCGACGAACATCGCAGCCCGGTAGAGCGCTCCGCGGAATCCAACCTGATGTTGAACCAGCACGGTGGCGAGGTGGTCGTATTTACCCTGCGCGGATACCTGTTTTTCGGTACGGCGAACACCGTACGCGATACGATCCGCGCGCAAATTGAAGGCGGTGCTCACCGCGTGTTGCTGATCGACCTGCACCGCGTAACCGGTATCGACATTTCGGCAATGAACAGCCTGGTTCAGATTCAACAGGTTTGCCAGGCGCAGCAGATCGACCTCTACTACGTCTGCACGGACGATAGCATTCGCCAAAAAATGATTCAGCTAGGCGCCGCCAACCTCGACGGTGCCGAAATCTTTGTCGATACGGATATTGCCCTGGAAAACCTGGAAGAGTCAGTGCTCAGCCGTTACCTCGACCAAGCTACCAGCGGCAATATCCGCGAGTACCTCGAGCAACTGATCGACCAACCCGAACAGGTACAGACCCTGCTGGATAGTCTCACCAGGAGAACATTGCAACGCGGGGAATACCTGTTTCGCCAGGGCGATAGCAACGACGGCCTGTACGTGATCGAATCGGGCACCATGTCGGCACAGATGGAAATCCCCGGCCAGCCAGACAAACACCTGAAGAAATTCATTCCAGGTGCTGTCATAGGAGAACTTTCGGCGTACACCCAGGAAAAAACCCGCACTGCTGCGGTGATCGCCGATACCTTTACCGTGATATACCACCTCGACCCACAGAAACTGTCTGACAAGACACTCCTGCATCAACTGGTAGCACGCATCCTTGGCATTCGCATCGAGTATATGAATCGGCGCCTGCTGCGCGAGATCATCTAGCGTATCAATCAACCCGCAGGCCGATCAGATCAAGCCGCCTGAAATAGCAGCCGGGCTTGCAATCCCCCGGTCTGACCGCGGCTAAAGCCGAGTTCGATGTTATAGGAGCCGACGATATCGGCGACCACGGCGAGGCCAATTCCCTGCCCTTCGGTCGCTTCGTCGAGGCGGGTTCCGCGGTTTAATATCTGCTCGATCTCGCGCTGCTCCAGGCCGTCACCGTCGTCCTCGATCAACAGTTCGATCGAGCGCGTCTCGCTTTCTAAACGCCCGCTGATGATCAGCCGCTGGCGACCATATTTGAATGCGTTGTCGAGCAGGTTGCCAACCACTTCCATGCAATCACCTTCATCCATGCGCAGCGTCATAGTGGCCGGTAAATTGCACTCGACCTGGATTGCTTTCTCCCGGTAAACCTTCTCAAGTGCTGACAACAGCTTTTCGATAATCAACACCAGGTCCACCGGTTTGCTGATACTGACATCCGCAACGCTACTGGCTTTTTGCAACTGGTAAGACACGATCTGGTTCATGCGTTCGGTTTGTTCGCGCAGCGTATCGATTTGCTGGGGCTCAAAGCGCGCCTGGTCACCGAGCCCGGTCAATACCGCCAGCGG
Source organism: uncultured Gammaproteobacteria bacterium (assembly GCA_963835795.1). Taxonomy (GTDB): domain Bacteria; phylum Pseudomonadota; class Gammaproteobacteria. The sequence continues at coordinate 90,366 of CAWIHJ010000068.1, forward strand.
CGTTTTCAGGCTGTGCGCGAGATCGTCCATCGCGTTACGGTAGCGCTGGCGTTGATATTGTTCGCGTTTTAACAGGATGTTCAGGTTTTCGGTCAAGGGGGCGATTTCGGCGGGATACTCCTGCTGGAACCCGGTTTGCTGATGATCCTCGATGGCCTTTACCTCGAGACCAATTTTCTGCAACGGCCGCAAGCTCCAGCGGGTCACCAGGTACATCACCAGCAGCAGCAACAGCGTGGTAATGATCAGCCAGGCCCACAGGGTTTGTCGAAATCGGTTCAGTTGTTCGAAGTAGTCGACGGCATTGCGCCACACGACGACGTGATATCGCTGTAGCTTGTTGTTGAGGTCGGGCCATTGCAGCGCAAAGCCAAGGCGAAAATACGGCGTCGCCAGGTGTTCCAGGCTGTCAAACTCCCACTCCCCCAGTGCAATCGACTCGAGCCCGGGAAATTCAACGGTGATCGATTCGGAGCGCCAGATCTCTGTCCACTTGTGATCATAGACCAGCGCATACAGACCCGAGTTACGGGTAACCAGGTCAGGCTCGAACAGTCGATCCGGTGAGACCATCAGGCTCAGACCTTCGGCATCGCGATCGACGGCTGCCAGCAAGCTGTAGATGAGTAGCTGCAATCCGTCCTCTTCGGCCTGCAGTGCGCGCTTCACCACTGCGCGTTCCAGCGCGATCGCGGTCAGCACCATGAACACCACCAGCACCACCATGGAAACCAGCGTCAGTCTGGATTTTATCGATCTCACTTGATACCCCCGGACAGGAATCCCTCACCGTTGTTCGGCACGAGGTAGCGTGAATCGATAACCTCTTCCACGCAAGGTTTCGATCGGCTTCAGCGTCTCATCGGCATCGAGTTTCTGCCGCAAACGGCGGATGAATACCTCGATGACATTGCTATCGTTATCTGATTCATCATCATACAGGTGCTCGGTCAACACGGTTTTCGAGATCACTTCACCGGCATGCAGCATCAGGTATTCGAGCACCTTGTACTCGTAGGCCGTCAGCTCTATTTCACGGTCATCGACATAGGTACGCTGGGTGGCGGTATCCAGCACAACCGGCGCGCACAGGATACGCGAATCCGACCACCCCGATGCCCGCCTGATCAGAACGCGAATTCGCGCCATCATTTCTTCGTGGTGAAACGGCTTGACCAGGTAGTCGTCGGCGCCGGCGTCGAGCCCTTCGACCTTGTCCTGCCAGCGGCCGCGCGCGGTGAGAATCAGAATCGGCACCTGGTTACCCTGATCGCGGATCCTGTTGATCACCTCGAGGCCGGACAGGCGCGGCAGGCCGAGATCGATGATGGCGACATCGGCCGGATACTCCTGTGCCAGGTAAAGGCCCTCATCGCCGTTATCGGCGCTGTCCACGGCAAAGCCTTCGGCTTTCAGGCGCGTGACAATTTGTTGCTGGATATCGATATCATCTTCTATGACGATGGCTCGCATTGGATTTCTCGTATTTCGGTTGACTGATTATCACTCAAAGATTAGATCACAGGCGTAAATTCGGTGCGCATTTTTATGTGCTCGCCCGGGTGGTAGGGCATCACCAGTTGATACTCGCGACCACGGTACTCGTAGGTCACATCATAGCCATCGAGCCGCTCTTCGTAGCTGATGCGCTGGCGGGTTTTGCAATGCTCTTCGTAGCCGACGACGCTGCGTTGCGAGGCAACGTGTCCGTTGACCGCGTCGTGACCGATTTTGCGCACCGAGGATTGCTCCCATCGCGGTGGCGATCTTATTGCCCCGGCCGTCACCGATCTGGTGCCCGACAACGCCACCGATCAGGCCACCGACCAGCATGCCACTGGCCGACTTTGGTCGGTGACGCGTCTGGTAGACGGGCTCATCCCAGCATTCGCGTACCGGTTGCGATACCCTGACTTCACGATAGATCGGTCGCACTTCCAGCACCGTCGCATACTCGTAGACTCCGTGCGCCTTGCGTGTTCGGGTTTTTTCTGGCCATACTTGTCGCCGGCGGCGTCGGCAGTGCCTGACCACGATTAACAGAACTGTAAGCCATGATGGTTTGCAATGCGTTCATATCGTTCTCCTGCCAGTTAACAATGCGAGGCACTATAGGCAGATTTAACTGAATCGAGGCTTAATACGCAGTTCGCGGGGGAAGTGAACTATTTACGCAATCCGCCTGGTGCGGATTGTCCAACGTCAATCGCGCCGCAGCTTGTCGCTGAGCGCAATTGGCGTCGGGTAGCGCGCAACGACGTAATAGGACGAAAATACGAAGCTCACCAGCGTGGCGATTTGAATCAGGTAAGACACCTCGGCACGGATGATTGCGAGTTGCGCCGCCATCACCGCCAGCAACAGGGAAAATTCGCTCATCTGCCCGAGACGCATCGCCACTTCGGTGGAACGTTCACTCGACTCTTTGGATAAGCGCATCAGGTTTTGATACAGCAGCGGTTTGACCAATATGGCAATCAGCGACAATCCGAGCGCCGCCAGCCAGATATCGGGCAAAACGCCAAGATTAAAACCGGCGCCCAGTGCCACAAAGAATATGATCAGAAAGAAGTCGCGCAGCGGCTTGAGGCTTTCCGCGATGAACAGCGCGATTGGGCTGCGCGCAATGCTAACGCCCGCGACGAAAGCTCCGATTTCATAGGACAGGCCCATCAATTCGGCGGCTTCAGCCATGCCCAGACACCAGCCCACGGCGAGCAGGAAAATGTATTCCTGGATACGATCGAAGCGCGCGATCAGGCGCGACAACAGGTTTTTTTCCAGCAGGTAGGCGATGCCCACCAACAACGGAAATGCCAGCGCCGGTTTTACTATCGGCCACCAACCGGCAGCGTCGCTGGCGCTGCCTTCGATCAACACCAGCAGAAAAATGGCGATGATGTCCTGCAGCAACAGCACACTGATGATGATTTCACCGGTGTGCTGGTGGTGCAGCACCGTCGTCGGGATCAGTTTCAGTCCGATGATGGTGCTGGAAAACATCAATGCAGCACCGACGATCAGCGCTTCCGTGGTTGTGTAACCGAACATCAGGCTGTAGCCAAAACCGAGCAGCAACAACGCCAGCGAACTGACCCCGGTGACTACCGTGGCCTCGCCGGCCAGTCGTATCAATTCCTGGGGGTGCAGGTTGAGGCCCAGCAAAAACAGCAGGAACACGATACCGACACCGGCGATATTCTGAATCAGGTCGATATCCGAAAGCAGGTTAATGCCCCAGGGGCCAATCAATAGTCCGAGCCCGATGTAGGCGATGATCAGCGACTGGCGCACGGTCATCGCCAGTGTCGCGAGCATCGCGGCGCCACTAAAAATCAGGAACAGAATGTATACGATCGAATGGTCTTCCATGCTGTCGAGATTAACATGTGTATGCGGGGGCATACAGCCGTGATCGAGTTATTCCGCGCCTCGATTACTCGCTACCCGGGTTGGCTGGCGGGGCTTGCAATTTAAGGGCGTTTGCCTAAGCTTGTCGGCTGTTTTAATAACGGCCCCGCAAAAATGCTCGCGCTTGAAATATCGGATTTATACAAGACTTACGCCAGCGGGCTGCAGGCCCTCAAGGGCATCAGCCTGCAGGTCGAACAGGGGGACTTTTTCGCTCTGCTCGGCCCCAACGGCGCCGGCAAATCGACTTGCATCGGTATCATCTCCGGGACTCGTCAATAAAACCAGTGGCACGGTCAGTATCTTCGGCCACTCCATCGACAACGACTTTATCGTCGCCAAGTCCCTGCTCGGCTCGGTGCCACAGGAATTCAATTTCAATACCTTTGAACCGGTTGAAGAAATCATCGTCAACCAGGCCGGCTTCTACGGCGTGACGGCACGCCGCGCACGCATCGAAACCGAACACTACCTCAGGCAACTGAATCTCTGGGACCATCGCCGCTCGCAAGCCCGGCAATTGTCCGGCGGCATGAAACGCCGCCTGATGATCGCGCGCGCCCTGATTCACAAACCGAAGCTACTGATTCTGGATGAACCCACGGCTGGTGTCGATATCGAGTTACGCCGCAGCATGTGGAACTTTCTCGAGCAGATCAACGCCCAGGGCACGACCATTATCCTCACCACCCACTACCTCGAAGAAGCCGAGCGTATGTGCCGCAATATCGCCATCATCGACGAGGGCAATCTCATATTAAACAGCAGCATGAAACACTTGCTGAAGCAGCTCAACAGTGAAACTTTTGTGCTCTACCTGCGCGACGAGATCGATGCGATACCGCAACTCAATGGCTTCGACAATGTCGTCCGCCTCGACCCGCAGAGTATCGAAGTGGAAGTACCCGACAGGCTTTCCATCAACGACCTGATCGGTGAACTCGAAACCCGTGGCATCGTCGTCGAGCGCATGCGCAACAAGGTCAACCGGCTCGAGGAACTGTTCGTCAAGATGACCAGCAAAGCCGATCAAAGGGGGCTCGCTTAATGCTCTACCAGTTCTGGATCGCCTACCTGACCATCGCCCGTCGCGAAGTGTTGCGCTTTACCCGTATCTGGGTGCAGACCATCATCCCGCCGGTGATCATGGTGGCGCTCTACTTCGTTATTTTCGGTAACCTGATCGGCGAACGCATCGGTAATATGGATGGCATGGTTTACATCGATTTCATCATGCCCGGGCTGGTCATGATGTCGATCATCACCAACTCTTACACCAATGTCGTGTCGTCGTTTTACGGCGCCAAGTATTCACGCCACATCGAGGAAATGCAGATCGCACCGGTGCCCGACCTCGTCATCCTGCTCGGATTCGTCAGCGGTGGCATGGCGCGCGGTATCAGCGTCGGCGTCGCCGTCACGCTGGTGTCGCTGTTGTTTACCGAATTCCAGGTGCACAACCCGGTGGTTGTGCTGGTGGTCGCGCTGCTGACCTCCTGCCTGTTTTCACTGGCCGGCCTGATCAACGCGATCTTCGCCAACAGCTTCGACGATATCACCATCATCCCCACTTTCGTGCTGACCCCGCTGACCTATCTCGGCGGTATTTTTTACTCGATCAAGCTGCTGCCGGAGTTCTGGCAAACGGCGTCGCTGGGGAATCCGATACTGTACATGGTCAACAGCTTCCGCTACGGATTTCGCGGTAGCAGCGATATTGCGTTTGTCCACCGCCATGCTGGTCATCCTGTTGTTTATCGCGATCACTGTTAGCCGTCTGCTGACTCTGCTGTCGCGGGGTACCGGCATCCGCCAGTGATGCAGTTCGTCGACGTCGGTGTCAATCTGACCAACAAGAGCCTGTTGGCGGATCTCGACGGCGTGCTGCAACGCGCCCTCGATGCCGGCGTAGTGCAAATGGTGGTGACCGGTACTTCGATCACCGATAGCCGAGCCGCGATCGATCTGTGCCGGCGCTTCCCCGGCGACTGGTGTCCACCTGCGGCATTCATCCGCATCACGCCAGCGACTGGAATGACGATAGCTATGCCAGCGTACGCCAGTGGCGCAACAGGACTGTGTGCGCGCAATCGGCGAAACCGGACTCGATTTCAATCGCAATTATTCGCCGCAGGCTGCGCAGGAGTTCGCTTTCGAGCAACAGATGACGCTGGCAGTCGACCTGCAATTACCGCTGTTTTGTCACCAGCGCGACGCCCACGATCGCTTTGTTAGCCAGCTGCGCGGCTTTCGCCAGCGCCTGTCGCGGGTGGTTGTGCACTGCTTTACCGATACGCGCGAGGCGCTGCTCGATTATCTTGATCTCGATTGCTACATCGGCATCACCGGGTGGATATGCGACGAACGCCGTGGCCTCGATCTGCGCAACTGGTCAAGCTGATTCCCGTAGGGCGCCTGTTGCTGGAGACCGACGCACCTTACCTGCTGCCGCGCAATCTGCAGCCGAAACCTGCCAGTCGCATCAACGAACCAGCCCACTTGCCCCACATCGCTGCCGAAGTCGCGCACTGCCAGCAGCGAGCACCCGAAATCGTCGCCAGTACCTGCCTGGACAATAGCCGCCTGTTTTTTGACCTGTAATTCTATGCAGATCAACAATCCGACAGACGGTCATCAAATTCAGCGTATTTCCCTAAATATTCGTTACAAGCGCCGGTTTACGTTCTAAACTTAGGTTCAAACCGCAGTGTTTGAATTATGAACGATCAGGTAAAAGTCAACTTCTTCGCCTCAACGCCCGAACCTTGTAGCTACCTGGCAGATCGAAAATCGGTGAGCGCCTTTGCCAATCCGCACATGGATATGGACATGCGCACTTATAACGAGTTGATTCAACACGGTTTTCGCCGTTCCGGCGGGTATATATACCGCCCTCATTGTCCGCAGTGCCAGGAATGCATCTCGGTGCGCATCCCGATCCGCCAACATCGCTTTTCACGCAACGAAAAACGCGTGATTCGACGTAATTCGGACATCAAGATCAGCACCATGAAGGGTCGTTTTCGCGACGATCATTTCGATCTGTATCGGCGCTACATCCATAGTCGGCACAACGACGGCAGCATGGCGAATCCGAGCAAGTCCGACTACCACCGCTTCCTGATCTGTGACTGGACCGATACCCTGTTTTTCGAGTACCGCCTGAATCGTATCCTGATTGCCGTTGCGGTTTGTGATATCACCGATAGCGGCCTGTCGGCGGTGTATACTTTTTTCGACCCCGATTACACCGAGCGCAGCCCGGGACATTTCGCGATTCTCAACCAGATCCACGAATCGCGGTCGCGCGATCTCGATTACCTGTACCTCGGCTACTGGATTCGCGATTGCGACAAGATGAGCTACAAGCGCCGTTACAAGCCACTGGAAGCCTACCTGAACGAGCAGTGGGTTGCGCTCGACTGATAGCGCGCTGATTCACCCTCCGTCACTACCCTGATTCCCTCAGGTGGAAGTCCCTGCGCGGGATTCCCGAATCGCCTTAACTGAACAGGCGAGCTTCAAGTTTATCCCAGTCGAATGACGGTCCCGGGTCGGTCTTGCGTCCGGGCGCAATGTCACTGTGCCCGGTTATCGCATCGGCCGCGATATCCGCATAGGTCGCACGCAATACGCGGATCAAACTGGCCAGACTGGTGTACTGCGCCTCGACATAGGGATCGGTGTCACAGCCCTCGAGTTCGATGCCGATGGAAAAGTTGTTACAGGCCGATTCACCGCGCCATTGCGACGCTCCGGCATGCCAGGCACGATCACGGAAAGAGACGAATTGCAGGATGTTGCCGTCGCGTTCGACCAGGCAATGCGCCGACACCGTCATGTCGCAAATGGTGGCGAAGTACGGGTGCAATTCAGGATCGAGTTTATTGCAAAAAAATTGTTGAATATGGCCACCACCGTATTCACCCGGTGGTAAACTGATGCCGTGTACGACCACCAGTTTGATCGCCGCGCTCACTCCGGCCGCGCATCGAAGTTGGGGGATCGAAAAACGTCAACGGACTGCAACCAGCCCGCGTCATCAATGTGAAGATCAGTCATGTGCCGCAGCCACCCGCTACCCGTATTTATCGAACCAAATTGACCGCCAGCTAGTGTATCACCCTTGAACCTGAAAGATCTCAACAGGCCGCAACAGCAGGCCGTCAAATGCATCGACCAGCCCTGCCTGGTGCTGGCTGGTGCCGGCAGCGGCAAAACCGGTGTCATCACCCGCAAAATCGCCTGGTTGATCGAGCGCGGATATGCGCCCGATCAGATATACGCGGTTACCTTTACCAACAAGGCCGCACGCGAAATGCGTCAACGCGTCACTCGCCTGCTCGACAGCAAAACCACCAGGGGGCTTGGCATCTCGACCTTCCACAGCCTCGGCCAGCGCATCCTGTTGCGCGATGCACACCGGCTAGGTTATCGGCGCGGCTTCAGTATTCTCGACGCGCGCGACGTCGAAACCTGCCTTGATAGTCTCGCCCAACGCATCGATCAGGAGTCCGACTATGTTCGCCAGAGCATGTATCAAATCAGCCGCTGGAAAAACGATTTCGTCGATCCGGAAACTGCGCTGGCAAACGCGGACGATGCACTGACGCAGGCACAGGCGCGCCTCTATTTTGAGTATCGGCAACACATGCTTGCCTGTAACTCGATGGATTTCGATGACCTGATCCTGTTGCCAGTACAATTATTTCGCCAGTACCCGGAAGTATTGAATAGCTGGCAGGATCGCATACGCTACCTGCTGATCGACGAGTACCAGGACACCAATACCAGCCAGTATGAACTGGTCAAGGCGCTGTGCCATATCCGTCAGAAATTGACCGTAGTCGGCGATGACGACCAGTCGATCTACGCCTGGCGCGGTGCGCGCCCCGAGAACCTGCAACGCCTGCAACAGGATTTTCCCGCATTAGAAGTCATCAAGCTCGAACAGAATTATCGCTCGAGCAGTCGTATCCTGGGCGCCGCAAACCAGTTAATTGACAACAACCCCCACCTATACGCAAAGCAACTCTGGTCGGCTTCTCCCGCCGGTGATGCGATCCGGGTTTTTCCCTGCAAGAACGCCGAGGATGAAGCCAATCGAGTAACCGTCGATATTCTCAGCAAGCGCTTCCAGGAAAATGCAAGCTGCAGTCAGTTTGCCATCCTGTATCGAAGCAACTTCCAGTCGCGCAGCTACGAGAAAACCCTGCGCGATCACTCGATTCCCTACCAGGTAGCTGGCGGCAACGCCTTCTTCGACCGCCGTGAAATCAAGGACATCATGGCTTACCTGCGGCTGTTGACCAACCCCGACGACGACCAGGCACTGCTGCGTATCATCAACTTGCCGCGGCGCGAGATTGGCGCCGGCAGTATCCGCCATCTGGCCGACTACGCCAGCGCGCGCAAGCGTAGCCTGGACATTGCCATGCGCGAACTGGGCATGCTCGAGTCGCTCAATCGCCGCACGCGCCTGCGCATCGAGGAATTCATCGAACTAATTTCCGAATTACGCCACCAGGCCGAGCGCGACGATGCCATGTCGCTGTGCCGCTCATTGCTGGCCAGGATCGATTATCGCGCCTGGCTGGAGGAAACCAGCAGTTCACCGAAACAGGCCGAGGCGGCCATGGAAAATGTCATGGAGTTGGTCAGCTGGATTGGCAACTTGCAAAAAGACCGCGATGATAAATCCCTGCAGGCCGTGATCGCACATCTGTCGTTGATGTCGATTCTGGAAAACAACGAAGAACAACAGACACCGGATGCGGTGCAATTATCGACCATACACGCAGCCAAGGGCCTGGAATATGACCACGTTTACCTGGTCGGTTTCGAAGAAGACAGCTTGCCGCACCACCAGTCACGCGACGCCGAGGGCATCGAGGAAGAGCGCCGCCTGGCTTACGTCGGTATTACCCGCGCGGCTCACAGCCTGACCTTGAGCTATGCCAAAACGCGGCAGAAGTTCGGTGAAATACAGCACTGCGAGCCGAGCCGGTTTCTGTATGAATTACCCGAAGCTGACCTCGAAGGCGCCGAACACGTTGCCGGGCTCAGCGAAAGTGAAAAACATCAACGCGGGCTCGATACCTTCGCCGACCTCAAGGCCCTGCTCGGCACAGCCGACTAGGAATCTGCAGGGCTGACGATGCGAATCTCGTTAAACGATCTGTCATCCTCGCTAAAACAGGGGTCTTGCATTCGTGACAGGCAAAAAAAATCCCGCGGTCCGACGTATCGGCTCGCAGGCCGGGATCACTGTTGACGTTTGTCGAGCTATCAAGCCCGGTACCCTGCACTAGTGCTCGAGTATCTGGCTCAGGAACAGCTGGGTGCGCTCGTGCTGCGGGTTGTCGAAAAATTCATGTGGCTCGTTTTGTTCGATGATTTCACCGCCGTCCATGAAGATGACGCGGTTGGCGACCGTCTTGGCGAAACCCATCTCGTGCGTCACGCAGAGCATGGTCATCCCTTCCTTGGCGAGTTCGATCATGACGTCGAGCACTTCCTTGATCATTTCCGGATCGAGCGCCGAGGTCGGCTCATCGAACAACATGATGCGTGGATTCATGCACAGTGAACGCGCGATAGCAACGCGCTGCTGCTGTCCGCCCGACAACTGACCGGGGAACTTGTCCGCCTGCTCGGGAATTTTCACGCGCTTCAGATACTTCATCGCAGTTGCTTCGGCTTCCTTGCGTGGAACCTGCTTGACCCATATCGGCGCCAGCGCGCAATTTTCCAGCACGGTCAGGTGCGGGAACAGGTTGAAGTGCTGAAAGCACATACCGACCTCGCGGCGAATCGCGTCGATATTTTTCAAATCGTTAGTCAACTCGACGTTGTCGACGATGATGTCACCCTGCTGGTGCTCCTCGAGCCGGTTGATGCAGCGAATCAGGGTCGACTTACCGGACCCGGAAGGACCGCAGATGACGATCCGCTCGCCCCGGTTGACTTCCAGGTTGATGTTCTTGAGAACGTGAAACGATCCATACCACTTGTGCATTTCGCGTATCTTGATGACTACTTCATCGGAAATTTCAAGCTTCGGGGCTTCGGCTTCAGGTTGACTGCTCATAATGTAATACCTTGGTTAACTTTTAATGTCCGGTATGGAGTTTCTTTTCCAGGTACAGCGAGTACCGCGCCATCGCAAAACAGGAGACGAAGAAAAAGATCGCGACAAACACGTAGACTTCCGTCGACAGGCCCTGCCACTTGGTGTCGGCGAGCGACGCGCGACCCATGCCAAGCGGATCGAGCAGGCCGATGATGATCACCAGCGTGGAATCTTTGTAAAGACCGATAAAGGTATTCACGATTCCGGGGATGGATATCTTCAACGCCTGCGGCAGGATGATCAGGCGCATCGACTGCCAGTACTTCAGTCCCATCGAATCCGCGGCCTCTATCTGGCCCTTGGGTATCGCCTGCAGCCCGCCACGAACGACCTCTGCGATATAGGCCGCCGAGAACAGCGTCACCATGATCAGTACGCGCAACAACAGGTCGAAACTGGTGCCGGGCGGCAGAAAATAGTTCAGCATGGTCGATGCTACGAACAGCAGCGTAATCAGCGGCACGCCGCGGATGAACTCGATAAAGGCCACGCACACCATGCGCAACGCGGGCATCGGCGACTGGCGTCCGAGCGCGAGCGCTATGCCGATCGGCAGGGAACCGACAATACCGGTTACGCCGATCACCAGGGTGAGCATGAATCCGCCGAACTTGTCGGTTGACACCGGGTCCAGACCCATGCCGCCGAGCAGCAACCAGCCGATGATGAACGGAGTGGCCAGCGAATACCATAAACCGATCTTGCGATAGGGAACGTGATCGAACAGTACCGGGACAAACGCTGCCATCATCAGGATGAACGACAGGTTTACGCGCCAGCGATTTTCTACCGGGTAAAAGCCATATACGAACAGCTCGAAGCGTTTACCGATAAACGCCCAGCAGGCGCCCAGTGGTTCGCCCGCAGCCTCGGCGATGGCGCGACAGTCATCACGCGACTCGGCAACGAACACCGCGTCGAGGAACAACCAGTTCAGCATTGGCGGGACAATGACGTACAGAAAATAGACCGTCAGTACGGTAATGACGATGTTGGTCGTCGATGAAAACAGGTTGTGACGAACCCAGCCGATAATACCGACCTCGGTGGCTGGGGGCGGCATATCCGGAAATTCACCGACAGCGTAAGATTGTTCAGTGCTCATTATTAACGCTCCACCAGTCGCATGCGTTTGTTATACCAGTTCATGAACGCCGAGATCATCAGCGAAAACATCAGGTACAGCCCAAGTACTATGGTCATGCATTCCATTTCACGTCCCGTCTGATTCAGCGATATGCCGCCGATGGTGGCAACGATATCCATGTAGCCGATGGCGATGGCGAGCGACGAGTTCTTGGTGATGTTGAGGTATTGGCTGGACAGCGGCGGAATGATGACCCGCAGAGCCTGGGGAATGATCACCAGCTGCATGGTGCGCCCGGGCTTGACGCCGAGGGCGAATGCGGCCTCGGTCTGGCCGTGGCTGATCGCCTGGATGCCGGCGCGCACGATCTCCGCGATAAACGCGGCGGTATACAGCGAAAGCGCTATCCACAGGGCCACGAATTCGGGCCGCAATACCAGCCCATCCTTGAAATTAAAGCCCTGGAGCGTCGGATATTCCCAGGTCAGGGGCGCTCCGGCGAGAAAAAATACGATGATCGGCAGGAGAATAATCGCCGCAAGACTGATCCATAAAACCGGGTAAATTTTACCGGTCGCGTCCTGGATCTTCTTGGCGTAACCCTTGAACCAGATAGTAAATACGATGCCAATCACTAAAGCGATGAAGACGGCCCACATGGCCGGCTCGAAAAGGGGTTTGGGGGTGTAGAAGCCGCGGTTGGTCAGGAACAATGTGCCGTCGAAAGCCATCAGCGCGTTTTTGGGAACCGGCAGGTTATTCACGACGATGCCGTGGACCAGCAATATGTGCAGCAGCACTGGCACGTTGCGCACGTACTCGATGTAGACGTAAACCGTGCGGTTGATCAGCCAGTTGCTGGACAGGCGCAACACGCCGAGTAAAAAGCCAACGATGGTGGAAAGAATGATGCCGGCAACCGCGACCAGCAAGGTATTCAGAATACCGACGATAGCGGCACGCCAGTGTGGGCTGCGCGAATCGTACTCGATCAGGGTCTGGTTGATATCGTAGTTCGACGCATCCCAGAGGAAACTGAAGCTATACCCCTTGCCGATGGTTTCGAGGTTGGTGATCGCGTTATTGACGATGAAGAAAACGAACGCGAACAACAGGGCCATGGTGATCACCTGTATGGTGACGCCACGCAGCTCCTTGTCGTTCCACATTCGGTAGAACAATGACTGCTTAGTCGATGTATCCGTTGTCGTCATTTTGCGCAACTCTCCCCCGCGAATTCGGTCATAACAACCGGGTTAAAACGAAGCGGCGGCCAATTGACCGCCGCTTCAATACCACTTAACGGATCGGTGGTGCGTACAGAATGCCACCATTGGTCCACTGCGCGTTCAAACCGCGAGCCAGTCCCAGTGCGGTGTTGACACCGATGTTGCGCTCGAAGATCTCGCCGTAGTTGCCTACCGCTGAAATTGCGCGTACTGCCCATTGCTTGTCGAGTCCGATCATCGAACCGTAGTCACCCTCGGTACCGACGATGCGGTTGATGTTCGGATTCGAACCTGCACTGGCGGCGTGGCCTTTGACATTGGCCATTGTAATTCCCATCTCTTCAGCTTCGATCAGCGCATTCAGCACCCAACGGGTTACGTCGGCCCACTGGTCATCGCCCTGGCGTACAGCCGGCCCAAGAGGTTCCTTGGAAATGATTTCAGGCAGCAGGATGTGCGCGTTGGGGTGTTCGAAGGTACTGCGGGTAGCGGCAAGACCTGACGCATCCGTGGTGTATACATCGCAACGACCGGCGAGGTAGTTGGTCTGCCCTTCTTCGTTGGTCTCGATGGTTACCGGCTCGTACTTCATCTTGTTGGCGCGGAAGTAATCCGCGAGGTTCAACTCGGTGGTGGTACCGGTCTGGATGCACACGGAAGCGCCGTCGAGTTGCTTGGCGGAAGTTACGCCGAGCGCCTTGGGCACCATGAATCCCTGGCCATCGTAGTAGTTGACACCGAGGAAGGTCAGTTTCAGATCCGCGTCGCGGCTCATGGTAATCGTGGTGTTACGATATAAGATATCACCTTCACCCGAGTTCAATACGGTGAAACGGGTTTTACCGGTGGTCGGTACGAACTTGACCTTATCCGGGCTGCCGAGAACGGCGGCGGCGGTTGCACGGCAAAAATCGACGTCAAAACCTTCCCAGCGACCAGCGTCGTTAGGTGCGGCAAAACCGGGAACACCGGTGGTTACCACGCAGTTTAGTTCGCCGCGGGCTTTTACATCTTCAAGGGTACCCGCGTTCGCGACACCCGACGTAGACGCCAGTGCAACGGCTGCTGATACTGCCAGCGTTTTAAAAAGTTTCATTGGTCACTCTCTCCAATTGTTATTTCTTTAGATTTAGAAGTGCCGGTGTGATTTTACTGGGTTGTTTACCCTTATTTTTAAACCGTTCCGACAGAATAAAGGAGTATTATAGTTTTCTCCGTGGCAGAAAAGTAACATAACCGAGGCTTCCAGCCAAGATATTGATCATTTACTTTAACCATCCATAACATGATATAAATCAGCCACTACCGCTGACCCGGCAATATTCTCGCAAATCAAATGATCAGAAATCTGCTGCAAACGGATGCCGCCCAGGTACTGGAGATCTACCGCCAGGGGCTCGATACCGGAGAGGCATCCTTTGAGACGCAACCACCCGACTGGCCCACCTGGCAGGCAAAGTACCTGCCGGACTGTCGACTGGTACGCGTTGACGGCGAGACAGTGCAAGGCTGGGCTGCGTTGGCGCCGGTATCCACGCGCGATTGCTACCGGGGCGTCACCGAGGTCAGCATCTATGTTGCCAACCGGCACACCGGCAAGGGTATCGGTAATGAATTGATGGCGGCACTGGTCGAAGCTTCCGAACAGCACGGCATCTGGGGCCTGTATTCGTCTATCTTCCCTGAAAACGAGGCGACGCGCCGCTTACATCTGCGGCACGGGTTTCGTGAAGTCGGGATTCGTGAGCGCATCGCCCAGCAAGATGGACGCTGGCGTAATACGCTGATTCTCGAACGCCGTTCCGCGCGGGTCGGTATCTGAGCCTGCTGCTAAAACTCCAGGGCAATGCGATTAATTTAACTGGTATTCCAGTCCACCGTGACAACTCACCGTGGCGTGCAGATTTTCCAGCGGTTGCAGATCGCCCAGATGGTAACCCTGCGCACTATCGATGCCGATTGCCTTGAGCCGTTCCAGCACAGCATGATTGTCGAGGTTTTCTGCGATGGTTCTGATCTTCAGTAAATGCGCCATCGTATTGATCGCGGTGACCATGGTCAGGTCGATGTCATCGCTATCGATATCGCGAATCAACTGCCCGTCGATCTTGACGAAGTCGATCGGCAATTCCTTGAGCGCCGCAAAATTCGCCAGGCCAATGCCAAAATTATCGAGCGCAATGCGGCAACCAAGCTGGTGCAGGCGTTCGATCAGCAGACCGGCATTCGCCTGGTTTTGGCTGAAACTGGCCTCGGACATTTCGAAACATAACTGCTCGGGTTTGACCACCGAATTCCCCAGCATCTGTTCGATGTAATCCGCCAGCGACTCGTCGGCGATCGACGCGGCCGACAGGTTGAGACTCACCAGCAAATGGGGATTTTGCATGAACAGGTGGGCGTAGACGCGGAATACCCGACCAATCACCCAGCGATCAATCTGCGTCAGCAGTCCATAGCGTGAAGCGGCGGGCAAGAAGGCGCCCGGTGTAATTACCTGGTTATTTTCATCCAGCATGCGCAACAGCACCTCGACGTGATGCGATGAATGCACCTGCGTCGCATCGAGGGCCACGATGGGCTGGTACAGCAGTTGAAATCGCTCATCGGCGAGCGCCTCGTCAATATCCTTGCGTTGCAGCTTTTCACCCAGCCGAGAGGCCAGCGCAGCCCTGGTTTCGTTGTGAGTATAGGCACAACCACGACCGAGGTCTTTGGCCGTGTAACAGGCCTGGTCGGCATCGTGCATCAATTGTTTACGCGACTCGGATTCGGCACGAATCGGCACGATGCCGATACTGACACCGATCCGGTAAGTCTTTTGATCCCAGACAAAGCGATACTCGCGGATTGCCTCGATCAGCATCTCCGCCACCTGGCCCGCCTTGGCCAGCGGGCAGTTTTCCAGCAACACGGCGAATTCATCGCCGCCCAGTCGACCCAGCATATCGCGCGCGCGCAACTGCCCGTCGAGCAAGGCCGATACCTGCTTCAGCAACTCGTCCCCGGCGACGTGGCCGGCGCTGTCGTTGACGAGTTTGAACTGGTCGAGATCGAGAAACAGCAAGGCGTGGGTGTTTTCGAAATCCTTGGCCGACTGCAGCGCCCTGTCGAGCCGTTGCTCGAACTCGACGCGATTGGCGAGGCCAGTCAGCGCATCGTGCGTGGCCCGGTGGACCATCATTTTCTCGGCGCGTCGCGATGCGGTCACATCCTTGAAAACCAACACCACGCCGATGCAGTCGCCCTGGGCATCGGTCATCGGCGCTGCCGTGCCCTGGATCTCGTAACGCTCGCCGCTGCGCGAAATCAGCGCATTGTCGGTAGTCGGAGAAATGACTCGCTTTTCCACCAGGCAGCGCTGCGCCGGGTCAGGAATCACATCCCCGCTTTGCTCATCCTCGAGGTGCAACACTGCTTCCATCGACAGACCCATGGCCTGGTGATAGCGCCAGCCAGTGAGCGCCTCGGCGGTGGGATTCATGTAGTCGATACAGCCCTTGCTATCCGTGGTGATGACCCCATCGCCGATCGAATGCAAGGTGATCTGGGCGCGTTCTTTTTCCATCAGGGTTTCGCCGAGCGTCAACTTGCGCTCGAGTTCAGAAGATGCCCTTGCCACCAGCAGCTTGATCATTTGCACATCGCTTTCGGCCGGGTGAAACGCCGCGCGGTGGAGCCCGGCCAGCAAGCCGATCTGGCGACCCGAAGAGTCCTGTAGCTTGATCGCAAAGAATCCGGATACGGGAAAGCGTTCGCGCAACAAGTGGGCATCCGGAAAAAGATCAGCAGCCGAATTTTCCATGTGCCAGAAACCGCCGCTTTCGCCGCCCAGGCTGCGCGGTAGCGAAACCCGATGGTTCATGATGTAACTGCCGTCACACCAGTAAGCGAGGCTTTGATAGCTCCCCTCCTCGTCGTCGATACAGTTGGCCAGGAAAACCGCATCGACACGCATGAACAGGGCGAGTTCACGCACTAACGCATAAAAATAGGTTTCACCGGTTGTGCCTACGGTAGTTTCGATCAAGCCGCCGAGGCGGCCACGGTGAGCCTGTTGCTGGCTGGCCAATTGACTGACAGCGCGCGTTTTATACCAATAAGCCACCGCCAGTACAGCGATCACAGCGAGCATAATTGTTTCGGGCATGGAGCTTCCGGTCTGATTCGACTTCAATGCAAGTATAGGAGGGAATTCAGCAATTTGGGGCATCGCCAGGGGTATTTATTCACTTGCATCGCCCAGCAGCTTTGCCTAACCTAGCGCGACTCCTCAACTGCCCATTTCCAGACATTCCATGCCGAGTAAAAAAACGCCACAGAACAAGCCCGAAACCCGCAAGTATTCCTCACTGGTGGTCGACGGTGTCGATCGCGCACCGAGCCGCTCGATGCTGCGCGCCGTCGGTTTCGACGACGCCGATTTTCGCAAACCACAGGTGGGTATCGCCTCGACCTGGAGCATGGTAACGCCGTGCAACATGCACATCGATCAACTGGCGCTGAAAGCCGCCGAAGGCGCGAATGCCGCGGGTGGCAAGGCAGTCGTATTCAATACCATCACCATTTCTGACGGCATCTCGATGGGTACCGAAGGCATGAAGTACTCGCTGGTCTCGCGCGAAGTCATTGCCGATTCGATCGAAGCCGTGGTCGGCTGCCAGGGATTCGATGCCCTGGTGACCATCGGCGGCTGTGATAAGAACATGCCGGCCTGCATGATGGGCATGGCGCGTCTCAACCGCCCGGCGGTGTTTGTTTACGGCGGCACCATCATGCCCGGCTGCCACAAGAACACACCCACCGACGTGGTTTCCGTATTCGAAGCCGTCGGCGCCCAGGCACAAAACAAGATCAGCAAGAAAGAACTCAAGGAAATCGAGTGCACCGCGATACCGGGCCCCGGATCCTGTGGCGGCATGTACACGGCCAACACCATGGCCTCGGCGATCGAGGCGATGGGCATGAGCTTGCCCAACAGTTCGGCACAGGCAGCGATTTCGAAGGACAAGACAGAGGATTGCATCGAAGCCGGCAAAGCCGCATTACGCCTGCTGAAGGCCGGCATTCGTCCCAGCGACATCATGACCAAAAAGGCCTTCGAAAACGCGATCACCATCGTCATCGCACTCGGCGGTTCCACCAATGCGGTACTGCATTTGCTGGCCATGGCTTCGTCGATCGGCGTCAAGCTCAAGCTCGATGACTTTACCCGCATCGGCAAACGCGTTCCGGTCCTCGCCGACCTGCGCCCCAGCGGCCGCGCGATGATGTCCGAATTGATCGAAATCGGCGGCATCCAGCCGCTGATGAAAATGCTGCTCGACGCCGGCATGCTGCACGGCGATTGCCTGACCGTGACCGGCAAGACCCTGGCGCAAAACCTGGCGAAGGTAAAACCTTACCCGAAGAACCAGGACATCGTGCACGCGCTCAACAACCCGATCAAGAAGGACAGCCACCTGGTCATCCTGCGCGGCAATCTCGCGCCCGCGGGATCGGTGGCCAAGATTTCCGGCAAGGAAGGCCTCACTTTCACCGGCAAGGCACGCGTCTTCGCCTCCGAAGAGCAGGCATTGAAGAAAATTCTCGACGGTACGGTGCAAAAAGGCGATGTCATCGTGGTGCGTTACGAGGGTCCCATAGGCGGGCCGGGCATGCGCGAAATGCTGTCACCGACGTCGGCCATCATGGGCAAGGGGCTGGGCAAGGATGTCGCTTTTCTGACGGACGGGCGCTTCTCCGGCGGTTCGCACGGTTTCGTGGTCGGTCACGTCACTCCCGAAGCGGCAGTCGGTGGTCCGATTGCGCTGCTCAAGAACGGTGACACCATTACCATCGATGCCGAAAAGCGCGAAGTCAACGTCAAGCTCAGCGACGCCGAGTTGAAGCGTCGCGCCAAAGACTGGAAGGCGCCAAAAGCGCGCTACAAGCGCGGCGTGCTCGCCAAGTATGCGCGCCTGGTCAGTTCCGCTTCCGAAGGTGCGGTGACCGATGTCGCCGACGACTAAGCGGGTAACCGATCGAAAGTAGTATGGCAAACAGCCTTCCCACTACTCGAGAAATGATTGGCGAATTGATCGCCACGCCCTCGGTCAGCTGTGTGCACCCCGATCTCGACATGAGCAATCGAGGCGTTATCGATTGCCTCGCCAACTGGAGTGAAAGCCTGGGCTTTGAGGTCGAGATACAGTCGGTAGACACGGGCAAATTCAACCTGATTGCACGAGCCGGCAGCGGCAGCGATGGCCTGGTGCTGTCCGGCCATACCGATACCGTGCCCTGCGACCCAGCACTGTGGGCCAGCGATCCGTTCGTCGCGCACGATGCCGATGAGCGCATCTACGGCCTCGGCAGCTGTGACATGAAGAGTTTCATCGCGCTGGCGCTCGCCGCCTGCAGCAAGGCTGATTTCAGCAAGCTGAAGCGTCCGCTGACACTGGTGGCGACGGCTGACGAAGAATCCACCATGAGTGGCGCCCGCCTGATCGCCGACAATGGCAGGAAACTGGGGCGCTACTGCGTCATCGGCGAACCCACCGGCCTGGTCCCCATTCGCCAGCACAAGGGCAGCCTGACCCTGTCGGTCGAGTACATCGGCCAGTCCGGGCACGCCAGCGATCCGACGCTGGGCAACAATGCGCTGGAAGGCATGTACCAGTTCATGACGGCCTTGTTCGCCTACCGCGAACGCCTGCAAAGCCAGCACCAGGATCCGGCCTTCAGCATTCCAACGCCGACCATGAATCTCGGCCACATCCACGGCGGCGACAACTCCAATCGTATCTGCGGGGCCTGCACGCTGTATATCGACATTCGCTTTTTGCCATCGATGTCTTACGCCGCGCTGCAGACCGATCTCGAAACGATGGCGGCCGAAGTGGCCGAGGCCCGTGGCCTCAAGCTGCGCACTAAGACTTTTGGCGAAGGTCGTGCGATGAATACCGACGCAGCCAGCGAGATCGCCCAATACCTGACCCACCTGACCGGCAAACCCAGTGGCAGTGTTGCCTTTGGCACCGAAGCGCCCTACTTCAACGCGATGCAGACCGAAACCATCGTCATTGGCCCCGGTTCGATCAACCAGGCGCATCAGCCGAACGAATTCCTGCCCGTCGCCCAGATCGACCCCACCATCCAGATACTGGAAGACCTGATCGAGCGCTTCTGCCGTTCGTGAGGATCGTCGCCGATCAGAACATCCCCTGCGTGGCGCAAGCCTTCGCCGATCTCGGTGAAGTGACCCTGAAACCCGGCCGCGACATCGGCCCGCGAGATCTGCTGGACTGCCGCTGCCTGATCACCCGTGCCGTCACCCGCGTTGACGCGCGCCTGCTCGCCGACAGCCCGGTCGAGTTTGTCGGTACCGCGACCATCGGTACCGACCACCTGGACCTCGGCTACCTGGATGAAGCCAAAATCGCCCACAGCAATGCGGCCGGATGCAATGCCGAAAGCGCTGCTGAATACGTCGTCAGCGGACTCTTTGCACTGGCTGCACAACGGCATTTCGATCCCTGGCGATTAAAGGCAGGCATCATTGGCTTTGGTAATGTGGGCTCGCGCCTGCACGCCAGGCTCGCCGCACTGGGCATCGATTGCCTGGTGTGCGATCCACCGTTACAGCACAGTGGCGCTAGTGCACAATCCTTTGTAGACCTCGACACACTGCTGCGCGAATGCAAGTTCATCAGTCTGCACATGCCGCTCACCCGCACTGGCGATCATCCCACCTTCCACCTGTTTGACGCGCAGCGTCTCGGCCATCTGGCCGAGGATTGCGTACTGGTGAATGCGGCGCGCGGTGACGTGATCGATAACCACGCGCTACTCAAATTGCTGCAGCAGCGCGACGATCTGTGCGTGTTTCTCGATACCTGGGAAAACGAACCGCAGCCGCTGCGCGAATTATTGCAACGCGTCGATCTGGCCACGCCGCACATCGCCGGCTACAGCGTCGAGGGGCGCCTGCGCGGCACGCAAATGGTGCTCGATGCGGCGAGCGCGCATTTCGGCCTGACCCCGGGCTGGAATATGTCGACGCAGTTACCGCCAATCCGGGAAATCGATTGTCGCGCGTTTGGCACCGGGCCGGAATTCTGGCACACCCTGTTTCAACGCCACTGCGATATTGGTCGCGACCATGCCGCCCTGCTCGCCGGCCTTCATCTCGATGATGCAGAATTTGCCACACATTTCGATGGACTAAGACGCGTGTACCCCGAGCGCCTCGAGTATTCGCGATTCCGCCTGCGCATTGACCACGCAACGCAACCCGCAGACATTCTGCTGCGACTGGGATTTCAGCTGGAGAATTGAAACTGGCTCGCTCACCGGTCCCGCAGACATCAGTGCAGGACCGGCAAACGCATTAACAGGGCGACCTTTACTGGTAAAACACCGTGGTAAATTCGCTCGGATCGACCGGTGGCAGAGTGGCGCCGAAACCGTCTTCGATGACCTTCATCATCTCGTTGGCAATCACCGCGTAGCCGCGCGCCGTGGGATGAACGCCGTCCAGCGAAAATCCACCGCCGGTGCCGAACTCGGCGGTGATCCCGCCCGAGCCATAAACAATTCCGCTCTTGTTCAACTCATCGAGCAGCGCGGCGGCATCGAATAACACCAGGTCCGGGTCGGCGTCCGCGGTGGCCTCGATAACGCTGTTATAAGCCTTACGCGCCCTGTTCACGAGTTTCGCCTCCGCTTCAGACAGAACGTCGCCATCCTCGAGTGCTACCGAAACGCCCCAGAGGAAACCAAAACCGTTATCGGTTCCGATCTTGCTTGATGTCGGCAGCAGGACCAGGTCGGCCCTGGTTGCCAGGCGCATGCTTGGCAATCCTCCGCCGGTCAAATCGGTCAGGTTGTCATCGGTAAACAGCACAGGGTTCAACCCCTTTTTCCAGGATAGCTGGCGCTGGGCAGCTTCCTGCATCGTTATCGTGACACCGATCTGGCCATTGACTCCCATGTTGTAGCCGATGATCGCGGGGTTGGTATTCAACTCATTGGCCTCGGCCGCCGTCAGCTCGACCGGGTTGTAAGGCACCGTGGTAAAATAAGGAATGGTTTTGATATCCGGCACATTCACCAGCACACCTTTGGCGCCGCCCGCGGTGAGCGCCGCCACCATGCCCGCATAACCCGGCAAACCGAGTCCTGCAAATCCACTGGTGAAAAATCCCGGGTCGGTTATATCGTTGGTGGGTCCGTAGGTGGCAACATTGGGATTGCCGGTTTGATCCACACCTGTACCGCCATCAACGGCGTACAACAGGACATCGTTATTGCCGACCCAGAATATGAAAAACGTTGGCGCCAGTGCCACCGCGTCGGTCAGCATCGAAGCGGCGTTGGTCGATGAAAATCGGGCGAAGAAGGGATTGGCGCCACCGGCATCGATGACCGCGGGGTTGAGGTTGCCATAGCCAGGGAAAGGCACGTGATAGACCTTCGCTCCCGGAACGCCCATGTTATTGAAGCCGCCGTTGCCGACCCGCGCGTCTATCGACGTCGTCTGCTTTTTCAGTATGGTCTCCGGCGATGCGGGCCTGTCTGGATCACCGGTAGCGCTGAGCATCAAGCGGTGACGGGTCAGGTTTCCGATCTCGGTGCTGCCGGTTAGCGACAACTTGCCGGTGGCACCGACCGGCATCAATGGTTGCAGAAACCGGCCGCCACCGGCCTCGGCTATCTGTTGCGCGAGAATGTAGGGATAGGAGTTTTCCTGGCCGTGCCGATACAGCGCACCGTCGGCGTAACCGGCGGTGAGCGAATCACCAACGGCGACAAAGACCGAGAAATCGGCGCGCCCGGCATCGGCATCGTCGTCGACGCTACCGGCGTTGGGGTTACAGGCGGACACCAGCAATGCCGTAAGCGTTGCGAAACATAACCTGGAATAATTGAATTTCATGGCAACCACCTTAGTACTTGTAGCTCAGACCGAAACCAATCGAGTTGGCGGCCGAGTCATAGGTTCCGCTGAAGGGAATGGTTTGTCCGCCCTCCTCGTAATAATCATAGGAATTGTCTTCGTCGTCGAAGGTCAGGATCAATATCGCGACGTCAAACTCCAGGTTTTTCGAAGCGTGATAAGTCAGACCCGCGGTGTAACCGATCGAATCGTTGCGCGGCGTCTCGGGGGCGAAGTAACCGTCCTGCACGGGTGATTCGTCAAAATAAATGCCGCCGCGCCAGGTCCATTTTTCGTCATACCGGTATTGCACACCAAAGCGCAGGATACTGGAATCTTTGTAATTGCGCGGATTTTCCGAAGTAATGCCATTGTCGAATTCGATCACCAGTTCATCGTAGACGTCCCAGAAGGTGTAGTTGTAATCAAACGCCAGCGTGATCTTGTCGCTGTAATCGTAAGCAATGCCCAGCGTCAACTCGGCGGGCAATGGCAGGTCGGCATCGAAGTCGCCATCGGCAAACGTGCCTTCAAGGGCACCGGGAATGTCATCGAAATCGGCATCTTCATCGCGCGCCTCGATGATGACCTCCGAACGATAATTGATGCCGATACGCGTCCTGTCGTCGATCTTGTGCAGTAAACCGATGTTGTAACCCCAGGCCGGCACGTTGGATGCCTCGATGGTGACATTCGATCGATTGCCGTCTTCATCGGTGAGTGACGTGCTCAGATTGCGATTGAATTCCACCGAGCCCAGCACCAGCGTGGGGCCGAATCCGATACTGGTGGATTCGTTGATCTGGTAGGCGATGGTGGGTTGCAGGTAAACCGCCTGCAGCTCGATGTAATTGACGAGGTGCGATCCTTGCCAGTCGGCGGGCCACTCGACCTTGTTGCCAAAAGGTGTGTAGATCCCGAATCCCCAGGACAACTCATCGTTGATGGCCTGCGCCAGGTAAGCGTTGATCGGCGTTCCGATCGGATTGTCGGTGTCAACTTCGACCCCCGTTTCATCGTTGCGGTATTCCGTCGCGCCTTCGAGGATGGTGATACCGCCAGTCCAGTCGGTGTCCGCCTCGAGCTGGGTGATCGCCGCCGGATTAAAAAAGATGGCCTCGGCACTGTCCGTCATGGCTACCCCGGTGTGCCCCATCGCCAACGCCTTTTGACCTTGCAGCGCCACGCGGTAACCACCGGCCTGCGCCGAGCTGGCGACACAAACACCCAGCATCACTCCAATTACTTTATTTATCACTGGATTCTCACTCCCCAGGGTTAAAGCCTGCTCAAATCGAGCAACCAACGGGAACCTTATGTGAGAAAACACGGGGATCGCCGTCCACGGAACAGTAGTTTTTTGTTATATTCCGACGTTAGTTGCAAAATAATACTCTTAAGCCTGGGAAATTCAAAATCTAGATGCCTATTTCTACTTATATCGCCCGCAGCGAGATTCACGGCAAGGGGCTGTTTGCCGCATGCCGCATCCCCGCCGGATCGATTATCGGCTGGCTCAAGGGCAAACCCAGCGATACCGACGGCAGTTACGTGCTGTGGATCAGCGAGACCGAAGCCGTCGAGGTGATCTGTGATCTCAAGTACATCAATCATTCGGATCGACCCAATGCCTGCTACTACGACGATCTCAGCGTGGTGGCACTGAAGGACATCGCGCCGCACCAGGAAATTACTCACAACTATGCCAGTAATGACTTTTGAGCGGGTACCAGGGCAGTGCACGAAACCGCACGCTGCGCAGGGCAGAATAGTAATACTGGGTCGACCTATGCTATATACTTAGCGCCTCCATTTGACTATCGCCGTTGACACTCATGAACAATACCCAAATCGCCAAGTTCAACATGATCGAACAACAGATACGCCCCTGGGAAGTGCTCGACAACCAGGTCCTCGGCGTCATCGAACGACTCAATCGTGAAGATTTTGTCGACCCGGTCTATCGTGGACTGGCCTATGCCGATTGCCAGATACCCGTGCTTAACGGTGTGCGCATGTTGCCACCGACGGTCGAAGGACGGATGCTGCAGGCGCTGGTAATCGACCCCGCTGACCAGGTACTCGAGGTCGGTAGTGGCAGCGGCTATATTACGGCCTGTCTCGCCAGCCTTGCGGCCGGGGTCAAGAGTATCGATGTCGATGCCGACATCATCGAGCGCGCGCGCAGCAATACGTCGCGGCTCGGCTTCGGCCAGGTGAAGTTTGAACAAATCGGTCTGGCCGAGTTCGTTGAGTCCGAAAGCTACGATGCGATCGCGGTCACCGCATCGCTGCCTGCGGCGCCGAAAAACCTGCAACAAGCCCTGAAGATCGGCGGCCGCCTGTTTGTCATCTGCGGCCACTCACCGGTCATGGAAGCTTTGCTGATCAAGCGCGTTGGCGCCAACGAATGGACGCGGCAATCGCTGTTCGAAACCGACTTGCCGCGCCTGCGCCAGGCCTGATTCAATATGCCCACGACGAAAGCTCATCAATGACAGCGACAGAACTGGCAACACATCTGCAACAGGCTACTCCGCTCTTGCTCGATGTCCGCGAACCCTGGGAATTTGACATCTGCCACATCGACGGCAGCACCAATCTCCCCATGGGTCAAATTCCGGCGCGGCTGCAGGAATTACCGGATGACGGAGAAATCGTGGTCATCTGCCATCACGGAGTGCGCAGCCAGCAGGTTATCCATTTCCTGCGCTCGCAAACCGAGGTGAAGCTGATCAATCTCGATGGTGGTGTCGATGCCTGGGCACGCGATGTGGATCGCGACATGCCCGTGTATTAATCGGCCATCAGTTTCTTTATAATCCGCGCCAACGTACCTATGAATCCATCGAAGGAACTACCTTTGTCAAAGCTCAAGATTCTGCTTCCTTTTTATCTGCTTACGCTCGGCTGGTGTCAGCTGTCGTCCGCCGAAGACCTGTTAACTGTTTATCGGCTCGCCCTCGAAAACGACGCGCAGCTGATGATTGCCGAATCCAATTACCTGATCGCAATACAAGCCTTGCCACTGGCAGAATCGTCCAATCGGCCACAGATATTTTTCAACGCCAGCGGCGGCGTTCGCGAATCGGACAATTCCGAATCCGGTAACAACAGTTCGGATAGCATCGGCTACAGCGTCAACCTCACGCAATCCCTCTACAACACCGAAAACACCGGCAACATCAATGTAGCCGAAGCCAGCACCGAGGCGGCGCTGGCACGCTTGAATGCAGCACGCCAGGCATTGGTATTACGCGTGGCGGAAACCTATTTCAGCATTCTCGCGGCGGGGGACAATGTCGAATTCGCCTATGCCGAACGCACCGCCATAGCGCGCCAGCTGGAAGAAGCGCAAAAACGCTTCGAGGTCGGCCTGATTGCGATTACCGACGTGCACGAAGCGCAGGCCAGTTTCGACAATGCCGAAGCGCAGGTCATTCTCGCCGAAAACATCGTTGAAAATGCATTCCAGTCGCTGATCGTACTGACCGCGGATACCTCGATCGATAATCTCACGCCGCTGGGTGAAGATCTCAAGCTGGAGTTGCCGGACCCGGCCACGGTGCAACCCTGGGTGGAGCTCGCGCTGGAAAACAACCTCGACCTGCTCGCCGCGCAATACAGCCTCAATGCCGCGCGCCACGAGCGCGACAAGAACACGCGTAACGGCTATCCCACGGTTAACCTGATCGCGAGTTATGCGGATACCGATGAAAACAATGCTTTATTGGGCGATTCTCAACAGGAAGATTTAACGGTTGGCATCGAATTGCAGATCCCAATCTACGTTGGTGGCCGACTTCCAGCGGAACGCGCCGAAGGTGATTCCCGCTTACGCGCCGCGCAAAACACCTTGTTGCTGCAATCTCGACTGGCTGCGCAACAGTCACGCACGGCTTTTCTCGACGTCGTTTCCGGAATCAGCCAGGTGAAAGCGCTCAAACAAGCGTTTCAATCCAGTAAAATTGCGCTCGAAGCGACCCAGGCTGGATTCGAAGTCGGTACGCGAACCTCGGTAGATGTCTTGCTTTCGCTGCGCGAAACCTATCGCACCCAGCGCGACTACGCGGGCGCGCGCTACCAGTACGTGCTCAACAAGCTGCGCCTGAAGCAGGCCGCGGGCATACTGCGGGAAGACGATGTGATCGAAGTCAATAACTCGCTGGCCATACTTTAAACTCGCATACGGCACCAGGCGGATAGTCCATGGGCGAACACAGCTCCGTAATATTCAAGGCGCGCGACTATTTACACCCCAGATATCTGGCCCATGTGGTGCATCTTCGGCGCCCTGCGCCTGGTAACCCTGTTGCCTTACCGTGGCGCAATGGGTGTTGGTCGGATGCTTGGTAGCCTGGTGTTTCACCTGGGCAAATCGCGCCAGCAAGTGATCGATACCAACCTGGCGCGCTGCCTGCCTGAAAAATCCGCCGCCGAACGACAGCGCATCAAGATGGAATGCTATCAAAACATGGGCATTTCGCTGATCGAAATGGCCATGTGCTGGTGGTGGCCAGCAGACCGACTTAAGCCCCTGGTCGAGATCAGGGGGCGCGAGCACCTCGATGCGGTGCTTGCCAGCGGCCGCGGCGCCATCCTGTTGACCGGCCACTACACCAGCCTCGAAATCGGCGGCCGCCTGCTCACTCTGTTCATGCCCTTGCAGGGCATGTACCGTACCCAGCGCAACGCCATGTTCGACAGTTACCTGTATACCCGGCGACACAGTTACCTGGTCGACATCGTCTCGCGCAAGAATACTCGACGACTGCTCAAGGGCATCCGCAAGCAGGTGCCCACCTGGTACGCACCCGACCAGGATTTCAAACGTGAGCGCAACGTGTTTGCGCCTTTTATGGGCGTTGCCACGGCGACCATATCGGCAAGCTCGCGCCTGGCGGAGTCGGGCAATTCGGCCATGCTGCCCTACTACCCCGAGCGCAAGGAGGACGGTAGCGGTTATATCCTGCACATTTGCCCGCCACTGGAAAACTTCCCCAGCGATGACGAGATCGGTGACGCCACCGCGATTAATCAGTCGATTGAAAACTGGGTGCGCCAGTTTCCACAAAACTACATGTGGATGCATCAGCGCTTTAAAACCCGGCCGCCCGGCGAGCCGCCCTTTTACCAGTGAGTGATCCCGCGAAGGCCCTGCCACCGGGAATCAGCTATCGCCTGCTGGCGCTCCTCTTATACCCGCTGTGGTTGATACACGCGATACTGCACGGTCGCAAATACGCACTCGCACGCTATCCCGCGCTGCGCATGGCCTGCGCCACGCTAACCGATGATCTACCCCGCATCTGGGTGCATGCCGCTTCGGTGGGTGAAGTGCGCGCGATTACACCGCTGGTTCGCGCATTGCAGGCGCAGGGTGATGAAATTCTATTTACCAGTTTCACCGCGAGCGGTTACCAGACCATACAGCACGAATTTGGCAACGACCTGGTGAGTGCCATCATTCCCATTGATTGTAGCTGGCACTGCAAGCGGTTTTTGCGCGCGCACAATATCCGCCTCGCCGTGGTGATGGAAACCGAACTGTGGCCGGAATTGCTCTTCCAGGCACGCCGCTGTGGAATCGACTTGCTGCTGGTCAATGCCCGATTGTCGAAAAAATCTCTGGACAGCGGACGTTTCGGACGCACCGTGTTAGCCGCTACCCTGGGTTATTTTTCGGGGTTATTGACGCGCAGCAATCACGATCGTGAGGCGCTGCAGCAACTCGGCGTAGCCGCCGATCGAATCCGCATCCTCGGCAATTTGAAGGCACACAAACCAGTCGCTGCAACGCCCGAGCGCCTGCTCGAGCGTGACTATTTGCTACTGGCCTCGAGCCATGCCGGCGAAGAATTGAAACTGCTCTGCGCCCGCCCCGAAGGCCTGCGGCAGATCCTGCTGGTGATTGCCCCGCGGCACCCTCCGCGCAGCAACAGTATTCAAACGGAGCTGGATACTTTGGGCCTGCGTTACGCGGTACGCAGCCTGGCCCAGCCCGTCACCGACGACACCGATGTTTACCTGGCCGACACACTGGGTGAAATGCAGGCGCTGATGGCGCATGCTCGCGCGGTGATCATGGGCGGTTCTTTCAACGACACCGGCGGGCACAACCTGATCGAACCTGCGAGCCTTGGATGCGCCATCATTACCGGACCGTCCGACAGCAACATTCGCCACGACATCGAGATGCTGGGCAACGAAATGGGCATGATCCAGGTCGATAGCGTCGACGCCTGCTGGGCAGCCGTTACCGCGCTGGTCGAGCAACCCGAACGCGCCGCGGCCCTGGGCAAGGAAGCCAGGGCACGCCTGGCGCAACAACCCGATATCCAGCAAGCCTACCTGGATGCGATTAACGCCCGGCTGGCCTGAAACACCGGGCCTCGCAGCTCAGGCTTGATAGCCGTCCATGAAAGCCTGCCAGTCGTCGCTATCAAAGTGCAGGTGCTGCTGACGATGGCGCTTGTCCAGCGAGCGTTGAAACCGGTAGAGCGGCTGCCATTGCCAGTCATCGAGCCGTTTCATCATCCGCGCCTTGTCGAAGTCAACCAGGTAGAAGCGATTCGCAGAATCCATCAATATGTTGTCCGAAGTGAGATCGGCATGGCGAATCCCGGCACTGTGCATGCGTTTGATCAGCATCCCCAGTTCATGCCAGCTTTTAAGAGGCAAGTTCTGGCGCTGCAACCGTTGCGTCATCATTTCAGTATCGTCCAGAAATGCCGTTATTAAAGCAGCGCTATACCAAAATGCCGTGCGGCAGGTGCAGGCGGCAATCGGTTCCGGGGCTGGCAAATCGGCAGCTCGAGCGCGCAGCAGGATATCCCATTCCTGCCAGGGACGGGATCGCGCCTGCCCCAGCCACAGGTACTGATCGTTGGACAGGGTACCCATCGCCCCACCACGTCGATAGTGGCGTAACACGGCCTTGCGACCGTCAATTTCGATCAGGCAGCTGCCGCCACGTCCACCAATGGTAGCCTCAAATCCGGGGGATTGACGCCAGAATTCGGGATCGAAGTGCTCGAGCGTAAATTGCCAGGCCGTGTCCGCTTGCTGGCGAATCCGGCATTTCGCTGGGTCCGAATCAAACGCCATGCTGCCCGAATTCGGCGAGCATCACCTCGGCACGCGGCGCCTGGTTGACCAGCATGGTGGCATCGCTGGACAGTGCGTCGATTCTGGCTTCCAGCAATACAGGAAGCACGAATATTGGCATCGGTGGAAACAATCTTGTGATAGTGCGGCGTGTACCCGATCCACTGGCCAGTATCGGGGTTTATCTGCTGTTCCCACAGCACCTCGACCTGCGCACCCAGGTGCTTCTCCAGCTCGCAGCGCTTGAGCTCGGCCGCAAGCTGGTGCATTTCCCGGCTACGCGCTTTCTTGACCGCGCCGTCGAGTTGATCCGGCAGGCGCGCGGCCTTGGTCCCGGCACGCGCGGAAAAAGGAAAAATGTGCATGTGGCCGAAACCAACACTGGCGATAAAATCCATGGTCTGGCGCCACTCCTGCTCGGTCTCACCAGGAAAGCCAGCGATCAAATCGGTGGTGACATTGAACAGCGGGATGGCGCTGCGCGCCTGTTCCACCAGGCGCGCAAATTCTGCGGTCTTGCAGCGCCGCGCCATGCGCCGCAACACGGAGTCGCAACCGCTTTGAATCGGCAGGTGCATGTGGGGCATCAGGCGCGGATTGTCGAACAACTCGAAGAAGTCCGGCCCCAGATCCCAGGGCTCGACCGAAGCCAGGCGGATGCGCGGAATGTCGCTGTGCCTGAGGATTTGCTTCAGCAGGCGCGGCAAGCTGGAATCGATATCGCTGCCATAGCCACCGACATGCACCCCGGTTAATGCGATTTCCTGGACACCCTGGACGTGCAAACGATTGATTTCGGCAAGAATATCCGCTTCGCTACGGCTACGCTCGGCACCGCGGGCGATGGTCACGATGCAATAGGTACAGCGATAACGACACCCATCCTGGATCTTGATGAAGCCGCGATGGCGTCCACGCAGCAACAATGCACTCGGCAGGTCTTTATCCGTCTGCGCGGAAGCTCCACCCATTTCCTGTGCTTCGCCAAGCAACATCAGGGTTTGCTCTACCAGCTGTTCCTTGCTCTGGTTGCCTACCACCAGGTCGACGCCGAGGTTGGCCTTTACCGCTTGTGGATTCAGGCTCGCATGGCAGCCAGTCACGACCAGGTTGGCGTCAGGATTACTGCGCTGCAGGCGCGCAATTTGCTGGCGTGATTTGCGCTCCGCCTGGGCGGTCACCGCACAGGAATTGAACACCACCACGTCGGCTTCCCCGGCATCCGTCGTCACCTGGTGACCAAGCTGCATGAACTGGTTAGCCCAGGTCTCCAGCTCGGCTTCGTTGAGCCGGCAGCCCAGCGCCTGGAAATTGATATACACCGATCGATTGCCCCTGCAAAATTTTGCGGATTCTAACAAGATTTCGCCGGCGCAGCGGAGTTTTTACTTTTCCAGCAGCAACAGGCGTTTTTCCTGGGCTTTCGACACCGTGATCGAATCCGCTTCGCTCGAGGCGATCACTTGATCGTAAAGGCGAATCGACTGGCGCGTATTGCCAGTCAGCCGGTGATACTCGGCTTCCGCCATCATTTTCGCCACCGGCCGGTCAAGGGCAGCGTAAATGTCGGACAATGCAAAATAGACCTGTTGTTTATCGGGATAATCGATTTCCAGTCGCCTGGCTATCTGCAGCGCTTCCTGATTTCGGCCCGAGCGTGAGAGCAGGCTCAACAGGCGAATCGACAGCACGTAGTCATCCGGGTAGATTTTCAGTAAGTGCCGGTACACCCGTTCTGCCTCCTCTGATCGACGCAGGTGCTCAAGGTTTTCGGCATAAACAAGGCTGTACCAGATGTTTTCGTTTGCTTCCCTATACAGGGCTTCAAGAATCGGATCTGCCTGGTTGAAGGTGCCGGCTTTCATCGACGCCAGTGCGCGCAGGAAATTGCTGCCCTGCTGCGATAAATGGTCTCTGCTGATGTAAAGCAGGTAATCCTTGAACAGTTCGTAATCATCAACCTGATCGCCGCTTCCCGGCAGGTTGCGCACACGATCGATTGCCTCGGCAATACGATTGCTGCCGACCGGGTGGGTCCGCAGATACTCGATGTCGCCAAGTTCACTGCTGCCGGCAAGCTTGGTCATGATGGTGAAAAACTCGACCGTACCATTGGTATCGAAGTTGGCGTCCGACATCAGTTGAATGCCCAGGCGGTCAGCCTCGTATTCGTTTTCCCGGGTGAAATTGACGATCGCCTGTTGCGCTCCCGCCGCGCCCCCGAACAACACCGCAGCACCCACCTGCGGGTCAACAGTGCCGATTAACAGGCCGGCGAGGAAACTCGCCAGCGCGGCAGCGCTTAGCTCGTTACTTTTTTCCAACATGTCGAGTCCATGGGTCAGTTCCACGTGCGCGATTTCGTGCGCCATAACCGACGCCAGCTGATGCTGGGTCTGGGCGTAGCCGATCAAGCCACGGTTGATACCGATGAAACCACCCGGCAGGGCAAATGCGTTTAGCGAGTCGTCGCGTATGATAAAAAAGGTGTATTCACGCGCGCGATTGTCAATCCCGGCCAGCAATCGATAGCCCAGATCGTTGATATAGCGGTCTACGATCGGATTGCTCTCAACCAGACCCAGGGTCAGTAGCCGCTCGTATACGGATTTCCCCAGGCGAGTTTCACGCTCGATATTGAACGCCGAGTTTTCACCCAGACTGGGCAACTCGGAGCTCGCGGCCACCAGCGAGGTTGGCATCGACAGCTGCAACATCAGCGCCAGGGTCATCCAGGCGGCGGTTTTGCAGGATTGGCAGAATCGGGGCAACATGTGATGTGGTTCAATTGGAAACTGGGCCATATTAGAATAGTATCGACCCGGCCGTACAGTATTCGTTCCCGAGACCCAGTTTAATGTCCCGAATAAAAGAGATAAGCGTCTCCGACCTGGCGCGCATGTTGAACAAGCAGGAAGACCACTTTGAACTGGTCGATATTCGTACCCCCGGGGAAATCCAACGCGGTGTTTTACCCAACGCCAAAACATTAGCGATGCACCTGGTACCGCTCAAACTGAGATTTTTCTCCGAATCATCGAAGCAGGTCGTCATCTATTGCCGCACCGGCAGTCGCTCGGCGCAGGTGTGTCGCTTCCTCAATCAGCAGGGCATCAACAACGTCATCAACCTGCGCGGTGGCATCATTAAATGGACCTCGGCGGGCCACGTGCTGGATCATTCGTCCGGCGAAGCCATTAGCTGAGCGTATCGGGCCAGGTAGTGCTGTCGGCGCGAGCACCAAATCCACCGACAGCGCATTCGTCGAGAGCTTGCTTGCGTTTTTAAATCCGCTGGCATATAACTGCAATTCGACACCTGGTTGCCAACCCCTTGATGGAGACTAATATGGCCGATTTCGACCGCGAACTGGACGCTTCCGGACTGAACTGTCCGCTACCGATACTGCGCGCCAAAAAGGCGCTGGGTGACATGTCCCGTGGTCAGGTGTTGAAGGTCATTTCAACCGACCAGGGATCGATCAAGGATTTTGAAGCCTTTTGCAAACAAACCAACAACCCGTTGTTATCCTCGGGTGAGCAAGGCGGAAAATTCATCTTTTTCCTGAAGAAGCACTGACTCGCTAAAGCCGAGCGCAAGCGCCGCGGAAAAGGCGCAACTCACGAATTTCGCAGGCATTTGCGGAAAATATGTGCCAGCCTCTGTAAAAAGCCCCTTTTTTACGGATATCATTCATTTATTCAGCTCGTTATTAGTGCATTTGTAATTTAACCATAATAAAATTTTGGGTTTGCCAAATACAGTTTAAGTGCCAATCCGAATATCAGAGGTTAGTGTGGAATTATCAGGTTCCGAAATTATCATTCAGTTTTTGAAAGACGAAGGCGTCAAGCACCTGTTCGGTTATCCTGGGGGTGCTGTACTGCACATTTACGATGCGCTGCAAAAGCAGGACGACGTCATGCACATCCTGGTGCGCCACGAACAGGGCGCCACCCACGCGGCAGACGGTTATGCCCGCGCCACCGGCAAACCGGGTGTGTGCCTGGTTACCTCCGGGCCGGGAGCCACCAACGCAGTAACCGGCATCGCCACCGCCTACATGGATTCGATCCCGCTGGTGGTACTGACCGGCCAGGTGCCGAGCCATGCAATCGGCAGCGATGCCTTCCAGGAAGTCGACGCGGTCGGCGTCACCCGCCCCTGTGTCAAGCACAACTTCCTGGTGAAGGATTTGACCAAGCTGGCTGAAACCCTGAAGAAAGCATTTTACGTGGCCACCACCGGTCGTCCCGGCCCGGTCGTCGTCGATATTCCGAAGGACATCACCGCGCCGCACATCAAGATTCCCTATGTGTACCCGGAAAAGGTCGAGATCCGTTCGTACAACCCCAATTTCAAAGGGCATCCGCGCCAGATCAAGCGCGCCATGGAACTGTTGCTTTCCGCCAAGCGACCGATCATTTATACCGGCGGAGGCATCATCATGGATAATGCCTCCGCGGAACTGCGCCAGTTTGTGCGCAAGATTGGTTACCCGATCACGCAAACCCTGATGGGCCTGGGCGCGTTTCCCGGCACCGACCCCCAGTTCATTGGCATGCTGGGCATGCACGGCACTTATGAAGCCAACATGGCGATGCATGAATGCGATGTTTTACTGTGTATCGGTGCGCGCTTCGACGACCGTATTACCGGTGTAACCAGCAAGTTTTGCCCCTACGCGCAGGTCATTCATGTCGATATCGATCCCGCCTCGATTTCGAAAACCATCACCGCAGACATACCGATCGTCGGTGGCGCGAAGCAAGTGCTGACCGAAATGCAGCGGATTCTGGACAAGACCGAAGTCAAAACCGACAGCAAATCGATAGATGCCTGGTGGAAACGCATCGCTTCCTGGCAAGCCCAGGACAGTTTCGCTTATGACAGGAACAGCAAGCTGATCCAGCCGCAGGCGGCCGTCGAAGAACTCTACAAGGTTACCAAGGGCGATGCCTACATTACCTCCGACGTCGGTCAGCACCAGATGTACGCGGCGCAATTTTATCCCTTTGACGAACCACGGCGCTGGATCAATTCCGGCGGCCTCGGCACCATGGGTTTCGGCCTGCCGGCCGCGATGGGCGTCAAGCTCGCGTTTCCCGACAAAGACGTGGCCTGCATCACCGGCGAGGGCAGCATCCAGATGTGCATCCAGGAGTTATCCACTTGCCTGCAGTACAACACACCGGTGAAAATCATTAACCTCAACAATCGCTATCTCGGCATGGTGCGCCAGTGGCAGGAATTTTTCTATGAGAAACGCTACTCGCACGTTTACATGGATTCCCTGCCCGACTTCGTCAAGCTGGCGGAGGCCTATGGCCACGTCGGCCTGAAGGTCGACAAACCGGCCGACTTGCACGATGCGATGGTCGAAGCCTTCAAACTCAAGGACCGCACCGTGTTCCTCGATATCATTACCGACCAGGAAGCCAACGTCTACCCAATGATTTCAGCGGGCAAGGCGCACAATGAAATGGATATTTCACCGATACAGCAAAAGAAACAGGCCTTGCTCAAGGCAAAGGGAGAAACAGTTTAATGCGTCACATAGTCTCCCTGCTGGTCGAAAACGAGGCCGGTGCATTGTCGCGCATATCGGGTTTATTCTCCGCGCGTGGTTACAACATCGAATCGCTGACCGTCGCCACCACCGAAGATCCCACGCTGTCGCGCATGACCATCATCACCGAGGGCTCGGACCGGATCATCGAGCAGATCACCAAGCAGTTGCACAAGCTGATCGACGTGGTCAAGCTACAGGACATGACCGAGGGCAACTTCATTGAACGCGAAATGATGTTCGTCAAGGTCAAGGCCGAGGGCGAATCGGCGCGCGCTGAAATTCATCGGCTATCCGATATTTTTCGCGCGCGCATCATCGATGTCACCGACACGACATTTTGCATCGAGTTGACCGGCTCCGGCGACAAGCTCGACGCCTACATCAAGGCGATGCATGAAAACAATATTGTTGAAGTCGTTCGCTCCGGTTCCATGGGAATTTTGCGCGGGGACAAGGCCCTGACCCTGAAACCCCGGAATTGACACCCCGACCATCAATTATCGAACTCACCAACTCATTTTTATTACGAGGCAGTTATGAACATTTATTACGATAAGGATTGTGATTTATCCATTATTCAGGGCAAGAAAGTCGCCGTCATCGGATACGGTTCGCAAGGCCATGCGCACGCCAATAACCTCAAGGATTCAGGCGTAGACGTGACCGTCGGCCTGCGCGCCGGATCGGCCACGGCCGCCAAGGCCGAAGCCGCTGGCCTGAAAGTGGCAAACACGGCTGACGCTGTCCGCGACGCTGACGTGGTCATGATCCTGACGCCGGATGAATTTCAGCGCGATCTTTACGACAACGAAATCGAGCCCAACATCAAGCAGGGGGCAGCCATGGCCTTTGCCCACGGTTTCGCCATCCACTTCAACCAGGTCGTACCGCGCGCTGACCTCGACGTCATCATGATTGCCCCCAAGGCGCCCGGCCACACCGTGCGTTCCGAATTCGTCAAGGGCGGCGGTATACCGGACCTGATCGCCATCCAGCAAGACGCCTCGGGTATGGCGAAAGACCTGGCGCTGTCCTACGCGGCGGGTATCGGCGGTGGACGCACCGCGATCATCGAAACCACTTTCCGCGATGAAACCGAAACCGATTTGTTCGGCGAGCAAACCGTGCTCTGCGGCGGCACCATCGAGTTGGTCAAGGCCGGTTTCGAAACCCTGGTCGAAGCAGGCTATGCGCCGGAACTGGCCTACTTCGAGTGCCTGCACGAACTCAAGCTGATCGTCGACCTGATTCACGAAGGCGGTATTGCCAACATGAATTACTCGATCTCCAACAATGCGGAATTTGGCGAGTACACCACTGGCGCCAAGATCATCAACGAAGAAAGCCGCTGGGCAATGAAAGAGTGCCTGGAGAACATCCAGAACGGTAACTACGCCAAGAGCTTTATTTCCGAAGGCCAGTCGAATTACCCGTCGATGACGGCGTGTCGGCGTAACAACGCGGCCCATGAAATCGAGCAAGTGGGTGAACGTCTGCGTTCCATGATGCCCTGGCTGAGCGCCAACGCATTGGTCGATAAGTCCAAGAACTGATTCTCAGCGAGGTGTTCTGCACCTATACTGCTGCGATGGACGACAGTAACCCCAAAGAAATGCGCAAGAATATGCCGAGAGGCATATTCCTGCTGCCTAACCTGTTCACCACGGCTGCGTTGTTTGCCGGGTTTTACGCAATCATCGCGGCGATGAACGGGCGCTTCGAAACCGCGGCGATCGCGGTTTTCATCGCCGGCCTGCTCGACGGCCTGGACGGCCGCGTGGCGCGCCTGACCAACACGCAATCGGCGTTCGGCGCCGAGTACGACAGCCTTTCCGACATGGTCTCGTTCGGCGTCGCACCGGCTCTGATCGTTTACCTGTGGTCGCTGTCCTACCTGCGCGACGTCTCCAACTTCGCGGGCAAACTGGGGTGGATGGTCGCCTTCATCTATGCCACCGCTGCCGCCTTGCGCCTGGCGCGCTTCAACACCCAGGTGGGCAAGGCCGACAAGCGCTACTTCCAGGGGCTTGCGAGCCCGGCCGCCGCCGCGGTGGTGATGGGTTCGGTCTGGTTTTGCGAAATTTACCACATCGCCGGTGCCGATGTGACCTATGGCGCACTGCTGATGACCCTGGCAGCCGGCCTGCTGATGGTATCGAAGTTTCCCTATTACAGTTTCAAGGATCTGGATCTGCGCGAAAAAGTGCCCTTCGTCACTTTGCTCGCGGCCATCCTGATCTTCGTCTTCCTGTCACTCAAGCCTGCGGTTATCCTGTTTTCATTTTTCTTCCTGTACATGGTTTCGGGGCCGGTAATTTCACTGTTTCGCTGGAACCGAAAACGCGTGCGCCTGGCCGAGTCAGGCGGCGGCGCCAAACCCAATTCCTGAGATCCATGGCTTCGAGGCGAGTTTTACCACTGCCAGCCATGATCGCACTCGGCCTTATTTTCAACCCGTTTAAATGTCGATGCTAAATACTCGCCAACAACAATGCCTGCAAGGCATCGGTATCCGCCAGTGGCGCGATCGTGCCAGCGACGTTCAGGAGCCGCCAGCAAATTCCGCTATCCTCGAGTCCTGGCCGGGTGTCGAAATTCCCGTTAATGCGCCGGTGGAATCAAGCGCAGCCCAGCCTGCCCAGGCAGTCGACCCGGTTAGCGCCGAAACCGTACAGCCCGCGCCGCTGCCGATCGACATGCCATCGTTCGACCAATGGGATCCACTCATCGATGCGATACATCAGTGCACTGCCTGTGAACTGTCGCAACAT
This sequence comes from uncultured Gammaproteobacteria bacterium, assembly GCA_963835795.1. GTDB lineage: Bacteria > Pseudomonadota > Gammaproteobacteria. The sequence goes on from CAWIHJ010000068.1 coordinate 128,594, forward strand.
TGCACGCAAAAGGTTCCCGGAGTCGGCGCGCCCAGGGCCAATCTGCTGATCATCGGGGAAGGCCCTGGTCACGATGAAGACATTCGTGGCGAACCCTTCGTCGGCCGATCGGGACAATTGCTTGACCGCATGCTGGCCGCTATCGGCATCGCGCGCGAGCAGGTCTACATCACCAACATCGTCAAGTGTCGCCCGCCTAACAATCGCGACCCGAAAGCCGACGAAGCACAACAATGCCGGAGATTTCTGGATGCCCAGATCAAGTTGATCGCACCCAGGGCCATTCTCGCGGTGGGGCGGGTGTCCGCCCACAATCTGC
>CAWIHJ010000069.1:0-20288 GCA_963835795.1 uncultured Gammaproteobacteria bacterium
GTTCATTTTCGCTCGCCGGGAAAAAACGTTCTACGCTGGGCATTATTTTCAGACTCAACTCGGACGGGTTGAGCGCAATAAGAATTTTATTCACCGACATAATGGCTCCCAGTTAGCTAATTAATCGAGTCTTCCCGGCTGCAGAGCCGGATCTTACAAACATGGCGTCTTCTTAAGATTCCTGCTTGCGCCGGTCCGACGCATCGGGCGGTCCGACGTATCGGAATGACGCATCGCAGGGATGGTATCAGAATTCAGTCATCCCGGCCGCAGAGCCGATGCTTCGGGCCGGGGGATCTCCCAATGGTGGCACCGTGGGGCGGTATCTTTCAAAAAAACCATTCTATCCCCTTCACCACTCGTCAACTACCCAGGTTATGCCCAACAGCCAACATCAGCCATCGACGACCTGATCTACAACCCAGTTGTCGAAGGCGTGCACGGCAAACTCGTCGGCGGCGTAGCGGCCGGCCGGGCGCTTCACGGCCTGGCCCAGCTGTTGCTGCTCGCAAATCGCGTTGTCTTCCGCAGTTGCGCGCTGCCAACGGTCAAAATAAGGCTTCACCTGCCCGGCGAAATTCTCAAGCTCAATGGTCGGCTGTGGGAAACAGGCGCCTATCGTCAGCCGGGTTCGATCGACGGCCAGCGGCACGAATGCGAGCCACCAGATGCAATCCTGCGCAAACACGAACTGGGTCGACGGGTACAGCAGCGTAAAGTACGCCCCCGAGCGCGCCTCTTCATCGAGCCCGTCGATAAACGGAAACGGCTGAACTTCGCCCAGGGTAGCGACACTGTGCTCGTCTTCCACCAGTAAGCCGGTCCAGTTGACCGAGGTATCGATTGCGCGCGATGCCTGCGCTCCGAGCGTTTCGCGATGCACGCTGCCGGTATGGTAGGCTTCCAGCGAATTCTCCGCGAGCAGTTTCCAGTTGCTGGCAATCTCGAATTGGAGCGTACCGGCCAGGCGCATTTGTGCGCAATCGTGGCCTTCGAACAAGGCGCGAATGTTACCCATATGCGCATCCAGCGGCTCTGGCGAAGGCTGGTAGTGAACGAAAATAAAACCGCCGCAACTCGCCAGCGGCAATTCCAGCAGCGGGAAATCGGCCTGCGCAAAATCAATCGCCTGCGCCATACCGGGTGCCGCGAGCAGTTGCCCGTCGAGCCGGTATGCCCAGCTATGGTAAGGACAGACGATGCGCTTGCAGCGACCGCTGCCATTCAGCAGGCGCGCCCCGCGGTGGCGACAGCTGTTGGCAAAGGCCTTGATCTCGCCGGCAGTACTGCGCACGACAATGACGGGGCCAGCCGGCCCATCGAAACAGAAATAGCTGCCGACCCCGGCCAGCTGTTCTTCGCGTCCGACGAACTGCCAGTGTCGACTGAACACCTGCGTGACTTCACGTTGGTAAAAGTCATTAGAGGTGTAGCAATCAGCTGGCAGGCAGGAAGCCTGGTGCAAGGGTTTGCGAACCGCGAGGTAGCGATCAGGCGAAAACTGGTTTTGCCGCTCCATGTCCTGACCACTTCCGCAATCAAAACACCTGCATCATTGCAGGGGTTCGGCGATCGAAGGCATGGCACCGCGCACGCGGGTCTGGTGCATGCGGCGGCGATACTTGTCGGCGTTGTAGCCGCAACCGCGATGCAACATGCAGCGGTTATCCCAGATGCCGAAATCGCCAGCCTGCCAGCGATGCCGGTAAACGGATTCGGGGCGCGTGGCCTCGGCGATCAGGCGCTCGATCAGCGGCCGGCCTTCGGCGTCCGGCATGCCCTCGATCGCCTTGACGTGTGAGGCGACGAAGTAATTGCGTTCGCCGGTCACCGGGTTTTGCCGCACCAGGCGCTGGCGCACCGGATGCATGTAAGTGCGCTGCCCGAGGTTGACCGCATCCTCGCCCACCTTGGTGCGCGAGTAAATGTAATCGTGAATGCCGACCTTGTCTTCGATCAGTTCACGGGTCGCCGCATCGAGCCTCTGGTAAGCCGCGCGCGCGCTGGCGAACTCGGTCTCACCGGCCTCGTCGGGCACTTCGTAGGCGGCGAGCAACGAGTACATCGCCGGTATCTCGCGAAACGAGCTGTCCGTGTGCCACATTTCATTGCCGGTCGATGCCTTCACCTGGCGTGCAGTCGACTTGCTGCCATCGAGGTTGATGTTGCCCACGCGCCCGACATACACCACTTCGCCACGGCTGTAATAACTGACGTGCTCTTCTTCCAGTTGACCGAAGCGGCGCGTGAAGTCGAGATGCGCCTGGTCATTCATCGCCTGGTTTTCGAACAACAGGAAGGAATATTGATTGATCGCGTGATCGATTTGCTCGAAGGTCGCCTGATCGAGCGGTTGAGAAAGATCGACTGAGTCGATACGGGCGCCAAATTCAGGGTGCAGGGGCTCGATGTTCATATCTCGGACTGTAACGGTTAGCGGTAAATCCCAGGGTCACACTCTGCCAGGTTTCAGGCGAGTTCTTCGGCGAAATGGCAGGCGACGTGATGACCGCTGGTCATTTCGCGCCACTCGGGCACTTCGCTGCGGCAGCGTTCCTGCGCATGCGGGCAGCGCGTGTTGAAGCGACAACCCGGGGGCGGGTTGATCGGGCTTGGAATTTCGCCTTCGAGTTTTTGTGCATTTCCACGAACATCCGGGTCCAGCGACGGAATCGCGGACAGCAATGCCTTGGTGTAAGGATGCGAGGTCTCCGAAAACAGCTTGCGCGTCGGCGCCGCCTCGACGATCTGGCCGAGGTACATGACCGCGACGAAGTCGCAGGTGTGCGCAATCACGCTGAGATCGTGGCTGATGAACAGGAAGGTGATGCCACTGTCGCGCTGTATCTTGTTCAGCAGGTTGAGCACGTCAGCCTGTATCGAAACGTCGAGCGCGGCGACGCTTTCGTCGGCGACGATGAACCTGGGCTGCGAAACCAGCGCGCGCGCGATGGAAATGCGCTGACGCTGTCCGCCGGAAAACGCGTGCGGGAAACGACGTAGATGTTCCAGGTTGAGGCGGCACAGGTCGGCAATTTCACGCACGCGTTCATCGGTTTCGTCGCGGCTGGAGGTAAGCCCCATGACTTCGAGCGGTTCGGCGATGATGTCACGTACCGTCATGCGCGGGCTGAGTGCAGCGTAGGGATCCTGGAAGATCAGCTGCGCGCGCGTGCGGTAATCCTTGAGTTGTTCTTTTTCTATTTTCGCCAGGTTGTACTCAACTTCGCCATCGGAATATATCACTTCACCATGCGAGATCGGCGCCGCTTTCAGCATGGCGCGACCGAGCGTGGTCTTGCCCGACCCCGACTCGCCCACCAGGCCAAAAAAACTGCCTTTTTCGATCTCGATATTGATACCCTCACAGGCACGCACCACCGGGCGCTCGCCAAAACCAAGGCGGCTCAACGGGAAATGCACCGAGAGATTGTTCGCACGAATCAAAATATCACTCATGCCTCGTCCCCCGAGTTCGCCAGGTGACAGTTCACGCGGTGATCGTCAGCACCAATCGTGGTGAGCGGAATCTCGGTGCGGCACCTTTCGGCGATATCTCCCGACTCGACGCAGCGGGTGTGGAATACGCAACCCGTCGGGCGATCCAGCGGCGACGGTATGTCGCCCAGTATCGGGGTGAGTTCCGCTTCGAGGTCAGCGACCTTGGGCAGTGAATTCAGCAGGCCGCGCGTATAGGGATGCGCCGGCGTATTGATCACCTGGCGCACGGTGCCGGTTTCGACGATGTTGCCGAGGTACATGACCGCGACGCGATCCGCGGTCTGCGCGATAACACCGAGATCGTGGGTAATGAACAGGATGGACATGTGGAAATCTTCCACCAGGTCTTTCATCAACTCGATGACCTGCGCCTGGATGGTGACGTCGAGAGCCGTGGTCGGCTCGTCGGCGATCAGCAGGCGCGGCTTGGTGGACAGCGCCATGGCGATCATCGCGCGCTGGCGCATACCACCGGAAAATTCGAAGGCGTACTGACCGAAACGCTCCGCCGGTTCGGGAATGCCGACGCGAGTCAGCATTTCGATGGAAATATCGCGTGCCTCGGTACGATTGATGTCGGAATGGATCATCAATTGCTCGACCATCTGCTCACCGATGGTGATCGCCGGCGCGAAGCTCGCCATCGGTTCCTGGAAAATCATCGAAATCGCGCCGCCACGAATGATCTTTTGTTCGGCCGGACGCTTCAGTGACAGGACGTCGTAATCCTTGTCATCGACGTGGAGGATGATTTTACTGTCCGCATCGTAAACTGAATTATCCGCATTCAGCATCATCAGGGATTTAGCGGTTACTGATTTACCGGAACCGCTTTCACCCACCAGCCCGAGCACTTCACCCGGGGCGATCTCGAACGACACGTCGTTGACGGCCGTCACCAGGCCCTCGTCGGTCTTGAAGCGCAGCGTCAGGTCTTTTACGGAAATCAGCGGCTTCGTCATTTCTTGGTATCCGAGTAAGGATCGGCAGCATCGCGCAAGCCATCGCCGACGAACACGAAGGCCAGCACCAGCGTAATAAAAAAGATAACCGGAATAAAATTCCACTGGTAATTGAGCAGCACATCGGCCTTGGTCACGTTTTGCAGCATGACGCCGAGCGAGTTGACCGGTTCCTTCAAACCCAGACCGATGAAGCTGAGCGCTGTTTCGGAAAGCACCATGTAGGGAAAAGAGATGATCAGGTCGACGATGATGTAACTGGTAAAACTCGGCAGCAGGTGACGCCCGATGATGTGGCCTGGCGATGCGCCGCAGAGTTGGGCTGCGAGCACGTATTCCTGGTTACGTTCGGTCAGCAGGTGCGTGCGCACGCGGCGTGCCAGCGTCGGCCAACCGATGAAGCCGAGGATGATCGAGATGATAAAAAATCGTCCTTCGGAACTGATTTCAGCGGGAATAAAAGCCGCAATCGCCATGAACAGCGGAATCGCGGGGATGGTGCGCACCGCATCGGTGATCATCTGCAAAATCGAGTCGATCCATCCCCCGTAGTAGCCGGAAACACCGCCGATGATCAGTGCCAGCACGAATGCCAGCATCACGCCGATGGTGCCCACCGCCAGCGATGTATTAATTGAATGGAAGGTTCGCGAAAAAATATCCTTGCCGGTAGCATCGGTGCCAAACAGGTGAATCTTGCCCACATCGGCGCCAAAAATGTGCCTGTTGAAATTCATCCCGAACATTTCGTACTTGTCGCCTTCGACAAAGAACACCATGTAGCGGCGCTTGTCGCGGTTGACCTTGCTCACCCAGCGGAAGTTGGTTTCGATGGAGCGGCTGCGCTCGTAGGTGTAAACAAACGGCCGAAAGGAAAAGCCGTTTTCGTCCCAGAACTTTGGAATCTGTGGTGCACCATTTTGATAGTCGGCATTGCGGCCGGCGATGGTCGGATCGTAGGGGGTGAGAAAGTCGGCAAAAAGTCCCGATAAAACTAACCAGATTAATATCCCGGCACCGATCATCGCGGCGCGCTGCTTCTTGAAGCGGGTCCAGATCAGCTGACCTTGCCCGGCAGTAAAATACGCTTCCTTGGCGCTTTGATCCACGTTTACATCGGTTGTAACGGTTGCGGTATCGGTCATCGTGCTTATCCCAGGATACTGCGGCGAACGCGCGGGTCGGTCAGCGCCAGGATGATATCGGTGACAAAGTTGATACCGACGATACTGGCGGTGAGCATGAAAATAATGGCCCCGGCCAACTGCTGATCGTTCGAGCGCGCCAGGGCTTCGATCAACAATGCGCCGGCTTCGGTCAGCGTGAGAATCAGTGCCACGATGGGCAATTCATTGAATATCCGGTTCAGATCGAAGCCCAGCGAATTGATAATCGGTCCCAGCGAATGACGGGCGGGATAGCGCCACAGTAGCGTGCGCCCGGAAACACCGCGTGCCGCGGCGGCAAGCACGTAGAGCTTACCCACTTCGTCGGACATCAGAGCGCGCACCGTCTGAATCGCAAACGCGGTCGCCGACCAGCCGAGAATGAATATTGGCAACCAGGCGCGTGAAATAAAATCGATAAACCGATCATAAGACCAGGCGGCGTCGCGAAATTCCTTGGAAAACAGCCCGGTCAAGCTGTCGCCAAACATCACGGTAGAAAACAGCATGATCATCAACGCCAACAGGAAATTCGGCATCGCCAGGCCAAGGTAACTGATGAAGCGCAAACTGTTGTTAACAATCGGGCTTTTCGAAGTGGCCGAGATAATGCCCACGGGTATCGCGATCATGTAGGCGACCAGCAGCGAAGTCAGACAGATCGCCAGGCTGATCCAGAATTTATCTCCCAGCAATTGTGCGATATTGACACGCAGGATACAGCTGTCGCCAAACTCGCCCTGGAAGGCTTGAACAATCCATTTGCCCCAGCGCAAGATGTAAGGTTTATCCAGCCCGAGACGATTGCGCTCAGCCTCGATATCAGCAATCGATATCTGACTGCCCTGGGTGTTTTTAAATGCGAGATAACGTTCGGCGCAATCGCCCGGCACCAGTTCCATCAAGCTGAAAACGATGAACGACACCATGACCAGGGTGATGACGGCTAGCGCCGCGCGCGTGGCGGCAAACTGGAGAAAATGAAACATCGGTGTTTCTAGCGTCCCCTCTTGACTTCAAAATCCGGTCTTTGTGACCGGGACATTTTTTATAGTGACTGCGGGCCAGTCCTGGCCCGCAGTTACATTTTTATATCTACTACTTTACTGTCAACTAACCGATCTTACTCGTCCAGGTACCACTGGCTCGGACGATAGGGAAAAGAACGGTAGTACTCGAACGAATGCGTCTTGTAAGTGACGAAGTTCTTCAGCACATTACGATGGTAGATCGGCGCCGGTACCTGGACCGTGCCGATGAACAGCAGGTTCTCGACCAGGTTCTTGACCATGCGCGCGCCGATCTTGTCCGATTCGGGCGTGCCCACGGGAGTCGACTGGAACGCGTTGATGTCTTTCATCATCTGCTTTGCGTAATCCGGCGGTTCTACACCGCTGGCGCCCTTCGAATCGACCCATTCAGCCCACAGCATGTTGGTGCGCACGGTGAAGTAATCGTGATACGGCGGCACCCAGATCTGGTTGGTGCCGAGGACGATCGCCAGCGGCTGGCCGTTACGCCACATGGTGACGTCGAGCTTGTTGGACGATTGCGCCGAACGGTACTCGTCCGGGGTGACTTCCTTGACCGTGGTCTGGATGCCGACCGCGGCCCAGTGCTGACCAATCAGTTCAACCATCGCGGCGGGAACACCCTGCACCGAGAATTGCAGATTGATGACCAGCTTGTCGCCGTTCAGCAATTCACGGAATCCATCGCCGTCACGGTCCTTGAGACCCATTTCGTCGAGCAGCTTGTTAGCGAGCTTTGGATCGTATTGTGCGTAGTACTGTTCCCACTTCGCATCGGCGAACGGAGGTAACGGATTGAAGCCGGTATATTGCTTGGCATCACCCATACCAAAGAAGGCAACCTCGTTCATTTCCTGGCGGTTCATCGCCACCGACATCGCCTGGCGGAAGCGCAGGTCAGCGAACACCTTGCGTTTTTCCAGGTTCTCGTGAGTCATGTTGATGCCGAAACTCGCAATCGTGACTTCGGGGCGCAATTCAACCGTGTAATTACCCTTTTCCTGGTTTTCCAGCAGCAAAGGTGCGGTCGACAACTGCAGCGACTGCGCCTTGAAGTCCACCTCGGCGTTGACCAGCTTGAGCAGGCGTACTTCGTCTTCGTTGACGAAAATTTCGTCCTGTTCGCTGATATAAGGAAGCTGGTTACCGGCGGTATCAACCTGGAAGTAGTATGGATTCGCCACCAGGTGACGACCTTCGGTGGACTCCGAGATCAGGATATGCGATTCCAGCGTCGGCATGGTGTCCTTGGGCATATTCTTGACCTTGTCCGGGCTGCGCAGCATCGGCGTCGGCGTATCGGTCCAGTCGGAGCTACCGAAGTAATTCGAGATCACTTCGTGTCCGTCCTTGAAGCCCATGGCTTGCGCCTTCTTATCGGCATCCGGGCTCAGGTCGGGATCCCATTGACCCAGAAAATGCCTGGGTTGGAAACCCTGCGCGAATGTGTTGGCGAAATGTACCAACAAGCCGGGCTTCGGCGCCGGCAAATTGAAACGCACGGTTTGCGGATCGATGACATCGACCGTCATGCGCTCCCCGGCTACCAGCACGTAGTCTTTCGGATTTTCCATTACCTTGGGGTTCAACGAAAGATTGTCGTACCAGTACTTGACGTCTCGCGCGCCAAACGGCTCACCGTCGGACCACTTGTGGCCTTTGCGCAGATAGAAGGTCAGCTCGGTGTAATCGTCGTTCCATTTCCAGTCCTTGGCGACGTTCGGCACGATGGTTTGCAGATCGTCCGAGTAACGCACCAGGTTAACGTGGCGAATCGCGAGGAAGTCGGAGGTGCCGGCCTCGGTGGCGTTCGACATCATGTCGAAGGTGCCGCCGTACTTACCGATACTATGGTAGGGCGCAACCACCAGCGCGTCTGCGGGAATTCGCTCGGCCAGTGGCGGTAGTGCTGGATTACCACGAATCCGCTTGTTCATTTTTTCGATATCGGGGTTGGCCTTGAAGGTCATTTTGCACCCGGCAAGTTTTTCGAACTCGCCCAGATCGAATTGTTGGGGATACTTGCCGTTTGGCACGCCCTTCATGTCCGAGACGGTCGCTGCCGGACAGCTGGCCGCCACGGCCGCACCGGACAGGCCGAATTGTGCCGTCATCAGCACAATAGCGGCACAAACCGGTCCAGCCAGTTTTACAGGTTTAAACGCTTTCATTGATTGAGTCCTCTAGATTCACTTTCGGTTTTTATAACTATGTAACCTTTATTGTTTTACAGCCGCGTGTCTTCAGGCACGGTGCAGGCGACTTAAGGTATACCGAGCGCGCTAAAGTTGCAAGTCAGCCGCACATTAACGACAGGTAGTCGTCGACCGCAGTGCACAGCCAGCTTTTGCAGGCCTTTTCAGGCTGGTATGAATCAAAATGACGCGGTTCCCGTGGCAGGGGCATAACAGACTCAGTCAAATCCGATGGATTTCGTCAGGCCGGTGCAACAGCCGGCTTTAAAGCAGCTCGATCCAGTGCACCACCGGCGTGCTTTCACCCTGCGACAATTGCAACTGGCAGCCGACGTTGGCGGTTGCAATGACATCCGGCCGGTCGATCGTCAATGCGCGCAACTTGTCGCGCTGCAACCTGCGGGAGATGGCCGGCTGCAGCAGCGAATAGGTACCCGCCGAGCCACAACACAGGTGCGCATCTTCAACGCGACAGAGCTGGTAACCCACGCTCGACAACAGGCGCTCCACGCGAAGATTCAGGCCAAGCCCGTGCTGCATGGTGCAGGGCGTGTGCACCGCGACCCGCAGCCCGGCGGCATCTGGCACTTCGATGCGCTCGCTGTGCACTTCCACCACCTCGATCAGGTCGCGGTACAGCGCACTCACCTTTTGCGCCTTGTCGGCATAATCGGGATCGTCGGCAAGCAAGTGCGCATAGTCGCGCACCGAGACCCCGCAGCCTGTCGCGGTGACCACGATCGCCTCGACGCCGGCCTCGATATGTGGCCACCAGTGGTCGATCAGGCGCCGGATCTGACGCAACGCGTATGCCGGTTCCGAGGTGTGCAGCGCGGCGGCGCCACAGCACAGGTTTTGCGGTATCTCGATGACTTCGATGCCGAGTTTGTCGAGCAGGTTGATGGCGCGGGTATTGGTGTTGGGCGCGAGCGCGGGCTGCACGCAGCCGGCCAGCATGAGTACCTTGCTTGCGTGCTGTCCGCCGACGCGCGGCACGGCGGCACGGCGCTCGGGAATGCTGCGCTGAATGCTCGGCGGGCATCATCCAGGCCAGCGCCTGCGCAAAGCGCAAGGTGGTAGCAAATAACCAGCCGGAATTGATGTAACGCACGATGGCGGCGCGGCGCAACCGATCGAAACGCGAGCGTGGCAGGTCGACCTCGATCATCTCCTTGCCAATTTCCAGCAAACGGCTGTAATGCACACCCGACGGACAGGTCGTTTCACAGGCGCGGCAGGTCAGGCAGCGGTCCAGGTGCTTGAGCATCTCGGCGTTCGCCGCGGTGCCTTCGAAATACTGCTTCATCTGGTAAATGCGCCCACGCGGCCCATCGAGTTCATCGCCGCGCAACTGGTAAGTCGGACAGGTAGCGTTGCAAAACCCGCAGTGCACGCACTTGCGCAGAATGGACTCGATCGCCTCGGCATGACGGCTTTGCTTGATCTTCGGGGCGAGCGTGGTTTGCATGCCTAATTATAACGTTGAAGGAGCACTAGAGTCCCGGGTAGATTTTGCCGGGGTTGAAAATACCGGCCGGGTCAAAACTCGACTTGATGCTGCGTTGCAGTTTCAGCATCGCCGCTGGCAACGGCTGGAAAACCGCCACCCCGGGTTCGTGGCCGCGAAAGGCGCAAACGCCACCGCCGAATTTGGCGGCGCGCTCGCGCAGTTTTACAATATCGATCTCGCCCGAGACCCAGCGCTGGGCCCCGCCCCATTCGATCAACTGCGGCTTATCCCGGGCGATGGCATCGCTGGCCGGAGGCAGCGAGATACGCGTCAAGGGTTGCTCGGGGTCGAAAAAGGTGTGGTTTTGTTCACGCAATTCGGCCCAGTCAAAGGTCTCGCGTTCTCCGCCGAGTTCAGCGATGGCGTGATCCACTCCCGGTTCACTGCCCGACAGGCGCAAATGACTGCGGCCGTCACACCAGGCGGCTGCGGATATCGGGTAAGGCTTTGATCCCAGTTCGTTGATCCAGCGGACGTGGGCATCGGCGCTGCCGTGCTCGAAGGACAGGGTTGATTCAACGGCAAACATGGGCACCACGCGAATCGAGGCCTCGAGTATGACACCGAGTGTACCCAGCGAGCCCACCAGCAGGCGTGACAGGTCGAAGCCCGCCACGTTCTTGATCACGCGCCCACCGAATTGCAGCGTTTCACCGCGACCATCGAGCATCTTTGCGCCCAGCACGTAATCCCGAATGCTGCCGGCAAAGCCACGGCGTGGACCCGCCAGGCCGCAGGCGAGCATGCCGCCGATGGTGGCCGTGGGCGCAAATTGTGGCGCTTCAAAGGCGAACATTTGCCGCTGTTTGGCGAGCAGGGCTTCGACGTCACGCAAGCAACACCCGGCGCGCAGGGTAATCACCAGCTCCGCCGGGTCGTAATCGATAATCCCGCTGTGTGCCGCCACTTCAATCGGCAACGCGTCCACGGGTTCGCCGTAGAATTGCTTGCTACCGCCGCCGACTATTTCGACGGCGCCGCCGCTCGCAGCCACTGCAGTGATCTGTTTGGCGAGTTCATCCTCTATATCAACGTCGTCAATCGAGGCCATCAGAAACGCTCGATCTCGGGGTGCGGTAATTTGCCGTGGTGTACGTGTTGCGCGTTGAATTCGGCACATCGCGCCAGGGTTGGGATCGCCTTGCCGGGGTTCAACAACCGCAGTGGATCGAAACACTCGCGAATCGCGTGGAACTGGTTACGCTCGGCTTCGCCGAACTGGATGCACATTTCGCCAAGTTTCTCCACACCGACGCCGTGTTCACCGGTGATGGTACCTCCGCAGGCGATACACAACTGCAGAATCCTGCTGCCCAGCTCCTCGGTTTTTTCCAGTTCGCCCGGGTTATTCGAATCGTACAGAATCAGCGGGTGCAGGTTACCGTCGCCGGCGTGAAAAACATTGGCGACCGCCAAGCCGTACTCCTCGGAGAGTTTGCGTATTCCGCCGAGCACCGCGGCCAGCGACTTGCGCGGAATGGTGCCGTCGATGCAGTAATAGTCGGGTGAAATACGCCCTACCGCGGGAAACGCGGCCTTGCGCCCCGACCAGAACAACAATCGCTCCGCCTCATCCTTTGCCAGGCGCGTCTCGGTCGCACCACCGCGTTTCAGCACGGCATCGACCAGCTCGATTTGCACGGCGACTTCTTCCTCGGTGCCATCCAGCTCGCAGATCAGGATTGCCTCGGCATCGACCGGGTAGTTGGCGTGGACAAAGTCTTCGGCGGCGCGAATCGCCGGGTTGTCCATCATTTCGATTCCCGCCGGGATGATGCCCTCGCCGATGATCGCGGCGACGCTGTCACCCGCCTTTTCCACCGAATCGAACACGCCCATCACCACGCGCGCACAGCGCGGAATCGGCAACAGTTTGACGGTGACTTCGACGACGACTGCGAGCATTCCCTCGGAGCCCACCAGCAACGGCAGCAAATCGTAGCCGTCGCTGTGCAGCGCGCGCTGATCGATCTCGAATATCTCGCCGTCGGCGCCGACCAGCTTGAGCGCGAGAATATTGTGCAGGGTCAGGCCGTATTTCAGGCAGTGCACGCCACCGGCATTTTCCGCGACATTGCCGCCAATCGAACAGGCGATTTGCGAAGACGGATCCGGCGCGTAGTACAGGCCGTGCGATTTGACCGCTTCCGAAATGGCCAGGTTGCGCACCCCGGGTTCGACCACCGCCAGGCGCGACAAGGTGTCGACCTTGAGTATGCGTTTCATCTTTGCCAGCGAGAGCACGATGCCTTCGGCATGCGGCAGGGCACCACCCGAAAGGCTGGTGCCGGCGCCGCGGCTAACTACCGGTACACGCAGTTGATGGCACAGGCGCATGACCTGTTGTACCTGCTCGATGGTCTCGGGCAGCAGCACCAGCAGCGGGGTCTCGCGATAGGCGCTCAAGCCGTCACATTCGTAGGCTGCGAGCGAAGTCGGCTGATCGACAACACTCTCCACGGGCAGGAATTCACGAAAGCGGACGGCGAGTTTTTCACGACGGGATTCTGACATGCCGGGTATGCTAGCATCTCGCCAAATTATTAACAGGTGCAACAGGCAATGGCGCGTATAGTTTATTTGAATGGTGAATACCTCCCCGATCACGAGGCGAAAATCTCGATCTTTGATCGCGCGGTCAACTTTGGCGATGCCATCTACGATGTTGCCGGCGTGCTCGACGGCAAACTGATCGATTTCGAGCATCACATGCAGCGCTACTTCAGTTCGCTGCAGAAACTGGCCATCGAGTCACCGCTCTCGCAAGAGCAGATCCTGCAGGCATTTCGTCGCCTGGTCGAACTCAACCAGCTCGATGAAGGCCTGGTTTACATGCAGGTCACGCGCGGTGTTGCCGAGCGCGACTTCGTCTGGCCCGAGGGCATGCAACCAACGGTGTTCATGTTTACCCAGGTCAAGGAAGCGGCCGAGAATGAAGCCGCGCATAGCGGTATAAAGCTCGCCAGCACACCCGACCTGCGCTGGGCGCGGCGTGACATCAAGTCGGTGAACCTGCTCGGCCAGGTGCTGGCGAAGAAAGCCGCTTACGAGGCCGGCGCCCAGGAGGCGCTGATGATCGACCAGCAGGGCTATGTGACCGAATGCGGCAGCACCAGTTTTTTCATCGTGCGAAACGACGAAATCCTGACGCGCCCGCTCAACAACGACATTCTGCCGGGGGTGACGCGGCGCGCGATCATAGCGTTATGCGCGGCGAAAAATCTCGCACTAAACGAAACCCGCTTTACCCTCGACGAGGCGCTGCAGGCGGATGAAGCCTTTATCAGCGCCGCTAGTAGTTACATTCTGCCCGTGGTCAAAATCGACGACCGGCAAATCGGCGATGGCAAGCCGGGTAAACTCACCCTGCATTTGCGCGACTTATACCTCGAACAGGTGCGTGCTTCGCTGATCTAGCCCTCCGCTCGGACTATTCGGGCGTCGCGTTTAGCTGGTAGAGCGCCAGTAGCGCATCGGGAGGATTCTTGCCAAAACTGCCAAACCATTTCCTGTAAGATTTTTACGATCCCGCCCCCACGATTGAGTTCGGACAGCACGCGGTCGGCGACCAGCTGAAAATCGACGTCGCCGCGAGTTATCGCGAGCGCAAAAGGCTCGAACGAAAAAAGTTCTTCAGAAAGCGAATAGGTATCGCGGCCGCCACGTGAAATCACCTGTCCGATCAAAACCACCTGGTCGGCAGCGAAGGCGTCGACCTGTTTGCCCTCGAGCATGTCCATGCCGGCTTTGGTCGAATCAACCGCTACCACTTCGACGTCAACGCCGAGTGTTGCGATCGCTGCTTTCAGCGAGTCAATCGTCGTCGTATTTGAGCCGACGGCCACGCGTTTACCTGCGAGGCCTTTGACATTTTCTACGGCCATGTCCTTGCGACTCAGCAAGCCGCCCCCGGTCACAAAGGTTGATTGCGTGAAACTCACAATTTCCGCACGCGACAGCGTCCTGGTGGTTGCACCGCAGAGAATATCGATCTTACCGGACTGGATCGCATTGAAGCGGTTTTCGGCGCTCACCGGCAGGTACCTGATGAGGATGTTGCTGCGGCCCAGCTTCTGCTTCACCGCCGCGGCAATACGCGAACACAGCTCGACTGAGTAACCACCCGGCTCATCCGCACCCTTGTCGAAGGACATCGGCGTCTGGTCGACGCGATAACCGATGTTCATCTGGCCTGTATCGTTGATGCGCTTGAGCGTTTGCCCCATGGCATCGGCGGCCTGCGCCGAAAGTGATGAACACAGCAGCGCAACGACAAGCAGCAGGATTCGATAAGACATGACTATCCCCGGTAAAATTAAGCTCGCGAGTATAGGAATTACAGGCCCGAATAACCAGCCAGCATTTTCCTCGCCGGGGCAGGCCCCAGAAATGAGCAACGATCAGGGCGCGTGGATTCGTCCCAGGCTATACCAGAGTCGGCTCGGAGCATCGAGTTGGGCGCGCTCGATCCACAGCAGGTGCAGATTACCGTCAGCGTCGAGCGCAATCGACGGGTGAGACTGCTCGCCCTCGCCACTGGCGACAGCGGGTGCCTGATCCTCGCTCCATTCCAGATCGTCACCGTAAGCGCTAAGCCAGACGTCGGAATCGCCACGTCTAAAATCATCCCAGGCGACGACGAAATCGCCCGCCGGGTTGCCCGCGGTGGCGGGATTGTAATGCGGTTGGCGATCACCCTCGGCGCCATGTACCTTTTCATTGGGACCGAAGATTTTTCCGGCTTCGCTACCCAGCGCAGCAAAAATACCGTAACCGAGCCCACCCCGGCGCTTGTCCATCCAGGCCGCCAGAATTTCACCCTCGGCGAAGGCGGACAACGCGACCCGGGTGACACCGTTGCCCTGGTCATACTGGTTTCGATTGGAAAAAAATTCGTTGAGCGATTGCGGTGGCGAAAACAGCTTGCCTGCACCTGCGCTATAGCTGACCAGCAGGCGGGTGTGCCCGGCACGCCGATCTTCCCAGGCCACACAAAGGCCCGCAGCACTCACCGCCAATGCCGGGAAAAGTACCGGCGTTTGCAATCCCTCCGACTCAATCGTTTGCGAGGATTCCACGACCAGGTGATTATCCGCGTCGATGCGTATCGCCGCGACCTTGATATACCAACGGCCCCTGTCGTGTTCGCGCCAACTGGCAATGATGCGATCACCGAGACCGGCGACGCTGACGTGTCCAGCCGGGGCCTGGTTGAGCCTGGCCGCAGCGGACAGGCCTTCAACGCCGAGGATGCGAACGAACACTGATGCATCCTGCTCGTAGCCAATCACGAATCGCCGGTCACCCACGGCGTCGATTGCTGGCTCGTATGCCTCGCGCCCGCTGCTCACCGCAAGCGCATCCGCAAAGCCTGGCTGCATTGCCGATTTGAAGCTCGCGTAAACTTGCGGTGAGCCGCTGCGATTATCTTCCCAGACCACGGCAACCAGGGCCCCGGCAACCGCAATGTGTTTACGGCCCGAGCCATCAAGGTGATGGAACAGGCCAACCGATGGCGCAGCGGTAACCGCGATCTTGTTGGTGAAATCCCGGCTATCAGCACCCTGGGTCTGTCCTGTGCCGAGAACCAGGCAAAGCCCGGCGACTAGCAATTTCATTGCGTGGCCAGGAACTCGGCCAGCGGCATCGACTGGTAATGGTTATCGAGAATGTAGTCGGCGTATCGATTCATCTGTGCGATCGTTTGCCAGCCGGACTTTTTGAACAGCGGTTTTTGCTCGGTTGAAAAAAACACAAAGGTGGGGGTACCGAGAATGCGACTACGGGTCGCAAATTGCATCTCGGTGATAATTTCGCCGTTGCCGAGCTTGATGCGATTACCGCTTTCGGTATCGACATAGGCCTGTACAAAGTCGGCGTTAAGCCGGCGGCCAAGCGCCTCATCGGTGAACACTTCGGCATGCATCTTGCGACAGGTGCTACAGCCATAACGCCCGAAATACAGCAGCATGGGTTTGCTTTCGCTACGCGCCCGTTGTATCGCCTCGTCCAGCGACTGGAAACGGTAGCCCTGCGGAGGTGCAGCGCACAGCGTGTCGACGATTAAAACCAGCAACATGGCGAGCATTGCGGGAAAGCGGGCACAGTATATAGAGGGCATAATTCATAAACTGGTGATCGGATAAAAACGGTACCTTTTCGCTTTTTGATAGTCAAGAAAGAATGCTGATGCTGTCAAAAAAGGGTCAGTGTTAACGGGCTGATACCCGGTACCGCTGTAGTAGCAGAGCAGATCCACCGGCACGGGTCTGTTGATAATGGTAAGGTACAAAAAAAACAGCCCTGCCAGCACCCCGGAGTCTAACGATGTCAATCGTCCTGGTTTTAATCTGCTTCATCGTCGGCTTACTGATCGGCGCGGTGGGTATTGGTGGCGTGCTGCTGGTGCCGGCGCTTACGCTGGTCTCCGACATCAGCCTGCACCAGGCGGTTCCGGTCTGCACGCTCAGTTTCCTGGCGACCGGAGTCATTGGCGTTATCGTCTATGCGCGCCACGGCTCGATTCAGTGGCCCAAGGTAGGCTGGTTAGGTCTCGGTGCGATTCCGGCAGCCTTCCTCGGATCGATTTCGCTGCTCGGCATCCCGGCGGCCGTACTCATGTTACTGATTGCCGCACTGATGATCCTGAGCGGCGCAGACGCCCTGGTCAAAGCCTACCGCAAGCAACCTCCGAAAACCGCTCACCGGCAACTCAGCCCAATGCAGTTTATCGGCATCGGCGCGATTACCGGGTTTGGTTCGGCCATTACCGGAACCGGTGGACCACTGATACTGGTTCCCATTCTCATTTTTCTCGGCTTGCCGGTGCTGACCGCTATTGGTCTGAGCCAGGCCATTCAACTACCCATTGCGACTTTTGCCAGTGTCGGTAACTGGCTCTCAGGTAACCTGAATTTTGACCTGGTGTGGGTGATTGCCAGCGTGCTGGTGGTAGGCTCATTCGCGGGCGCAATGCTGGTGCATCGCCTGCCCGCCGAGCCGATTCGCAAACTGATCGCTTTCCTGCTGGTTTTCTTCGGCATCGCGATCGCCATCCAGCAACTGACAAAACTGTAAACATCATCACCAATGCAGCCAACTCTGGTTTCGAATCTTGCCGGCGCAAGCAACCGGCGCAGACCGTGCTGTCCAGACACAGGGATACCTGTATTATAAAGTCCTGCGATTAGAAATAGACCGCCTATACTCAATTTTTAGACGAACCGGGTCTCGACGGATACTTTGGATTGGCTATACTGCTCGTGTGCTGTGCAAACGCGACGGTGTTAACGGCCGCTCCAGGCTGAGACAGGGGTAACAGGAGAATAATATGAAAAAACATTTTATCGCGATGATTCTTGCTTCACTGCTGGTTTCACCCATGGCCTCAGCCGCAGGCGCCTACGGTGGCCTGGCGTTCGCGCAGTTCGAGTCCGAAGACCTTGACGTCACTACGGGTAATCTCGGCATTGCACTCGGCGACATTGCCGATCATGGATTCGGTTACGAGCTCTTTTATTCGTTCTCGATCTTCGTCGACAAGAAAACTTCGGGCGGCATCGAATCCGAGGCCGATACGGATGTCATCGGCCTGTACGTGGTCTATCAATCCCCCGGCGATGTCTACTTCAAGGGCAAGGCGGGTTACGGTTTTGTCAATATCACCTTCGACGCCGAAGACCTGGGATCGATTGACGACTCCACCGAGGGATTCAGCTACGGCCTCGCCGGCGGCGTTGCCATCGGCCAGGGCGCAATCGAGGTGACTTACTACCGCTTCCCGGATTTCGAGGAATTCGACGGGTTTGACATAGACGATTCCAAGGTTGAGATGATCAATGTCACTTACCTCTGGACTTTCTAGCCGAACCAGCGCGCAGCTTCGCTAATTTCCAACTGGCTCAAGCGGTATACGGCTAGGCCTGAACCGGCAATTCTGTTTATTACACTCTGTCAAGATAAAGCCTGGAAACCCCCGATTTCACTAGCTGTCAACCAGCCCGAGCTGCCGGGTGATGCTGGCGGCATCGTAGTAATCACGCCCCTCGACAACCATTCCGTTCTCCACGCGCATCACGCTGCAGTAGCGTGCTTCCATGCGCCGACCCGTTGCCGGGAAGGTGCCAAGGCTGGAATGTAGCGGACCTGTCTGGGTGCCGCGATTGACAAATTCGACCACGGCCCAGGTATTTTGCACGATGACATTGACGATCTTGACCTCGCCATCGGGGAAGGCTTCGCGCCAACGGTGGTAATCGCGCAGGTAACCCTCGCGGCCCGACAGGAGTTCGCAGCGCGCCATGTCTTCGAAATGGCAGTCCTCGGCGATGACCGCGGCACCCCGCTCGGGATCCCGCAGATCCCAGGATTCGTGAAAAATCCGCACGACCCGCTCGGTTTCCGGCATTTTCGGCTTGTCTTTTGAGTCCATGCTCATGTGTGAACCCATAGGGTCAATCCTCTGCTTGAATGTTAGAACGGTTGTTTGCGGACAGGGTCTTGCGCAACGCCGAAATCAGGCCAGTTTAAAACGAACCGTAACACACAATCCGCCCAGCTCCGACTGACTCAATTCGAGCTGCCCGGAATGACTTTGCGCAATGGTATCGACGATCGAAAGCCCGAGGCCTGCGCCCCTGCTACCGGCATCGGCGGCCCGGTAAAATCGTGCGCTCGCATTTGCTCGTTGCACTTCGTCGAGTCCGGGACCGGAGTCCTCAACTCGCAGCAGCAACTCACTGCCGTGATGGTGACAACTCAGCTTTACCCGATCACCGGATCGGCAGTAGCGAACCGCATTGTCGACCAGGTTCGTAACCAGGCTTTCCAGCAAAGGCCGCACACCGGGTAACTCGCAGGATTCTGCAGATGCCGGAATTTCCAGGGTGATTGATTTTTCATCGGCCTCGGATTGCAGGCTTTGCACAACGCTAGCACAGACTTGCATCAGGTCAATGCTTTCCATGGATCTGACGGGGCCCGGGTTTTCCAGGTGACTAAGCACCAGTAGTTGCGACACCAGGTGGGTCAGGCGCAGGATACTTTGCTTCATACTCTGCAGGGAATCCAGTGCATCCGTGTCCTGCGTTTCCTCGATGGCATTATCGACATTGATCAATAGCGATGCGAGCGGATTGCGCAACTCATGCGACGCGTCGCTGACGAAGCGCCGTTCGCGGGAATAGGCCGCCTCCAGATCGCTGATCATCTGGTTCAGGGCATCCACCAGTGGACTGATCTCGAGCGGCACGCCACTGACATCGATGGCTTGCAAACGCCGCAGATCCTGCTGTCGAACCTGGTCGGTGACCTTTTGCAATGGTTTCAGCGCGATGCCCACTAGCTGCCACAACAACCACAACAGCAGTGGCAACATGATAATCAATGGCAACAACAGACCGCTACCAATGTACTCGGTGATTTCATCGCGTACCTCGCCGCGCTCACCCACCACGATGAGCAAATCATCCTGACTGGATTCGAGCGCAAAGGTAAACCACTTCCTGCCATCGTGCTTGAAGCCTGAGAATCCGGGCTTGACCCCTGTTTCCGGCAAATTCGGCGCCTTCCTCGAATGCAGCAACATCGAGCCATCGCTGTCGAGCACGGCGAAAAACAGCTTGCGCTCGTATTCGTGGGCATTTTTGTCGCGCTCCAGCGCGCGCTTCAACTGGCGGCGATTGGATTCGAGAGTTTCACGCGAAATCAGGCCATCAAGGATACGCGCGGTTTGCACCAGCGAGGCACTGAATACCTGCTCGGCCTCCCGGCTGGTGCCCTGGTAGATAAGAACCCCGGACAGGGCGGTCATGGTCAGCACAGTGACCACCACGTACCAGGTGAGACGTTTGCGCAGAGACAGACTAGCCCGCATGATCGATATCCAGTTTGTAGCCTATGCCCCTGACCGTCTTGATCAGCTT
>CAWIHJ010000070.1:0-93253 GCA_963835795.1 uncultured Gammaproteobacteria bacterium
TTACCATTGTCATAGTAAGGGGCCCCGCTAGTGGATACAAATGTCAATAACAGTTCAGGTTATTCACTGGGTAAGGTTTGCAGGTAGGAAAGAATATCTACTGAAACCTGGAGATCGAATGCACGCATTGCCGGCATCTTTTCATCCGGTTGACCATTTTGTATTTTCTGAATGATCTCCCATGGGTTCTTGTTAGCGAGCCCGCCCAGTGCCGGCATATCTTCTGGCTCCTTACCGGATTTTGCATGGCAACCTGCACATACCGTGTTGTAATAGCGTTCACCCTGCGCAACGTCACCTTTGGCCTTTTTCGATTTCCTGTCGATTACGGCATCGATATCGAATTGCCCCCTGGTAATAAAATTCGCCAGATCGGTGAAATCCTGATCTTCCATCTTGCCGGCAAAGCCATGGGTTGAATTTTGCATTGCCTCAATGACCTTTGAATTCGAAGCCCCTTGCAAATGCTTCAGACCCTTGATTCCAGTTTTATAGGATCCGGACGCGTAGGCACCATCCTTACCCATCAAGTCCCAACCATGACAGGCCTTGCAACGATGCGTCGCGTTACCCTTCTTCTGTGTATTCGAGGCAGGCCATGCCGGGTGTGTTTCCGAGGGTTTCGCAGCCCCTGTGACCGCGAACCATTTATCGTATAACTTGCCACCGCGTGCAATCGACGAAACCTCCTCCGCAGCGAAACTGACTTGTGAAAAAGCTAAAACTGATACCGTGACTAAAATACTGATTACATTCTTCATATTACTATCCTCCTCAGTGGATATCAGTGCAACATATCTCGAAATTGATCCACCTATAGATTTTCACTCTTATTGTTAACGGGTTGTTAACTTGTGGTCATTTGGGCCTATTTAAGTTACCTCCCATTGATATAGATCAACTTCTACCCAGCCTGGATCGACATTTCGATGCGTTGTACGCCGCAGGGAGGTTTTTTGATTTTCGTCATAGGTCTGTTACACAGTGCTGATTTAGTAACTCGATAGCATATTATCGAAGCACTGTTGAGTGTCTGCATGTGGCCGGTTCCTGCTTAACAGGTTTGTAAGCTGGGTGGCAGGTTCGGGCACATAGCTGCCGTTTAATCTTGGTTGGTTAATCGGTAGAAAACGCACCAAAACAACCGTTCAGTCGCAGAGACTATATCGGTCGAATTGGCAAAAAGCGGACGTTCGATTAGCCCTGAACTGGCCATGTCAATGTCCCTCCCAGCATAGAAAGTTCTCAATATTACTTATCTTGAAGCCGGTGCGGCCTCCAGGGCAGCTAGCACGAACTAAACGTCGATATTATCAGTCTCGTCGGCAAATCAAGGCGGCACGATCGATTACAGATACGCCTCCTCCTTAAATGGCTAAGGGGATGGAATACGTGCCAGATCTGCCAGTTCCTGTTCAGTATAAAGCGGAATAGACAGGCCCCATTTGTTATTTATGCTGGTTATGATGCCATTCGCGATGATCGCATTGGCGACGGCAGTCGGGTGAATCGAATCAGCAAAGAAGTGATCATAGTTACCAAATGCAGGTGGCGGAACCAGTTGCCTTCCGAATATAACCGGTGGGTTCGCAACGGCTTTACTGATCGCCGAATACAGGTCGACTACGATGACATTCGGCAGGCTCGTCAGGCCGTTGATGAATTCATTGGCGCGCTGAATATGCGCCTGGACGTTGGCAATTTCCTGCGCGCTCAGCAGCCCGAACAGTTCCGGCGTGAAAGTTACATCGGGAATGTTCCACAATACGATCCTGCCATTGGGGTGAGTGCTGGCCAGGTTGGAGAGCTGGTTC
The DNA here is from genome assembly GCA_963835795.1 of uncultured Gammaproteobacteria bacterium. Classification (GTDB taxonomy): domain Bacteria; phylum Pseudomonadota; class Gammaproteobacteria. Next base: position 1,815 of record CAWIHJ010000070.1, read on the forward strand.
ATCTGGTCGGACAGGATCTGGTTGATAACCCCATCGGCTGCTGCGCTTTCAGCAACCCCGAACTGGGCGAGCAAATCAATGTTATTCAGAATATTATTGCCACCGATTTCATAGCCGATGAAATCGGCCAGCGGCTGGCCTCCAAGAATTCGCTGCAGATCGTATACACCGATCTGCGCACCAGTCTGCTGGGTTGTAGAGCCGGCAATGGCGTAGTTTTGCAGGCTGTCTCCACTGCGAGCTGCCTTGTTATAGGCAGCCTGCATAGGATCGGCGCCGTACATGTCCTGTGGATTGCCATAAAAAAAGCCGAGCAGGTCATTGTGAGTGAGGCTATCGCCAAAGGTGACGACATCGAGTGCGAATACCAGGCTACTCTGAAAAAGTAACGTGGCTAATACAACGCGTTTGAAATTTTTCATGATCATATTACCATCCCTCGGTTTAGTGAATTTTTTGAAGCATTTCTCAGGGTATATTCTCGCCCCAGACTATTGGTCCACTGCAAAAGACAATACCCGCTATATCCATGTCCCCAACACCATCGCTCTCACTCGATGACAGCAGTGCAAAAAAGTGGGACTCGTTTGCAGTCAAAATTTTTGGGAAAATTCAGTCTACCCAAATCCGATGGCATGTAAAGGTCGATCAAAGTGGTCAGTGTCGATTGATGACGGTTGGGTCTGAACGGTGAGGCCGGGACACACACTCGCATAACAAATCTTTGCAAACGAGCGCGCCAGGGCCGCGTCGCTGAGAGAGTGTGTCCTTTAGAACAATTGCAAGGAACGGCCCACTGCAGACCTTTGGTAATGCCGGCGATTCGCTATTTGGTGAGGAATCTAAATTGAATTTGTGATATACCCGTGTTCTATAACAAGAAATACGCCCGCTTAAGGGTTGCAATAAGATTGAACGCATCAATGATTAAGGAAAAAAATCACTTGTGGGGGATTCAAGATGCAAAGTTTCAAATTATGGGCGCGTACCATTCTTGCCGGATTTATCGTTTTATTCCTGTCGATTACCTCTGCCAGTGCGGCGTCGATTAATTTTTCCGGGCTATTAGATATCATCGAGCTGGATACCGCAGGTGGCGTGTATGCGGGATCTCCTGTCGGCACCAGTTTTACTGGCTCAATTGATGACATTAGTTATAGCGGGGCGATTACCGATGGTGCTACGGCAACTCCTTTTGGTTGTTGTATTGCTGCCGGGGGTCTAAATGTCAGTAATAATATCAAGCTGAAAGCAGCCGATGCTGCATTTTTAAATACTTTGCTGGGGTCTTCCTTTTTTAGCGCAGGTGATAGAGTAGACCTGATAGATATTGAAGGTGATGTAACCACTGCTGGTGGCGGTAGAATAGAGATAGGTCTCTCGTATGTCTTTGCCAAAAACACCTTTCGTGACAATAGCCCCGATAATTATCCGTTTGATCCCAACGATGTATTATTAAGCCTGTTTTTTATAGCTGAAGAGGATTCATTTGGCGAAGATATTTATTCTGCGGTAGGTAAACTAACTGGCTCAACCATTCCCCCCGCCTGGCAAGACTTCGATAATTTTGATGCGAAGAAATATAACGGCTGTAAATATTGCATTAATTCGGATAAATGGATAGGTGCCGAGCGCTTCGGTAGTAACAATACAGAAGCCCTGCGCGAAATAAAATCCAAGAGACTCCATTTATCGCAACGTACCTGGGGGGACATGAGCTCCGACACGGGTACCGTACAAGGACGAAACAGAGTGATATTCAGAGATTCGATAAACTTCTCAGGTGTATGTTTCACCCCGCGGGTAATGAAATATGATATTAATAATTGCGCAGCGAACGGTAGTGCAGGCCGGGCTCGATTTCGCTATGTAGGCACCTTTTTTGACGCTGACGATGAAGTAGATGATGGCGAAATCGGCACGGTCTATGGGTGGTTCGATATGATACGCTCGGGCGACAGCACAGACAAAAAGGGGATATTCCGAATACAGGCCTATGCCGACGAGTGTCTGGACGCAAACTGCCAGGTTGACAATTGGAGTACCTACGACGGCACCAACGATCCGGACTTGTTTTTTGGAACCGTCAAGGGCGCCAAAAACAATAAAGAAATGTGTGTCGGCTATGACCGGGATCCCCATCAACTCGTATTTTCTTATGGCGACGATGTCAGGGTCGTAAACACTGCTGACCATGATCTCCCAGCCTTTGAAGCCGATATGGTATCCCGGAATACCTGGCATGCTATTGACTCTCGAAATGATGTCGAAAATTGCACGGCTGGCAGGATCAGCGGTTTCGTCGATGGAGATGTCGATAACGTGAAGATAAAGGAGTATCAGTAAGTCAGATACCCGGTTTCAATAAAAGCGTAACTCAATAACAGTCGGGGTCGTGATGGCTAACGGGCCGCGCGTTGATATTTGTGCACTCGCGCAATTCCACCGTCCATCCTGCTGGAATCATGCGGCTCGTCGATCACGGTGGTCAGGCCAATGATATCGCGGTCGTTAGCAACGCAAGTGGTTTGTCCGAGCTAGAGTAAACACCCCCACTGCTTTATCCCCAATGGATGTTCATCGTCCAGGGGCAATCATTATCCTTCATCGACGACATTACCGCGCAATGTGGAAGTGAAATCGATGCTACTGCATCACAGCTAGATCCATCTTCAAAATAGACTTCCGGGAAAATAGATCTCTGGGACAGACACTTAAATCTCCTTAAATCTCTTAAGATGATCTCTGGGACAGACACTTAGAAGATCTCTGGGAAAGATCTCTGGGAAAGATCTCTGGGCCAGACACTTAAATCTCTTAAGAAACTAAAAAAGTGAGCTTACAGGATGTGTGTCCCATCAAACATACGCCTGTGTGCCCGAGTCGATTGCAGTTCGTTGCTTTCCGGGACAGAAGAATCGACGTTTGCCTGGTGCTTTTCGATGCTGGTATGCCAGGCGTTGGGGTAGTTGAATATTGATCAACTATTGCTGATTCTTCAACTACTCTTTAATAGAGTCCTGGATAATTAAGGAACAGGTTTTTGCTATTACTGGATCCAGATAAGCCTCACACTACCCAATCCGTATTACTGATGATATGCGCCCTCGCGGTTGCCTATCTGCTGGTTGGAGAACTGGGGCTGTTGATGGCGATTGCGCCGGGCTTTGCCAGCCCGGTGTGGCCGGCGGCGGGCGTGGCGCTGGGCGCCCTGCTGTTAGCCGGTTACCGGGTCTGGCCTGGTGTGCTGATCGGTTCGTTCGTGCTCAACCTGCCCGGCAGCATAGGCCTCAGCCTCGGCGGGGAGAATGTCGGGGCGATCCTGGTCGCCGCCGGTATAGCTACCGGTAGTTCGCTACAGGCGCTGGCCGGCGCCTGGTTGATCCGCCGGCATGTCGAATTCCAGGCCGGCCTGCTCGATGCCCGTAGTGTAATCATCTTCCTGGGCCTCGGTGGACCCGTGGGCAGCCTGGTCAGCGCCAGTCTCGGTGTTAGCACGCTGTTCATGTCCGGGGCGATCGACACGACGGAACTCGCCTATAGCTGGATTACCTGGTGGTCGGGGGATTGTCTCGGTGTTTTATTCATGCTGCCGTTGATATTTATCTTTTTTGCCAAACCCAGGTCATTTTGGGAACCGCGTAAAATCCGCGTGGCCTTGCCGTTGTTCGTTTGCATAGCGTCGGTGGTAGTTGTATTCATGGTCGCCAGCGGCCAGCAGCAGCAACAGATAGTAACGCGTTTCGATTCGCAGGCAAGCATGCTCGGCAATTCGCTGCTGAAAAAAACCACACAGAACTTCGAAGTGCTTTACTCGCTGGAACAACTATTCATCAATGCACCGGCGGTCAACCGCGATCAGTTCAAACGCTATGTCGAGCGTGCGCTGGCACGCAACCCGAGTATCAGTGCGTTGTCGTGGAATCCCCAGTTGATGCAGCATGATCGTGACAGCTTTGAAAATACCATGCGTGCGCAGGGCTATGACAATTTCAGTATCAAGGATCGCTCCGACGACGGACGGATGATACCCGCCGCGCAACGTGACAGTTACCTGGTAGTGCAATTCATCGAACCCCTGGAGGAAAATGAAAAAGTGCTGGGTTACGATATAACCTCTAACCCGGTGCGCAAGGTCGCGGTGGAGCAGGCCAGATTAAGCGGCAAGCTCACCGCTACCGCGCCGATTGACCTGGTGCAGCAGTTCAAGAGCCAGGTCGGGGTGTTATTCCTGCTGCCGGTGTACCAGGCCAGCTTCGATGCGCAAACGCAACCGCCGCAAGAAAAAATACTGGAAGGCATAGTAGTGGGAGTGTTCCGCACCGGTAGTCTGTTGCTGAAAGCGTTGGAGGATACCGGGTTAGCCAACGTCAATCTGCGTTTGACCGATATCACCGATGCCGACGATCCACGCAGATTGGCAAGTTTCCGCCTGATCGATGGCGAAGCCGTGTTAGTCAGCGATGAGTCGGAAAGTGCCTCGCTCGGTGGCTTGCTGGATTGGCAGAAGACCATGCAGTTCGGAAACCGCAACTGGTTGCTCGAGGTATTCGCTCCTCCGGCATATTTCACCCAGAATCGAAGCTGGACCGCCTGGGGCATATTGTTCGTTGGATTACTGTTTGCCGCGCTACTAGGCTGTTTCCTGATGATTTTAAGCGGCCGTACGATACTCGACTGGCAGCGCGCCGACGATCTCAGGGCACAAATCATCGAGCGTGAAAAGATTGAAGCAGCGTTGAAACAGGCGAATGAATCGCTGCATAAAATCGCCGGTACCGACATGCTCACGCAGATAGCCAACCGGCGCGCTACCGAGACTTACGCGGCGATGCTGGATGCGGAAGTACAACGTTACCGGACAGGTTACTCGGTGCTGATGCTCGACATAGATCATTTCAAGGTGGTCAATGATCTTTGGGGTCACAGTGTTGGAGACCAGGTGCTGCAGGAATTTGTCGCGCGGATCGGTACCAAGCTGCGCGACGTCGATTTTCTCGGCCGTTGGGGTGGAGAGGAATTTGTCATCCTGGCGAAGAACACCCCGTTGCCGGAAGCCTGCGACTTCGCCGAGCGTATCTGCAGTATTATTTCGCAACAGCACTTCACCCCTGGTGGTTTGATTACCACCAGCATAGGCGTTGCCACGTACCAGGAAGGCGAGACCTACGCAGAAGTCATACTCCGCGCCGACCGTGCACTATACAAGGCCAAGCATAACGGGCGTAATTGCGTCGAGTCCGAGGAGCAAAGCAACCAGCCAGCTTTATCGCGCCGCTCGGCCAGTTCCTGATTCACCTGGACAGGTAAAAAAGCACCACACAGGGACAGACTGTACCTCCCCCAGTTTAACCTCCCGGGAAAAAGGAGAACGAAGGAACAGAGCTCTAAAACTTTAGGAGTGAACTTGTCGAGTGTGTGTCCCATCGAGCGCCTCGCCATCGAGCACATCGAGCGCATTCCAGTTTCAGTCTCAAGCGATGGGGCCAATTGTTGTACTGTCCCCCGATTACCCTCGGAATGGCCGATGAGAGGTGTGACAATATTGGGGCTTACGGCGGAAATTAGGCAGATTTCGGGTGTTTTAAGGCGAAATAGTTTCGCGAAACTCTTTCTTTATCCTGGTGGAATATGGAAAATAAGGTTTTAATTCTTCCTATACCCAAAAGTCAGGAGGGAATCATGAGAATAAATTACCCTGCGGTGATCGCCGTTATGCTCGCCTGCATAGCGTTGCCCCGGTTCGCGGCGGCCTCGGTCGTTTACACCTACACCGGCAATCCCTACGACCGCTTCGAGACCGAGGGAGTCCCGCCGTCGAATCCCTACGACCTCAGCATGTCGGTAAGCGCTTATTTCGTGCTCGACGAACCGGTAGGGCCGAACCGGCCCGTTGGCCCGAATTATTTTGATTCGTACAGCTGGTCGATATCCGACGGCTCCATCACGCTTGATTCCAGCAACACGCAGTCGGTTGCGTTTTCGCTCGGCACCGATGCCAGCGGTGAAATCACGAGCTGGTATTTTTTCGCTAACAGCGATCCACGGGTCAGCTTCGGTGACACCTACCACCTGATCGCTTCGGACTTCGAAGGCGGACCCACTCCGGCGAATCGCGACCTCGGCAACACCGCCAACTGTATCGAGTTCAGCAGCGTCGGCATCTGCTCCAACAATAATCGCATCACCGCGTTCGCCGACACACCCGGCACCTGGAGCGTATCTCCGGTGCCGCTGCCGGGCGCGGCGTGGCTGTTTGGCACCGCGCTGCTCGCACTCGGAGCGTGGCGCCAAAGCCGCACCGCTGAAGCGCGTCAGGGCTAAGTTGAAATTGGACAGATCCATTTTCAATGCATAGATTAGGCCCGCCACTGTAGCGGGCTTTTCATGTTTGTGTGTGCCTGAACTTGGCCGATTCGAGCCTCTCAAACTTTAATCTTGACCGGCCGCAACGGGCACAAGCCGGAAAATGCCTGGCTTATTCTGAAGATCAGCTTCCGAGATTTAGATATGTGAATTGTAGGGCCTGACTCCTTTTTTATTCTCGTTAGCTGCCATTCGATTCACGAATCAGAATTTCTGCAGACGCATCTGAGCGGTCATTTGGTCAGTGCGAAATTTCGGCGGGATACGGCACACAGCCGTCATTGCGATACCCAAAGGGCATAAAGGAGCGCAGCGACGCGGCAATCTCTGGATAGCTGCACGCTGTTGGGAGATCGTCGCTTCGCTTTTAGGCCCCGTGGGTCCGCAATGACGGCTTCGTGTCTTAAGGGACAGACACTTACAACTTCGATTCAACTGTGTTCTCTTTAGCCGTCAACAAAAGACCGTCAACACGCCGGTATAGCCGTACAGCCGGTTGTGAAAGATCTCGCCGTTGGCGAAGAATCCCACCAGCGGAACATCGCCGAGCGCATCGCGTATGTAGCCGAGCTCTTCGGAGTTGTCGCCGAACTGGTAGCGGCCGCGACCGAGGCAGGAGAAATACAGCGCACCGCGAGCCGGGCCTGGCAGCCGGCTGCTGATGTCGTCGAGCATTTTCTGCATGTCGGCGCGCGCGCTGTTGCCATCGCGCCGGCAAAACATCACTTCGTCACCGGCCTCAACGATATCACCAATGGCCACCAGATTCTGATCAGGATCGATGCCGATGAGGTTGCGCACCAGGTAGTCCCCGGTGTCCGAGCCGCGAATCGGCAGGCCCGCAAAAATGTAGCCGCTCACCCGCTGCAGGTCCTGGGCCATTACCTCGCCGATGTCTTCCTTGAACACTTCGAGCGCCGGTCGGCCATCCAGTTCGATCAGGATGTTGCGGTCGCAGGCGGTGATGATGTGTTTGTCGGCAATCGGTTGGCAGCCCTGGGTGTGCCCGGTAACCACCGGCACATCGCTGTTGAACAACAGCCCGGAAACGCCGCCATCCTCGACGCTGTTGGCGATAACCAGGTTACGATCCTGCGACGAGGCGAGGCCGCCGACAAAAAAGGCGCCGGGAATCGCAACGGCCAGATCGTTGATCAGGGCGGTCGCCTGCGGGTGCGCGGGATCGCAATGCAAGACGCCGAAGTGAAAGCTATCGCCCTGCAACCAGTCGGACTCCGCTGCGAGGAACGATTCGATGTCATCCACCTGCATTGGCAGCGAACGGAAGCGGGATGGGTCGATGGCCCCCAGCATCACCGCGAGCGCGGGATGATCGTAGTATTCCTGGCCGGTGGCGTTAATCCCGATACCGACGGCGCCGTGCCAGCAGTCGATCCCGGTGTGCATTTGCAGGCGTTTCATCAGCTGCGGGAGATCGTCGGCGAGGGCATCGGTTGCATAGACGAAGCCGATATTGGTATCGACGGGTAAATCGCCAAGCTGGGCCAGGCAATCGTCCAGGATCTGGCTGGCTGACTGGCCGCTGGCATGTCCGAGGCTAAATGGCTGCATGGCGGATCTCGGCTAGGGCAATAGGCAGAGTTTACAGTGAATTCGATGCCGCGAAAACACGCAGTGGGAATATGGCGCACTATTTGGGATGATCGCGAGTGCTGCAAAGTTGCGCCCTGTCACGATAAAGGATAGCGTGCGCTTCTGATTTACCCCCCATTCGCGGAGTCCTGCACGATGAGCGCCATCGATCGATTTGCCAGCCTGGTCAGCGATGCTCCACGCGATTATCCGGCCGCGGCAGTGCGGGTGGCAGGCCATGCGTTGATCGATACGGTGGCCTGCATCTACGCCGGCAGCACGCAACCGGTAGCCACGAATACACTGGCTGCAATCGAGACCTGGAGTAACGGTAACTCGCCCGTTATTGGTCGTAATATTTGTTTGAGCCCACCGTTTGCGGCACTGGTGAACGGCGCCGCGGCGCATGCGCTCGACTACGATGATTTTGACGCGCCCGCCAATGCACACCCCAGCGCGGTGATCTTCCCCGCGTTGCTGGCGATGGCCGCAGAAAGGCCAGTCAGTGGCCTCGATTTGCTCGACGCCTATATCCTTGGCGTGGAAATCATGCAGCGTCTCGGCGAGGCGATGAACATGGATCACTACCGGCGTGGCTGGTTGAGCACGCTGACACTGGGTACCATCGGTGCAGCCGGCGCCTGCGCCCGGCTCGGTCGCTTCGATCAGGTCAGCGCCGCCGCCGCGCTGTCGCTTGCCGCGTCGATGGCTTCCGGGCTGACCAACCAGGGCGGTTACCAGGCCAAGCAAATGAATCCCGGATTTGCCGCCAACAACGGCGTTATGGCCGCCGCGCTGGCCGCTGCCGGTATCAGTGCCAGTAGTCAGGTCATCGATGGTCCGATCAGCATCGCCCGCTCGATGGGAGACTACGATGCGCACAAGTTCGAAAAGGCACTGGAGAAGCTGGCGAATCCCTGGTCGATTCTTGAGCACGGCCTCATTATGAAAGCCTACCCCAGTTGCGGTTACACCCATCGCGTCATCGATGCCGCCATCGATTTGCATGCGCGGCTGCCAGCGGGTACCGACGCCGTGTCCTCGATTCGTATATCGATACCCGATTACTACCTCGACCTGCTGGTGTATGCGCAACCGCAAACGCCCGCAGAAGCCATGTTCAGCGCTGAATACAACGTTGCAGCAGCGCTCGCGCGCGGTGTATTCGGGTTCGACGAGTTGAACGAGGAGTCAATTGGCGATGCCGTGATACAACGCTTGAGAGCATTGTGCCAGGTCGACGCGCACAAGCCACTCGATGAGGATATCGTCTATGACCCACGCGACCCGGATAGTGTCGAGTTGACGCTATCCAACGGCCAGACCCTGCGCTGTGACATTGAATTACCAACCGGTGCTCCGGCAAAACCGATGAGCGAAGCGGCGCGGCGCGCCAAGTTCGACACCTGTCTGCAATCGCTGCGCGACACGACAGCACGCGACGCGCTTTGGACGCGCCTCAATGCGCTGGAAGCAATCGCCGATGTGGGCAAGGACCTGGCGTGGTAAGCCTTGACTATATCGGTTGTCATTAACGGCAGGGCTAATCTGGCATGAATCACCTGCGTTTACCGATCGACGATTGCCTGGATGAGTTGCGCCAGCAACTCGTCGAGCATGACGAGGTGGTACTCGAGGCGCCGCCCGGAGCGGGCAAGACCACGCGCGTGCCGCTGGTGCTGGTCGATGAACCCTGGCTCGGCGGGCGTAAAATCCTGATGCTGGAACCGCGCCGTATCGCCGCGCGCAATGCCGCGCATCGACTGGCCAGCCAGCTCGGTGAAACACCCGGTCAAACCGTGGGCTATCGCATGCGCCTGGATACCAAAGTGGGGCCACAGACACGCATCGAAGTCATCACCGAGGGCATTTTGACACGCATGCTGCAGGATGATCCCGCGCTCGAAGGCGTAGGCCTGGTGATATTCGACGAGTTTCACGAGCGCAGTCTCGACTCCGACCTCGCGCTGGCGCTGTGCCTGCAGGGACGCAAACTGTTTGCCGAGAGCGAGGTACGCCTCAAGCTGCTGGTGATGTCGGCAACGCTCGACAGTGAATCGATTGCAAGCCTGCTGGGAGGCGCAGGCGTGGTGCGCAGCGAGGGCAGGGCTTACCCGGTAGAAATCGTTTATGGCAGCGCTCGCAAAGCCGGACGAGCGCACGCTCGAGCGCATGATCACGACGATTCAGCGGGTGGTGCTGGAACACCCGCAAAGCAGTGTGCTGGCATTTTTCCCCGGACAGGGCGAGATCCGGCGCTGTCACACGGCCTTGCAGGCATGGTTGCTCGAACGTGGTATCCAGCAGGTTCACCTGCGACCCCTCTACGGCAACCTGTCGATCGAGGAACAGCAGGGCGCCATCGCGCCCCTTGGCGGTAGCCAGGCAGGTGATCAGAAAGTGGTGTTGGCGACCAATATTGCCGAGACCAGCCTGACCATCGAGGGCGTCGACCTGGTGGTCGATAGCGGGCTCGAGCGCGTTGCCCGCTTCGATCCCAACACCGGCATGAGTGGCTTGCACACGCAACGCATCGCTCGCGATTCCAGCGAACAACGCGCCGGGCGGGCCGGGCGCCTGCGGCCCGGCAAGTGTTTCCGCCTGTGGTCTGCCGAGCAACAGCAGCAGCTTGCCGTGCGCCGCAGCGCGGAAATAATCGATGCCGATCTCGCGCCGCTGGCGCTGCAATTATTGCGTTGGGGCGTCAGCGATCCGTCCGAACTGAGCTGGCTTGACCCGCCGCCGCGCGGCCCCTGGCAACAGGCCCTCGAGTTGTTGACGGCACTCGGCGCCGTCGAAGCGCGCGCTGGTGGGCCGGTGCTGAGTGCCCACGGCGAGGCGATGAGCGCCTTGCCGGTACATCCTCGCCTCGCGCATTTGTTGCAAAGTGGCGCGGCCAGTGGTCATCTGCGGATTGCGGCATTGCTCGCCAGCCTGTTGTCGGAACGCGATCCTTTCCACGACCATGCCGATATCGAGCATCGCCTGGAAATTTTGTCCGGAGATGCCGCTTGTCCATCCGCACAGCGAGGCTGGCTGACACGTGTGCGGCAGTTGGCCACGCGCCTTACGCAACAAATGAAGGCTCTGAAACCTGGGCACTCGACGCCGGGGGTGCTGTTGCAGCCAGCGCAGGTAGCGCCCTGGTTGCTGGCCTGCGCCTACCCCGATCGAATCGCGCGGCGCCGGCACTCCGGCGGCTATCAACTCGCCAACGGGCGCAGTGCCCGCCTGGCCGGTACGGTGGCGCTTGGCAAACATCGCTGGCTCGCGGTGGCCGAAGTGAGTGGTCATAGCGGTGGCGATATCATTCGTTCAGCCGCGGCACTCGATGAAGCGCTTTTTGACGGCCCTCTACAAAGCTGGGTTGATGAGCAAACCGTGGCGAGCTGGGATCGGCGTGCCGGTCGCTTCATTGCCGAACGACAACGGCGCATCGGCGCACTGGTGCTCGAGCGCAACACCCTCGACGTGATCCCTCTCCCGGCCAAGCGCGCTGCCTTGATCGAGTACCTGCGGGCCGAGGCATTGCAGCCACTGCCGTGGAAAGCCGAACAGCGGCAGTGGTGCGCGCGCGTGTCGTTGCTATACCGGCTGGAGGCCGATGGTGGCTGGCCGGATACCAGCGCCGAAGGTCTCGCCGCCACGCTCGACGACTGGCTGGGTCCTTATCTCGACCCGGTGACCACCTTGAAAGGCATCCAGCGGCTGGATCTCGGCGCGATTCTCGAAGCACTGCTGCCCTGGGAGCAGCGGCAACGCCTGGAAAAACTGGCGCCGATACGCCTCGAGGTGCCCTCGGGCTCGATGATCGCCATCGACTATGATGCCGACCCCCCGGTGCTCGCGGTCAAGTTGCAGGAAATGTTCGGCTGCGAGGAAACCCCGACGATTGCGGGTGGGCGGGTTGCACTGCTGGTGCACCTGCTGTCGCCAGCGGGCAGGCCGCTGCAAATTACCCAGGACCTGGCAGGCTTCTGGCGTTCTTCCTACCAGGACGTCAAAAAGGAAATGAAAGGCCGCTATCCGAAACACCCCTGGCCCGACGATCCGCTGGGCGCGAGTCCGACGCGTCACACCCGCCGCCGGGCACCCAGGACGCCTTGATCAGGACGCCGCTGTGGCGTTCATTACTCAGGTGTTTTGGGCATTCACGAGTTGCATCAGGTAACGCGCGACGAAATAGTCGAGGTGGCTGCCGCCGCCGTTTTTCATCAGGGTCATTTGCTTCTCTGAGGTTCTGCCAGGCACGCGTTGCTGGCACAGTTCGAACAGGTCGGCGTGCACATCTTCCGGGGTAATGACGCCGCGTTCGAACGGGCCGAGGAATTCACCCGAGCGCTCGGTGGTCTGGCGATGATCGACGAAGATGTCGCAGCGTTGCATCACGGCATCGTCGGACTCGCGCATTTCGGGCGTGAACGAACCGACGAGGTCGACGTGTACGCCCGGCTTGTAACAGTTCGCCCTTGATCAATGGTTGTGTCGCCCGGGTGGCGCTGGAAATGATGTCGGCGCGGCGCACCGCGTCATCGAGGTCGTCGACCTGGTGTGCCATCAATCTGTTCGCCTGCCAGTAGTTCGACCAGTGTGCACGGCATTGTCCGCGTTGTGGTTCCAGATCAGCATGGTGTCGATACCGGGTCGCACGCTGAGATGCGCGCGCACCAGGTAGGGCGCCAGGCCGCCGGCGCCGATCATCAACAGGGTTTTTGCATCGTCGCGCGCGAGAATGTCAGCGCCGAGCGCCGAGTCGGCCGAGGTCTTGCGAAAAATCATCGCCTCGCCGTCGATCACCGCCTCGGTGATGCCGGTTTTGCCGTTGACGAAGGCGTAGATCGAATTGACGTTGGCGACACCGTATTTCTGCCGGTTACCCGGAAACGAGGTCACCAGTTTGCACAGCAGGCCTTCCTGCGGTTGCCAGGCCGGCAGGATGATGAAGGAATCGGGTGGCCCCTGTTCATTGGCTTCGTGGTAAATGATTCGATCCGACATCTTCGGCATGCTGCCGAGGTGGGCCTGTCGAATCGCTTCGACCAGGCCCTGGTATTCGAGCAATTCGTGGACGCGTGGTGCATCGATCATCTGCATGGCAATCTCCGTTAGCATGAGTCTGTTGTCTTTCGGTGCGCGCGAATCACGGACGCACTGACGCGACAGTATATTGGACCACTAGTGCGACGTTCGGTTGCTGCTTAACAGCTCGACCTCGGCGAGCAGCCAGGCGCGAAAATCGCGCGCCGCCGCCGACAGGCTTTCCAGGTTGCGGTAGATCAGGTAGTAAGCCTCGGTGCCTGGCAGGCCGGCGCTGACGTCACAGGGCACCAGTCCGAGCCGACGCACCAGCGGGTTGGTGGTGGGCGCCCTGGCCAGGGCGATGCCATAACCCGCTGCCGCCATGGTCAGCGACAGCTGGGTCGAGTCGGTGAAGCACAGCTGGCGGGTTGGCAGGGTATCGATGCCGATGGAATGCAGTACCTGGTTCCAGTTGATCTGGTGCGTTGAAATCTGGATCAGCCGATGTTGCAGAAAGTCCTCGGCGCTGCGAATCGAATCGGCCAACTGCCGGGCTCGCGACCGGGTAAATGGTTTCGTCGTAGAGGCGGTCGCATTGGCCCCAGCTGCGATGCACCGGACCGAACAGGATGCGCAGCTCGAAGCCCGGGCGTTGGAAGTCGAGGTCGTGGTAGGCGCCGTTCAGATGCAGTTGAACCTGTGGATGCTGGCGGGTGAATTCGGGCAGGCGCGCCGTCAGCCACGACAGCGACAGGTTGAGATCGGCCTGCAGCGTCAGCGTGTTTTCCTTGTCCTGGCCGAACAGCGAGGTCGCGGTTTCTTCGACGGCACGCAGCGAACGATTGACCACCGGCAGGAAGGCGTGGCCCGCGTCGGTCAACTCGACGTGGCGTGCACCGCGCTTGAACAGTGCCTCGCCGAGGTGCGCTTCCAGCGCCTTGATCTGCTGGCTGACCGCCGAGGTGCTCATGTTCAAATGCTCGGCGGCGCGCGCAAAGTTTTCCATGCGCGCGGCGGCTTCGAATACCCGCAACCAGTTCAACGATGGAATGCCGCGTCTCATTGCATCTTTCCGCTTCAGGTTAAGTTTTACTTAACAAAAGCAAAGTAAAACACAGCTTGTTCGTTAACGCCAATGTTGCTTCAATGCGTCGAAATCACGCTGGAAATCGTCAACATGACACGCTCGATTGACTCTACTGCAACGCTTGAAGCGCCCCCTGGCAAGCCAAAATCCAGGCGTGCCTGGAATTATACGCCGGATCTGCCGGTCAGGCAGGCGCCGTATTTCGAGTTGCCGTTCAGCCCCGGCGCCAGCCTGCGCTACCTGTACGAGCTTTGGCGTCCGTTCAACCAGCGCTTACTTATCTTGCTGCTCGCGATCGGCGCCTGGACCTGGTTTACGCCGTCGCTGGAGCGCGCGCGTGAGTTTCGGCTCGACTGGATGCTGGAAATCGGCTTGCGCAACCTGGTGATCGTGCTGGTTGTCGCCGGTGGCCTGCACCTGCTGCTGTTTACCTTTCGCCGCCAGGGGGACGACACCCGCTACGACGCGCGCCCGCTCGGGCGAAATTCAAAGCAGTTTCACTTCGGCAACCAGGTCTGGGACAACATGTTCTGGACGCTGGTTGGCGCGGTGCCGATCGGCACGCTGTGGGAATGCCTGCTGTTATGGGGCTATGCCAACGGCCACGCGACGATGATTATCTTCGCAGAAAACCCGGCCTGGTTTATCGGCTGGATGCTGATCATCCCACTGTGGAGCGGGTTTCATTTTTACTGGTACCATCGCTTACTGCACGTCGGCCCGCTGTATCGCTGGTTTCACTCCTGGCACCACAAGAACATTAACACCGGACCCTGGTCGGGTCACGCGATGCACCCGGTTGAGCACCTTTTTCTGTACTCGGATGTTGCCATTCACTGGCTGGTGGCGAGCCATCCGGTACACGTGATTTTCAATGCGATGCTGCACACCGTCGCCGGGCCAACGTCGCACTGTGGTTACCACAAGGTTCAGCATCACGCGATTTTTCAGCTTGCAACTCGGTGATTTCATGCACCAGTTGCACCACCGCTACTTTGACTGCAACTACGGCTCCTACGAAACCCCCTGGGACAAGCTGTTTGGCAGCTTTCACGATGGCACCGAAGCTGGTGACCAACACATCAAGGAGCGCCGCCGACGCATGTACCAAAAGAAAAACGCCTGATACCGGCGTTTTTCCTGGCTCAGGTGATCATCGGGGGCGGCATCGATACCTGTTTTTGCCACCCCTGGCAGTCATCAGTCTTTGTGTTTGTCCTTATCTTTGTCTTTGTCCTTGTCTTGTCTTTATCTTACTCTTACCCTTGCCTTTTTTACCCTTACAGGAACGTTCGGTACCGGCGTAGAACTGTTCGAAAATCGCGGCTTGCGGGCCGAATTCCATGAAGCGCGAACCATTGTCGCGGAGCTTGCTGAAATCCACCGCCTTGACCTTGTGCAAATCCTTGATGCGCGTATGCCCACCGGCAATACCGAGGGTGCCGAGAATGCCCGGCGAGAACACGGCGCCGGTGTCGGCAAGCTCGATGATGATCATCTCGATCGTGCCGTTGCCGTGAATGGCGATCTGCAGCGTGTTGGGTTCGGTCGTGCCGACTGCCGGTACTCCGGCGTAGGTAACCACCACACGGTCTTCAAGATCGTCGTAGTAGGCGAACACGTCGTCGCCGGCACTCGCCAGGTTTTTCATCAGTGCACCAATGGTGAACTGCGCTGAGAGCAACAAATGCCCCTTCATGTACCAGGGTGAGCCGTTGTCATCGATGCCACCGATATCGGGCGTAGTGCGTGTCGAGATCACGCCGTTTTCGTTGACGAACAGGTTTTGCACCGGGTCCACCATGCCGGGTACCGGAAACGAGAAACCCGGGTAGCTGAGGTACGCGACCCCGTCGCCGGAGACATTGATGGCGGTGCCAAAATCATAGAGCGTGGCGCCCGAGGTCAGGCTGACCTCGTAACCGGAATCACCGACCGGAACGAAAGTGAGCTTGTCGCCGGCCTGCAGATCGAGCGGACGTGGTTTTTCCTTGAAGCAGTCGACTTCGAGCTGTACCAGCGGGTTTTTTTTCCGGTTCTTCTTTGAATCGGCCAGGTACCGTGAGTAGGATTTTTCCTTTTGCAGCGTGTGTTTGAAAAAGGACACCGCGTACCAGTTGGTGGTGCGCGTGATCTCCGCGATCGAAGCCTCGGGCTTCAGCGGCATGGAACCAATCAGTTCGTCACGCACCGCGAGTATGTCGGCATCGCCGAACAGCACGGCGACCAGTTGATCATCGCTGATGTTGTCGAAATCGGACGCTGCGCAGTAATCGTAAACGCCCGAGTTGCGTGGCCCGGTATAAGTCCAGTAAAAAGTCGCGGTGAAGATGTAGTTGGCAATGTCGTTGGGGTCCAGCGTCCCGGAGGCGAAAAAGATCGTCGGGAAGACGCTGGCATTGACGATTTCCATCGAACTCTTGAAGTCCTGGCACCAGCTCGTCTGGTAACCGCCGACGTGGTGATTGAAATCGGCGATGTCGACGAGGTACTTCGACTTGCTGCCGGTGAATTCATTGAAGTTATCGTAGACGATACCGGTGTCGTTACCGAGGAACATCAGCGGCACTTTCGCATTCGCGTAGTCGTCCTGGTCGAGCAGCAAACCATAGTTAGTGCCGCCGCCCATCAACGCCGCCTTGACGCGTTCGTCCGCCGGGTGATCCGCGGAACCGATGCCGGTGACCGTGGCCAGGCTGGTCATGCCGCCGAGCGAAAAGCCGAGCACGCCGATGGCTTTCTTGTCGAGGCGTTTGGTGAATTCTATACCGGTTGCCTGGTCGAGCAGGCCGTCGAGCACCGAATCGATGACGAAGCTGACATCCTTGCTGCGCTGTAAAATCGTGCCGTTGGCGCCGAGCGTGGGATTGGGACCGACGGGCAAATTCACAAAGCCGTTAAACAGGCTCGCCTGGTACTGCGCGTCGCTATTGCCGGTGTGTTCGATCGAGGCGATCACGAAGCCGTGGCTGGCGAGCATTTCCAGCGTGTCGGGCATGTTTTTCGCGGAGGCCACCAGGTTGCCGTGCGAAGCCACCAGCAATGGAAATTTTCCCTTGCGCGCGAGTGGCGCCAGTTCGGCAATCGGGTTGGTGGAACGGCTACCATCCCAGGTCATGGCTGGCAGATCGGGCAGGCCGGGATAAATCAATGCTGCCCGGATTTTCGTTGTAGAGGGGGTTGTTCCAGTCGTACAGAATGTGGTCGTTGGATTCAACATCGGTCGGATACCAGATGTCGAGATACAGGTGGCGCCCGGCAGCGGTCGCCGGCGTCGAACCGTCGAGGTTGCGCGTGGTATCGGTCAGGATCACCGTGGTGTGGCCGATGGAATACGGCCCCGGCTGGTCCGGAGCGCCTTTTTTGTGCTTGTGATCCGCGAGCGCGATATTGCTGCCGATAAACAGCGTGCCAAGCAGCAGCCCTGCAATCCTGGCCAATGGCCTGTTGATGGTCGTCGATACTTTTTTCATGCGAGAAATCCTGTTTTATATTTATCAGATATGCCCTGGAGAGCAATCCGTATAGCGCTGAAATCAACAGCTTTACCCCCAATCAATTAAATGCCCAAGCAGGTGTTGGGCTCCAGGGGTTGATAAATTGGTGGTGCGATTATCGAATCATTCTCAACGCGGGTACTGATGCTGTCAAGGCGTCGGGGCTGTTCGCTGATTATTAACTACCCGCAAATCTCTGGAAAAGCTGATTACCGGCCTACTCACCCTGTACCACGGCCTGGCTTTCGGCATAGGAAATCGGTGGGTATTTCGCCGGGTTGTCGGGTCCACAGCAACTGGGGATGCAGGTCATGCGGTAATCCGAGTTGGCGTTGAGGAAGAAGGGAATCGAATAACGCGAGTCAGCGCCGGTGTTGTTGTTGGCGAAATGCTTGACGCTGATGAAGCGGTCGTTGGTCCAGGTACGCAGCAATTCACCGGTATTGACGATGAAGGCGTCTTCCAGCATCGGCGCCCTGATCCATTGCTGGCGGCGCTCGCTGAAGATGCTGAGCCCGGGCCGGTCCTGGGCCAGTATCGTGCAAAAGGTGGTGTCGACATGGGGTGCGATGCCAAACTCGTCGGCTGGCAAATCGCCGAGCGGCGGATAGTGCGTCATGCGCAAACGGTACAACGGCCGGACAAAGGCTGCATCGAAGAAGTCGGGCGCCATCGTCAGCGCGCTGGCAAAGATCGGCAGCATGCGCTTGCCGAGCGCCTCGAGTGCCGTGGCATAAGCCTCGGCGGTTTCCCTGAACCCCGGCAGCTGCTGTTCGTCGAGCCACTGGTTGTCGTCCATCGTCAATTTATGATCGCACTTGATGATGAAGGCTTCGTTGAGATTACCCTTGTCGCGCGCCGGCAGCTTGCGGTGCCTGATCGGCAAATAGCCGACGCCACCCACCGGCCAGTCGGGCCTGTCCATGGCGATGGAATTTTTCAGTTCCAGCGGCAGCGCATGAAAGCGGCGCGTCATGGCAAACATGGCCGTGACCAGCTCGGCGTCTACCTGGTGGCCGACGATGCTGAAAAAACCCACCGTTTGGCAGGCTGTGCGTAATTGTGCGGCGACCGCCTCGAGCGTCTGTTCCTGCGGATTGGCAAAATACACCTGCAAATCGATCACCGGGATGTCGCCGTCACCGGCAGCTTCGACGCGGCTGGTATCCCAGGTGGCCGCTTCCGAGCGCAGCTCGGCTTCCTTGCTATGGGGGTCAAAAGTGGTCGTCATTCGATTGCTGTCTGGCTTGAAACTGGTGTCCAGTATACAACCGATCTGCAGTTCTGTGCGTGCTTGCCGGGATGTGCCGCCACGGTGGATTACTGGAAACCCGGATGATCGCAGCGGTACAGTTTGCCGACTGGCTGGGTTACTATTGCCGGCATATGAACAATTTCAACCTCATTGTCGGCGTGCTGGCGATTGCTTACGGCCTGTACAGCTATTACCAGCGCAAAACCGCGCCCGAGCAAATCAAAAAGCTGCAAACCATGATTGCGCGCAACGGCGAAAAGATGGGGCATTCGATCCACCTGTTCGGTTACACCATACTGCCGATCGTTGCCGGCCTGATGTTGCTGCACGCGCATTTCCGTGGATAGCAAAGCGGATTGCAGCGAAGCAGGTGAACTGCCAGCGGCGACTCGCTTGCCCACGCTGAATCGATCGACTAGTATTTTTGCCATGTTGATTTTGTCTACCGCCGAAATTTACTCCTGCTCCGGCGCCACGACCTGACATGGTCAGACTGGCGGATGTTCCCGAACCCGAACGTACCGTCATCGCCGATCTTGCCTGTCCGGCCTATGCCGATACCCCACCCACCACGCCGGTCGCCGCGGCCGAACGCCACGTGGCGATTGTCTCGAGCGCCGGGTTTATCCTGCGCGGCGAGCGACCGATGCTCGCCAATGAAACCGGTTACCGCGCCATCCCGGCGTCGGCCGCAGACAGCCACATCCTCTGCAGTCATGTTTCCACCAATTTCGACCGCAGCGGTTTTCAGCAGGATTTGAACGTCATGCTGCCGCGCGATCGCCTGCGCGAACTCGAGCAGCAGGGCGAAATCGGCAAGGCAGCGGAGACCCACTACGCCTTCATGGGTGCTACTTCGCCGGAGAAAATGGAAGACAAGGCGCGCGAAGTCGGGCGCTCGATGCTCGCGCTCGGTGTCAACACGGTCGTTCTCGCCCCGGTGTGACCCGCCTGCACGCGCGCCGTGTGCGGGCTGGCTCACTACTTCGAAGACGAAGGTCTCGCTACCGTCATTGTTGCGTTGGTGCGTGAACACGTTGTCAGCATGCGCCCGCCGCGGGCGCTGTGGGTGCCCTTCGAACTGGGCCGGCCCTTTGCTACTCCGGGTAACGTGGAATTGCAGCAGGGGGTTTTGCGGGCGGCGCTGGCGTTGCTGGATCGCCCTGCCGCTACGCCGTTGCTGGAAGACTTCGATGACGAGGGGCCTGCGAGCGACGGCGATGCCAACTGGCGATTTCCCGGTGAGCTGGATAATAGCGGGGTACTGGCCGAAGCAGCGAGTGTGATACCGATCTGGCAATTGGCGCGCGAACGCCTGGGCAGGACCACGGTCGGTATCAGTGGCCTCGCGCCGGAAGTGGCCGTCGAGTACTTCGCACGCTATCTCGGCGACGATCCGCTGCCCAATCCCAGGGGAATGGCGCCGGTAGCGCGCCTGCGTTTCGCCGTCGACGACATCAAGGCGATTTACCTCGAGGCGGCAGTGGCCGAAGGTGGACACCCGTCCACGCAGCAACTGCGCGAATGGTTCTGGGGGCAAACCCTGGTCGGTACGCTGATTCGCGAGTTCCAGGACCATGCGCGACACAGTGAAGATGCGAACCTGAAAATGATCGCCGGCTCGCTGGTACCGGCAGAGTTGACTTTCGCAGTGCTGCGCGGCGATTAAAATCCACACTACTGACAGAAGGTTGTCAGTAGGTATTTGATAGAATTTTTTCTATCGAAGTCCCCGAGGAGACACCCGCATGACCGAGCAGAAACCAGGCAAAGGCAGTGAATTTCGCGCACTGCATCAAGGTGACGAAATTTTCGTCGTCCCCAATCCCTGGGACGTCGGTAGTGCGCGCATACTCGCGGCGATGGGTTTCAAGGCGCTGGCCACCACCAGTGCCGGCATGGCCTTTGCCCTCGGCCAGTGCGAGGGATCGGTGTCATCGACACAGACGCTGGAACATTGCCGCCTGCTCGTGGATGCCACACCGTTACCGGTTACCGCCGACCTGGAAAAAGGCTTTGGCGATTCACCCGAAGCGGTGGCCGAAACGATCCGGGCGGCCGCGCAAACCGGACTCGCGGGATGCTCGATCGAAGATTACAGCAATTACCCCGATGCCCCGATTTTCGATTTTGAGTTGGCCGTCGAGCGTATCGCGGCTGCAGCCGAAGCCTGCCGCGGGCTACCAGAGGACATGGTGCTCACCGCGCGCGCCGAAAATTATCTGTGGGGGCGATGCGACCTGGATGACACGATTCGACGCTTGCAGGCTTTTTCCCGCGCGGGTGCGGATGTGCTCTATGCACCGGGATTACCCGATCTCGACAGCATTCGCAATTTGTGTGCCGAGGTCGATAAGCCGGTTAACCTGGTGACGGGCCTGCCGGGTCCGCGCTTTCGCCTCGATGAACTGGCGCATGCCGGGGTGAAGCGCATCAGCATTGGCGCGGCCTTCGCGCGCGCCGCCTACGGTTCGCTGGTCGCGGCGGTAACGGAAATCAACGAGCAGGGCAGCTTTACCTTTGCCGATGGCCTGATCGGTTTTGCCGAGCTGGATGCTTTTTTCAAACCCTGGGAAGGGCGTTGATACCGATTGCGACCCGTATTTATCCGCCTTCGGCAGCCCTCAGTTTGCCTGACTCTTTAAGAGTCCTTGCTTTTGTAGCGAATCTGTACGGCGATAAAGCCGGCTCTATCACAGTGCAACACCTGCTTTGCAGGTTGCTCGATCTCAAGTAAATGTTCGCGTGGCAGCAGCATCTCACCGGTATCCGGCGACGCCAGCTGTAAATCGGCGCCAATGGCGTAAACCAGCAGCAGGTCGGCATCGATGCCGGTCTGGGTCGCAGCGGGGTTTGCCTGGCTGGTGACCTCGGCGCTGCACAGGCGGCGCAAGGTCATGATGTTGAAATCCTTGATCGGACCGTCGTGCAAGTTGGCAAAGGTAGCGGCTTCACCCCGGAAACTGGCTGCCTCCAGGGGGTGCTGCAGACGCTGTACGCTGCCCTCACAATCCAGCGTCAAACCCTTGCCTTCGAGCAGTAGCAGGGTGCGGTCGTAACCGGTGAAATTGGAAAACTCGCCGTCCTCGGCCACATCGGCCATGCTCAGCCGCCAGGCAAATCCACTACCGTCGTCGAGATCCTGCTTGCGCAGTTCAACCGTGGTGCCGAGGCCGTTGCGCCAGGGCATGGAAAGGTAGCTCGATGGCTGGACGACGGTCAGGGTAGTTGGCGCAGTGATGGTCATTTCCTGTAGGTTCGAATGTATCGGCCTGGGTATTTTGAGCGAGGGTAGCTTAGCGGAGGGGTGGGCGCCAATTCTTTAAGGGTAGTTGAATAATTCTTGAATCGACTCTGTCAATCCTAACACCGCTTAGCTCAAGCGCAGTGAAGCGTTTTCGGCCGCTTCGAGCGCGCCCTCGATGAAGCCGCCGAACTGCGCTGCCATTTCGCTCGACGCGAAAATGAGGCCCTGATCCGCGAGTCCGGCCAGCGACGCGGGCATACCATACTGCGGATGCGCGCTGCTGTTGCCGTCGGCGGCGGTGGCCGTGCAGTCATCATCGGCCCAGTCTTTGAGCAGAATGTCGAGCGGGTTTGCCGCGGCGGGGCCGAACAGGGTTAGCAGTTGCGCCCTGGCCGCTGCGGCGAGGCTTGCCGGGGCGCGCAGCGGCGCACCCACCGGCACGCCGACAAATCCGAACAGGGCGCCGTATTCGGCATTGGCCGGGGATGCGTCGTGAATTTCCACCAACGGACCCAGGTGGCTTATCGCATCGCCGGACAGGCCCGCCGCCCGCCAGAATGGCTGCGGGTAGAGCGCGAACAGCTTGGCCTGGCCCGCCATCCAGGTGGGGATCGATTGCAGATCGTCGACAATGCCTGCTGGCAGGGCGGGTTCGAACTCGATGTGCTGGACGATCACTCTTGGTGGAATCGCGAGCACCACGTTGCGCGCCAGCACCTGGCGCGAACCACGCTCGTACTCAAGGGTTACCCGGTACCCCTGATCGCGCTGTTCAATGCGCGTAACCCGATGTGACAGCTGCAGGCAGTCGAGTGGTAAACGGGACGCGAGGGCACGGGTCAGCCGGGCAATGCCGCCTTCGACGCGCAACGAGCCGGCCATGGTGGAAAACTCGAGATCGCGGCGGACCTGCCCGGATTCGTCCTGGAAAACCAGCCGCCCGGTGCTGTACTGCTCGAAAGTGCCGATGTCGAGTTGCTGCAACAGGCTTTCGACCCGCGCTTGTCCGGGCCAGATCCACGAAGGCCCGATGTCGGCCAGCGCCGTGCCGATGCCGTCGTAACTGGATTCGAGTGTGAGAATGCGGCCACCGACCCGGTCGCGCGCTTCCACCAACAGGCAGGCGATGCCTTTTTGCTGTAGCGCGTGTGCCAGCGACAGGCCGCCAAGACCTGCGCCTGCAATCAGAATTTCGGTTTGCATAGGGTCGCTATGTTACCCGATAGTGGCGGCTCCGGTTGACTCCAGGCAATGCAAAATTCAGGCTAGCCGCTGATGCGATTTCGCCCCTGGTGCTTGGCCCGGTACAGCGCCTTGTCGGCTGCCTTGATGACCGTTTGTGGGAGTTTCAGCCGCGAGTTACGTTCGGCGTAACCGATGCTGATGGTGACCGCCAGTGGCCGCTTGTCCGGGCTTTTCCGGTCGCGCGTTACCCGCGGCTGCTTGCTGCCGTTGCGGCTATTGCCGCGCAACAACATGCGGTAGGCCTCGATGGATGCGCGCAGCGTTTCGAGTTCGACCTGTGCCTGCTCGGCGCTCTTCCCCGGAAAGACGATGGTAAATTCCTCGCCACCGTAGCGAAACGGTCTGCCGCCCGCGCCGACGCGCGCGATTTTACTCGCTACCATGCGCAACACTTCGTCGCCGATATCGTGGCCATGGGTGTCGTTGAATTGCTTGAAGTGATCGATGTCGAGCATGGCGATGGTATAGCGTCGGCCGAGGCTCAACAGCAGCTGGTTCAGGGCGCGCCGCGACGGCAGGCCAGTCAGATCGTCGCGGTAAGCCATGTTCGTGCGAATCCAGGATGATGGCCAGCGTTACCATCAGCCCGCAGCAGCTTACCAGTATCGGCACGAAGGCCGCGTGTGGATAGCCGCTGGCGATGCCGAGCAAGCCGAGCTGGCAACCGAAGAAGGTGGCCTGAATCGAGCTGTTGCGCGCTACCGAGAGGATCGCGTGTGCCAGGTTGGCAATGACCGCGGCGAGCAGGATGCCGTCTGGCAACTGCACGAACACGGCGAGCGCAGCGGGCAGTGTGAACCACTCGTGGCTGTGCAGGAGGCGCGGCAGCAGGTCGGTGTAAGTTGCCAGTAAGTAAATGGCAATACCCTGCAGCAACAGGATCGCGATACGAACGAGGCCATGCATTGAAAACAGGCTGCGATCCCTGACCAGGCTGAAGGCGAAAGCATTCAGCACCAACAGCGCAAACAGCAGGGATTCGGTCGCGGGTAGAATCTGACCCCGCCACTGCGTTTGCGCAAGCCCGGCGACGGCCACCAACAGGATTAACAGCGTGTAGCGGCTGCGGTTGAAACGCAGGCTGAGCAGCAGGGCAACGACCATGGCGACGACGGGCAATACCTGGATTAACAGGGGTTGCCAGGTGGCCGGTATCCGCCCGCTCCAGAATACCGCCCACATACTGGCGCCGAGCAGCAGCAGTGGCATCAGTAGCCGGGTGAATGGGCTGGCAATCAGGAAATTCATGCACAAATCCTTGAAATGGCTGGTATTTTTCTGACGAGGCAGCGTGTCGAGTTCATCAGTAATTAATGTAATACATTAACTAGTGACTATTTATAGTTGAATTTAAGGTAATTTCACGGCTGTGAAACCCGATTCCAGCGCGTAGGCGGCGACCGTTCCAGGGTTGCTCAACGGTTGCCTCGCAGCGCCCGTGACAGCAACAGCAGGCTGCGGGAACTCGGCAGACGCGCGAGCAGTACCGAGCCGAGCGCAAGCACGGCGAAAGCAGCAGGTTTAGCTGCCGATGCGGCCGCGTAAGCGTTTGACATTGCTCACATCACTCACCGAATTAAGACTCCAGTCGTAGTCGTCGTTATCGATACGGCGGATGTCTTTCAGGGTCCTGGCCAGTGTGCTGTCGGCGTATTCTTGCAGGTGCGCAATCACCCCGGCATCGTCGCCGCCGAAATCGGCGATGAACCAGGTGTAGATGCTGGAAACCTGCAACTTGCCATCGACCACCCGCACGCCGCGGGGATGATTGACGAATTCGCGTGCGGCGCTATCCAGCATCGACTCGGTGTTGCCGCCGGTATACTCGCGCAGCTGCAGGTTGGGGCAGCCGATCGCCGCGCAGTTGAGCGCATAGTGAATGCGCGCATCGCGCCAGATGGGGCGCAGGATGCGATGCTCGATGTCGTTCAGGGTCAGGGTCTCGCCTTCGATTTCGATCAACTTCTTGTCCCAGGGGCCGAAACTGAAGAAGCCCGAGGAAATATCGCGAATACTGGAAACCGGAAAGAAGCGCAATATTTCGCGCACCGTCAGCGCGTTGTACAGATTGATCCAGTAGGCGCGCTGCTCGGCGCGGTTATAGGCGCTGATTTTAACCTGCGACATTTGCTCGACGTAAGCATCGAGTTTTTTACGGTCGGCTTCGCTGACCCCGGCGTAGTTGAAGCGGTTGATGCCGTCCTTGCCCTGGAACAGGTAGCCGCGCAATACCTCTCCCCAGGCACGATGGTCGATGCGCGTGTCGTTGTTGGCATCGTGGGTCTGCCAGCGCGGCCACAGCTCGGCATCCGGGGCGGCCTGCAAGGGGCTGGCGAGGGTCAACGCCAGCAGCAGCAACAGTAGGGTTTTGTGCATTAGTGGAAGGCCTGAAGTCGTTTAAGCTAAGACGGGTAAACCCCTGGATCGTTCAATCGGGTCACCGCTTTGCCAGAATAGCTGGCGACAGTATACGCGTTTCTGCGGTAGCCCCCACGGCCTGAAGCAGAGGTGAAAAGGATTCCCCGACCTGTGAAGGCGTTGTTCTCGCTCACCGATATACCTTACCGGGTGGAGTAATGGAAATAGGGTGCTAACATGCCCCGTACTTAATCGTAATCTGGCGGATCAGGCAATGCTCATACAGATCTTCTACTCGTCTCGCGCTCGCGATGATCTCTCGGCCGGCGATCTTGAGGCCATCCTGGAGTCGGCGCGGCGCAACAATGAGCGACTCGGCATCACCGGAGTGCTCATCCTCAGCGACGGCGTGTTCTTCCAGGCCATCGAGGGCGAGGCGGAGGACCTCGACGGGTTGCTGGAGCAGATCCTGGCTGACCCGCGCCACGAAGACGCCAGGGTGTTTCGACGCGAACCAATTGCCGAGCGCAACTTCGGCGAATGGAAGATGGCCTATGTTGCGCCGACGCCCGAAGACTTTGAACGTTGGAGCGGCCGTGAAGGCACCACGACGATCGGCGATCTCCTGCGCCAGGTGGAGGAAGCTGGTGACGCCCTGCCGCGCATCGTCGCGAGCATTGTCGCGGCCCTGGCGGCCGAAGTGTAAGGTGTCGGCTGGCATCCTGGTGTATGTCGGGGACGTGTAATCGAAGCGGTACCTGGAAAGGCAGACCCGCTAATTCCATTGACAAGGGTCGCGTATCGGCACTTTCTGGTCATCGGAATAAAGCTGTTCAAACACTCTGAAATGCCTGTATCTGACACTCAGGATTCTTGTATTTTGAGTTAAATCGACAGCATCTATCTATCTCTGTTATCCTAGTGTCCCTAAAATTCACTGCTAATTTTGCAGGGATCATCGTTAAATGGAAGAAAAAGTTACCCTCGTACTTGATTACATGAACCAGGTTAAGACGCGTTGCACCTACAATGCAGCGGCCAAGGCCCTGGGCATTACAACCACGACATTAAAGAAACTGCTCGGTGAGCGCCGACCTGAAATCTCCTGGTTTGTTGGCTCCGAAACCGGAGAGCCAACCGGCTACACTGGCGAGCAGAAACATGCGGAGCTTTACCGCACGAAGCGCATTATTAAATCGGCGGAAGTGCTAACCCGGAATCTCAATTTATAAACCGGCTAGACAGTCGTTTAAGGCGCCACAGCAAAAACGACGCGCATTTGTTAAAGGTTACGAGTCCGAAGTGAACGGCCGCTAGCGTCCCGGTGGCCTTACGAGACTTTAATATTGCAGGTGTTATGAAGAGCGCAATCGGTTGGAAAATGCCGTATTCTGACCACAGCGACCATCAAATCAAATAGAAGAGAGTACCAATGGCCAAACCCAATTACGCGTTTCAAAAGCGGCAGAAAGAAATCGCCAAAAAGAAAAAGAAGGAAGAGAAGCGCTTGCAAAAAACTGCAGCAGACGACAGTAGCTCACAGGATGTTCAACCTGAAGCGGGCGACGTCGATAAAGCCGAAACCACCGACGATACCTCACCAAGCGGTTCCACCTGACACATTGTTCGGGCGCCAATCGAGCGTTTCCAGGCTAACTATGAAGGTCGGCATTCGCGAATGACGCTTTCGATTACACCAACGGCTTTCGAAATCGCGAAGGTTGCATCCCAGTTCACAAGTATTTCTCTTTCCACTTGACACATCGCTGTGCATCGCGCTCTTCATAGACGCGCGACGCAGAATGAGGGTCCAGCGTGAAACTATCCTCGCTATCGTCTCCAAGAGCCGTAAGTCGCATGGTGTACCATGCCGTCACCCCACCCCGCGGAGGAGATTCAAAGACCGGGAACTCAGGATCACCCCCTTCCTCGGTCAACCAGACCTTCGCAAGTCGCGGATTGAGAGCCATGGCACGCGCTAGACTCACCATATCAACAGCGCCACTCGCTATTGCCGCTATTGCCTGTTCGCGCTTTGCGAAACCTCCGGTCAACATTAGCGGCACCCGGGTTACCCCTTTGGCGCGTCGGGCAAATTCAACAAAGTATGGCCCACCATCCGACCTGCCCTCGGAGCTTGCTTTTGCTCCGGGGAAGTAAGTTCCTCCGCTAATATCAATCAGATCAATCGAGGTTCGATCGAGAAGGCGCACCACCTCCAAAGCATCCGTTTCTGTCAATCCACCTTCCAGTTTGTCCGTCGAGTTGATCTTTATCCCCACCGGAAACGAAGAACCAACGGCTCGCCGTATCTCGGCTATCACTTCGAGCACGATACGGCAGCGTGCTTCGATTGAACCGCCGTAGCCATCGCTGCGGTGGTTAAACAATGGCGAAAGGAATTGATTGAGTAAAAATCCATGCCCGGCATGAACATGGACGCCGCTAAATCCCGCGGTCTTTGCGTGTAATGCCGTTCTTGCATACATGCCGGGTAATTCCTTAACCTCATCGATCGACATGCCCGCACATTGAAGACCTTCAATATTGAGGGCAGACGGCCCCCTGGGCTGACTGATCGGCAAGTGCGAAAGCGCACCGGCGTGACCGAGTTGCGGCCACAGATGAGCACCCTGAATGACACCTCGGCTGGCTAGTGACTGCAGGGCCTGATGATCGGTTTGATCTCCAAATACCAGATTCCCCGGTTTCTCCGGATAACGGTGGTCGCCCTGTACCTCGCCGATGATCGATAATGCTGCTTCGCCTTGCGCCCATCTTTCGTACAGTCGGATCTGGGCCTCGGTGGGATCGCCTTCACCATTTCCCAGCGAATCTGACATCGCTGACTTTGCAAGTCGATTTTTTAAAGTGGCGCCGCAAGGCAGCTCCAGTGGCTGTTGCAGTACGCCATATGATTGTGTCATTTCATTTCACCATGGAGATATTTGCATTTTTAGATATGAGATACGCCATGAGTCTCTGTTAGTAATAGCGCACTATCTTGTGCTCGTCAGGGCAGTAAAAGCTCTTCTTCTACCGCGGCAACGAACGCTCGAATAGCGTCTTCATTACGGCTATAAAAAGTCCATTGTCCGTGACGCTCGGAATTAACCAGCCCGGCATCTTTTAACATTCCCATGTAGTTCGAAATTGTGGATTGCGATAACCCGGTCTTTTCCTGGATATATCCCACGCATACGCCTTTCGCATCGGCGTGTTCCGGTAACGCCGGCGGAAAATTTGATCTGTCCCTGAGCCAGCTGATAATTCTGCGCCGCGTAGGATTGTTGAGGGCAGTAATCGGCTTTTTCTAAATTCATATATCGAAATATACCGATATATAGTTTAGTGTCAATACCTACGCTTTAGATCAGCGTGTTATCGGCAGCGATTTACAGCGATTCGATGTGGGCGGCCATGCGCTTGCGCAGGGCGGCATCCGGCAGCCGACCGTAGCCGGCCGCCATGTTGTCGACCATGTGTTTCAGCTTCGAGGTGGCCGGGATGATGCAGGTGACGTCGGGGTGCGCGGCGATGAACTTGAGAAAAAACTGGCCCCAGCTCGCGCAGTCGATCTCGGCGGCCCAGTCCGGTAGCGCGTGCCCCTTGACCTTGCCGAACAGGCTGCCGCGCTGGTAGGGACGATTGATCAGCGTGGCGATGCCGCGTTCGCGTGCAATCGGCAGCAGGCGTTGCTCGGCGTCGCGATTTTCGATGTTGTAGCTGAACTGCACGAAGTCGAAGGCGTGTTGCTGCAGGATGGTTTCGAGTTCGTCGTGGTAGCGCCCGTGCGACGTGGTGATGCCGATGTAGCGAATGCGCCCGGCTGCCTTCCACTCGCGCAGGGTTTCCAGGTGCACCTGCCAGTCGCGCAGGTTGTGAATCTGCATCAGGTCGATGCGCTCGACGCCGAGGCGTTGGCTCGAACGCTGCATCTGTTCGATTCCATCCTGTTTGCCGTAAGTCCACACCTTGGTTGCGGAAAACAGCGCGGACGGCTTGCCGACGGCCTGCAGCAGGGCGCCGGTCACGGCTTCGGCGCTGCCGTACATCGGCGATGAATCGATCAACTGGCCACCGTTGTCGAAAAAAGCGCGCATCAAATCGACCATCGGCGATTGCGCGGCATCGGCGGCGCTGACGTCGAAGGTGCGCGAGGTGCCGAGGCCGATCACCGACAGTTTTTCGGCGCTCGAGGGTATCGTCTTTTTAATGGGGTCAGTCTGCGCGGCTGCAAGACAGGCGTTCGCAAACGGCGAGAGGGTTGCCGCGACACTGCTGGCTTGCAGGAAACGGCGGCGCGAAAAGCGAGGTTTCATATCATGTCTCCGATGTGGCCGCGGCGGGTGCTGCGCCGAGGTCCTTGTTGTGTTCATAGCTGACGCCGAGAAACACCGCGACCAGCACCCACGCGAAGGCGAGCAGCGCGGCGATCATGGCGATGGCGCCGAGACCGAGGCCGATGCCCTGCGCGAGCCCGGTATAAGTCCAGCCGGCGAGCACGTCGCCGCCGCGGTAGACGACGATATCGATGACCGGCTTGGTGCGAAAGCGGGTGGCCGGCGATACCCGCGTGAACAGCATTTCACGCCCGGGCCGGGTGATCGCGTAATTGCCGGCGCGGCGCACGATCTGCAGCCCGATGAGTAGCGCGAGCCCGGGTGCGATGGCCACTGCGAGCCAGCCAAACACCAGCAACAGCGGCACCAGCGCGAGCGTTATCGCGAGCCCGCAGCGGGTCGCCAGGCGGCCGGTGACGAACACCGCGGTCAGTATCGACAGCGAGTTGACCGCCAGATCCATCATCCCCCAGTACTGCGCGCGCGTGGCGCGATCGTATTCGGCCATGACGTTTTTCAGTTCGAAGTAGACGAAGCTGCTCATCATCGTGTAGAGCAGCAGGAACAACGCGATGCCGAGCAGGAAACGATGGCCGAACAAATCGACAAAGCCGTCGAAAAACTCCCCGCCGATGGCCTGCATCGATTTTGCCGGCGCTTGCCCGGCGGCCGGCTGCGACTGGCGGTATCGATCGAGGCGCGCAATGATCGGCAGGATCAGCAGCAGCATCAGCGCCGCGATCAACAACAGGTTGTAGACGCCGATCTTGCCGCCGAGCAACACCGGCAGCAATGGCCCCGACACCGCGCCGATGCTGGCGCCCGCGCCAAACAGGCCGAACAGGCGCTTCGACTGCGCGCTGCTGTAGAGGTCGGACATGAAACTCCAGAATACCGACACGTGAAACAGCGCGAAGAAACTGACCCAGACGTAAAACGACTGGTCGATCAGGCGCGTGTCGTCGAACGTTTGCGTGGCGAGGTAAAACAGGGCGAAAGAAACGGCGAAAAACAGGTAGACGGCGGGCACCAGTTTTTTCAGCGGCACCCGTGACACGACCCAGCCGTAGGCCAGCACCGCGCCCGCGCTGATGAAGAAAGTCAGCGTCCACAGCCAGCTCAATTCGCTGTCGCTCCAGTCGCTCGCCATGGCGTCGCGCACCGGGCGCAGCACGTAGTAGGAAGCCATCAGCGTGAACACGAACAGGAAGGACAGCAGCGCGGCGGCGAACTCGTCGCGTTCGATGTTGAGCAGCCTGTTGACTGTTCGCTGTATCAAGATGACTGGCCCCGCTGTCTGACGAAGACGAAGGGGACAGTATACCTGTTTCGTTGCGGCTCTACTCGTGCCGAAAACCTGAGGAAACAGGTATACTGTCCCCTTTGCTTTACTCTCTAATCGCAGGGGTCTGTGAATGAAACTTTCCGACTTTAAAATGCTGACTTTCGATACCTACGGCACCCTGATCGACTGGGAGTCGGGCATCTACAACGGCCTCGGACCCTTGCTCGACAAGCTGCCGATCAAGTTGAGCCGCGACGAAGTGCTGGAAGTGTTTGCCGAATGCGAAATGCGCCAGCAGGCCGAGCAACCGCAGCAGGTTTACAGTTCGCTGCTGGCCGACGTTGCACGGGCGATGGCCAAAAAATGGCAACTCAAGATAAGCGACGACGAGGCGCAGGCTTTTGGGCGCTCGGTCAAGCACTGGCCGGAGTTTGACGATTCGGCGGCGAGCCTCAACTACCTGCGTCAGCACTACCTGATGGCCACCCTCACCAATTGTGATCGCATCAGTTACATGGGCAGCAACGCTCGCCTCGAAATCGAATGGGACGGGATCTACACCGCGCAGGACGTCGGCTGCTACAAACCAAAGCTGCGCAACTTCGACTACATGTTCGAGCGCGCGCGGCGCGACCTCGGCGTGCTGCCGCATGAAATTCTGCACGTCGCGCAATCGCTGACCCACGACATGGTGCCGGCCACGCAGATGGGCATGAGCAAGCTGTGGATCAACCGCCGCCACAATGTCGAAGGCCTCGGTGCCACGGCGCCCCCGCAGGGTGAATACAGCATCGAATGGGAATTCAACGGCATGTCCGATTTTGTCGCCGCGCATCGTGAAGAGATCGCCTAGCATGGGTCTGCGTCTGGTAAAACTGTTTTTAGCTGTCCTGCTGTCGCTGACCGCAGTGGCTGCGGCGGCTGCACCAGTCGACGACCAGGCGCTGTTGCAGGCACTGCGCGGCGGTGGCTACAGCCTCTACTTCCGCCACGTGGCAACCGACTGGTCGCAGAGCGACCGGGTCGACAAGGCCGGTGACTGGCGCTCCTGCGATGCCACGCGCATGCGCCAGTTGTCCGGCGCCGGTCGTGAAGCTGCGCGCTCGATCGGCGCCGCCATGCGTGCATTGCAAATCCCCGTCGGCGAGGTGCTCGCCAGCCCCTATTGCCGCACCGTGGAAACCGCCCGGCTAATGCAACTGGGTGACATCGAGGAAACCAACCAGGTGATGAATCTGCGCGTCGCGGAATACGTCGGTGGCCGCGCCAGCGTCGTCGCCAGTGCCAGGGCCTTGCTTGCCAGCGCGCCTGCGGTTGGAAACCGGGTCGTCGTGGCGCACGGCAACGTGGCGCGTGAGGCCACCCCGGCATACCCGGACGAAGGCGAGGCGTTGGTGTTTCAGGCGGATGGTAATGGTGGCTTTTTGCTCAAGGCGCGCATTGGCGTTAACGACTGGCCGCGCCTGCTGGCGCTTGACGCACAGTAACGCGTCAAGCGCGCTGCCGCGCGACCAGGCCCATCACCATCGCCACCAGGCGCGCGGCTACCAGCGCGCCACGCCCGCCGATATCGTTGGCTGGCATCAGTTCGGCGAGGTTGAAACCACACAGGCTTGCTCTTGCCGCTGCAGTTTCGAGTATCTCGACGGCTTGCCAGTAGTTCAATCCGCCCGGTGCCGGGCCAATCACCGCCGGCACCACGGACGGGTCCATGGCGTCGATATCGAAGGCAATGTAAAGATTTGCGTTCCGTGGAATCGCTTCAATGATTTGATTGATACCCCGGCGCATCACCTCGCGCATGGGAAAGAAGCGCACACCCCAGTCGAGCGCATCCCTGCGATCCTGCGGGCGCGCGCTGCCGATACCGCGGGCACCGACCTGGACGATGTTTTCCACCCAGCCCATTTCCGCAGCACGGCGCATGTTGCTGGACAACCCCTGGGTCTCGCCGTTGACGTCGTCGCGCCAGTCGATGTGCGCATCGAATTGCAAAATGGTCAACGGGCCATGCTCGCGATAGGCCGCGAGCACCGGGATCGGAATCGAATCGTCGCCGCCGAGTACCAGCGGCACCGCCCCGGCTTTGAGTATGGTTTCAACATGCCCTTGAATTGATGCCCGGTTGGCGGCGAAATCGGTTTCGCTGTAGTCGAGATTGCCCCAGTCCAGGGCGCGCACCCCCTCGGGTAACAGGTAGCCATCGATGTCGAAATCGTGATGATCGAGTACGCCCGGCCAGCCAAATGCCGCGCGAATCGCATCGGGTGCCGTCGCGCAGTAGTTGCCGACGCTTGCGTAGGGGGTAGCTGCGGGTGCACCAACGACGATGATGTCGGCATCGCGGGTATCGCCGGGCTTGCCAGGGGTAAGTCGAAAAAACCGCCGCTCGGCATTCCGCCGAACATGGCTTTCATTTCAGGTGGCTTGTCGTTCACGGGCTGGGCTCCATGGTTGGTTTGCTGCGGTAGCGTTCGATACTGTACAGGCCGATCGAACGCGACTGGCCACGCACCGTGGCTTCGCCAATTTGTACCAGTTCGTCGAGGTCGAGCAGTGCCGCGGTCGATGCCGACACCAGCAGCCGGCTGCCGTATTCCTTGTTGAGTGCTTCCAGGCGCGCGGCCAGGTTGACCGCATCGCCATGGACGGTGTAGTTCAAGCGTCCGCGGGCGCCGATCGCCCCGGCAACCACGTCGCCGGTATTGATGCCGATGCGGATATTGATGGCGATGTCGTCGTAGCGATTTTGCGCAACGGCGTCGAGCATTTCGCAGGCAGCCGCGAGCGCATTGGCGGCGTGCTCGGGAGCGGCGATGGGAACGTTGAAGGTGGCGAGGATGGCATCGCCCTGAAATTGCGTGACCACACCGTCGTGGTGTTCGAGAATATCGACCATCGCCGAAAAGTAAGCGTTTAACACCTTGACGATCCTGACCGGGCCGAGTGTCTCGGTCATTCGGGTAAACGCTTCGATGTCGCAGAACAAAATGGTCGCTTCGCATTGTCGCACCGGAATATCGCCGCCACCGCTGAGTAACGAAGTGGCGACTTTTTCAGGCACAAATCTACCCAGCGTTTCGCGGATCAGTTTGCGCTCGCGCAAGCCTTTCACCATGTTATTGAACGCGTGACCGGCTTCGTCAAGTTCGCGAATGCGGCTGCCGCCGACCGCCGTCACGGAATCGAGATCGCCGGCGTCGATCGTGTCGGCGGCCCGGGCTATCGCCTGCACCGGCGCGCTGACTTTGCGCCCGACGATGACCGAGGCGATGATCGCCAGCAGCAAGACCACAAGGCCCACTACGAGTGCCTGGATCAGCTTCCTGACATGGTTGGTGGTGCGCAGCGAGGTGTTGAGGTAAACCCCGATAGTCCACGGTGATGGGCCAAAGTGCTCGATGTTGCGATACAGGAAGAGGTAGTAGTGCTCACCCCAGAATATACCGCTGGCCTCGGTGTCGCTGAGTGCACTGGAGATAAAATCAGCTGGCTCATCAGGGTCCCAGATGCGTTTCAGTACCAGGTCGCCAAGTTCGTCCAGGCGGGCCAGTGGTTGCTCGAGATTGCCGCTGCCAATCAATGGGTGCGCGAGTACGTAGTCGCGGTTGTAGAGTACGAATGGAGTGATGCCGGTATCGGAATAGCTGCGCGAGAGGAATGCCGAGAGTTCCTGCACGGTGACAATCTGCGCAAAAATGCCGATGAAATCTCCGTCCGCGTTGTGTAACGGTATATCGTGCAGAAGCGTCGCCAAATCCATCGTATCTGTAAAGATTGGTTCGCGCCAGGCAGCCTGATCATCGGCTTTAACCTGATCGATATAGTCACGTATCCACGGCCTTTGCGACCAGTCCTCGTCGATCGCCACGCGTCCTTTGCGATGCCAGCGCCGGCTTTGCCCATCGGGGGTTATGATGGCGACGCCAGCCACCTGGGGCGTGGCCGCGAGAACACCGAAGAAATAGCGATCGAGACTGACGGGATCGGAAATATCTTTGACATCCCTGGCCACCCATAGTGCCTGTTCACGTATCGGCCGCAGGTGATTGTTGAGGCTGGTTTCCATCAGGTCGATTAGCGACTTTGCCTGCTCGGCCCAGAGCTGGCGCGTACTTTCCGCTGCCTGGTTGAAACCCAGGTAGAGCACGATGCCGACACACAGGGCGAGCAAACTGCTGGTACCAAAAACGGTAATCGCGGTGATCGGAATGCGATAGCGGGTGGACATCGGCTCCGGCAACTCCTCGGTGCGCTCAACAGGCCCTAACTTAGGACCTGTTGGCGGGCCAGGTCAAGGCGTGAAGAGTTCGACTGCCAGGTCGCGACCGGTCATCTTGCTGGTCAGGATCTTGTGCCGCTGCCGGCAACGCTCGATATTGGCCAGTTTTACGTGACCGAATCCGCGCATTTGCAGCGGCAGGCTGGCCATTTCAATGGCGCTTTCCAGGTTGTGCACCTTGAGCTCGCCGAGGATGAAGTCGATGTCCTGCTGGTACTGCGTGATGAGCCTGCGTTCGAGCCGGCGTTCCTCGGTGTAGCCGAAGAGGTCGAAGCGGCCGCCGCGCAGCCGCTTGAAGCGAGCGAGCACGCGCATCAGGCCGAGCATCCAGCCACCGAACTCGCGTTTCAGCGGTTTACCGGAAACCGGATCGCGTTTTGCCAGCAAGGGTGGGGCGAGGTGGAAGCGCAGCTGGTAATCACCTTCGAACTGGGCGGCCAGCGAGTCGAGGAAATCGCCGTTGCTGTAGAGCCTGGCCACCTCGTATTCGTCCTTGTAAGCGAGCAGCTTGAAATAAGCCTCGGCGACGGCACGGGTGAGCGGCAGTTCGGCGTCTTGCAGTGCGGGTTGCAGTTCGCCCTCGTGTTTGCGCACGCGCTCGACCACGCGCAGGTAGGCCTCGGCGTAGGCTTGATCCTGGTAGTCGGTCAGCATTTCGTAACGGCTTGCAATCAACTCGGCGAGACTTTCCGTTTCGTTCGTCGTGTCGCCCGCGGCGCCGACCCCGGCTTCCTGCAGTACCGCCGCTGCATCGATGACGTAGCGCCGGCCCCAGAGAAAGGCCTGGCGGTTTTTCTCGATGGCGACGCCATTGAGTTCGATGGCCTCGTCAATGGCGGCTGCGCCAATCGGCACTAGACCTTGCTGGTACGCCACACCAAGCAAAAAGAAGTTGGCAAATATCGCGTCGCCCAGCAAATTGGTGGCGATCGTGGTGGCGTCGACAAAGTAACTTTTGCCGGGCTCAGATTCCTCGCTGATGGCCTGTTGCATTTCCACCAGCGGGAACTCGGCGTCCGGGTTGTGAGTGAATTCGGCGGTGGGTGACATGTATTGATTCACCACGGCGTAGGAGTGTTCGCGGTGCAGTTTTGACAGTGCATCGTCACCGGCGGACACCACCAGGTCGGCGCCGAGCAGCAGGTGGGCTTCACCGGCGGGGATGCGCATGGCGTGAATCAGCGCCTGTTGTTCGGCGATGCGCACGTGGCTGGTGACGGCGCCGAACTTTTGCGCCAGCCCGGTCATGTCGAGCACCGATACGCCCTTGCCTTCGAGGTGGGCCGCCATGCCGAGCAGCGCGCCGATGGTGACGACGCCGGTGCCGCCGACGCCGGTGATCAGGATGTCGTAAGGGTCCGTCGACGACAACCCGTTCGGGTTCCGGCGCTTCCGCCCAGGCTCCGGTCTGGCTCTGCGCCTGGTGTTTGCGCAACTGTCCGCCGTGCACCGTGACGAAACTCGGGCAGAAGCCGCGCACACAGGAGAAATCCTTGTTGCAGGCGCTTGATCGATCGCGCGCTTGCGCCCCAGTGGGTTTCCAGCGGCACGATCGACAGGCAGTTCGATTGCACGCCGCAGTCGCCGCAGCCCTCGCAGACGGCATCGTTGATGAAGACGCGCTTGGGCGGATCGACGAGAATGCCGCTCTTGCGGCGCCGGCGCTTCTCGGCGGCGCAGGTCTGGTCGTAGATCAGCACGGTGCAGCCCTCGGTCTCGCGCAGTTCGCGCTGCACGGCGTCGAGCTCGTCGCGATGCGGGAGGGTAACGCCGGGAAACTTCGCCAGGCCGGTTTCGCGGTAGCTTTCCGGCTCGTCGGTCACCAGCGCGATGCGCTTGACGCCCTCGGCGCGCAATTGCGCGATGATTCGCTCCACGGAGAGCTCGCCGTCGAGCGGCTGGCCGCCGGTCATCGCCACGGCGTCGTTGTAGAGAATCTTGTAGGTGATGTTGACGCCGGCCGCGACCGCGGCGCGAATCGCCAGCAGGCCGGAGTGGAAGTAGGTGCCGTCGCCGAGGTTCTGGAACACGTGCTTGCGTCTCGGTGAACGGCGCCTGGCCGATCCAGGTCGCGCCTTCGCCGCCCATCTGGGTGAAGGTCTCGGTGCCGCGGTCCATCCAGGTCGCCATGTAGTGACAGCCGATGCCGCCCAGGGCGCGGCTGCCCTCGGGCACCACGGTGGACGTGTTGTGCGGGCAGCCCGAGCAGAAGTAGGGCATGCGCTCGGCGCGATCGCGCTGGCTGCGCCAGCGCGGCTTCCTTGTCTTCCAGGAATTCGAGGCGTTCGTGGATCGATTCGCTGTCGAAAAAGCGCGCGATACGCGCGGCGATGACGCGCGCGATCATCGCCGGTGTCAGTTCGCCGAGGTTGGTCACCAGCAGCTTGCGATGCTCGTCGAATTCGCCGACCACGCGCGGCCGCTTGTCCACCGGCCAGTTGTAGAGCTGCTCGTTGAGCTGGTCTTCGATGACGCTGCGTTTTTCCTCGACCACCAGGATTTCTTCCAGGCCTTCGGCGAACTCGTGCGTCATCACCGGCTCCAGCGGCCAGCTCATGCCGACCTTGTACAGGCGGATGCCGATCTCCGCGGCGAGCTCGTCGTCGATGCCGAGGTCCTCCAGCGCCTGCAGCACGTCGAGGTAGGACTTGCCGGTGGTGATGATTCCAAGCCGCGCGTTGGCGCTGTCGATGACGATGCGGTTGAGGTTGTTGGCGCGCGCAAACGCGAGGGCGGCGTAGATCTTGTGGCGTTGCAGGCGTTCTTCCTGCTCCAGCGGCGTGTCCGGCCAGCGGGTGTGCACACCGTCCTCGGGCAGCTCGAAATCGTCGGGAATCACGACCTGAACGCGACTCGGATCGATCTCGGCGGAGATCGCCGCGTCCATGTTTTCGGTGATCGCCTTGAGGCCGACCCAGCAGCCGCAGTAGCGCGACAGCTCCCAGCCGAGCACGCCGAGATCCAGCACTTCCTGCACATCCGCCGGATTCAGCACCGGCATCGTGGCGCCGATAAACATGTGATCGCTCTGATGCGGCAGGGTGGAGGATTTGCAGGCATGATCGTCGCCGACGACCGCCAGCACACCGCCGTGTGGCGAGGTGCCGAAGGCGTTGGCGTGCTTGAGCACGTCCATGCTGCGGTCGACCCCCGGGCCCTTGCCGTACCACATGCCGAACACGCCGTCGTATCTGGCGCCCTCGAACAGGTCGACCTGCTGGCTGCCCCAGACCGCGGTCATCGCCAGGTCCTCGTTGACTCCGGGCTGGAAGTGGATATTGTGTTTTTCGGTAAAGCGTTTTGCTTTCCACAGGGCCTGGTCGAGGCCGCCCAGCGGCGAACCGCGGTAGCCGGAAATAAAGCAGGCGGTGTTCAGCCCACGTTCGAGATCGCGCTGATGTTGCAGCATGGGCAGGCGCACCAGCGCTTCGATACCGGTCATGAAAGCGCGGCCTTTATCCAGCGAATATTTGTCGTCGAGCGAAACTTTCATGAGGTCACCAGGTCACTGCCTAATAACCTTCATATTCTATTCCTCTGCGTGCGTAAAGTGATTGCTTTTTTGATTCCGTTTCTCGATTAATTTGAAATAATATTCTACTAAAGATCATAAAAATGGAATAAAATTCCACTTATCATGGATTTATCACCAACAGATGTGCAAATTTTGAGTTTACTGCAAAGCGATGCATCACTGACCGCGGCGCAGATAGCCGCGCAGGTTAACCTGTCGGCATCGCCCTGCTGGCGGCGCATCAACCGCCTCGAGGCGGCCGGCCTGATCGAAAAGAAGGTGGCTTTGCTCGACCCTGAGAAACTGGGTCTCGGGCTGGTGGTGTTTGCGCGCATTCGCCTGTCGAAAAACGATGAGGCATCGTTGGAGATTTTCGAGTCAAAGGTACGCGATCTTGCCGAGGTGGTGGAGTGTTACACGGTAACCGGATCGGCCGACTATTTTCTCAAAATCATTACCCGTGATATCAAGCATTACGATCGTTTCCTGCGCCGCCACCTGACCCAGATCCCGCAGGTGCGCGATATCAATTCCAACGTTGCCGTGACGCGCATTAAATACACCACTGAACTGCCGTTGAATTCCCAGCTTTAACGCCCGATGTGACCTTTTTGGCTTGCAGAATTGCAACCATGTTGGCTTAATACGCACTTTCCGGCGCTGAAGTGGTTTTATCGCTTAATGATCAAGAAAATTCTGGTCGCGACCGATGCCTCCGCAGCATCGAGCCGCGCGGTAACTTTTGCCGCCCAACTGTCGGTGCAGCACGAAGCGGAACTACTGATCCTGAACGTGATACGCGACATGCAGTTGCCAGAAGCGATGCGCGACGACCCCAGTTTCGAGTCCTTTTACGACACCCGTGATCAATTGATGCGTGCCGCATCTGATCGCATTCTGAAGGAAGCCAAAAAGCTGGCTCGCGAGGCAGGCGCGAGGGCGGTGCAGACCGCCATCGGTTGCGGCGACCCGGCCAACAGCGTCGCCGGTTTCGCGCGTCGCCGCAATATTGACCTGATCGTCATCGGCACGCGTGGCCAGTCCAAGGTCAACGCCGCGTGGATGGGCAGTGTATCGCGCAAGTTGCTCGATCTCACCGAAGTCAACTGCCTGGTAATCCGCTAAACCGGTAAGGTTTTTTCGTGTCCCCAAAAGACTCGTCATTCCGAAACGTCGTACCGCGCGATGTGTCGGGCCGCTCCCAGTACCGTCATCCCCGCGAAAGCGGGGACCTTATAACAACGCCATTGTCCTAAGATTCCGATACGTCGGACCGCTGCCTGCGCAGGAATGACGAAATTGAAACCGTCATTCCTGCGCAGGCAGGAATCTTGTGACGGTGGCTCGATTGATGGTTCCTGATCTCGTGTGGACGACGTATCAGTCCGGGATCGCGTAGATTCGCTGCGGGGGGATGTATAGCCGAATCGAATCGCCGGTATTGATCTGGCCCTGGCGTTCCACCCAGGCGGTTACGCCTCGACGTCCCATGGCGGCACTGGCAAACAGCTTGCCGAAACCCGGATGATGGCGCTCGATGATCTCGCCCGGATACTTGCATGGGCTGTTTTCGAGGTCTACTACCAGCGCTGCGCCGCCATCGAATATCATCCGCGTCGACGGTGGAATTTGTGAAAAATTGGGGATGCCGGAAACCAGCAGGTTGGCGCCCA
The DNA here is from genome assembly GCA_963835795.1 of uncultured Gammaproteobacteria bacterium. Classification (GTDB taxonomy): domain Bacteria; phylum Pseudomonadota; class Gammaproteobacteria. The sequence continues at coordinate 42,579 of CAWIHJ010000070.1, forward strand.
GCCATTCGGGTTGTAGCGATTCGATGCCCATCTTTTCAGCAGTCACGGCCAGGTCTTCGACTGACACGATCGAGATCTGCCGGGTATTGCGGATCTCGGTACCCTGCGGGTACTGATGGCGCACGCGCACGCAAGACGGGCGTACCAGGCCGGAATGCGATTCGCCCATAAACCCTTCGTAGCTCACCTTAACCGATTCGATTCGACTCGAGGAAAGGTCGTCCGCAGGCGTCGAGTTGATCAGGATTGCCTCGGTGCGTGTTTCGAGGCTCTTCAGGTGTCGTGCCATGACCATGGTCTGTCTCCGCCGGCAGAAGGTTAAACCCGCACAGGGTTGTGTTGTGGCGCCGATCTATTCCGGCGGCGGCACGTCGCGCACGCGCGACTTGGTCGGATCGTAGAACGGGAAGGCGACGACTTTTGCCGGCAGGCGTTTCTGCCTGCCGTCGAGCTTGCCGACTTCGAGCTCGGTGCCGATCTCGCTGTGCTCGATCTGCACGCGCGCCAGCGCGAGGTTCTTGCGCAGTACCGGTGAGCGCACCGCGCTGGTGATCTCGCCCACCTGGTTGCGACCGATGTCGACGCAATCGCCGTTGGCAGCCATTTCATCACCGGTAAGCTCGAGGCCGACCAGCACTCGCTGCGGATGCTCCTTGCGCTTGATCAGCGACGCTTTGCCAATGAAGTCATCTTGCTTGGTTTTCAGCGGTACGGTGAATCCGATGCCGGCTTCGAAGGGATCGGTCTGGTCGCTGAATTCGTAGCCAGCGAAGATCAGGCCCGCTTCGACGCGCAACATGTCGAGTGCCTGCAGTCCCAGCGGAGTCAGATCATAGGCTTTGCCGGCCTCCCAGACCGCATCCCACACGGCCCCCGCATCGCGCGGGTGGCAAAAAATTTCATAGCCCAGCTCTCCGGTATAGCCAGTCCGCGAAACCACCAGGGGAATGCCGTGCTCGTCGCCAATGCGGGCAATCGAAAAGCGAAACCAGCCCAGTTCTTCGAGCGAGGCCTCGTCGGGTCGTGTCCAGATGATCTGTTTCAGTACATCGCGACTCTTCGGGCCCTGTACCTGCAGGTTATGCAGCTGATCGGTGGAATTGCGAACCCAGACCTGCAGTCCGAGTTTCTGTGCCTGTTCGCGCAACCAGAGTCCGCTTTCATCGCTGCCTCCGACCCAGCGAAAGTTATTCTGGCCGAGTCGAAAAACAGTTCCGTCATCGATCATGCCACCGTTTTCGTAACACATCGCAGTATAAACAACCTGGCCAATTGCCAGGCGGCGGATATCGCGGGTGACACAAGTCTGCAGCAACAATTCGGCATCGGGCCCGAGTACCTCGTATTTGCGCAAGGGTGACAGGTCGATGACTGCGACGCCTTCACGGCAAGCCCAGTATTCGTCGATGGCGCCGTGCTGGACATAGCTGTTGGCCAACCAGTAACCGGCGTATTCAGTGAATTTTCGGGTATGTTGCTCGGTACGTGAGTGGAACCCGGTCTCTTTGGTCAATTCTTTCTCTGCATCGGTAGTCATTCTATATGCCATTGCTTTACTAAAAGTATTCTGGTCTGAGTAAATGCGCAGATGAATATCGGTTGGATTCCAGCCGTTGGCCGGATCGACATCACATGGGCAGGCGGATGATACGCAAATCATGTCCTTGAGCGCACGCATCAAAACGTAGTCACCCGGGCGCGACCAGGGGGAGTCGAAATACATCTGATTGGTTTCGTCAATATTGGTATTGAAGAACAGGTTGATCGCCATCCAGCCGAGGCGAGATTGAATGCCGTACGGCGCCAGTATGCGGTTGAAGTTTTCCGAGCAATTTACATGACCGGGATAGCCGAGGTCGTCGTAATACTTGGCGGTGCAGGCAGTGCCAAAACTGTCGTGGCGCCCGCAGGTATCGCGTACCAGTTCGACCATCGGATCGAAGTCTTGGGTATAAAACTTGGCCAGCAGCCCGGGCGCAGGGTAAGAAGCACCCACCACGTGGCGCGTCGCCGTGGCGTCGAGGCAACGCTCCAGCCCCTTGTCGAGCGCGGCAATATCAAAACACTGGAAGTCCGAGCACTCGCGGCCCTCGACATCGATAATCTGGATGTATTGCCCGGCCTTGACCTCGTAGGCGATCGCGGTGCGTGCTTCGATGCATTGATCATATATAGGGTCGGCCAGCGGGTCGGGCAGACGCACGATGCGCTGCTCCAGCTCTCGCGGTTGGCGGTGAACGAAAATTGTCAGATCGGTAACGGTATCCTGCGAATCCGCGCGCATCGGTTCACCTGGCGCCGCGACCACGCAGGTGACATCGGTAGCGGCATCGAATTTTATCGAGTCTCCGGCCGGCGACTCGCGGCTGAAAACGCTGGTACTTTGCGCCTGGTCGAGCGAGATATCGCGAAACCTCAGGGTTCGCTCAAGCTTGATCGCGCTAGCGTCGTTGCCGCTTAAGATGGACTTGAAGCCCTCGGCGCGGCCGTCGGCGCGGGCGCCAATGAATTGCATGTCGCTTTTGCCCGTGGCATCGAATACCGTGATTTCGCCGACTTGCATACCCTCGGGATTCACCAGCACGATTGCGTCACCGGCCGCGAGTTCGAGCGCGGTAATACCACCCGCGCGCGCGACGTAACGTTCGACCCCTGGCGGCAGGGTATTCAATCCGGGTTCTAGCACCCGAACCGGGGGCGCAAAGTTTGGCGCATTCATGGCCTAATCCTCGTTACTGTCGAGCAAATCATCGTGAACCCCGTACAAATGGTTCTTGATCAATTTTACGGCGGTTGCGGTATCGCGCGCGGCAATCGCTTCGTAAAGCGCGCGATGCTGGGCGTTATAGTACTCGATGCGCTCGCGCGTCAACAATTTTGACTTCATGCGCCGCCACTGGGAATGGCGACGAACCTCGCTGATGCGTTCGTACAGCCAATGCATGAGCTTGTTGCGTGAACAACTCGCCAGCGCCATGTGGAAGGCGGTGTCCGCAAGCGCAAATTTTTCAGGATCGAAATCGCAGTCCTCGCACTGCCTGAGAGCATCGTGCAATTCGTCCAGGTCGCGCGTGCTGGCGTTGGCAACGGCGAGGCGCACCATCTGCGGTTCGATGGCGATGCGTACCTCGTTCATCTCTACCGGGCTGGTGATGCTGGATATTTCCTGTTGATTGGCGGTATCGCGATGGGTGACGAAAGTGCCGCTACCAATCTGGCGCGCTACCATGTGCTGCTTTTCCAGGATATCAAGCACCGAGCGGATGGTGCCGCGCGAAACGCCAAACTCCTCGGCCAGGTTGCGTTCCGCGGGCAGGCGCTCTTCGAAGGCGTAATCGCCTTCCATGATGCGCTGGCGCAATTGCGCCGCTACGTGACTGGTGGTTGCGCCCATGCGATTAAGGTTCGTCGCGCCTGTCAGCCCGGCGCTTGCCATGCCTGCTTGCGTCGTGCCCCTTGTGCATTCGGATGCTCCTGACCATAATCAAATTAAAGGTATAATACATTGGTACAATAATGCGCCCTAAATCGCCCTAAATCAAGCCTGATAAGCATTGAATGCGAGGTAAATCATGTTCGATGTTTTGAATTGGATATATTTATTAACAGTCAGTTCAACGCAGCCCAGGTTGAAAATTGACTTTCGGTCGATCGCTAAATCCTGATAAGTATTTGTAATTATTGAATTTAATTTATACTGATTTGATATTCCGTGGCTTCGGGGGAGTGATGAAACGGTCGGGTAACTGCCAAAACTGGACCAAATGTACAAATTGGTACAGTATATTTCGTAAAATTAACAAAAATTGTCCAATTCAAGGCAATAAAGGTCTTGTTTCGAATGAGCCATTGGGTATACCATTGCGCTCAGTCTGGTTCGCCCGCCGTGCATCGCGGGCCGTCAGGTGAAGGCTTCTCGGGGGAGATGCAGCAGCCCGGACAAGCACTTTGTCACAGGACCGAAACGTAAAAGAAACTGAAGTCGCTAACCTTTTGGAGGGTAATATGACCGATTTACAAGCACATGTGGAAGCACCTGGGCGCGCCGAGCTGGTCAAGCAGGTCGTCGAAAAAATCAAGGAAACGGGTGTCGATTACATTTACTACCAGTTTGTTTCCGTCACCGGCCGCATCGTCGGTAAAGGCATTCCGGCGGCTCACTGGGAGCGGCTTGCCGAGAAAGGCTTTCAGCTGGTTTACGGCTCTACCGCAAACCTGTTCGTCGACCGTCACGGCGATTACATCGGTTATGGCCCGGAATCATCGGAACTGGTCGGTATCCCCGATCCGGAAACATTCTGCCAACTGCCCTGGGACAAGCGCATCGGTCGCGTGTTCTGTACTTTGTTCCGCAATCGCGAAGAACGCGAGAATCCAGGTGGCGCGCTGACCTCTGATTGCCGCGGTAACCTGCGCCGTATCCACAATGAATTCCAGGACAAGCACGGCCTCGACATGCGTTGCGGCACCGAGCCGGAAATGATGTGGCTGAAGCGTGGTGAAGACGGCAAGATGGCCGGCGGTGTCACCAAGCCGAACTGCTACCACATCGACCAGTTCGAGGAATTGCGTCCGACTTTCATGAAAGTGATCGAGTACTCGCAGCAAATGGGTCTCGACATCATCCAGGGTGATCACGAGGATGCACCTGGCCAGCTGGAATTAAACACTCAGTATGATGACGTTCTGCGTAATGCGGATCGTTTGACCACCTACCGCCAGATCTGTGCGCAGGTAGCGCGTGAAGATAACCTGATTGCCTGCTTCATGGCGAAGCCGTTCATGGGCGTTTCGGCTTCCGGTTGTCACCACAATATGTCGCTGTGGCGTGGCGGTGAAGATGTCGTCAACAAAATGGGCATTGAGTCCTTGCCAGGCATGGATGGCGCCTTCACCTATCGCGAGGGTGGTGAAAACACTTTCATGCCCGACCCAACGGTCGATGAACGTGCCCCGGGGAAGATTGGTCTGCAGTCAATAGGTGGTGTCATCAAGCACCTTGGTGCGCTGACCTCGATCGGGTCGTCAACGGTTAACTCGTATCGCCGCCTGTGGGATACCGGTTTCTGGGCGCCGATCTTCGCCGACTGGGGTTACCAGAACCGCACCTGCGCACTGCGCGTATCAGCCCCGGGACGTTTCGAGTATCGCTCGGTGGACTCGATGGTGAATCCATATCTGATGGGTACCGCGCTATTGAAAGCCTTCGATGACGGTATCGATAACGATCTCGATCCGGGTGAAGCCGAAGAGCGCAATATCTACGCGGCAATGGATGCCGGCAAACAGGTTAAAAAGTTACCGATGTCGCTCGGCGATGCGCTCGAAGAGCTGCGTAATGACGAGGTCATCAAGTCGGCGATGCCGGGCGAGATGTTTAAGGTCTACGAGCATTACAAGCGCGATGAGTGGGAGAAATACAACGCCACGGTCACCGACTGGGATGTCGAAATGTATCTTGATTGTCTGCCATAGGCAGCCAGTCCCAGATAATTAATGGATCTACTCGGTGCGGGCTTGCTCGCATCGAGATTACGAATTTGGCCGCAGCGGCGGTCGAACTTTTAAATCTCTGAAGAGGATTTACTTATGTGTGGTATTGCTGGACTGATCTGGAAAGGCGGTGTTACCAGCGATATCGGTAGCGAGATGACCCAGATGCTTCAAGCGTTGAAGCACCGTGGGCCGGACTCTACCGGTTTTGCACTTTATGGTAAGAGTAACGACGAGGTGCATATATTGCGCTTCAAGGTCGCCGAACAGGAAGAAATGAGAACTGGCTTTGATATTCACCGCCAGGTGGTCGAGCGCCGAGCTGCGGTCGATTCGCGGCTGCAGGAAATGGGTGCCGAGATCATCAAGCAGGACGAAGCAACCGAGTATGCTTTCCGTTACGAATTCAAATTCAGCGGTGATCTGAAACGCCTGATCGACTACATCGAAGATCTTGACGGCGCGGAAATTCTATCGGTCGGCAAGGGCCTGGAATTAATCAAGGACCTCGGCGACGCCACCGTGGTAGCCGATCAATACGGTCTCAAGGGTTTTACCGGAACGCACGCCATCGGCCACACGCGCATGGCGACCGAGTCCGATGTCGATATTCGCTCGGCACACCCTTACTGGGCTTACCCGTTCAATGACGTTTCCGTGGTTCACAATGGTCAGTTGACCAACTACTGGACCATGCGTCGCGACCTCGAGCGCCGCGGCCATCGTTTCATGTCCAACTGCGACTCCGAGTTGATCGCGGTTTACATCGCCGATCGCATCGATCGCGGTGACGAGCTGGAAGACGCCATGCGCCGTTCCATCGACATCATCGATGGTGTGTTCACCTACCTGGTGGCGACCGCCAGCCAGCTGGGTATGGCCAAGGACGTGATGGGCGCGAAGCCCATGGTGCTCTACGAGAGCGATGAATTTGTCGGACTGGCTTCGGAAGAAGTCGCCATTCGCAGTATTTTCCCACGTGAAATTGACACCTGGGATCCGTATCAAGGGGAGGTAAAGGTATGGGCAGCGTAACTACATCCCACGACATGGGGCTGCACGAAGAGCAGCTCGCGGGTCGAACCCAGCAGCGTTTCTTCTCGGCTAGCGAGGATGAAAATTTCACCTATCCGTGGTCTTACGAAGTCGACTTTGACAAGTCAGCCGAGTTCGACGCCGCGGACATGGAAATTTCCGATATCAACCTCAAGATTCGCGATTTGATGAAGTCGGGCCACGGCACGATCACGGTGCACAACCCGCGCGCCAAGCATTCACTCGGTGTCGGCATTCTCAATCGCCTCAATCTCAATTTCGAAGGCAGTCTCGGATATTTCGGTTGTGGTGTGATCGACGGACCCAACGTTCACATCTCCGGTCGTGTCGGCTGGTCCTGCGCGGAAAACATGATGGCCGGCAAGGTGGTCATCGAAAAGAACGCGGGCTCGCTGTTCGGCGCCGCGATTCGTGGCGGCGACCTGGTGTGCAAGGGTCAGGCCGGCGCGCGCGTCGGCATCGACCAGAAGGGTGGCACCATCATCGTTGGCGATAGCGTCGGCGCCTTCACCGGCTTCATGATGCAGCGCGGTCGCATGATCATCCTCGGCGATGCCGGGGCCAACCTCGGTGATTCGATGTACGACGGCACCATTTACGTGGGTGGCAAGATCGCCAGCCTGGGTGTCGACTGCGTCGAAACCGAGATGACCGATCTCGACCGCCGCTACCTCGAAGGCAAGTTGTCACAGTACGACATGGCTGCGCCGAATGGCGTGGAGAACATGATCAAGCTGACTTCCGGCAAGCAATTGTGGAACTACGACAACCTCGAACCGAGCGAAAAGAAACTGGTGCTTTAGGCACGGGTTTTATTCCTGGAGAATACAAAGATGTCTGACAAGAAAATAGATCCATATCACCTGGGTAACAGTTTTATCTTCCCGCCCCATGTGATGAACGATATTCACATCAAGGCTGAACTCGGTCGTTATCGCATGCGCGGATTTTCGCTGTTCAAGAAAATCCCCACCTGGGACGACCTGACCTTCATGCCGGGTACCCTGACGCGTTTCGTCATCGAGGGTTACCGTGAAAAGTGTTTGACCAAAACCATCATTGGCCCCAATGCCAAGATTCCGCTGGAGCTCGATATTCCGGTTTACATTACCGGCATGTCTTTCGGCGCCCTGAGCTACGAGGCCAAGACCGCGCTCGCGCGTGGCGCCACCATGGCGGGCACCGCGACCTGTTCCGGTGAAGGCGGCATGATTCCCGACGAGCGTCGCTACTCGTCGAAGTGGTTTTACCAGTGCATTCAGTCGCGCTACGGGTTCAATCCGAACCACCTGCGCCTGGCTGACGCGGTCGAGTTCTTCATCGGCCAGGGCTGTAAGGTTGGTCTGGGTGGCCACTTGATGGGCCAGAAAGTAACCGACCAGGTGGCCGAAATGCGTTCGTTGCCGGCGGGTATCGACCAGCGTTCACCGGCGCGTCATCCGGACTGGATGGGGCCGGACGACCTGGCGCTGAAGATCCAGGAAGTGCGTGAAGCGACCGATGGGCAGATTCCGATCCAGTTGAAGCTCGGCGCGGCGCGCGTCTACGACGACGTGCGCATGGCGGCCAAGACCGGACCCGATTCGATTTACATCGATGGCATGGAAGGCGGCACCGGCGCGGGCCCGCACCTGGCTACCGAAGACACCGGAGTGCCGGGAATCGCGGCGATTCGCCAGGCGCGCCAGGCGCTCGACGATGTCGGCATGTCCGGTGAAATCACGCTGGTCTACGCCGGCGGTATTCGTAACGGCGCGGACGTGGCCAAGGCGATCGCGCTCGGCGCTGACGCGGTGGCCATCGGTCACTCGGCGTTGATCGCGTTGAACTGCAACAAGGATATTCCGGAAGCCGACTTCCCGAACGAAATGGGTGTCGAGGCCGGTTATTGCTACCACTGCCATACCGGACGGTGCCCGGTCGGTGTCGCGACACAAGATCCGAAGCTGCGCCAGCGGCTCGATCCCGACGCGGCGGCGGAGCGGGTTTATAATTTCCTGCACACGCTGACCATCGAAGCGCAGTTGTTTGCGCGTGCCTGCGGCAAGACCAACATCCACTCGCTGGAACCGGAAGACCTGGCCGCATTGACGCTGGAAGCATCGGCCTGCGCGCAGGTGCCGATGGCCGGTACGCAACACACCGTCGGTCGTCCCGACATGACTCGTTTCTAAGGAGGTCACAACAATGGCTGATCAAGATATTAATCATTTCCTCGAAGGCGATGGCGTTGACTCTGAGCGCGAAAAGATCATTGGACAACACATCGGTTATCGCTACGACGTCAACCTGGTTCCGGATATGGAACGTTGCACCCCGTTTCTGCGCAAGTACATGGAAGTCATGGGCTGGGACGATCTGAACTGGCTGGAAGACGTGCACATGGGTTACGAAGAAAGTAACGCGGCGGTGTTCGATCGCAACATCAACGGCTGGGTGACCATTCCGGAGAACATCGATCTGCCGGATAACCAGCAGGACCGCGACATGATCGCGCGTGAACTGCTGGTCAAGTTCCAGATGTCGAAAACGCATCCGATGGTGGACCTGCGCAATGCCTACGAAAAATTCTCCTGACAGGAAACAGGAGCTTGTCAAAAGTATGAGGGGCCAAAGTGCATTTTGGCCCCATTTTTCAGGCGTTTAGGGAAGAAACCTGAATTTGAGTTGATACCGACTGCCTATAGCGGTATAAAGATGAATGGTTTTCTTTTGAGTGGTGAAAGTTTCCTGGAGGGAAATTTTCTGCGTCATCGGAAGGCACCATAAGTCGGCAACAGGGATGCCGAATTTAAACTTAAATTTTTACAATTTAGAGAGGGGGGAGACTAATGGATAACGAACTTGCGTCGTTAATCACGATATTTACCGAGTTTTATTATTGGGTAACCGTCGTTTTCATGTTTTTGATACACGTCGGCTTCTGTATGTACGAGGTTGGCGCCTCGCGCTACAAAAACCACACGCACACCTTGATGAAGAACACCATGCTGATACCGCTGGTGACGATCACCTTTTTCTTCTTCGGTTGGTGGATTTACTTCGCCTTTGTAAACGGCCCGTGGATCAGTGGTCCGCTGGTGGATGCGCCCTGGGCAACGCCCTGGAGCGAATTGATGGGCACCCACATGGGTGGCGCGCCGTTTCAGGACACCTTAACGGGTGACGATACCGCTTTCTGGGCGCGCATCAACGGTGTGTTCTGGGCAGCATTCCTGCTGTTTTCATGGACTGCGGCATCTATCGTTTCCGGTGCTGTCATCGAGCGTATCCGTCCCAGCGCTTTCTGGATCCTGGCGATCGTCATCGGTTCGTTTACCTGGATCATCGACGCTGCCTGGGGCTGGTCCTGGAATGGCTGGATGGTCGAGGATCTCGGCTACCACGACGCCTACGCTTCCGGTGTCATCCATGCCATCGCGGGCGGTTTCGCCCTCGGCGTGCTGGTGGTGCTCGGTCCGCGCATCGGCAAGTTTCGCGCCGATGGTACGCCGCGCAACATCAACCCGCATAATCCATGGCTGGTGACGATCGGGCTATTCCTGATCTATACCGGTTTCTGGGGGTTCTACGTCGCCTGTAACATTCCAATGATCGACGTTTATGGTGCTGCCATGCTCGATGTCGACGGCAAGTCTTTCTTCAGTGCCACCAACATCTACCTGCAGCCGACCACGCTGTCCGCGATTACCTTCAACTTCCTGATGTCGCTTTCGGGTGGTCTGATGGTGGCTTACCTGGTGTCTGATGGCGATGCGTTCTGGACTTACTCTGGTGGTCTCGCTGGCGTTATCGGCGCATCCTCGGGTAACGACCTGTACCACCCAATCCAGGCCATGCTGATTGGCGGTGGCGGTGCATTCATCGCCTACAAGATGCACTTCTGGGTCGAGAACAAGTTCAAGATCGACGACGCCGTAGGTGCGGTGGCGGTGCATGGTTATGCCGGTTTTTACGGCGTGTGCATGGCTGGTTTCATGCTCTGGGGTTACCCGTCCTCGCCATTCGAGGGTTACGCGGCCATTACACCCTGGGGCCAGTTTGCCGGTGCTATTATCATGTTCTTCGTGCTCGGTTTTATTCCAGCCCTGATCGTCTCCAAGATCCTCAGTGGCATGGGTATGTTGCGCATTCCGCGTGAAATCGAGATGGTGGGTCTGGATATCAACTACGAGTCTTCGCGCGCTGCGGATGCCGACGAAGTTGCCCAGGCAATACGTGAAGAAGCCGCTGCCGGCTCCTGAACCGACTAGATCGATAACTGAATAATTGAGGAGATAATATTATGGCTACCGGATCCGTTGATAATTGGTTAAATATCGATACTTTTGGAGCAATCTACCCGTTCGCCGGTACAGAAATGATGTTGGTGATAGTGGGTTTTGCCTTCTGGCTGATCTGGCATTTCCTGCAGTTCAGGAAGGAGAACGAGGAATTTGCCAAAGACATCGAAAACATCAAGAAACTGGGAGGGCCAGGCAAAGTCCTGGCCGATGAGTCCAGACGTGAAATCGAGGACCAGGTAGGGCAATAAACGCCCAGGCTGATTTGATTTCAAGCTGTAAACGAACCCCTTCGGCCGATGCCGAAGGGGTTTTCATTCATGCGCAGGAAATGTCATGGCTATTAATAACCCGCATATCTCACCGATTTCCTGCTGCGGTGGTGCGGCATTCCGACGTCGCAAAGCGTACTGTGACGCGCCGTACTCCCTCCGGCCCGCTAAACGTAGCGTAAACTACGCCGGCGCGGACCTCACCCCCAATGTGCCAGAGACACATTGGTTTGTGCGGCGCGGCACAGCGTCTTTTCGACGCCCTCACTACATAAATCGGTGAGAAATGGGGGTTAGAGATGCGCTCTCATCCGTGCCATCCAGGCCGGCGCTGATCATCGCTCCGCTACTCGTAGTGCTGGTGTTGTCGCTTTACTATCGCGACCAGTACAACAAATGCGTCGATATCAGACAGAACAGAGCCGCGCTGACTGATCACTTACTTGCGCTCGGTTCGCCGGCGCGATTTCGCCTTGCGGATTATACTGATTTTGCCTGGACCAAAGTGCGCATGGTTGCGAGTGTGGCAGCGGACACCATAAGCGATACCTGCCCGCTGGACTGGAACTGGGAAAGCGGCGAACGTGAGGCACTGATCGCTTCCGGACGCCTGGCGGCAATGATATTTGGCCAACAGGGACAGATCGTCAAGTATTTCGAATTGCGTGCCGACGAAGTGGAGATTCGCGGAGCCGAGGGCAACCTTACACCGCAGGCGGCCGTATTCAGTGTTGTGCATAAACCCGGCTCTGTCGCTGGCGTTACGCTGACGCTGACAAAGTAAGTGGATGTAATTGGGCAAACCGCTTGGACCACAAGGTGTCGTTTTATCGATGTTTTGCGGATTCGATAACCGTAAAATACTTGGTGATTATTTAAGCGCTGTTGCGGAAAGAATACCGCCGGCCTGACAAACTGAACTCTGGAGGTAACAACCTTGGCAACGATCATCGATGGAAAAGCATTTTCGGCAAACCTGCGCGCAGAGATTGCGCGCAAGGTTGAAATTGTAAAACGAGAGCATTCGATCACTCCAGGCCTCGCGGTAGTTCTGGTTGGCGAGGACCCAGCCAGCCAGGTCTATGTGCGCAGCAAGGGCAAGCAGACCGTGGAAGCGGGGATGAATTCCTATGAGCACAAGCTTGATGCGAATACCAGCCAGCAGGATTTGCTGGCGCTGATCGACCAGCTTAATAACGATCCCGATGTCCACGGTATCCTGGTGCAACTGCCACTGCCGAGTCACATCGATGAAGAATCGGTAATCAACTCGGTTTCGGTAGACAAGGATGTGGATGGATTTCACCTTTCCAATGTCGGTCGACTTGCCATTGGCGCCGAGGGAATCGTTCCCTGTACTCCGCTGGGTTCGCTGATGATGCTCAAGGATCACCTGGGCGATTTATCAGGCCTGAAGGCAATCGTCGTCGGTCGTTCCAATATCGTCGGCAAGCCGATGGGATCCCTGCTGTTGAAGGAGAGTTGTACCGTAACCATCGCGCATTCGCGTACCCGCGATCTGCCGGGTGAGTGTCGCCAGGCGGATATCCTGGTGGCCGCGGTAGGGCGCCCCGAAATGGTCAAGGGTGACTGGATCAAGCCCGGCGCTACAGTCATCGATGTCGGCATCAATCGCATCGAGAATGAAGATGGCACGACCCGGCTGGTAGGCGATGTCGAATTCAGTTCGGCGCGCGAGGTGGCGGGCGCGATTACACCGGTGCCGGGCGGAGTCGGGCCGATGACTATCGCCTGTTTATTGCATAACACGCTGCAGCAGGCCTGTCGCCTGAACGGTCTCGATGTACCCGAATAATCCCGTGGTTCATGCCGTCCCCGGTCGTCGTCCCGGGATTTGACTGGCCTGCAGTATTTTTGCCTGGAGCCTCGCCGGATATGTCGCTAATTCTGAGACGGAGCCTGATTTTTTTGGTGCTGATGGTTGCCGGCCTGGTAATCTATTCGCTGTGGTTCGGCATCAAGGCGGATCGGTACGACGCGACGGCAATCCCTTACCTGGAATCGGCGATACCCGAACTGACCAGCTGGCAGTATTATCGTCTCAAGCCGTTGCTGTCTCCCGGCGCGCGCCGGGATTTTGAAGATGAACGCCTGCGCAAGGCTTACCAGTCGTACGACATACTCGGCCAGTTCAAGTCGATGGATAGACCGCGTTACGTGGTAAGTCGCATCGATAGCAGCGAGGATACAGGCGAAATTGAAGTCGTCGACTACGAAGTGAACTTACTGTTCGATTCTGGACCTGCCATTATTCAGGTGAAGCTCATCACCGACGCAGGCCGTTATCAAATCCACTATTTTGGCATCCGCTCTGAAGTTTTTACCGGCCTTGCCGGCGCAGCAGATAACTAAATCGCGTGCAGCCGTTTGCGTTGCGGATCGACGAAGGGGATGGATGTTGCTGTCGCGCGGCATTGTACCTTCGGTCCGTGCAGTTCCAGCCGGGTTCCCTCCACGGCTGCTGAGGGTAGCAGGTGCACCAGCGCCAGCGACTTTGCCCAGGCGCCGGGAGTAGGCGGGGGTGGTGACGTAGCCGACGATTTCACCATCGATGGAAAGCTCGGCGCCGTGCTCGACGACGTCATCGTGCTCGGCGACGATACCGAAGAATTTCACCTTCTCCTTACCCTCGAGTTCGAATACCGCCTGCTTGCCGCGAAAATCGCCCTTGCTGCGTGAAACCGCCCAGCCCATGTCGACTTCCCAGGGCGTGTTTGCCTCGGTCGCCTCGGCGCCGTAAGCCATCAGCCCGCTTTCGATATGCACCATTTCCAGTCCGCCGAAGGATACCGGCCTGAGTCCGTACTCTGAACCCTTGTCGAGGAGTTGTTGCCAGACGTCGACCACTACATCGGCCCCCATGAAAAGTTCGTAACCGCGTTCGCCGGAGTAACCGGTGCGTGACAGCATCATGCGTTCAGCGCAGAGGGTAAGGTCGAGCTGATGGCAAAACGCCAGCGCGCGCAGGTCACTGTCGGTTTGCGCATCGAGCAAGTCGATCGACCTGGGGCCCTGGACGGTGATGATGTGAAGATCGTCGTCCAGTTCGACGCTGAGGTTACGCCCCTTTGCATAATCCTGCAGTAATTGCAGCGAGGGGCCGATGGCGCTGGCTACCAGGAAGTGGTTCTCGGCGACGTGGAAGACGATCGCGTCATCGCAGAAGTGCCCGTTGTCCTGCAAGATCGGGCAGTACGCCGATTGACCGATACCGACTCGCGTCATATCACGGGTAACGAGAAAGTCGATGGCTGCCAGCGCATCCGCGCCACGCACCTGGATTTTTGTCAAGGCCGATGTGTCCCAGATACCCGCTGTCTCACGGATGGCATCGTGCTCGAGATGCGGATCCCAGGGGAAACCGAAGGCGACCGCCATGTTATTCCATTCGCCCATTTCGGCGCCGAGGGCCCGTATCGTGGGGTCTAATGCTGATATTCGTGTTGCCATGGGTAGTTTCTACAATTTCAGAGTGGATCAGTAGTGGGAAGATACCTGTGATCGATATGGTTAACAGTTGAACCCGGCTACCTGAAACGCAGAAAGTTGTCACGAGCTCGGCTCGATTAGCTCGGCTCGATTTCTGGGAATTGTAACTGGCAGATGAGTCAGATAGTATCTGGTGGTGCGTTTATTTAGTCAATAATTCGGTTGTCGGAATACTCCGATCCGGCGAGAATGTTTGGCGGTAATGAGGCGTGTAAAGAATACAAAAATTAATCATTCGAGGAGAGTAGGATGAGTGAAGGTAAGACGATCGCTTTTTTCCCTGAAGCCTGTTATGGCCCAGCGTTGAACTCTGTGGGGATCGCCCAGGCTTGTGAAAAACTCGGACACAAGGCGGTTTTTCTGACCGATCCAGGGCTTACCGGTGTGTACTCTGGTTATGGTTTCGATGAACATCCGGTCAATATGTCCGAGCCGATGTCCGCCGAAGAAATGGCCAAGTACTGGACCGATTTCATCGACGGCCACATCCCCAATTTCAACCTGTCGCCCTACGAGCAGATCGACAACTACGTCAAGGAATGCTGGGCTAATATCGTCAACACCGCGGTGTGGGCGGAAAAGGACTTGCCCGCTGTTCTGGCGAAGGTCAAACCGGATCTGATTTGCATTGATAATGTCATTTTATTTCCCGCCTGCAAGCAGTACGGGGTGCCCTGGGTGCGCATTATTTCCTGCAGCGAAAATGAAATTTCCGACCCGGATATTCCACCGCATCTGTCGGGTTGTGGTGAAAATGATCATGAATGTCACAAGGCTTACCTGGATCATTTCAATGAAGTGATCAAGCCAATTCACGATGAATTCAATGAATTCCTCGCCCAGTGTGGCGAAGATCCTTACCCGCTCGGTGAATTTTTCGAGGCGTCACCGCATCTGAACCTGCTGCTGTATCCCGAACCGGTCAAGTTCAAGCGCCGCAATGCGCTGGATCCGCAGCGCTTCCAGTTTCTCGAAGGCTGCGTGCGCAAAGATGCAGACTACGACATCCCCACATTCGCTGCGCACAACGATGCACCTTTGATTTACCTCAGTTTTGGCAGTCTCGGTTGCGGCGATACCGAGTTACTGAACCGCTTGATCGACGAGTTGGGCAAACTGCCGTATCGAGTGTTGGTGAACGTGGGCGAGTACATGGATGCCTACAGTAACCTTCCCGCCAACGTACAGGTGAAAGAGTGGTTCCCGCAGCCGACCCTGATTGCGCAGGTTGACCTGGTGATCCACCACGGTGGCAACAATACCTTCACCGAGTGCCTGTACTTTGGCAAACCGGCGATCATCATGCCGTACGTGTGGGATGGACACGACAATGCCACGCGCGTCGAGGAGACCGGCCATGGGTTCAAGATGCACCGCTCCAAATGGCAAGCGCCGGAATTACGCGCGAAAATTGAAACCTGCCTGAGCGATCCGGCGATGCAAGCCAAAGTGGCCGCAACTTCTGCGCATATGCGCCAGTTCAATGGACCGGAGCGGGCCGCGGGACTGCTCGATCAACTGTTGAAGGATAGCGCTTGATGGCGCATGCCAGTCTACAGTCCACGGCACCGCACCTGGCGCCGGCGACCACGCTCGAAGATTTGACCGATTGGGGCGAACAAGCCGAGATGCTTGAAGGGCAATCGCATTCCAGTGGCGTCTTGTTGTGGGCCAGCGAAGACAGGAAATCGGAATCGGGGCTATGGGTTTGTACACCAGGTACCTGGCGCCTGAGCCTGCCCGGTGATGAACTCTGCCATTTCGTTGCCGGATCTGCGACCTATACCAGCGATGAGGGCGAGGTGATCGAGGTGGTTGCGGGTACGGTGGTGCATTTCAGGCAGGGCTGGAGTGGTCAGTGTGTCGTCCACGAAACCATTCGCAACGTCTACATGTTGCGATGAAGACGCCGATGCTGAACAATCCCTGTGAGATTACCGACGTGGTGGATTGGGGCATTATTCCGACCATGATCGAAGGCGAGTCTCATACCTCGGGCGTGATCCTGCACAAGGGACCGAATGGCGAAGCGGAAACGGGAATCTGGATCTGTACGCCGGGCTACTGGGATTGCCACGTGACCGCGGACGAGTTTTGCCATTTCCTGGAAGGGCGATGCACCTACACGCATGAATCGGGTGATGTGATCGAAATCCTGCCGGATACCGTGGCCTTTTTCCCGAAGGACTGGAAAGGCACCTGTCGGGTAGTGGAGACCATTCGCAAGGTTTACATGATTCGTTAAGTGATTAATAAAATATGGAGAGTGATTAAGGGTGGTGAGTGAGTAATCGAACACCACAGGTAAAGACAACGTATAGTTGAGTCCGGAAACGGACATAAAAGATGCAGTAAAAATTCCAACTGGAGGACATTATGGGAATCACACGAAGAAAATTTGTTCAGGCAACAGCTGCCGGTACCCTGGCAGCCGGTGCAGGCTTTTCACCGTTATCTTTTGGCGCCAGCGACAAAACGATCAAGGTCGGTATGAACATCCCGATGACTGGCGACTATGCGCCCTGGGGATTGCCAGGGCTCTACGGATGCCAGATAGTCGCGGACAACATCAATGCCGCGGGCGGTGTCGATATTGGCGGTAACAAGCGCAAGCTCGAGATTGTTTCTTACGACCATGGCTACGACATCGAGAAAGCCGTGCAGGGTTACAAGAAAATGGTTTCGGAAGACGAGGCGCAGATGATCATGATGCTGGGCGGCGCCACCGTCGGTGCGGTTATGCCCTGGGGCGAGCGCAAAAAAGTATTCACCACCACGCTGTTATCGAGTGATATCACCCCGGATACCGAGCACCTGGTAGCCACCTGTGAATCGCACCCGCTCTACGTGGTAACCGGTGTCGAATGGTTGGCGAAAAATTATCCAAACGCCAAAAAGGCGGTTATCGTGACCAACAACGACGTGGAATACGGCTTGCAGGCGGCGGCTACTTTCCAGGCCGCGTTTGAAGTCGCCGGAATCGAAGTCGTGGATATGAACCTGCACGGTTTCGACGTCACTGACTTTGCCCCGATCGTGAGTTCGGTACTGGCCAAGAAACCGGATATCTTCTGCATGGCGACCAGCTTTTACACGACGCCGCTGATGGAGCAACTGTACCACCAGGGCTACAAGGGCAAGATCATTTCCACCACGCTGGATTACCACGAAGAAGTCATTGCCAAAACCAGCCAGGAGTTTGTCGACGGCACGATCCACCAGTTCCCGTCATTCGACGATCCCAGGCTGAATGATTCCGGCATCAACTTTCCCGATCCGGGTGGTTTCGATCGCGAGTACCGCAAGCGTCATCCGAATGACTGGTCGGCAGTGTCCTGGGAGTACCCGGCCATCATGCTGAACTGGCTGGAGGGCGCCAAAGCCGCCGGCAGTACCGATTCGAAAAAGGTGCTGAAAGCACTGACCAAGCAACCCCAATCCAAACTTCGTTTTCGGCGGCGGCAAATGGTGGGGTAAAGAGCTCTGGGGCCGCGATAACGTGGTCATCGGTCGCTGGCCGGTGGTGGTGATCGAAGGCGGCAAGACGCGCATCAAGGAATTCGCCAGCGTTACCGACTGGGTGGACAAGCATTCCGATGTGCTGATCAAGTACATGAAGTCGCACGGTCTGCGGACGGTCAGTTAAACGCGTCAGCGGGTCGGTGAAGCGCTTCACCGACCCGCTGCATTTTCCGTTGTAACATTCGCCAGCGGGCCGACAGCGTGGCTCGATATAACGTATCCGGCGTTTTAATTGACTTGCCGGTCAGGTTTTCCGAGACCAATCCATGGTGATCGAATACGCGATTTCTACGCGAGTTGGTCGCTGGATTAACGGGTGGCGACACTCACTGAAACAGGAAATATAGCAGGATTCTCAGATGGAGCTTTTTCTCCAATCAATCGTAAACGGACTGGTGCAGGGCGGATTTTTCGCACTGTTCGCCGTTGGCCTGGTGCTCATATTCGGCGTCATGGGCGTGGTCAATTTTGCCCACGGCGAGCTGGTGATGGCGGGTGCCTTCACCATCTGGGTATTGCACGCCCAGGCCGGTCTTGGCTACATTCCCGCCATCGCCGTAGCGATTGTGCTGGTCACCGCCATCGGTCTGCTGATGGAGCGATTACTGTTTCGACCGACGCGCTCGGATCCGCTGGGTGGGCTGATTTGTTCGATCGGTGTCCTGTTTATCCTGCAGGTTATCGCGGCGCTGATCGGTGGTGACGGACCGTCCAAGCAGGTGCCCCCGCCTTACCAGGGAACGCTGGTGCTGTTTGATTTTTTGCGCGTGCCCTATCAGCGAGTTTTCAGCCTGCTGGTATCGGTTGCGGCGCTCACTTCACTGTGGTTTTTCCTGACGCGAACCAAGCTGGGCTGGGCCCTGCGCGCCGTGGCGATGGATCGCGAGGCGGCGGAACTGCAGGGTATCAATACCAATCGAATTTCGGTGATTGCGATTGGCGTCGGCACTGCACTCGCGGGTCTGGCCGGTGGCCTGATCGCGCCTTTGACCAACATCAACCCGCACATGGGGCACAACGTCATTGTCACGGCCTTCATCGTCACCATCGTCGGCGGTGTCGGTAGTTTGTCGGGCGCCGTGCTCGCCGCGATTTTATACGCTTTATTTCATACCCTGGTGACGGTTTATGCTGGCGGAACGATTGCTACGATTAGCGGCTTGATCCTGATGGTCGTGGTGTTGATCGTCAAGCCGACCGGCCTGATGGGAGTGAAAATCAGTGAATAGTAATTCATTGAATAGAATGGGCGGATTCACCGTGCGCGAAACTGGTAGTGGCGGTGATCGCCCTGGCTGGGTTGCTGACATTGCCCCATTTCCTCGGATTTCATCACCAGGATTTGCTGATCTTTTTGACCATCAATGTGCTGGCCGTGTGCAGTTATCGGCTGGTGACTCTGACCGGTGAGTGGTCATTGATCCATGCCGTGATGATGGGGGTAGGGGCTTATACCGTCGCCCTGTCGGCGAATCATTTCGACCTGGCGATCTGGTTTACCCTGCCGCTTGCCGGTGGCGTTGCCGGCCTCGTGGCCGCATTGCTGTGCTTTCCGCTACTGCGCATGACCCAGTTTTACTTTCTCATCGGCTCGTTCGCCGCCGGTGAAGCGATTCGCCTGACCTGGGTTGAGTTCGTCGGTGTGTTCGGCGGCACCAGCGGCTTGCGCGGCGTCGAGGCGCCCATCGTCTGGGGCATCGATTTCATCGATCCGATCCCCTATTTTTACTTTTGCCTGGGAGTCGTCAGTTTCTGCCTGCTGATTCTTTATCGCATCGAGCATTCACGAATCGGCTTGACGCTGAACGCCATCCACTGGAAGGCGGCGCTGGCGGAATCCGTAGGAGTTGACGCCTGGCGCTACCGTGCCCTCGCTTTTATTCTCGGGTCCTTTTTTGTCGGCATTGCGGGTGGTCTCAAGGTCCACTACCTGGGCAGTGTCACGCCCGAACCAGTTCACCATCGGCTTTATGGTGTTCATCCTGATCTGGGTAATCGTGGGGGGTTACAACAAGTTTTACGGTCCCATTATCGGCGTCGTGGTGCTGACTATTTTCGACGAGTCCATCCGCAGTGCCGAAGTCATTCGCCCGGCGATCTATGGCGGCATGCTGATTCTTTCGATCCTGTTTTTGCCGCTGGGCCTGGAAAGCATACCGGCAAAGATCAAGGCCCGGTTTGGCAAAAAAACCGATCCACAACACAAACCTTTGCCCGATTAAAGCCGCTTATGCCTATCCTCGAAATCAATCATGTAACCAAACAGTTTGGCGGCCTGCTGGCCCTCGACGATGTGAGCTTTCAGGTCGAAGAGGGTGAGATCCGCGGTTTGATCGGTCCTAACGGTGCGGGCAAAAGCACCATGTTCAAGAATATTGCAGGCTTCCACGTGCCGACCAAAGGCAGCATCGTCTACCAGGGACAACACATCGAGGGTAAAAAACCGCATACGATTGCCGAGATGGGGATTGTGCGCACCTTCCAGGAGACCACGCTGTTCCAGGAGTTGAGCGTGTTCGACAATGCGCTGGTCGGCGCGCACATCAAGAGCCGCACCAATGTGTTTGCCGCGGTGCTTGGGCTCGATCGGCAAAAGCAGCAGGCGGCCAGCGACAAGGTTATCGAGGTGCTCGAGTTCATGGGCTTGATCGATCGCAGGGATCAGCTGGCAAGCGAATTGCCGCTGGGCTCGCAACGGGCGCTGGCGCTCGCCATCGCGCTGGTGTCCGAACCGAAAATGATGTTGATGGACGAGCCCTTTGCCGGTATGAATCCGGAGGAAACCAATCACATGATGGATTTGACGCGCAAGGTACGCGAATCGGGAATTACCATCGTGCTGGTCGAACACGACATGAAGGCGGTTATGGGTTTGTGCAGTTACCTGACGGTGCTCAATTTCGGCCAGTTGCTGGCCGAAGGTACGCCCGACGATGTGCGTAATAATGACCGGGTGATCGAAGCTTATCTGGGTGGGACCAAGTAGTGCTCTACAGGTAAACGACATTCACGTGCACTACGGTCCGATCGCCGCGGTGCGGGGTATTTCGCTCGAGGTCGATGAAGCCGATTTCGTCACCATCATCGGCTCAAACGGCGCCGGCAAGAGCACCACGCTGCGCACCATTTCCGGTCTCAATCATCCCAGTCAGCGGAGCATAATATTCGACGGACAGGCGATTGAAAATCTGTCGGCCGATCGCATCGTCAAACTCGGCATCGCGCAGGTGCCCGAAGGTCGTCGGGTGTTCAAGGATTTGAGCGTTAGCTGAAAATCTGCGCCTGGGTGCATTTACGCGCTCCGACCAGGCAGCCATCGAGGCCGACCTGGAACAGAATTTCGAGCGTTTTCCGCGCCTGCGCGAACGCAAGGATCAGATGGCGCGCACCATGAGCGGCGGCGAGCAGCAGATGATTGCGATTGCGCGTGCGTTGATGTCGCGCCCGCGGCTGTTGCTGCTGGATGAACCCTCACTCGGGCTCGCGCCGGTGATCGTGCAGGAAATTGCGCGTATCCTGAAGGACATTAACAAGGAAGGCACCTCGATCGTGCTGGTCGAGCAAAATGCCGAGCTCGCGCTGCAACTGGCGCGCCATGGTTATGTGCTGGAAACCGGGAGCGTCGCGCTCGAGGGCGAGGCCGACGGTTTGATGGACAATCCCCATGTGCGTAAGGCTTATCTCGGAATCTGATAATCTGTGCTAGCGGCGAGCGGGGCTTCAATCCCGTTCGTCGTCTCGCAAAGCGCGATTGTTGCCACGCAATATGACCAGAAGCGTGCAGCCTTCCGGGGTGGTCGAGCTGTGTTTGGAGCCGGGTTGAAAGTGGACGTAGTCGCCGCTTTTGAAGCGTTGGCCATCGCAATCGATCAGCTCACCCTCCAGCATCAGAAATTCTTCATGACCGGTGTGCTCGTGAGGTCTCGAGCGCGAGCCCGGAGCCATTCGCAACAGGAAGCATTCGTACGACCCGTTCAGTAGCTCGCCGCTGAGGGGAATCCAGGACAAATCGGCGATGGTATCGCCATAGCGATCATAAGGTTTGAACTGATCCTCTGTGGTGGCGGTAATTTGCCGCAGGCTGGCGTCTAGCATTGGTATTCCCTGGGTTGGGTTGAAGTCATCGTGCAATAACTGGAAATTGCAGTGATTTATGCATACCGATTGGGTTGCCGTCAAGCAATCGCACCGGGAGCAGAAAGTGGATTTTTTGCATTGCCCGGAAGGCGTAACATGGGTCGCCGTGTATAGTTTGCGATGCTAGCTTGACGGGCAGACAGGAAAACGAGAATAGTCTCCGCGATTCGATGAAAAAATTGGTAACAGTTTTAGCCTGCAACCTGCTGACGTGCCTGGGCTCGCTCTACGCGAGCGACGATCCGTTTGTGGGTTACTTCAGTGGCGATCTCGAGGATCGACACTATCGCATCACCATCGACCGGGTGAATGCCAGTACCTACGACGGCATTTTGCTGATCGATTCCGAACCATTGCAACTCGACGCACGGCGCTACGGCGAGATAATGAGTGGGCTGCTGCGCAGTCACAGTGAACAGTTTGGTTTCCGCGCCCGCATCGAGGGTGGCATCCTGATTTTGAATACCGAAGATGGACGGCGCCTCATCCTGCAGCGCGGCACACCCGAATAAACCGGGCGTCGCAAAAAAAAGGCGAGCCCGGTCGGACTCGCCTCAAAGTGACTACCCCGAAGAAGAGTCGTTCAAATAGCGTTCATGCCTCGGTTTGCAAATAGGCTTCCAGCGAATCGTCGAGCGCGTCACGCCAGGGCGTGTGATGCGCAGGCGCCCTGGTGCCGGTCAGCGCCGAGTTGTGGCCGTTGTCGCGGAAGGTCATGATGTTTTCCTTCTTGTGCTTCTTCCACTGGAAGAAAGCCTCGTTGGCGCCGGCACAGTCGAACTCGGGGTAGTCGGTCAGCGCCATCAGGTCCATGGTGTACTTGCCCTGGAACTCGATCGCGCCGTAGTCGTCCGGAATGTTGTCTTCGGCTTCACGCCACTTATCGATGTCGGCGTGCATTTCGGCCTGCGACGGCAGGTCGAGGCGACCCATGATGACGTCGCGCGCGTACCAGGCCTGGGCGTCGAACATGTTGAAGGTGTACCACTGATCCTGCATGCCGAGGTAGATCAGCTTTGGGTTGTGTTCCCAGACCACGCCGTTGTATAGGTTCACCGGGTAGAGGCGGTTGTTGGTCTTGAGCTTCAGGTTTTCAGCCATGAACGGGAAGTGGTGCAGGTAGCCGGTGCACAGGATGATGGCATCGACGTCCTTGGTGCTGCCATCGTTAAAAGTCGCGGTATTGCCTTCGACCTTTTGCAGCAAGGGCACTTCCTTCCAGTTCTCGGGCCACTTGTAGCCCATCGGCGCGGTGCGATGCGATACCGTGACCGACTTGCAGCCGTACTTCCAGCATTGCGAACCGATGTCTTCGGCGGAGTAAGAAGTGCCGATGATGAGCATATCCTTGTCGTTGAATTCCATCGCGTCGCGAAAATCGTGGGCGTGCAGCACGCGGCCCTTGAAGGCGTCGAAACCCGGAAACTCGGGCACGTTGGGGGTCGAGAAGTGGCCGCTGGCAACGATCACGTGGTCGAATTCTTCGGTGTACTCGAC
Source organism: uncultured Gammaproteobacteria bacterium (assembly GCA_963835795.1). Taxonomy (GTDB): domain Bacteria; phylum Pseudomonadota; class Gammaproteobacteria. The sequence continues at coordinate 66,349 of CAWIHJ010000070.1, forward strand.
GTCTTTTTCGTGATCCTGCACGGTGACGTGGAACATGCCTTCATGCTCGTCGTAGCTCACGTGGCGCACCGACGAGTTGAAGCGAATCCATTGACGCACGCCGGCTTTCTTGACGCGTCCCTCGATGTAGTCAAACAACACGGCGCGTGGCGGATAGGAGGCAATCGGGCGGCCGAAATGCTCTTCGAATGAATAGTCGGCGAATTCGAGCCCTTCCTTGGGTCCGTTGGACCAGAGGTAGCGATACATGCTGCCGTGAACCGGCTCGCCGTGTTCGTCGAGCCCGGTGCGCCAGCTGTAGTTCCACAGGCCGCCCCAGTCGGATTGTTTTTCAAAGCAGACGATGTCCGGGATATCGGCACCTTTGTCTTTGGCCGATTGAAAAGCTCTCAATTGCGCAAGTCCGCTGGGACCCGCACCTATCACTGCGACGCGTTTAGTCATTGCTCACTCCAGATTGATGTTTGACGATAGTTTCTATGCCTGCTGGCACTGATTATGCGCCAAGCCTAGTGAAGATCGCCGTGCAAGGCAACTGTGAAAATCGTCCGGTCGCCGCAACCAGGTCGTTACGGCAGGTCGGACCGCCCGATACGACCGTTCGCCCGCCAACCTTCATCCCCCGAGGGAGTCGGGACGACTGCAGAAAACATGTCTTTCAGGGTCCAGGTTGCAATCGGTGTCGTGCTGCGGTTTGATAGGCGCTGAATTTTCGTGGGCAAACACATCGATGGCGGAATCGAACAAAGCAAATCCTAAATCAGAACAGCGCGAACAGCACAGTGTCGAGGCACTGGAACTTGCGATCGGCAAGCAGGTACGCAGTTCGCGCAAGCGACTGAACCTGACGGTGGCGGCACTGGCCAAGCAGGCGCAGTTGTCGACCGGGATGTTGTCGAAGATCGAAAACGGGCAGACCTCGCCGTCCCTGGCGACGCTGACTTCGCTGGCGAATGCGTTGCAGGTTCCGGTGACGTCGTTCTTTCGCGGCTACGAAGAGCAGCGCGACGTGACTTTTATCCAGCGCCGGCGAGGGCCTGCCGATCGAGCGCCGCGGTTCCGGCGCCGGACACCAGTACCAGTTGCTCGGACATACGATTGGCAAGCCCTACAACATCGAGCCCTACCTGATTACGATCGATGATCAGTCCGAAGTGTTTCCTGTGTTTCAACACGCCGGTACCGAACTGATTTATATGCTCGAAGGTCGGGTTACCTACCGTCATGCCAACAAAATCTACACGCTGGAACCGGGTGACTCGCTTTTCTTCGACGCCGAGTGCATCGCACGGCCCGGACGAAATACAAAAACTGCCCTGTCGCTACCTGTCGATCATCGTTTCCGACGCAAAAAGCAATTAAGATGTTTCCCTGCAGGAAACAATATTTCATTTCAGTTGACAGATTTGACTTGCTTATGTAGCCTTCCAGCCTGACTTGAAAGTGCCCGGAGGGTGCCATGTGTGGAATCGTCGGACTGTTTATCAAAAACCCGGAAATGGAGAAGGATCTCGGCAAATACCTGTCGTTGATGCTCGCCGAAATGACCGACCGTGGGCCTGATAGCGCAGGCGCCGCCATTTATCACGATGCTGTCCCGAGCGGCGATGCCAAGGTGACCGTACTGGCCGAAGATCCCGATTTCGCCTGGGACAAGCTGACCCAGGAATTACAACAGGCGTTTGGCAAGGATGCGGCAGTTGCCGTGCACCGTGACCAGGCCGTGTTGAAAATCGATGCCAGCCCGGCAGACGTGCAGCGTTGGTTGCTCGACCATCATCCCGAGCTGCGCATCAACAGCGCCGGTGAAATCATTGAAATCTTCAAGGGCAAGGGGTCGCCGAACGAGTTCATCAAGAATTTCGACCTGGCCAGTTACAGCGGCACGCACGCGCTCGGACACACGCGCATGGCGACCGAGTCGGCGGTTACCACCGAGCACTCGCATCCATTTTCGACCGGCCTCGACCTGTGCCTGGTGCACAACGGCTCGTTGTCGAATCACAATCGCCTGCGGGAAAAGCTGCGCCGTCGGGGTATCAGCTTCCAGACCGACAACGACAGCGAAGTTGCGGCCGGCTATCTCGCCTGGCGTCTGCAGGAAGGCGACAATCTCGACCAGGCGCTGCAGCACGCGTTGAAGGATCTCGACGGCTTTTACACCTTTGCGATCGGCACCAAGGACGGATTCGCAGTGTTGACCGATCCCATCGGCTGCAAGCCGGCGGTGATGGCGGAAACCGACGACTGGGCCGCGATGTCTTCCGAGTTTCGCGCCATCGCGACTTTGCCCGGCGTCGACAATGCGCGCATCTGGGAACCGACGCCCGCCAAAATTTACAGCTGGCACCGGGAGTAGGTCATGCAGACATATGATTTGAAAGACGCCAACGTGCGCGAGTTGAACCAGGCGCTGCACATGGAGTCGGCAGACAATGCCGAGATTCGTGTGACCCATCCGAACGGCAAGCACTCGGTGGCGGTGGGTGCGATGTACCCCGGTCAGATCGATATCGAAGGTCATGTCGGTTACTACTGCGCGGGGATGAATCAACACGCCAACGTCACCGTGCACGGCAATGCGGGTTCGGGTTGTGCCGAGAACATGATGTCCGGGCACGGTGCGCGTCAAGGGCAATGCCTCGCAATACTGTGCGGCGACCGCGCACGGCGGGATGATCGTGATCGAGGGCGATACCGCGGCGCGCTGCGGGATTTCGATGAAAGGTGTCGATATCGTGGTGGGCGGATCGGTCGGCAACATGTCGGCTTTCATGGCGCAAAGCGGCCGCCTGGTGATCTGCGGCAATGCGGGTGACGCGCTCGGCGATTCGCTCTACGAGGCGCGCATCTACGTCGGTGGCGAAGTGCAGTCGCTGGGCGCCGATTGCATCGAAAAGCCGATGAAACAGGAACATCTCGACGAACTCAAAGAGTTGCTCGCCGTGGCCGGCATGGCTGACGTCGACACATCGAAGTTCCGCCGTTTCGGTTCCGCGCGCAAGCTTTACAACTTCAACATTGACCACGCCGGTGAATACTAGATGAGATAACGACGACTATAAATCTCGGCTGCGTGAATCGGCCACCTTTCCGCGCCACGTCATCGCCGAAATCCAGCGCGCCGCGCGCGAGGGCATTTACGACATTCGTGGCTTCGGCGCCAAGCGCCACGTGCCGAGCTTTGACGACTTGCTGTTCCTCGGTGCGAGCATGTCGCGCTACCCGCTGGAAGGCTATCGTGAGCGCTGTGATACCAACGTCGTACTCGGCACCCGCTTTGCCAAGAAACCCATCGAAATCGCCACACCGGTGACCATCGCCGGCATGAGTTTCGGCGCATTGTCGGCGCAGGCCAAGGAATCGCTGGGCCGCGGCGCGAGCAAGATGGGCACCAGCACCACCACCGGTGACGGTGGCATGACGCCCGAGGAACGCGGGCATTCGACCAAGCTGGTGTACCAGTACCTGCCGTCGCGTTACGGCATGAACCCGGATGACTTGCGCCGCGCCGACGCCATCGAGATAGTCGTCGGGCAGGGCGCCAAACCCGGTGGCGGCGGAATGCTGCTGGGGCAAAAGATCAGCGATCGGGTTGCCGAGATGCGCAACTTGCCGAAGGGCATCGACCAGCGCAGTTCCTGCCGGCATCCCGACTGGACCGGCCCCGACGACCTGGAAATCAAGATTGCCGAGTTGCGTGAAATCACCGACTGGGAAAAACCGATTTACGTCAAAGTTGGCGCCACGCGAACGTTTTTCGACGTCACCCTGGCGGTGAAAGCCGGCGCCGATGTAGTCGTCGTCGACGGTATGCAGGGCGGCACCGCGGCAACCCAGGACGTGTTTATCGAGCACGTCGGTATTCCGACCCTGCCGGCGGTGCGCCTGGCGGTTGAGGCACTGCAGGAAATGGACATGCATCGCAAGGTACAGCTCATCGTCTCCGGCGGAATTCGCAACGGTGCAGACGCGGCCAAGGCGCTGGCGATGGGCGCGGATGCCGTTGCCATCGGTACCGCGGCGTTGATCGCCCTCGGTGACAATGACCCTGTATACGATGAAGAATATCGAAAGCTGGGTAGCGCTGCCGGTTTCTATGACGACTACCAGGACGGGCGCGACCCGGCCGGTATTTCGACCCAGGATCCCGAGCTGTCCAGTCATCTCGATCCGGTGCTGGGTGGTCGGCGCATCGCCAATTACCTGAATTGCATGACGCTCGAGATTCAGACCCTGGCGCGTGCCTGCGGCAAGAGTCATGTGCATAACCTTGAGCCGGAAGATATGGTAGCCTTGACCATCGAAGCCGCTGCCATGGCCAAAATTCCGCTGGCCGGAACCGACTGGATTCCGGGACAGAATTTTTAGTAAGCTGCACGGCATGCCTGTTGGAACGGTTCTGGCGGGGTAGCTGAATCGAAATACAGGCGCGGATGGTTGATGTCATTTACCGTCCGCTGCGCACTAACAACAAACTAAATCAGGGGGAAGTAGTTCCATGGCCAAAGATCTCGAAGCAATCGCGAAAGCCAAAAAAATCAAATATTTCCTGGTGAGCTGGGTCGACCTGTTTGGCTCGTTGCGCGCCAAGCTGGTGCCGGCGCGCGCCATCAAGGGCATGCAGAAAGACGGTGCCGGATTTGCCGGTTTCGCCGCGTGGCTTGATATGACACCGGCACACCCGGATCTGTTTGGCGTGCCCGATCCCGACAGCTTGATTCAATTACCCTGGAAGCCGGAAATCGGCTGGGTTGCCGCCGACCTGTGGATGGATGGCAAGGAAGTCGAAGCGTCTCCGCGGGTCGCATTGAAGCGCCAGCTGGCGAAAGCGATGAAGAAAGGCTATCGCATGAAGACCGGTGTCGAGTGCGAGTTTCACCTGATCAATGCCGATGGCAGCGATATTGCCGACGCAGCGGATACGCAATCCAAACCCTGTTACGACCAGTTGGCGTTGATGCGTCAGTACCCGGTGATTGGCAAGATTTGTGACTCGATGATCGAGATGGGCTGGAATCCTTATCAGAACGATCACGAGGATGCCAATGGCCAGTTCGAAATGAACTGGGATTACGACGACGCCCTGAAAACCGCTGATCGTCATGTGTTTTTCAAATACATGACCAAAACCATCGCCGAAGAAAACGGCCTGCGCGCGACCTTCATGCCCAAACCCTTCACCCACTTGACCGGCAATGGATGCCACGCGCACGTCTCGTTGTGGGATAAGACGGGCAAGAAAAACCTGTTTGCGACCGATCGCAAAGATCCGCGTGGCCTGGGCTTGTCGCCGCTCGCCTACAAGGCGCTTGGCGGCATTATGCACAGCGCCGACGATTTGACGGCGATCTTCAATCCGACGGTTAACTCGTTCAAGCGTATCAGTGCGCCGCGTACCGTGTCCGGTGCGACCTGGTCGCCCAACGCAGTCACCTACGGCGGCAACAATCGCACTCACATGGTTCGTATACCGGATGATGGCCGCTTCGAACTGCGACTGATGGATGGCGCGGCAAACCCCTACCTGATGCAGGCCGGCGTTCTGGCCGCGGTGCTTGACGGTATCGAGAACAAACGTGATCCCGGCGATCCGATTCATCTCAACATGTACGAGGAAGGCCACAAGGTGAAAACGGCCAAGAAGTTGCCCGAAAACATGCTCGATGCCTTGCGCCAGCTGGACAAGAACAAGGTCATTCGCGCGGGTCTGGGTGATGAGCTGGTCGACGCATTCGTCAAGCTGAAAATGCAGGAATGGGATAGTTACAGCAAGCACCTGAGCAGTTGGGAGCGTAACCATACCCTGGATTGTTAGTTCCGCTATCGCAACACCTGTTGCTGAAATTGCGAATGCTCACATTGCCTGCCGGGTGGTTGTCCTGCAGGCAATGTTCGCATGCCAGGGCGCGTGACTATTCTTAGCGGCTTGAGCCTGACGACGCGGGCCAGCCTGGCCTGCGCCTACAGCGGCGTTGCCTGGGGCCTGTTCTGGATTCCGTTGCGCGGCATGGATCGCGCCGGGGTCACCGCCGCCTGGGCGACTGTGCTGTTCTATGGCATCCCGTTGTTGCTCTTCCTGCCGTGGATTCTACGCCACTGGCGGCGATTCATATTCTGTGGTTGGCAGTTACATGCGATCGGTATTGCCACCGGTGCCTCGCTTGCCTTTTATTCCAACGCGATGCTGTACACCGAGGTCGTGCGCGGGCTGGTGCTTTACTACACCACCCCGATGTGGTCGCTGTTGCTGGCGCGGCTGTTGCTCGGCGAATCGATCACACCCGCGCGCGTAATCGCCATCGTATTTGGTGTCGCCGGCCTGCTGGTCATGTTCGGCGTCGACCTCGGTTTTCCGTGGCCGAAGAACATCGGCGACTGGATGGCGTTGATCGGCGCGATGGGCTGGGCGGTGGCCGCGGTTTTGCTGCGCAAGGACGACGGCAGTCGCAGCATGGAGATTTGCTCGGTTTACTTTTTCTACGGTGTGGTGGCCGCATTCATAATGGCCGTCTCACCGATGGCCGGTGATATCGGGGTACCGACCTGGCAGTCGATAGTCGACGTACTACCCTGGAGTATTCCGATTGCCATCATCGTCATACCCGGCGCTTATGCCGCATTCTGGGGGGCGCCACATTTGAACCCGGGTGTCGTCGGCCTGTTGATGATGAGCGAGATCAGCGTGGGCGCGGTGACGGCTGCAATCTGGGCAAACGAACCGCTCGGTGTGCGTGAATTGACCGGCATCGCCCTGATCACTATCGCCGGATTGAGCGAATTCCTGTATGCGCCGATGCGCAAGGCGCTGATGCGCAACGGCTAACGGCTGAGCAACGTGTTTGTGTCGCTTTCGCGATACTTTCGCATTGCGTCAGTCAATATGATACGGCGTCTTGACAGCGTCCCTTCCTGCGGGGAGCGGCACGGCTCAGAGCAGGTGTACGACAGTGCTGCTACTCGTTAGATTTACACGATTTGGAGACAGAAATGGCTAAAAGTGATATCGAAATTGCTCGCGAAGCAACCACCATACCAATTACCGAAGTAGCGCAGAATCTCGGTATTGCGCCGGAGTCATTCAAGCCTTTCGGCCACGACAAGGCCAAGCTGACTACCGAATACATCAATTCCCTGAAGGACAAGCCGGACGGAAAATTGATCCTGGTGACCGCGATTTCACCAACCCCGGCCGGTGAGGGTAAAACCACCACTTCAGTTGGCTTGCACGACGGTCTGTGTCGGATTGGCAAGAAATCGATTGTCGCATTGCGCGAGCCCAGCCTCGGTCCCTGTTTCGGTATGAAGGGTGGTGCTGCAGGTGGCGGTTACGCCCAGGTCGTGCCGATGGAAGATATCAACCTTCACTTCACTGGCGACTTCCATGCCATCGGTGCCGCGCACAACCTGTTGTCGGCGCTGATCGACAACCATGTCCAGTGGGAAAACAAGTCAGGACTGGATGCACGTCGCATTACCTGGAAGCGCGTCATGGACATGAATGATCGTACCCTGCGCGACATCACCATCGGCCTCGGTGGTCCGGGTAATGGCACGCCTCGCGAAAGTGGTTTTGACATAACCGTCGCCTCGGAAATCATGGCGATTTTCTGTCTTGCCACCGATCTGGACGATCTCGCTCGCCGTATTGGTAACATCGTGGTCGGCTACACTCGTGACCAGAAGCCAGTGCACGCACGCGATGTCAATGCACCCGGTGCGATGACGGTTCTTCTCAAGGACGCTTTTATGCCGAACCTGGTGCAAACCCTGGAAAACAACCCGGCCTTCATCCATGGTGGCCCCTTCGCCAACATCGCGCACGGTTGTAACTCAGTGATGGCTACCAGCACCTCGCTCAAGCTGGCCGACTATGTGGTCACCGAAGCCGGTTTTGGTGCGGATCTCGGTGCCGAGAAATTTTTCGATATCAAATGCCGCAAAGCAGGCCTGAAACCTGCTGCCGTTGTGTTGGTGGCGACCGCCCGTGCGCTCAAGATGCACGGCGGCGTCGCTAAGGACCAACTTGCGTCGGAGAACGTCGAAGCGATCAAAAAAGGTTGCGACAACCTTGGCCGTCATATCGATAACCTGAAGAAATTCGGCGTTCCGGTCACCGTCGCGATCAACTGTTTTTCTGCCGATACCGCAGACGAACTGAGCGCAATTCGTGAATTTTGCGCCGCGCGAGACGTGAAAGCCTTCGATGCCAATCATTGGGCCGAGGGTGGCAAGGGCACCGAAGATCTGGCGCGCCACGTTGCCGAGGTCGCCGATTCAGGTGTGTCGAAGTTTGAGCCAATTTACGCCGACGACATGCCGTTGTGGGAAAAAGCGCGCCACATTGCGCGTACGATTTACGGTGCCGAAGATATCACTGCCGACAAGAAAGTGCGTGACCAGTTCGCCAAGTTCGAAGCCGATGGCTATGGCCATTTCCCGGTGTGCATGGCGAAAACCCAGTACAGCTTCTCCACTGACCCCACATTGATGGGTGCGCCGAGTGGCCATGAAGTGGGTATCCGTGAGGTTCGCCTGTCGGCGGGTGCAGAATTTATCGTCGCAGTCTGTGGCGACATCATGACCATGCCGGGCCTGCCGCGCGTACCGTCGGCGGACAACATCCGCCTCAACGACCAGGGCCAGGTCGAAGGCCTGTTCTAACCAACCGGGGACAGTTTACTTTCGAGCCAATTCAGGATCAGGATACTTTCCCGGTAAGAAAGTAAACTGTCCCCTTTTTTTAAAAGTAAACTGTCCCCCGATATATTAGATATGGAATCCAGCGAACAGTATCAGCGTTTTATCGCCTGGCAGTGCCGCTTGCGCAAGCAGAGTATGCGCGAGTCGGACGGACGCCCAAGCGAGGGCATGAGTGCCGGTGTCTACTCGGTTTCCGGTGGTGATGAGCAAAGCCGTATGAGCTTTCTCATCGTGCGCAAGGATCCGGCGACGCGCACCGACGAGTTTCGCCACATCGTGCGCAAGACGCCGGATACGAACGAATGGCAGAAGAATGGTTTGCGCATCCTGGCGGAACTGCACTACCACGAAACGGATCAATTCGAAAACCGGCTGACGGCCCTGTTCGGTCTCGACTCAACGCTCGCCGAAGTATTGCTGCAAGCGGGTCAATGCCACCTGAAAATTGGCGAGAAAGGCATCGACTATGCCTTTGATTTCGATGTCGAGGCGCTATCCACCGACGATGATTTTTTCCAGGCAACCTACTGGCACAATCGCCTGTTCAACCCGACCCTGCCGGGTCAGGTGCAGGTGCTGAGTTTTACTCCACGGCTCAGATAATAACCGGGTAAAAACCGGGGACAGTTTACTTTTAGCCCGAAAAACGCTACACGGAAGTGGACAGTCCCCTTTGGTTAGTGATTTCGGGCTAAAAGTAAACTGTCCCCGGTTTTTACCCGTTTTTTAAGCTGGCAACAACTGTTTGAAATTGGTGTAGAGCTGTTCCGCCAGGCGGTTCATCTCGGGCATGTGCTTGCGCGCCGCCTTATCGAAGCCCGCCAGTGCATCGTCGCCGAGGCTGCTTTCGAGGGCGGCCTTGTATTCCGGCACACAACCCCATTGCATCACCGTATCGCTGCGCACCTCGACGTGAAATTGCATCGCGTAGGCATTGTTTCGGTATTTGAAGATCTGGTAGCGCGTGTTATCCGACGAACCCAGCAGCGTCACATCGGCATTTGAGTCCAGGCCGCTAACTTCCCATGAGTGCCATTGCACCGCCTTGATCGTGGCCGGATAATCGGCAAACAGCGGATCGTCTTTGGCCGCGGTCGTCATGGTGATATCGAGCACGCCGATCTCGGCTGGCTCGGACTTGACCACTTCACCGCCGATGACTTCGCCGAGTAACTGGCAGCCGAGGCAAAAGCCGAGGAACGGCTTGCCCATGACCACCACCCATTCACGAATGCGCCGTTTTTCCTCGATCAGCCACGGATACTCGGTTTCCATCCAGGTATCCATCGGCCCACCCATACACAACATGGCGTCGTAGCCAGACAGGTCGGAGGGAATCGATTCGCCTTCGTCGAGTTGAATCTGCACCAGGTTCCAGCCATCGGCTTCCATCAAATCCTTGAGGTAACCCGGATCTTCGATCGCGATGTGTTGTAACACCAGTACGTTTTTCATTGTTTGTCCCGATAAATGGAAAGTTCTCGATGATGGCGTTCCAGGTCGTGATCGTCGATCGACGGCGTGGCGCGAATCTGGTCTACATAGTGTAGCGGAAAATCGTGCTCCAGCGCCCCGCGCAACACGTGCTCCTTGTACCAGTGAAACGGCTGCTGGGTATGGTCGATGTCGAGCGCGTAGTAGGTAAAGGTCTCGAGGGATGTCACCTTGCAGGGTGACGACCTCGACCGTCTTGTGGGCGTATCCGAAGCCGGTGGTTTCGTAGACGTCCAGTTCGCAGTTTTTCGGCCTCGGTCATCTGGTAAACCACGCCGTGAACCCGGTGCTCGGGGTCGCCGGTATAGTCGATGTCACACTTGCCTGGACTGACCGCGATCGTTCTTGCGCCAGCACAACTGATGCTCGACTGAGGATGGCGACGCAGTGCAGCGTGGCTGCAGGAATGCGTTGCAACAAACGCGCACTCGCCAGGTTGGAACCAAAGGCAAAATAATTGAGTTTCATCGGATTCGTCTACACACTGCTGCAAAAAAACCGGGGACAGTATACCTTTTTTCCGGTCTTTCTCCGATGCTTCGGACCGGCGCAAGCAGGAATCATGTAACGGCGGCATGATTGTAAGATTCCTGCTTGCGCAGGAATGACCGGGAGTTGGAGTTTTTCAGGCGGCGCTGCTGCGCGAGGCGCGCTTGCGCTCGTTTTCCAGCAGTAATTTCTTGCGAATGCGTATGCTCTTTGGTGTGACTTCCACCAGTTCGTCGTCATCGATGAATTCCAGCGCCTGTTCCAGTGTCATTCTTATCGGCTTCGTCAGAATCAGATTTTCGTCGGTGCCGGCAGCGCGGATATTGTTGAGTTGTTTGGCTTTCAGCGGATTGACCACGAGATCGTTGGCGCGGCTGTGAATGCCGACTACCATGCCTTCGTAAACCGGTTCGGCGTGGCCGATCATCAGGCGTCCGCGCTCCTGCAGGTTGAAAAGTGCATAGGCCAGCGCTTTGCCGGTTGCGGTAGCAATCAGCACGCCGTTCTGGCGCTGGCCGATGGTACCTTCGACTTTGGGACCATAGTGGTCGAAGACGTGGTAAATCAGGCCTGAACCGGAACTCAGGGTCATGAATTCAGACTGAAAGCCGATCAGCCCGCGCGATGGCACGATGTAGTCGAGGCGTACCCGACCACGTCCATCGGGGACGATATCCTTGAGATCGGCCTTGCGTGTGCCCAGCGCTTCCATGATCGCGCCCTGGAATTGTTCTTCGATGTCGACCGTGAGCTGCTCGTAAGGCTCGCAATCGACACCATCGATTTCACGAATGATGACCTGGGGCCGAGACACAGACAGCTCGAATCCTTCACGGCGCATGTTTTCGATCAGAATGCCAAGGTGCAGTTCACCACGACCGCTGACGCGGAACTTGTCCGAATCACCCAGCTGTTCGACGCGCAGCGCAACATTGTGCAGGCATTCGCGACGCAGACGCTCGTCGATTTGTCTCGAGGTCAGGTACTTTCCATCCTTACCGGAGAACGGCGAGCTGTTGATGCTGAAGGTCATGCTTACCGTGGGTTCGTCGACGCTGAGCGGCGGTAACGCTTCGACCTGGTTGCGATCGCAGAGGGTATCCGAGATGAACAGTTCGTCGATGCCGGAAAATACGATGATGTCACCGGCCTCGGCGGTTTCGGTTTCGACGCGCTGCAGGCCGTTAAAGCCGAACAACTGCATCATGCGTCCGTCGCGAATTTTACCGTTGGCACCGATGATCTTGATCGGCGAGTTGCGCGCAATGCGGCCACGGCTGATACGGCCAATACCGAGCACACCCTTGTAGCTGTCGTAGTCGAGGCTCGATACCTGTAACTGAAACGGCCCGTCGAGTTCCACCGCAGGTGGCGCGACATGCTCGATTACGGCTTCGAACAACGGTTGCATGTTGCCTTCGCGGTCCTGATCATTGAGGCTCGCGTAACCGTCGAGCGCCGAGGCATATATCACCGGAAAGTCGAGTTGCGCATCGGTGGCGCCGAGCTGGTCGAACAGGTCGAATACCTGGTCGATAACCCAGTCCGGACGCGCGCCGTCGCGATCGATCTTGTTGATCACGACGATCGGCGTGAATCCCATGGCGAAGGCTTTCTGCGTGACGAAGCGGGTTTGCGGCATCGGCCCTTCGACCGCGTCGACCAGCAACAGCACCGAGTCGACCATCGACAGTATGCGTTCGACTTCGCCGCCGAAATCGGCGTGTCCCGGCGTATCGACGATGTTGATGCGGTAATCGTGGTCGTGGCCGGGGTGGAACCAGTTGATCGCGGTGTTCTTCGACAGGATGGTGATGCCGCGCTCTTTCTCGAGGTCGTTGGAATCCATCATGCGCTCGCTCACTTCGGCGCGCGCGTCGAGCGTGCCGGACTGGCGCAGCAGCTGATCGACCAGCGTGGTCTTGCCATGGTCGACGTGCGCGATGATGGCGATATTGCGCAGATTTTCTCTTTGGGTAGTCATAGGAATATGCAGGGCGGACTAAGGCGCGCGATTATACGGTTGTAGCGCGATTCTACAAGTGACGAATTTACCGCCAGCGGCTTTATTTCCGTTGTCTCACGCCCCGCATGCCTGTCATCTCCCATCTCCGTCATTCCCGCGTAGGCGGGAATCTTTGGATAGTGGCGTTGGTATAAGGTTCCTGCCGGCGCCGGTCCGGCGCGTCGGGCGGTCCGACGTATCGGTACGACGTTATTCCAGGTTCTGCACGATTTCGAGGATGGCCTGGGCGTGGCCCTTGGCTTTAACCTTGTAATCGACTTCGACCAGCTTGCCCTGCTTGTCGATGACGAAAGTCGAACGACCGATGCCCATGTAGGTCTTGCCCATGAACTTGCGCTCGCCCCAGACTCCGTACAACTCGCACAACTCGCCCTCGGTATCGGCAAGCAGCTCGACCTTGAGCCCGTATTTGCTGATGAACTTCTGGTGCTTTGCGCAGTTATCCTTGCTCACTCCAAGCACCACGGTATCGGATGCGGCAAAGTCGTCGATTAACGCGGTAAATTCGTTGGCCTCGACCGTGCACCCCGGGGTGTCATCCTTCGGGTAAAAGTAGAGCACGACATTCTGCTTGCCGTGGAACTGCTGCAAGGTGATGGTGTCGCCATCCTGGTTGACGGCGCTAAAGTCGGGGGCGGGCTGGTTAACTTCGAGCATGGTAGTGTTCTCTGCGAAAAACAGCATCATAGAAGACTCTTGCCAATGCATCAAAACAGCAAACGTAAGGTTATTGCCCCGAAGCCTTGGCCCAGGAGGATTAACGATGGCGCCGATACATTTCGCTGACCCACTGTATGCTCGGACGTTGCTTCCAGGTAAGCAAGTCCTCGGCCGTGGCCGCAGGCACCTGCAGCTGGTGATAAGTGGGGTGCTCGGCGGGCATCGCCAGTGGCGATAGCAGGGCGGCCGCGCTGAGGTCGGCGCGCGAAAAGTGATCGCCCAGCAGGTATTGCCGGCCGTCGGCCAGCAAGCCGTCGAGCCAGTCGAGCTCAGCCTCGACGATCTTGCGCGATTCGAGACCTTGCTCGGCACCCAGGTCCATGCCGCGAATCATGCGCCGGCAGATTTCCTTCCAGGCGAAATGCAGCACCAGGCGCTGATGCCAGGGCAGGTAGCGGGCGAACATCGGCTTCACCGTTTCCGGCTGTGTGACCAGCGCGTCGGCATAGTAGTAGCGCCGCACGTGGACACCGCATACCTTGTCCAGGCGTTGCTCGATTTCGCGACAGACCTGATCGTCTTCGGCGATCAGGTTGCGTTCGCTGTCGCTGCCTTGTAGCTGCGCCCAGTCGATGATCTGTGCCGATCCCTGCAATGCAAATTTGCCGTCGACGAGAATCGGCAGCGAGGTATCGGCAACCCCTTGCGCGCGCGCAAACTTGATGTGCGGGCCCGGGGCGAGGTACTTGAGCTGGTAGTCGACACCGAGGTAGTCGAGTGCCCAACGCGCCTTTTCGCAGTAATGCGAAATGGCAAAAATAGCGAGCGTTGGCCTGGTCATCTGAGGTGTTTTGCGTGCGCGAGGCCCGGCACTGATCAGCTGTCTGGGGCGAGAGCATCATCGCTGGCGCATACCCGCGCAAAGGGCATGGCGAGCGCGGCCATGAAGGCTGCCTGCACGTCGGCGGCGGCAATCCGGCGACCGTCGAATTCGAGGTCGCGCGTGGCGCAGGCGTCTGCAGCCAGCGTACATTGATAGCCGAGATCGAAGGCGGCGCGCACCGTGGTGTCGATGCACATGTGGCTCATCGCGCCACAGACCACCAGCTCGTCGACGCCCGCTGCCTGTAACTGTTGCTGCAGGTCGGTATCGCGGAACGCGCTGGGAAAATGTTTGATGATATGCGCCTCACCGGTCCGGGGTTGCAGGCTTGCGTGCATGTCGGCTCCTGCTGTATCGGGGACGAAGAAACTGGCGCCAGGGCGGGTGGACAGGTGCTGGATGTGAAATACCGGCAGTTGCGCCTCGCGAAAAGATGCGAGCAACTTGCCGCACTGCGCTGCCGCCGCATCCATGTCGACCAGTTCCATGGCGCCGCCAGTGAAGTAGTCGTTTTGTACATCGACGATGATCAAGCCTTTAGTCATGCGATTGTCCGCCCGGGTCTGTAATTGGAAAATTCGGGGGACAGTATACCTATATCATCGGGATATTTCGGGGGACAGTATACTTTTATCATTGAGGCTCTACCCATTGGGTAGAATCCTCGCTGATAAAAGTATACTGTCCCCCGAAATACGTGTCCCCCGAATTATCCCCCGGAATTTTCAGGCTAACGCCCATAGAAGGTTTTCTTTACCACGTAGGTTTTTGCGTCGAGCGAGAACACCAGGCGGTTATCGCTGTAGCCCATGTCCGTCGACTGCATGCGTACCTGGATCTCGTCAGCGCTGATCGGAATGCACACCAGTTGGCCATTAGTGTCGTCGATCGTGCTGAGCGCATCTTGAATCACGACGTTCGTGGAATTCGTATCGAGCTCGGCGAGTACCGCATCGATGGCCAATGCGCACTGAAAGGAAACCACCTCCTCGGCGCTTTCGGCAGCTGCTGAACCGGCCAGCACGGCCACGGCAATGAATGCCAGGGATGGTCGGCGCATCAACGCAAGCCCCGATCGGGGTGACTGCAGGAAACTCTGTTACACAGCATGGCTTATCCGGTACTCCAGGCACGAGGGCGCATCATACCGGCGATTTTACATGCCTGCTTCACATAACCATAAGGAAAAAGCAGGAATACCCGTGCTTTGGCTGTCTTTTTAGTGCAATCGAACTCACGCGCGAGGTAAGCGATCAGATGGCGAACGTCGGGTGCGATGTGGTGTTCATCGTAATAGGCACGCATGAAATCGAGGGCGAGCCAATAATCGGCATCGAGTTCAATGCCTTCCTCGGCGGCGAGTTTTGCAGCTATCGCTTTGGTCCAGTCTTCGGGATTGATCAGGTATCCTTCACTATCCCTTGGAACCCCTGTCTGGTCGGCAACGCTCATGGTCGAATGTTTCGCTTTCGGGCTGTGATCGGTATATCGATCCACGATGCATGTGGCAAGCGGAAATCAGGCCGCAGTTGACCTGGCGCAAGGGATTGGATTTATTCATCGGCGGCCGAACTCAGCGCGCTTTGTGCTTCTCTGACCAGCAACTCCACCAGTTCGGTGGTGGACAGTTGGCGATTGAGCGCGGCAGCCTGGCCCCACAGGTAAAACTCGAAGTCCCGCTGCCTGCGTTCTGCGCTCGCCGAGCGCAGCGGATCGCTGAAGCTGTACATGGTCGGATAAGCGGGCAGGGTTGCCCGCGTCTGTGCCATTGCCTCGATGTAGCGGTTGTTCATGGCGCGCGCCGGGCGCCCTGAGAAAGCGCGCGTCAGGCGCGTGGCATCGTCACTGGTTGCCGCCAGTGCGACTCGATAATCATCGCTTATGTTGGCTTCCGGACAGGATAGAAAAGCACTGCCCAGTTGCACTGCGCTGGCGCCGAGGATCATCGCCGCCGCGATTCCGCGGCCGTCGCTGATGCCGCCGGCGGCGACCACCGGTACATCCACTGCATCGGCGATCTGCGGGATCAAGTGCCATGACCACCGACACCGAAATCTTCGTAAGACACTTCGAAGGTGCCGCGATGACCCCCGGCTTCCCAGCCCTGGGCAATAATCACGTCGATACGCGCATCGTTGAGCAGTCGCGCCTCGCTGACCGTGGTCGCCGAACACCACACCTGGCAACCGACGTCCTGCAGGGCGCGTACCATCTCGATGCGCGGCAAACCGAAGTGAAAGCTGATTACCCGCGGGCGCAGGTCGAGCAGCACTTCGAGCCGCGCTGCGTCGAAGCTGCGGCAGGGGGCCTCGAGCTGCTCGGGTATTTTGCTGATGCCCAGTTCCCGGTAAAAGGGTTCGACTTTCTCGCGGGTTTGCGCGTAGACACCAGCGTCAGCTTTTGGCTCCGGATGGGCAAAGAAATTGAGGTTGAACGGGCCCGAGGTACCCGCACGGATCTCGGCGACCCTGGCGGCGACTTCGTCGTTACTCATGTAACTGCAGCCGAGCCCGCCGAGCCCACCGGCATTACTCACCGCAATCGCCATGGCCGGTGTGGATTCACCCCCCATTGGCGCCTGCGCTATGGGATGTTCGATTTCAAGTTGGTCGATCAGGTCACTTCGTGGCCACATGGCGGGTCTCCGGTTATGGTTTCGCTGGCATCATAGCCTTAGTTTAAACCCCTCGTGCGTAGCCTTGAATCCCAGCGATTCATAAAAGTGCAGGGCCTGCGGGCGCTGTTTATCCGAGGTCAACTGCACCAGGCGACAATCTTTTTCGCGCGCCGTGGATATTGCAAAACGCAGCAGCTCGCCGCCGATGCCCTGGCCCCGATAAGCGGCAGCCACGCGCACAGCTTCGACCAGGCAACGCCAGGAACCGGTGTGACTCAGGTAGGGGATAAAGGTCAACTGCATCATGCCAACGATGGCCTGGTTGATCTCGGCGACGATCAACGCATTGTTGGCATCGGCACCGATGTGATCGAACGCGGCGGTGTAGGCCGGGTTCAGTGGTTGCGACGCGTCTTCACGCGTTGCGCCTAGTTCG
Organism: uncultured Gammaproteobacteria bacterium; assembly: GCA_963835795.1. Lineage (GTDB taxonomy): Bacteria > Pseudomonadota > Gammaproteobacteria. The sequence continues at coordinate 83,657 of CAWIHJ010000070.1, forward strand.
TCATCGGCGAGCATCGTCACCAGCTGCGGTAAGTCGGCGTGGGAGGCCTCGCGAAAAACCGGTTGTGTATCAGGGTCGCTCAAGCCTGTTCTTCGTCAATGTCTTCGCCGAAGCTAAGCAGGTGACCATCCAGATCCTGCAGGCTGAATTCGCGCATGGCGTAAATGGTGTCTTTCAGCGGGGTCGGGTTGTAGCCGGCGGCGATGACCTGCGCGTAAAGACGCGCCACGTCATCCGGGTAGAAATAAAAAATTGCCGGCCACCGGGTGTCGGACTGGGGATCGACACTCTTGATCAGACCGCAGCCGGTTTCGGTTTGAGTCAACATTAATTCCGTCCAGCCCGAACGTATGGTCGCCCACCGCCATTGCTTGACGGCCTGCGGATCACTGACCACCTTGAAATCGAGCGCCTCGCGATAAAAGTCGAGGCTGGCCTCGATGTCGCTGACGTTGAGCATCGGGATCAGGTTTTTCAGCGCCATCGAATGTTTGGCTGTGCTGCCGGCCGGGTTATCTTTCGCTCGGGCATTTTGGCGCCTTGCGCGTGTCGATGTAAGTGCGCACCAGTTCGTGCAGACGCCTGCGGTCGAAGCTGTGGTGGTGCCCGGGGCGTACTTCGTCGGTCTGCAATTGCAGCAATCGTTCCATGCTGTCGAGGTAGTCGCTGACTACGGAGTCGTCGAGCTTGTCGAGCAACTCGCCGTCGTAAACCACGTCGCCGGAGAAAAACTGCTGGCTATGTAAGTCGTACAGGCCGATCGAACCAGAAGAATGACCGGGCAGGTGCATCACTTCAAAGGCGCGATTGCCGAGGTCGATGATATCACCGTGCTGCAGCGCCTCGGCCTGCGGGCAGGCCCTGACCTCGTAGTCGCTGGCGCTGAAACCCGCGTAGGGAATTGCGTCGAAGTCGCTGTCGGGGACGAAGTCGCATTGCGGTGCGCTCAGCATCAGGCGCTGATCGCCACTACACAGCGCTGCGTGCTCGTTCTGGTGAATGTAGACCTGATCGAACTCGTGGCAACTGCCGCTGTGATCGAAATGAACGTGGCTGGCGACCACCTTGAGTGGTTTGTCCAGCAAGTCGGCGAGGTACAGTTTCAGACTGGATACGCCGAGCCCGGTATCGATCAGCAAGTCGGCGTCGCGACCCTTGATCAGCCACAGGTTGGCACGGTTTTCCCAGGTGTAGAGTGGTTCGGTAATGCAGTAGAGATCATCGCGGATGCGCTGCGTTGCAAACCACGGCTGTTGCACGGGTTTCATCGCTCGAGGTTTGCTAGTCGCTGGGTTAGTCTGGATGGCTTGTCGGTGAACAGGAAGTCCTTGAGTTCCTTGTCGAAGCTCGGGTCCTTGCGCCGGATCCACTCGAGCACCATCGCCGCGTGCTCCTTTTCCTCGTCGCGGTTGTGCGCGAGGATGGCTTTCAGCTCTTCGTCCTTGCAGGCGTCGACGCGCTGGTTGTACCAGTCGACCGCTTCCAGTTCTTCCATCAGCGAGATGATCGCGCGATGCATGTCGCGGGTTTCATCGGAAAGTTCTTCGATCGGCTCGTGGTAGCCTTCGTTTGCCATTTTTATTCCTCGTTCATTACAAAGGGGACAGTATACTTAATTCGCTGTTATGGCGCGAAAAGTAAACTGTCCCCGCTATTGACGTAAACGGCTCGCCGGATGCTTAGCGGCTGGCGCCGTTAAAGCGCGCTTCGGCCTCGGCGAACAGTGTCCTTACGCGGTCGATGTTCCAGGGCTGTTGTTCGAGGGTTTCATGATCCCATTCGCTGCGCGGCTCGTCCGGTTCGAAGAAATCGCCACCGTAGACGTGCAGTGCGCAGGTCATCTTGCCGATCGGGTTCAGTACCGAGTGAATGATGCTGTTGCCGAGCGTGGCCACATCGCCGACACCGAGCGTTTTCGCCCCGGCGGCCTCGATGCTGGTTTCGGTTTTGCGCCAGAAGATGTTGTCCTCGCGACCCGAATAAATGCCGATCACCGCAAACATCTGGTGGTCGTGCGGCATCAGGCTCATGCACGGCGCCCAGGCAAAGTTCAAAATCGTCAACTCGGACGAGCGGTATAGCGTTTCAATGCCCGCATGCTGAGGTTCGCCCAGTGCTTGCATCACGGCCGGGCTATCGCTAACCGCCGCGGTGACCACTTCGCGCACCGCCTGCTGGCCGTCTGCGACCGCAGCGCTGCAATCTTCGATAAACCGTTCTTTGTCAAACATGCGCCTGCCCTCGCTTGAAACCTGGACGTCAATAAAATGGAGACGTTACCTTTTTTATACCCGCGGCGCCATAAGTTGTGAATAGACGAACGAGATTACAGGGACCACGTCGGGGACAGTATACTTTTGAGTTTACTTTTGCCCTAAAAGTAAACTGTCCCCAAATAGTCCCTGAATCGGGTGAAAAGTAAACTGTCCCCGAATTCTCGTCATTGGCCGTGGAAGCATCGAGGTCGAGGTTTTGCTGGCTGAATTGGGATGAAGCTGTAGGATAACCGGTATGCTTGAATCGCTGTTGAATTCCTACGGGTACCCGATATTAGTGCTCGGCACCTTTCTCGAGGGTGAGACGATTCTGATCCTGGGGGGCGTTGCCGCGCACCTGGGCTACCTGTCGCTGGGTTGGGTGATTGCCTGCGGCTTTGCCGGCACGCTTGCTGGGCGATCAGCTTTACTTTTACCTTGGCCGACGCCATGGCGGCGAGTTCCTCGCGCGCCGACCTGCGTGGCAGGCACGCACGCAGCGCGTGCATCGAATCATGGAGCGTTACCCGGTACTGCTGATCCTCGGCTTTCGGTTTCTCTACGGGCTACGCACGGTAACCCCGTTTGTGCTCGGCACCAGCGGCGTGTCTTATTCCCTGTTTACGCTGCTGAACGTGATCGGCGCCGGTATTTGGGCGATTGCGATTGCGACGGCGGGATTTTACTTCGGCAACAGCGTCGAAATCGTGCTGGGCGAGATAAAGCACTATGAGTTCCAGGTGATGGCATTCGTCGGCGCTTGCGGGGCAATCGTGTGGATCGTATACCTGCTGCGCCGACGGGCGCGCCGCCATAAAAGCCAAAATCGGAGTTAACAAAACACAAGGGGACAGTTTACTTTTCAGCTGATTTAGGCACGATTTGGGGACAGTTTACTTTTTGTGGTCTATTGAGAGTAAAAGTAAACTGTCCCCAAATCGCGCTAAAAAAGGCGTAAAAGTATACTGTCCCCGCTATTTCATGGCGCCGAGGGTGTGGTGCAGGACTTCGTCAGGGACTGGCGTGGCTGCCTGGTGGGGAATCTGCTCGAGCTCCTGCATCAGCTTCGGCACCATCGCCACCAGCGCCGCCTGTGCCTCGTTGTCATCCATTACCCGCTGCAGCAGGTCGCGATCGATCCACTGCATCTGCCCCGATTCCATGCAGGCGTAGATCAACCCCGATGCACGCTCGACGAAGCTGATGCGTGGAATGCCGCCGCGCGCAGTCGACCAGGAAGCCGGTGTTGGCCGCGGGCGCCATCATCTCGGCGGACGGGTACACGTCGGTGGGATTGTCGGCTTCGATGTTGATGCGCGTGTAACGCACGATGTCGAGCATGCATTTGAAATCGACGATGTACATTTCCTGGTTCAGCCCGAAGGCGATGGTCTTCGGCGTTTGCCGATGGGCGACGCTGTTGTCGAGAAACTCGTAATGCACGATCTTGTCCTTGCGCAGCGCCCAGGTGAACAGCAGCACGGGAATGCCGTTGAAGGCCTCGACGTTGTGGTCGAGCAGATCGTCCACCGCCTTGTAGCGTCCCACCTGTTGGCCGCGTAGCCAGGCGCGCTCGACGGTGGCAGGTGGCGGCGTGACCATGAACAGCAGGTACACGGTGTGGCCGAAACGGGTGAGCAGGTTGCTGCCCCGTTCGCTGTCGTGGCCCGGCGCGAAGCTGTCGAAGCGGAAGCGGTCGATCAACAGGTGCGAGATTTCGCCATTGCTCGCCTTGCGGCCGATGTAACGGTCGAGTTTGCGGTCGATGATGGGAATTTCGTCACCGGCGAGGGTGCCGGCGTACTTGTAGGCATCGCCCAGCGAATCGTAGTCGAGCAGGTACTTGCGCCAGATGTCCGGGCTGATCAGCGCGAAGTCCTGCCAGTTGAGCCCGAGCTTCTCGACGTGTTTTTGCTGTAGCGGCCGCATCGTGCTCTTGCCCGAAGCCGAGGCGCCCTTGACGTTAATCACCACCGGTTCACGCTGCGCGGGCAGCGCACGATAGCCATGCTGGGCCACGGCCTCGTGAATCAGCGGTGCGATCAGTTCACCGATGACTTCGCTGCCATGCTGGTTACAGACCAGTCCGGTCACCAGTGAAGTCAGCAGGGCCTTGTCGCCGATGATGCGGTTGTGCTTGATGATCAACGCCTTGCCGATGATCGCCAGTGCCGAAAATACCGAGCGCGAAAGATCGTCTTTACTCGCTGCCGCCTGTTGATTCCAGTCGCTCTGAATGCGCTGATGCCGCTGCTCCGGGGATTCGACCGAAGCCGATTTCGCTTTGGCGGACTTGCGGCCAAACAGCCGGCCCAGGCTAAAACCACCCGTGGAAGCAGGGGGCGTTGCAACCGGCGCAAACAGGTCGGCATCCAGGCGCGCGGCGACCTGCGACTCGCACTCGCTGCGCAGTTGTTCGAAACGCGCAATGATGTCGTCCATTTGCGGGTCGATAAAGTCGCGTAAAACGGTGGCGACCACCTGGCGGAAATTGACGCCCAGATCTTCGTAGCGCGACCCGTCGGAAACGAAGATATCGGCTGATACGCGGATCAGCAATTCGTGCACCACCAGGCGTTCAGGGCGAAAACAAATCAATTGTTGAATGGGCAAGCCGGTGAAGCCGCTGAGTTCGTTAGCGGTTTCGATCGTGGTAAATACGTTCTCGGGGCGGAACATGGTCGACAACGGCAGGTATTGGGCCGGTAGCGTCGAGCGAATGTCGGGGTTCCAGGCTTCGCTAAGCTCGTTGGTGTCAGTGCTTGCAGTCATGGATCGCGATTTTAGCGGAATTGCCGGCAGTATACTCGTTAGCGCAATAATCAATTGTCACTCGGGGGTCGAGTTTACCGGCGGCGTGCGCAGTCGCGGTTGGTTAGAAAGCTTCGGAAAAATCGAAATCGATCTTGCCGTCGCCCTGGAAATCAAGTTCATAGTTGAAATCGAAGCCGTGGGTGACATAACCGGCCTGTTCGCGGAAGTTGCCTGCGGACGCTTCGCTCCAGGTAATCGTATAGTTCCCATCCGTTTCGATGGCGAGGTCGCACACGACGCTGTCGCCGGGCAGCAGGCGCTCGAACTCGCAGGTCTTCGCGTAGATGGACACGCGGATGTCGGTGATCTCGTTGGCAGTGCGATTGGTGATTTTCAGGCGCGCCGAATTGCTGCCAAGGCCGAATTCCTGCAGCAATATCGCGCTGATGATTACCAGGAAGATTAATGCCGGTCCCCAGAGGATGAATTGGCGCATATTGGTTTTGTGAATTAGTGGCCAGGCCCGTTTCTATGCGCGCTGCAGTTCGTGGCAGGAGCAGTGCACGCCGCCGCCACCGATGGCAAACATATCGTAGTCGATCGCGGTGACTTCGAAACCGGCTCGTTCGAGTACTGCGTTAATGTTCACATTGTGCGCCATCGACAACACGCGTCGGTTGCCGAGGCTGACCACGTTGCCGCCGAGTTTCACGCAATCGGCGTAAGGCACCAGGATGCGTTCGATGCCCTGTTGATCGAGCCATTCGATGGCGTAGGGCGGTAGCGCATCCTCGCACACCAACGCCAGGTTCTCTTCGAGCATGACCACCACCGCATCCATGTGCACAAACTGCGGTGGAATCGGCACGATGAATGCCTCCCAGTCCTTTTCGCGCAGCCAGCCGGCGACCTGTTCGGCGCCCGCTTTGGTGGAGCGATCGCCGGACCAGCCGAGCAGGAACATGTAACTGAACGAGTAGTAGACAAAAAAAAAAAAATAGAAATACTTCGCCAACAATATGTCAGACTCAAACACATTCAGCCTGGCTTCAAAGAGTTTCTAGAATTATTAAAATCAGCATGAGTCAAGTATTTAGTTACAGGAGACGTATATGCTGTCGGTGTTTACGGCCATCCTCGGTATACAGGTGATCTTGATTTTTGGGTGGAATCTTCCGAAGAAAACGGAAAAAAACTTGTCAAGGTTTTTGAATATTTTGGACTCAAATCGCTAACAGTTAACCCAAACTATTTGAGTCCAAAATCTTCAAGTAACCTTGACAAGTTTTTTTCCGTTTTCTTCGTATGATTCCACCGAAAAATCAAGATCACCCTGTATACCGAGGATGGCCGTAAACACCGACAGCATACCCTCCTGTAACTGAAGTACTTGACTTCATGCTGATTCAATAATTCTACAAACTCTTTGAAGTCCGGGCTGAATGTGTTTGAGTCTGACATATTGTTGGCGAAGTGTTTCTATTGCTGCAAGACGCTCTTGAGGTGATTTGCTCAGCCAAAACATTAAGTCTGACTGTTGCTCTCGGAGTCCTATTATCTTGACGGTTTTTTCCATACCGTAATTTACGAAATTATTATGGCTTTGATATACGTTCTGGTTTTCTTTATGATGGTCGAGAACGTTTAGTATATGAAGCGTAGCATCCCGAAGGGTGCTATGATTTCATATACATTGTTAGCGGCTGGTTTTACTTGTTTCAATCATTAGAGCTTCTTTTAAACTTTCCGTATTCCCAAAAGAATCCGGGTTGAATCTATTGTTGTTGCTTAAAATAATAATCGTCTTGTTGGTGTCAAGAAATCTTATCAAAACCGAATTAGCTCCTAAAATGCCACCCCTTCTTTCCATAATTTTTGGCTTTGATGTAGCAAATGGGTAGTTGTATGTCCATACACTGTATCCTGAATAGTTGTATTCCGGATAGGATTTGAACATCAAGTTCTTTGCTTTTCTCAGAAAGTAATTCGTCTCCATACATTGCTTGGTCAAGTTTTAGCAAATCTTCAGCAGTAGAGTACATACAGCCTGCGGCATAAAAATTCTCAATGTAAAACAATGGGTCAGTTTCCTTTTTATCTTCTGTGTCATAGGAAAAGGTATAGGCAAAATTACTTGGGTATTTTCCTTTTTCTAAAAAACCTGTTCGAGTCATTGATGACCTTGTCAATAATTCTATTTTGCACTGAACTTTTCCAAGTAGTATTGTCGTATTTTTCTATTATTAAACCGAGTAAAACATAATCAATATTGGCGTAGTTGAATTTACCCAAACGGTTAAGTTTGTTCTCCATAGTTTCATCGTACAAACTCGTTTGGACTTGTTGATTGAGCATAAATATCATCATCTTCATTCGGCAGTCCCGAAATATGAAGCAACAGATGATGAACGGTAATCTTATTTGACTTTGGAATTTTTAAATCTGGAAGTAGAACATTCAATTTGTCTTCCAATTGAATTTTACCTTCTTCTACAAGTTGTAAAATTATGATTGCTGTAAACATTTTCGTGATTGAAGCAATACCAAAATTTGTTGAATTTTCTATTGGAAGGACATTGTCTTTATCAACAAAGCCAAATGATTTCTGATAAACAATATTACCGCTATCTGCTATGAGAACTGTGCCTTCAAAAAGGTCATTGCCTTACAGCATTCTGAACAATGCTGTCAACTCTCTCCAAATTGACTTGAGCTTTGCTGTGGAATCCAAACCAAATTAAGAATATCATTGTAGAAATTAATTTTATCATTTGCTCGTGATTTTTACTTGCCGCCAACGGTTTGGCTATGCGCAGTGTCCCGAAGGGCATTGCGTATAGGTTTTGTTAGCATCAGTTTCTATTTTTTTTCTTCACGCAGAATTTTCTCCATTTTACGACCTTTAGCCAATTCATCAATCAACTTTTCCATTCGTCTGCAATCGCGGTACAAGGCAAATTCTTCAGATATTTCTTCTATACGATACCCGCATACTACACCTTTGATCATGTGTGCATTTTTATGGATTTTAGCTCCCTCAAAAAAATCTCCGAAAGTTCCATTACCGTTAATAAAGGATTCCAATGTATCCTGATCATAACCTGTTAACCACAAAATAACCCTGTCGAGTTCTTCTTTGGTTCTACCGTGCTTTTCTATTCGATTCAGGTAATGCGGATAAATAGATCCGAAATTCATTTTTGCGATTTGCTCATTTTTTTCAGCTGTTACTACTGCCATGATTTGTTATTTATTGATGCTAAACTTAATAAGGTGAAAATACCAGCGGTCCAGCGCCAGCGTATTGTCCCGATTCATCGGGATTGTAACGAAGCCGCCTGGGTTCCATGGGCAAAATACTTCCTGAGAGAGGACCCACCCCGTCCTTTTTGGCACCTTCGCCAGCCTGAGTTATTAGGTAATGAAAAAAACGATGGGCTATGCATTTGAAGTAAAAATATAGGATTAAGCTCTGTGAATGCCTGAAATGTGCTAAAAGTAACGTATAGGTAAAAGAATGCCTGCCAACGGTCAATCGCTGGTATATGTGGCAAGAATCAGGCAGAAAAGGCAATGGCATTTGGAGGAGCCCTGTTTGCCGAGTGAATACTCCCTGCATATTTCCGGTTTTACAAAAAGGGCATAGTTGAGGGTGGTGCCCCAGGAGCTTTTGTAATATTTGCTGTAATCGGTCTGTACGGCAGTGACTATTTTATGATTCTGCTGTGGCCGTCAAAAGGCTTTTTGGCATAGACGACCCAGGCTTTGTTATAGCAAACGCTGATCAGTTGTTGAAATGCCTTTTGATTGGCAAACTGAACAAGTTCTCGTATAGGCCAAGTCTTTCATTAATCCTCATGAATTGAAATTCATGCAGGGTGAAGACCAAATGAAAATAACCCACTGGGCAACTCTGCCTTTTGCTCCTTATCCAGCGTTCCCTTTTGAGCGACTGGCATTTGGGCCAGTGCCGGTTGCGGCATGAATTGTAGGCAATTCTTCGGATCTTTCGGAGTTACTACACTGTTGCAGGTGGCCACCCATGCGGGCGGTGCGACAATGGGTAATGGCAGAGTAAGCCTTTAACTGCTCGATGCTCACCGCATGTTTTTGGAGGAATGTCTTATCGATGTTGGCCGAAGATATCTGCGACTTCCAATTTGGTCCTTCATCCCATCAGCCGGTCAAGGCAATTCATTATGCCCTCGAGTTTTACCTGGCGAATGTGTAAATACCGGGCAGTCGTTTGGTTTGCTTGTGTCCGAGGTTTGTTTGATCGTAAGCGTATCGAAGCATGAACCGTAACGAAGTAAAAAAAAAAAAAAAAAAAAACATTGCCAATTGCTATGGCTAATTCAAATGTAAAGGTCAATCTGGCCGGACTGGCCAAAACCGATTACCGCGGCAACCCGACCACCCTGTGCCAGGGTTGCGGGCATAACTCGATCTCCAACCAGATCGTGGCTGCCTGCTATGAGATGAATGTGGTGCCCGAGGAATTGATCAAATTCAGCGGCATTGGCTGCTCGAGCAAAAGCCCGACCTACTTCCTGAACCGCTCCTTCGGTTTTAACAGTCTGCACGGTGA
>CAWIHJ010000071.1:0-74927 GCA_963835795.1 uncultured Gammaproteobacteria bacterium
CTTGCCGGGCAGGTTGATATCCAGAAGGACAACATCAATGGTGGATTCCGCGATCAGGCGGTGCAGGCCATCGCCGTTTTCCGACTGGCTAACCTGGTAGTTTTCGGTTTCAAAATAAGCGGCAATACGTGCCCGGGTTACCTCGTCGTCCTCAACGATCAATATATGATGAGTACTGGTAGTACTGGTCACGGCGGGTCTCGTTTATCAGGTGTGGTTGGGCTGGCGGCAAGCTCGAAATGGTATCAGATAGTCGTTCAGCGGACTATCCCGTAGATCCATGAACCGATTGTTAGCAGTTGTTAATGATTTGGTCATTCTGTTAATAATTCAATATCCACTGTTTTTAATTGCTACTTATAATCGAGCTCGCAAGACATGCAGCCGTAGAGCTGTACGCAGATCATTTAATAAAAATCTTCAAATGCTTTTGGAGTCGTGGCCGCACAATAAGACGTGCAGCTACACCTGGCATAACAACTCATAGTATCCGTGGAGGAACAGAATGAAATTTAAAAGCACTTTTATAGCGGGAGCTTTCGCCATCGCGATTGCGGCGACCGGCATGGCCAAAGCGGCCGACAGCACCAAGCCGATCGTCATCCCGATCCACAACTGGTCCAGCCAGATCGTCATGGCTTATGTCATTGGCGGCATTTTCGAGAGCATTGGCGACAATGTCGAATACGTACCGGCGGATTCACAGGCCGTGTACGAGTCGATTCGTAACGGTGACGTCACTATCTCGCATGAAGTCTGGCAGTCCACGTTTCGGCAAGTCTTTCTACAACTCGATGGCCAAGGGCGGCGTAATCGATGCCGGTTCCCACGCAGCGACCACGCTCGAAGAAATGGGTGTACCGACCTGGGTTGTTGAAAAGGGTCTGTGCCCGGGTCTGCCTAGCTGGGAAGCGCTCAAGGATTGTTCTGCGAACTTTACTACTCCCGATTCGGGCGGCAAGGGACGCTGGCTGGAGGGCCCGCAAAGCTGGCACGGCAACCTGATGCCGGAACGTCTCGAGGCGCTCGGCCTTGCCGACAAGTGGACGGTCAAATTCGCTGGCGGCGCCGATGCGTTGTGGACCGAACTGGCTTCCGCCAAGAAAGAAGGGCGCGGTACGGTGATCTTCAACTGGACGCCGAATTTCACCGATGCCGAAGGTTTCACCTTCATCGAGTTTCCTCCTTACACCCCGGGCTGTCGCAAGGCAGATGGCGGTGATGGTGCTTGTGGCTCGCCCAAGGGCTGGCTGAAGAAGGCGGCTAACTACAAGATGCCGAAGACTCATCCGCATGCCTATACAATCTTTTCACAGCTGTCGTTCACGACCACGCAAGTAGGCCAGATGGCTGCACTTGTCGACGTCGACAAGTTGGACCACAAGGATGCTGCGCAGAAATGGCTGAAGGACAATAAAGCGGTATGGGAAGGCTGGACCAAAACCGGCATGTAAGCCACTTTCGAGTATTCCAACTTGAAAAACACAAGAGCCCTCCCAATGCGCTAAACAGCATTGGGGGGGCTTTTTTTTGCGATGAAGTACTCATCGCGCAAATATAATAACTGGCCCAGATGTGGTAGTTTTGCACCTCCGGGGGGGAGAAAAGAAAACGCATGGCTACTCAAGCTGAATCTACGACATCGAACGAACCGGTCATCCGTTGTGATTCGGTCTACATGATTTTTGGCAACAATGCGCACAAGTTGCTGGAACAGGCGAATGGCGTCGTCGATCACGCCAAGTTCCACGAGGCCGGCTGCATCGTCGGCGTGAACAATGCCTCCTTCGAAGTACACAAAGGCGAATTGTTGATCATCATGGGACTGTCCGGTTCCGGTAAGTCGACGCTGATGCGCTGTATAGCCAGGCTCAACCAGGCGACCGCCGGTAAGATCTTCATCGACGGTGAAAACATTCTGGAGATGGACAACAAGCAGTTGATCGAATTGCGCCGTAGCAAAATGGGTATGGTGTTTCAAAGCTTCGCACTGCTGCCGCACAAGACCGTTCTGGAAAACATCGCATTTCCGTTGCAGGTCAAAGGTATCAGCACCGCGGACAGCATGCAGCGAGCCAAGGAAATGGTCGACCTGGTGAGTCTGACCGGTCGCGAAAACTATTTCCCGCGGCAGCTATCGGGCGGTCAGCAGCAGCGCGTTGGCATCGCCCGCTCGCTCGCGATCGAACCCGATATCTGGTTTCTCGACGAACCTTTTTCCGCACTCGATCCGCTGATTCGCAAAGAGATGCAGGATGAATTCCTGCGCCTGCAGGGTGTACTTGGCAAAACCATCCTGTTCGTGACCCATGACTTCGACGAGGCGCTACGCCTCGCTGACCGCATCGCGATCATGAAAGATGGCATCATCGAGCAGCTCGATACACCGGCGAATATCGTCCTCAATCCGGCCACCGAATACGTACGCAAGTTCACCGAGGAAGTGCCGCGAGAAAAAGTTCTGAAGATCGAGGCCGTCATGGATCCTTACGATTCGACCGAGGATTACAGCGATTTCAAAGTGCCGCGGGACGCAATCATCGCAACCGTGGCCGAGACCATTCTGAATGCCCGCAGACCCATCGTGGTTGTCGATGACGCGGGCGAAGCCGTCGGCTCATTGCATGCCTCCAAGGTGGTTAGTATCCTGTTTGGTAATCACGCCGATCACGCGGCTGAAAAAGCGTCATGATCGAAACGCTCAAGCAAAAGAAACATCTGCAGTTCATTTTGCTGGTAGTGATTTTTGTGCTGCTGTGCGTTTTCATTACTCCAACTGAAGGCAACTGGTTCTGGCGCCTGCCGCCATTGATCAAGGGACTGCCGCTGATTATCAACGATGCAGTCAATTTTGTTCTGTACGATGGTGGCTGATCGATGTCTGGGATCCGGATATCGAGGAATTCGAGGAAAAGCCGCTGATGAACCAGGTCACTCGATCGGTTTCGGGCGTGATCCTGTTCATGATCGAATTCATTCGTGAAATCTTCCTCGGTGGTGTCAAGACTATCGTCACCTTCAGCAGTTGGGACTGGGCCACCGAAAACCAGTGGGCACGTTGGCCGGGATTGCCCTGGACCGTGATTGCTGGCGGCGCTGCACTTCTGGGTTATGCGCTAAAAGGGCCTCAGCTGGCGTTGTTCGCTGGTGGAACTTTCGTTTATATTGCGGTGTTCGGACAGTGGGAACCGTCGATGGAAACCCTGTCCTTCGTCTTGATCGCCGCGCCGATTTCGGTTTTGCTCGGCCTGTTGCTCGGCATCTGGGCGTTCAGGAGTAAACGCGTGGAAATGGTGTTGAATCCGTTACTCAACATTATGCAGATCATGCCCCACTTTTCCTACCTGATTCCGGTCGTGGTTTTTTTCGGTATCGGCGATCACGCTGGCGCGATCGCCACGGTTATTTTCGCGACCCCACCCATGGTGCGCCTGACCCTTCTGGGGCTGAAAAAATTGTCGCCGGAAGTCGGCGAAGCCGGAGTGATGTGTGGCTGCAACAATCGGCAACTGTTGTTCAATGTGCTGATTCCGACGGCTCGTCGGGATATCCTGATCGGCGTCAACCAGGTCATCATGTCCTGCCTCGCGATGGTAGTCATCGCATCGCTGATCGGCGCCAAAGGGCTGGGTAACGATTTATTGATTGCACTGAACCAGCTACGCATCGGCCTCGCGCTCGAGCTTGGCGTTTGTATCGTATTGATTGCCATTGTCCTCGATCGTCTGTCACTGGCCTGGGCTGACAAGCAAATCGACTATTTCGCGGATCTTTCATTTGTCGAACGGAACAAAAATTCTTTGATATTCGGCGGCATATTTTTTGCTGGCATTATTCTCGCCTGGATTGGTTCATTTGTTTTCAAAGAAGGGTTCAACTACCTCTACCTGATTCCTCACAATAAAGGTCTTACGACTCAGGATTTCTGGCAGGCTGGCGTCGATTGGGTCTGGGAGACCTTTTTCTACTCACTCAAGGCATTCAACGAATGGTTTATTGTCGAGATACTGGTACCGGTAAAGGCTGGTTTCCTGGCAATGCCGGTCGCTGCAACCTTCGTCCTGACGATGGGTATTGGATACATCGTTGGCGGGTTTCGGGTTGCGCTGGCCGTCGGCGGATATCTGCTGTTTATTGCGCTGACCGAATGGTGGGACCGGGCATTGATTACCGCTTACCTGATGACGATCGCAGTCTTGATATCAACCTTTTTCGGGATCGTCGCCGGAACTCTGTGCGCGCAGCATCCGGTGAGTACGCGAATCATGCTGACGGTATGCGACACGTTTCAGACATTCCCATCGTTCATCTACCTGATCCCGGTGATGATGCTGTTCGGGGTGACCGATACCTCGGTACTGATCGCAATCGTTATCTATGCCCTCGTTCCGGCGACGCGCTATACGATACAGGGCATGCTCAGCGTGCCAGAAACGCTGCAGGAAGCCGGTTCGATGTCAGGCGTTAGTCGTGTACAGCGATACCTGTCTATCGAACTGCCGATGGCCTTTCCGCACATTGCGCTCGGTATCAATCAAACCGTGGTGTTTGCGCTGTCGATGGTCATCATCGGTGCGTTGATCGGAACCGACGATCTCGGCCAATTGATTCTCAAATCCCTGTCTGACAAAGATGGTGTTGGCAATGGCCTGGTATTGGGATTCAGCGTCGCCTGTATCGGGCTTGCCATCGATCAAGTGCTTCGAACCTGGGCGAATCAGCGCAAACAGGCCCTGGGACTGGCATAGAACAACGCTGTACCGGTGGCCCTGGCCACCGGGTGGTTGGCCCCCTGGTTTAAACTGTCCAATACGCCGTTGTGCGTATCAAATGCTGCGGATATGCGTCCGTTAGTTCAGATAGCGGGGCAGGTGTGTAGCCAGGCTTCGATTACTTGTTGCGTCGAAATATGTCCGAATATCGGGTTCTGTTTCCTCATCGCTGCTGGCAAAGCCCTGGACTACCTGTATCGGAGTACTGCGACTGACCGGTCGGAAGCGAAGCGGACTCGCCTTGCCAAATAAAACCACCAGTGGGCAGTTCAACGCGGCGGCGGCGTGTGCGGGGCCAGTGTCGACGGAAATGCAACTGTGCGCCAGCGATAACAGCGCCAGCAGGCGTCGCAGTGGTAAATCGTTAGCGACGTTATGTACGTTGCCGCGGGCCTGGCACAGGGCCTTGATTGCTTCACACATCTCACTCTCGGCGGGGACCCCGCACAGCATTACCTGTACGCCGGGTAATCGGGTAGTAACCGCATCGATGAGTTCGGCCCAGTTGCTTTCGTGCCAGTATTTACTGTTGCTGGCGCGACTGGCGCTGCCGCGCCGCGTGGTGCGTTTGCTGCCGGCCTGGATACACAGTAGTGGTGCCGTGGCGTCGATCCTGAGCGTCTGTAACCAGGCCCGGCATTCGTCAATTTCGGCGGCGCTGACGAATAGCTCGGTGCCCGGTTCCAGCGTCGGCAAGGGTGCCGCGTCGAATCCTTCAGGACTCAAATTGCCGAGGCGCAACCATTTATCGCAATAGTGCTCGCCGGGAACCGGTGCCAGGTCGAGCTGGTTGATGCTGTTGGCGCGGGTAATGCCGGCGCGAGCCAGCAGGCGGTAAGACTTGCGATTGGTTTCGCAGACCCAGACGAATTGATGTTGTGCCTGGCGCAGGGTTTTGACCAGGTCGCGCTGGCTGCGATTGAACCAGTAGGGCGCCGAGCGTGAGTCGATGCTGTAGACGTTGCGTACCCAGGGCATCTGCGCGAACAGGGCGCGGTTGATACCCCCGATTCCGACGATGTCGCAGGGTAATCCGCTGCGCTGGTACAGCTGGCGCAGCATGGGCGTCAGCAACACCATGTCGCCGAGCGCGCCGAAGCGGCAGACCAGGGGGTGGGGATCAGGCATATTCGAAAACTGGAATCAAAGCGCGCTTAGTATACCAATCACCGTGGCCAAAACTATTGCTGCTGGAAAACTTGTAACAACGCCACCATCGAAAGATTCCTGCCTGCGCAGGAATGACAAGACCTGGGTCATTCCTGCGCAGGCAGGAATCTTATAACGGTGGCGCCATTGTAAGGCCAGGGGGGCATTCCGATTCGTCGGACCACCCTAAACGTCGGACCGTCGCAGGAATGACAAGACCTGGGTCATTCCTGCGCAGGCAGGAATCTTATAGTGGTGGCGTCGTGGTAAGGTCGATACGTCGAACCGCCGCGTTCGCGGGGACGACGATGAGAGGGCTATAGCCTACTTGTAATCCTGGTAGGACTTTTCCTCGACGATGCTCGAATTGAGGTGCAGGTTGACCTTCTTCTTGGCGTTGGCGCGCTCATCGTTGGTGACGTACACCGCGCGCGCCAGCTCGATGAAACGCTCGCCGAAACGTCGGTTGCGTTCTTCGTCGCGAATGTCATCCTCGATTTCCCAGAGCGCCTCGTTGACTGACTTGAGCTCGGCGCTGAGTGCGCGAATCTCATCATCGTCTTCGACTGATTCCCCCCATACCTTAAGCAGCAGGTCGAGCTCGGTGCGCACATTGGCGACCTTGGCGGCATCGGCGATGCGTTCCGACTTGATTTGCAGGATGGTGATCTTGTCGAGCAATTCGCCCGGGGATATCGGAATCAGGATTTCGTTCATGGTTGGCTGCAGGTAATTGAATGGCAGCAATACTAACCGTGCACCGGCTTCAGCTCAACTGCAAACACGCATCAGCCTGGCGCCTTTTCCGACTCCCGGGCCTTGTCGCCGGGGCCCAGTGGCTTGAACATCACCAGCAGTAATGGCAATAGCGTCAGGTCAGCCAGCAGTGCAACCATCATCGAAAATCCGGTGAGTACCCCGAAGTATATGGTCGGGATGAAATTGGACAGCGCCAGGATGATAAATCCCAGCGTGATAGTGATACTGGTGTAGTACATGGCGCGACCGATGCTGATGTGGCAGCGTTGCACCGTGGCCCAGTAGTCGCCGTCCCTGGCGAATTCCTCGATGAACCTGTGGGTATAGTGAATGGTGTCATCCACCGCTATGCCGATAACAATGGCGGCGATAGTGATGGTCATGATGTCGAGCGGGATGCCGATCCAGCCCATCAGGCCGAGCACCAGCCCCGCGGCGACGATATTCGGGACAATGGCGATGGCGGCTATTTTAAGGCTACCGAAGATCACGATAAACATCGCCATGATCGCCAGAAACACGACGCCGAGCGTCAGAATCTGCGAACGGAACAGGCTTTGCAGCAGGTTGTTGTAAAGCACGGCCATGCCCGACACGGTGACTTGCTCGGGGTCGAGATCGTGATCCTCGACCAGGTCGAGGTAGATCTGATCGATCAACTGCTGGCGGCGCAGGTTTTTATCCGATTCGTAGAGCCGTATGCTGAAGCGCAGCTGGTTGCCGTCGGGCGAGAGGTAGGGGTCGATCAACGCCTTCCTGACGTCCTCGGGAAGGCGTTTGTACACCACCGCGAGCTTGAAATCGCTATAGGCTTTGCCATCGTTCAACGACTCCAGCATCAGCATGCCGGTGTGCAGCGACAGCACCTTGCCGGTTTCGGGTAAATCGTCGAGGTACTGGTGAAAGCGCGCCACCTCGCGCAGGCCATCAGTGTTGAACCAGTAGCTGTTCGAAGTGATATCGCCGTCTTCCAGCAATTCCGCGTCCTGCACCAGTTCTCCCCTGGGTGCATCGATGATGACGTCCATCGGCGTGGTACCGCCGAGGCGCTTGTCGATCAGCGTCATCCCCTGGTAGATCTCGGTGTGCTCCTTGTAATAGTCGATGAAACGATTTTCGACCGACAGGCGTGGAATGCCGGTCAATGCGACGATGATCAAGCCGAGGAATATCAACAGGGTGGCACGTGAGTGGCGCTTGATAAAAAGGGCGAGGCCGTTGGCCATGCTGCCGGTCAAATCATTGCGCACCCGGGTGTCGAGCCGTGGCAACAGCATCAGCGCCGCCGGGAACAGCGTGAAGGCGAGGATAAACGAGACACTGATGCCGATGACCATCATCCAGCCGAAATCGATGACCGGGCGAATGCCGCTCACCAACAGTGAGCCAAAGGCAACAATGGTCGTGATCGCGGTATAGAAACTGGGTGCGAATTTGCTGGCCACCGTCTCGCTGACCAGGTCGTACTGGCTTGCATCGGGGCGGATGGTCGCCAGCTCACGATAGCGCACCACCTGGTGGATGATCAACGACAGCGTGATAATCAACAGCAGGGAAATGAAATTGGAGGACACCACGGTCACCGACCATTGCGCCCAGCCAAGGTAACCCACCATCGACAGTGCGCTGGCGAGGCAAACCACAAGCGGCAGGACAACCCAGCGCAGACTGCGAAACGATACCAGCAGAATAAGCACGATGAAGCTGACTACGCCAACACCGAACACCTTGAGGTCGTTGCGGATGAACTGGATCGAATCGGAGGCGATCATCGGCACGCCGCCGAGAAACAGCTTGGCTTCAGCACGATGCTCGTCCATTACTGCGCGCACGGCGGCGATGGTGCGATCCATGCGCAACTTTTGCACCCGGTTTTCCACCTTGATCTGCTCCGACAGCTCGGCCAGGCGCTGTTCTGCGTCTGGAATGATACCGACCTTGCCATACAGCTCGTCGCGACTATCGATCAGGCTGCGCAGGGTCTGGTTGACCACAAGGTTCACCTGCAGCGCGGTAGTATCGCCCTGGCTATTGACCAGCAGGTTGCGGTACAGCGGGCTTTGCCGCATTTCGCGTTCGGCCATCGCCACGTCGACGTCATCGCTCTCCAGCGTGCGTACCTGGCGCGATATTTCGGCGAGCGTCATCGGCGGACTGTCCACCAGCGGCACGTCGAGCAGGCTGACCACCGAGTCGACCTGGTCCAGTTGCGCCAGCGCTTCGCGCAGTTGCTTGATATCGGCCAGTACCTCGGAGCTGAACAATTCCTTTTGCGGGCTGTAGGTGACGATCAGAAAATCGTCGGAGCCATAGCGTTCGCGGATACCCCGGTAATATTTCAGGCTGCTGTCATTTTCCAGCACCAGCGAATCGGCCGAGGCGTCGAGTTCAAATTCAGGGATGTACAACAGGAAATAGACGATGACCACCGTCAGTGCAATCAGCGTGACCAGCGGTTGTTTCAGCACCAGGCGGTTATAGGCCGATGCCATAGTTGATAGTTGGTTTTGCATGGCTGTTAGACGGACTCGTACACCTGGTTGCTGAAACGGCGATACGCCCAAAGATACTGTTCTTTGTGGCGCCGCACCCGTTGCTCGATCTGATCATTCATGTAGCGCGCACTTTCAATCTCGTCGGCGGCGAGCCGATCACGATCGAGCGGTTCGATGCGCACGCCGAGCTCACCGGTCGGCGTGCTGCGATACACCAGCGCGACAAACACGTCACAGTCTAGCTTGCTGCAGAGGTTTTGCACCAGCGTGGTGGTCGGCGCATCGTGGCCGAAAAATGTCGACGCGATATGCGCCTTGTTATCCCGTGGTTTCTGATCGGGAAGGATGACCACGCTATCGCCGCGCTTGAGACCGACCAGCAACTGCCGCAGGCCGGCTTTCTTGGTCGGCACCGGAACGCCGCCGGTGCGCGAGCGCGATGCCTTGACGAACTGGTCTACGGCCTTGTTCTTGCGTCGCTTGTACAGGTACATGACGTCGATGCGCTGGCCAAGCCAGATGCCGAGCGTTTCCCAGCTGCCGAGATGCGGCAGCAGGATGATGCGTCCCCGCGTGGTTTGCATAAAGCTGTCGCAGACGTCGACCTCGGTGATGTGGCGTTCCACCTTGTCGACCGGCCAGCACCAGATGGCGGCCAGTTCGTAGGCGGCATAGCAGGTCTGGCGAATCGATTCGAGGAACAGTTGCCGGCGTTCGCGCGGCGTGAGGTCAGCAAAGCACAGCTCGATGTTTTGCCGCGCCTGGCGCGAGACCTGGTTGGGCGTGTAGGCGACGACCAGCGCGGTCAGCCGGCCGAGGCGGTAGAGGTTGCGCAGCGACAGGTGTGACAGCAGCTCGAGAAAATGCTGGGCTAGTGGTTTGCTCATGGTCGCAGGCGCCAGGCGATTGGCTCAACCCTTGCCGGATTGCTCAATTTTGGCCCAGCTATCGCGCAAGGTCATGGTGCGGTTGAAGATGGGCGCCTCGGCAGTCGAATCGTAGTCGCTGATGAAATAGCCCAGGCGCTCGAACTGGTAGGCGAGCGCGTTATCGGTCAATTCGATTGCCGCTTCGAGCTTGGCATTCGCCATGACGACATTCGATTCCGGGTTCAGCACTTCGTGGTAATCGGCCGCGGCGCCCGGGTTGGCGGTGGTGAACAGGCGATCATAGAGGTTGACCGTCGCGTCCTGCGCATGCGCTGCGCTCACCCAGTGGACCGTTCCCTTGACCTTGCGACCGTCCGGGCTGCTGCCACCCCGACTTTCCGGGTCATAGGTGCAGACCAGGGATTCAATCTCACCGTTGGCATCCTTGATGACCTGCGTGCAGGTAATGTAGTAGGCGAAGCGCAGGCGCACTTCGCGCCCCGGGCTCAGACGGAAAAACTTGCGCGGCGCGTCTTCCATGAAGTCGTCACGTTCGATGTAAATTTCGCGCGAGAAAGGCACTTCGCGCGTGCCGTAGTCCGGATTTTGCGGGTGGTTGGCGCCGCTGAATAATTCTTCCTGGCCCTCGGGATAATTTTCGATGATGACCTTGAGCGGGTTGATCACCGCCATGCGCCTGACGGCGCGTACGTTCAGATCATCGCGCAGCGCGGTTTCGAGCACGCCCATCTCGATGGTCGAGTACTTCTTGGTGACACCGATCATGTCGCAGAAATTGACGATCGATTCGGGCGTGAATCCGCGTCGGCGCATGCCGGAAATGGTGAGCATGCGCGGGTCGTCCCAGCCGCTGACTATGCCTTCGGTGACCAGCTGATTCAGCTTGCGTTTGCTGGTCAGCGAGAATTCGAGCTGCAGCCGCGCAAATTCGGTTTGCTCGGGGCGCGACGGGGTCTCCAGGTTATCCAGAATCCAGTCGTACAGCGGGCGGTGGTCTTCGAATTCCATGGTGCACAGCGAGTGGGTGACGCCTTCGATGGCGTCGGACAAGCCGTGGGTGAAATCGTACAGCGGGTAGATGCACCACTTGTCACCGGTATTGTGGTGGGTGACGTGGCGGATGCGGTACAGTACCGGATCGCGAAGATTGATGTTGGGTGACTGCATGTCGATTTTCGCGCGCAGCACGTGTTCGCCATCGGCGAATTCGTCATTTTTCATCGCCTCGAACAGCTGCAGGTTTTCCTCGATGCTGCGCTCCCGGTAAGGGCCGTCGACGCCGGGTTCCTTCAAGGTGCCGCGATTGGCGCGTATGTCCTCGGCGTTCTGGCTATCGACATAGGCCTTGCCCTGCTTGATCAGGTCGATGGCGAAAGCGTACAGCTGATCGAAGTAATCGGAGGCGAAGGGGTTGGTGTGCCACTTGAAGCCGAGCCATTCGACGTCGCGGCGGATCGATTCGATGTACTCGACGCTTTCCTTCTCCGGGTTGGTGTCGTCGAAGCGCAGGTTGCAATCGCCGTCGTAGTCGCGCGCGATGCCAAAATTGAGGCAGATCGACTTGGCGTGGCCGATGTGCAGGTAGCCGTTAGGCTCCGGCGGGAAGCGCGTGACAACGCGCGTTACCTTGCCGCTGGCGAGATCTGCGTCGATGATGTCGCGGATAAAATTGGAGCTATCGCCGTGGTCGGCGCTGGAGTCGGACATAGGTTGGGTCTGTTACGCAATCGAATCGACGGATTTTACCCGATCCAGCCGCAAAGCTGTATTCATTTACCCGTTCGGTAATCCAACCAATAACCACCGTCATTCCAATACGTCAGACCGGCTCAGGCAGGAATCTTATAACGAAACTGCGCCTTCGAACGGGACAGACGCCGAATAATCTTTTACGGGAACGCCGTAAATACTTCCCTGTAGGCTTGGGCGCGACGTCCCTGTCGCGCACATCCCGAAAAAGATTATCCGGCATCTGTCCCTTTGCTAGTTCTTATGCCGCTAATAATCACCGTCATTCCCCGATGCGTCGGGATCTTTCGCAGGTGACACTTAAGCGACATTTTTTCAGATACAATACGGCCAAATTTTTAATATCAGGAGACAACCATGCCCCGTTTCAATCGTCTGTTAATCACCGGCGCCGCCGGTAACCTCGGCCGCGTCATGCGTGCCGGTCTGGCGCCGCTGGCAACCACGCTGCGCATTACCGATCGCGGTGATATGGGTCCGGTTGCGGACAATGAAGAGGCGATGCCCTGCGAACTGGGGGATTTGGACGGCGTATTGAAAGTGGTTGAAGGCTGTGACGCCATCGTGCATTTCGGCGCCGCGCCGGTGGAGCGCCCGTGGGAAGAGATTCTCGAGAGTTCGATCAAGGGAGGCTACAACGTCTACGAGGCGGCGCGGCGTCATGGTGTGAAGCGTATCGTCTACGCCAGCTCGATTCATGCGGTCGGCTACGAACGTCGCGAAGTGGGCGCCGATACCGATACGCCGCACAATCCGGATACGCTGTACGGCGTCTCCAAGTGTTTCGTCGAGGACCTGGCGAAGCTTTACTACAACAAGTTCGGTATCGAGTCGGCCTTGCTGCGCATCAATTCCTGTTTCCCCAAACCCGCTGACCGGCGCCACCTGGCCACCTGGCTCAGCTTCGACGATTTGAACCAGCTGGTGGAACGCTGCCTGGTGTCCGAGCGCATCGGGCATACCGTGGTTTACGGTATTTCTGATAATCGCGAAGCGTTTTTCTCCAACCACAAGGTGGCGCACCTGGGGTATCGGCCGAAAGACAGTGCCGAGGATTACCGTGAAGAGGTCGAGGCAAAAGTGGGCGTCGGCGATCCCTTCGATCCGGCGATCGAGTATGTCGGCGGTTTTTTATGCGCCTATGGGCACCCCGACGAAGAAGAGCGCATCGAACTTTAGTATCGCGCAAGCGTTGCAAGATTCCTGCCTGCGCAGGAATGACTGAAAATTCGTCATTCCCGCGTAGGCAGGGATCTTAGGAAGGTGGCGTTACATAAAGGTTTTGGCCGGACTATTCCCAGCGGCGGTGATGCGTCGACACTTCCGGGATCGGGCGTGGCGGGAACTCCATGGTCGGCGTGCCGATGAAGATAAAGCCGATGATGTGCTCGCTGTCATCGAGCCCGAGCTCGCTGCAGACATACTTGTCGTAAGCGTTGGCGCCGGTCAGCCAGATCGAACCGAAGCCCAGCGCATTGGCCGCCAGCAGCACGTTGTGCGCGGCGGCGCCGGCCGACAGTATCTGCTCGATTTCCGGAATCTTGGGGCTCTCGATCGGACTCGCCACCACCACTACGATCAGCGGTGAGCGCAGCGGTTTGTCGATCTGCTTTTGTAAGTAGGCGGGCTCCACGTCGGGATCGCGTTGCCGGGTCGCGCGGCCAAATATTTCCGACAGCCTGTGGCGCGCCTCGCCGCGAATGCTGATGAATCGATAGGGGTGCAGGCGCCCGTGATCGGGTGCCGAGAGCGCGATCTTCAGGATTTGCCGCAGCTGCTTGTCGTCTGGCGCGGGTTCGACCAGTGCCTTGGCCGGGGTAGAATGACGCTCCAGCAATTTCAACGCTTCGTTCATGGATCGATTTATTCCGATTTGGTGTCGAAGCGCCCAATGATACACTTCGCCTTCGCTTGATGAGTAGTTTTTCCAGATGATCCGATACCAGATTGGCAGCCAGCTTCCTGCCAGCCATTACTTCGATGTGGCGATTCACATCGATGATCCCGATCCCGACGGCCAGGCATTACGACTGCCGAACTGGATTCCCGGCAGTTACATGATTCGCGATTTTGCGCGTAACTTGCTCGATTTAAAGGCAAGCGGGGCCGACGGTGATCTTGTCATCGAACAGATCGATAAATCCAACTGGCGCGTCGCTCCGTGCGCGGGTCCATTGACACTGACCTACAAGGTCTACGCCAACGACCTGTCGGTGCGCGCCGCGCACCTCGATCAAGGCCACGGTTACTACAACGGCAGCAGTGTGTTTCTCGAAGTGGTCGGCCGCGCGCATCAGCCCTGCGAAGTGCTGATCGAAAAACCAGGCGCGAACGGTTGTGACAACTGGCGCGTGGCAACTTCGCTCAAGCGCAAGCAGGCGCAAGCGCATGCTTTCGGATTGTACGAGGCGCTCGACTACGACGACCTGATCGACCACCCGGTCGAAATGGGTGACTTCACGTTGATTTCATTTGCAGCCTGCGGCGTGCCGCACGACATCGTGTTGACGGGGCGTTTCGAATGCGACGGCCAGCGCCTTGCCGCCGATCTGCAAACCATTTGCGAACACCACATCCGTTTCTTTGGCGAACCCGCGCCGATGGATTATTACCTGTTCCAGGTGATGGTGGTCGGCGAGGGCTATGGCGGACTCGAACATCGCGCCAGCACCAGCCTGGTCGCCAAGCGCGACAGTCTGCCGAAGGCGGGGCAGGCGGAGATCAACGACGACTACCGCGACTTTCTCGGCCTGTGCAGCCACGAGTATTTCCACACCTGGAACGTCAAGCGCATCAAGCCCGCGGTGTATCGACCCTATGACCTGCAGAGCGAGGTGTACACCGATCTGCTGTGGGCCTTCGAGGGAATCACCTCTTACTACGACGACCTCGCGCTTGCTGCGCTGCGGGCTGATCGAGGCGCCGAGTTACCTGGAACTGTTCGCGCAGACGCTGACGCGCGTGCAGCGCGGCCGCGGGCGCCTGCGCCAGTCCGCCGCCGAGTCGAGTTTCAATACCTGGACGAAGTTCTACAAGCAGGACGAAAATGCCGCCAACGCCATCGTCAGCTATTACGCCAAGGGCTGCCTGATCGCCGCGTGCATTGATTTGAAGCTGCGCGCGCTGAGCAATGGGGTAAAAAGTCTCGACGATGTCATGCAGCGCCTGTGGCAGGACTACCGGCAAGGCGGCGCGGGTGTCGAGCGCGAGAGCATCCAGCAGCTGGTCAGTGAACTCGCGGGTGAAGACCTCGGCGCCTGGCTCGAAACGTTGATTTACGGCACCGACGAATTGCCCCTGCTCGATTTGCTGGCCGAGGCAGGTATCGAGGTTACCCAACGCGTTGCCAGCAACGCCCAGGACAAGGGCGGTAAAGCGGCGAGCGGAGACTTGCCCGGCGCTGATCTCGGGGCCGCGCTCAAAGATGGTGACGACGGCTTGAGCGTGGTGCGCGTCGTCGAGCAGGGCGCACTGCAACTGGCCGGCCTGTCGGCCGGCGACGTCATCATCGCCGTCGATGGCCTCAAGCTGAACCTCGCCAGCCTGGAGGGGCGACAACTGCGCGCAAAACCGGGTGACCGTTGGCAACTGCATGCGTTTCGCCGCGACGAGTTGCATCAATTCGAAGTCGTGCTGCAGACTGCGCCCAGCAATACAGCCGTGCTAGCGGTTGCCGATGCCGAGCGCGCCCGGCTGGGCTGGCTTGGAGTTTGATGGAAGCCGAACCGATCAACGAAGCGCGGGTGCAGCGCGTGGTCGAGTCGCAGGGGTTCGACTGGCTCTACCGCACGCAAACCGGCTCGACCAACGCCGACGCACTGCAGTATCACGCCAGCCTCGGCCGCGACCTGGTGGCCTTTAGCGAAGCGCAAAACGCCGGCCGCGGGCGGCGCGGACGGCAGTGGTTGTCACCTTATGCGCGCAACATCTACTGTACCGTCGGCATCAGCCGCGAAATTCCGGCGGCGCGCCAGGGTTTGCTCAGCATCGTCACCGGGGTTGCGCTGTGCGCGGTGTTGCGTGCGGCGACCGGGCTTCAGGTGCAGCTCAAATGGCCGAACGACCTGTTGCTCGGCAAGCGGAAGTTCGGCGGCATCCTGATCGAGTCGCGCGCGCTTGGCAGCGATCGCTTTTTCTTCGCGGTCGGTTTCGGTCTGAACCTGGGGATGCACGACGATGAACTCGCAAGCCTCGACCGACCGGCGACCAGCCTCGGACTCAATCTCGACACAGCGCCGGATCGCAGCGCCTTGCTGGTGGCCTCGATAGAAGCCGTGATCACGGCCATTCGCGCCTTCGAAGTCGATTCGATCGAGCACCTGATCGGCGATTTTGCCGAATTCGACGCCTACCACGACGCGTCTGTCGAGGTGATAACGGGCGAGCAATGCATCGCTGGCGTCAATCGCGGCATCGATGCGAGCGGCCAGCTGCGGCTCGAAACCGCGCGGGGAATCGAGCTGCACTCGGCGGCGGAGATATCCTTGCGGGCCGTGGTGACATGATTCTGCTCGATTGCGGCAATAGCCAGGTGAAGGCGCAGTTTCACCAGTCCGGGCGCGTTCAGGCCAGTTTCGCCTGTTCTTACAAAGTCGACTGGGAGGTTCGCCTCGGGCGTTGGCTGGATACCTTGAACGGCAGCCAGGCCTACCAGTGTTCGGTACTCGACCGCGGACGTCAGGCCAGGCTGGATGATTGCCTGGCCGAGCGTTTCGGGGCCGCGGTAACTCGTTTTACTTCCACACCACAGGCGCTCGGCGTGACCAATGGCTACCGCGAGCCCGGGCGCCTGGGCACCGATCGCTGGATGGCGTTACTGGGGGCTGCCGGCATGTCTTCGCTGGACTGTATTGTCATCGATGCAGGCAGCGCGATCACCGTCGACATGCTGCGCGCCGACGGGCGCCATCTCGGCGGCGCGATATTGCCCGGCTTCAATACCTCGAACGACAGCTTCCGCCGCATCTTCAGCCACATCGATTTTGACCACCCGGAAATTGCCGAAACGGCGGCTCCGGGCTGTTCAACCGAAGCGGCGATTCAGATAGACTACGCGCACCACTCAATCGACAGGTTGCCCGCCCTGGTGAATCGCTGGATTTCATTGTTAGACCCGAATATTGACCTGCTACTGGCCGGTGGCGATGCGCCGCGCGTACAGCAGCTGCTCGACCAGAAGGCGCGCATCGTGCCGGACCTGGTGTTTCGTGGTATGCAGCGGCTGGTGCAGCAATGAAAGTATTTTTCGCACTGCTGTTGATCGCCAACATCGGCTTTGCGGTGTTCCAGTTTTTGCTGCCCTACGATCAATTATTCGTCGAGACCCGCAAAGTGCCGGCCGCCGAGGAATTACAGTTGTTGGCGGAGGCCAACAGCGAGGTCGTCAAGCAGGCCAAAGTGGCCGCGGTGGCGGAGTCCCCGGCGGCGCTCGAGACCAGCGAGCAAGCGTCACAGTCCGAGGAACCCGAGGTTGTCGAGCCCAAGGAAACCCTGGTGACCGAGGCGGTCAGCGACAAGCGTGTGTGTTACACCATCGGCCCGGTAAAAGACAAGTCGCGCGCCATCGAAATCAGCGGGCGCTACAGCGGCAAACAGATTTCTACCGCGCTCAAATCGAGCAACGAAAAGCAGTACATGGGGATGATGGTTTTCATCGGTGGCCACAAGAGCCGCAACGACGCGCTCAAGACCGCCAACGCGCTGTCCGCGAAGGGCGTGCTCGATCACATCATCATCAATGCGCCCGAGCAGCCCAACCTGCTGTCACTCGGCGTATTCGGCCTGAAAAAGAATGCGGATCGGCTCATGTTTCGCGTGCAGAAACTGGGCTTTGCCGCGGAATCCGAGGCCCGCTATCGCGAGCGCACCATCTACTGGGTGTATGCCGAACAGTCGAGCGAAGACACGCTGGAACAGCTGCTGAAGCAGGAGGAACTCGAAGACGGCATCAGCCAGATTCCGACGCAGTGCTTGCCAAGTTAGCCCAAAGGCAATAAAATTCGCGCCCTCGCTGAAGCCTCAGAAGCTTCGCACCAACGGTTCATTCTGTTGGTTAAAAGAGACTATGCCGGCGTAGCTCAGTTGGTAGAGCAACTGACTTGTAATCAGTAGGTCCCGTGTTCGACTCATGGTGCCGGCACCAATTCAAAGCCCCTCTTGCAGGGGCTTTTTCTTTGGCTAGAATCAAATTGCACAACTGATCAAAAATAGTAGGTTAGTCCATTTTTAGAAAGAAGAGAAAGGAGATGGACCTTATTCAATAAAGTCTAATACTTCGACTGCCTGTACCTGATGTCGAAACCTGGTAAATCGTAAAGTTGCTTTTGAGTGACTTGAATCAGCATCGCTGGTGTTTCTGATAAGTAAAATAAATAGTCTTTACATAGGAACTAGGTTATGACTATTCTCGTCGATGCAATCCGTTCTTTGTCTCATTTTTCCTACTCACAATCCATTATTTCCCAGGTTAAACGGTGTATCAGGCCTTTAATTGCGGCATTAATTTTGATGTTTACGGGGACTGCTTATGCTGAAATTGATATCGGGCTTTTTATTCAAAACGATATCGATAGCAACGGAAACATTTCGGTTGTCAATGGAGGTAAGGTAAAAGTCGGGTACGAAGTCTTTCAGGATGACGATAAAGAGCTTAACAAGGCTGACAAGATACAGCTGTTGCGAGTTGAAGACGATGGTATTGTGTCATCGGTATTGCGCGGCAAGAAGAAATCAGGGTCAATTTCGCTGAAAGTAAAGAATTCCGAGGACGAACAGCTCTATGTGCGCTACATACGCAAGGGAAAAGCAGCCGAAGTGGTTGCGACCGTATCCAAACCAGGGGATCCGGGTTTTGTCCCGTTGGTTTCCATCGCCAAAGCGAGTCTTGCGGATCTCACCGTGCGACTAAATGCGGCGGATATCAGGTATGCGATTGGCGATAAAGGCCCCGCAGGCGGATGGGTGTTTTATGTTACCGCCGACGGTTTGCATGGGTTAGAGGCCGCACCGGTGGATCAGGCGATTCCTTTTGCCCCTGGCGCAGTATGGGGGTGCAGAGGCACAGACTTATCTGGTACGGATGGGACCGCGCTTGGCACGGGCGCGCCAAATACAGCCGATATCATTCGTGACTGCCCTGACCTGGGAATCGCGGCTCGCCTGGCAGACGAGTATGTCTCCCCTGATGGTTACTTCGACTGGTACCTACCTTCCAAGGATGAGTTGAAATTAATGTATCTTAATATAGGGGCAGGAAGTGCGCCGCCAGTCAATGTGGGCGGTTTTGTCAGTAACTCCTACTGGAGCTCCTCGGAGTTCGATGGTGACGATGCGTGGTACAAGTCCTTCGTCTCGGGCGCCTCGTTTAGCACCGACAAGAACCTCCCAGTCGGAGTTCGTGCTGTTCGGGCTTTTTAACCATTTATCCCTTTAACTATTTCCTGAATCCGTGAATTCGTTGTTGCAACATTCGTTCGATTGAAAATATTGCATATTACCCAGATTAATAAAGGAACACACACTCTAAAAATGGAGTAAAAGGAACCGCCGACAAATACCGGATCGAACTCAATTCAGTTAGATTTAGATGTTTTTGACCCGACGATTTATCGTGTTTGCCTGATTTATGAATAAAGCCTCCCGGGGCACTGATAAAACAGGAGTGTTTTGGGGTTTTTTATGAAAATAGTCACTGCAAGCCATTGAATTATAATGATTGTTACAAAGACTTGTAATAAGTAGGTCCCGTGTTCGACTCATGGTGCCGGCACCAATTCAAAGCCCCGGTTGCAGGGGCTTTTTCTTTGGCTGGTGGAAACCTGGTCTTATTTGTTCCAGGACCCCACTACTTCACGGTACTTCGACTCCATTGCTTCATTATTTCCATTACTTCTAAACCAACTTATACTGGTTTCGCATAAATACAGAATGTGGAAAGTTGCCTATGTCTACTACCAAAATCGACGATCTGGCAGATCTCAAAAAACAAATGGATCAGAAGGGTTACTGCATTTTACGCGACGTAATCCCGGCGGAAATAGTTTTGCAAATGCAGCGCAGAATTGCTGCGCAAGCACGAGCGGAAAAACACCTTGAGGTGACTACGCAAGATCAGGTCCAGAGTGATGACGACAAGAACCAATGGGTTTATATGTTAATCAACAAGGGAGAAATTTTTCAAAAGCTGTTCGAAAATGAAACGGCTCACGCGATTGTCGAACACGTGCTCGGCCCCGATTTTTTACTTTCGGATTTTTCCGCCACGATTACTCACCCCGGCAATGGGCAAATGGGCCTGCATAAAGATCAGTGGTGGTTACCTGAACCGAGAATGCCACATGAACCTCATCAACGCTGCGGCGATATAAGCCGTAGTAAGGTCAGCAAAGGCCAGCCGACAGTATCGCCGACGCCGATTAATCCACCGGTGATTTGTAACGTATTGTGGATGATTAGTGACTTTACCGTTGAAAATGGCGCAACTCGAATTGTCCCTGGCAGCCATCTGAGCGGCAGCAACCCTGAGCCCTATGGTGATTACGATACTATTAATTCAACAGGCGCCGCCGGCAGTGCCGTGATATTCGAGGGTCGAACCTGGCATTCCGCGGACTTGAATACCAGTAATGCACCACGGTATGGAATCACCACTTACTACGGTGCGCCACAGTTTCGACAAATGCTTAATTTTACCTATGGCATGAAAGACGAGATCGCTGACAACCTAAGCTTGAAAAGCAGATCCTTGCTGGGATTCAAACCCTGGGGAGGATATGGTGCGACCGGAGACCAACATGCTGAAAGCATCGTCCGCGGTGATCAGCAGATTGGCGAGCTTGGCGAATAGTGAGCGACTCCGTAAGCTTCCCCATTAAGGTGACAGATCATAACTAGAGTTTTCAGACGCCGGTAATCGTACCGACAGGACCGACAGGGACAGACCGACAGGGACCACACTTTTCCGGATGCTGTCGTTAGCGCTGCATATGTGCGCCGCCTGAAGCCTCTATGTCCGTGTTTTAAAAGTGAGGATGTAAAAGTGGATGTAAAAGTGTGTGTCCCCCCTGGAGCACAACGCATGGTGCCGGCACCCATTCAAAGCCCCTCATACGGGGGCTTTTTCTTTTGTCGATTCAGTTCCCGTACTACAAATTGTTTTCGAATGACGACAATTTTAGTATTGTGTGCCAAATTTAACTCTCGAGATCGCGGCACTGGCGGGGTGAATCTATCCTCCTGAATTCGCCTGCCTGGTTCCCGGTCGCCGAGCAGCCCAGGTAAATCAGTTGAATTTCGAAAAGCCTGGCACCCGAATTAAAACGTGGTCAGACCTGGAGTAATGCTAAATGTCCGAACACCAGATCGATAGTAATAACTCGTTGTTCTATCTGCACTTCTCGGCGCCAAAAGAAGATGTGCCGACATTTGTTTTCGTCAATGCGCTGACCGGCTCGACCGATCATTGGGAAGCAGTCGTCGCGCCGGGCCTGCGCGATCTTGGGTTTGGCACGCTTTCATATAATTTCCGCGGTCAGGATAAATCAAGCTTCGACAAAGAACTCGAACTCACCAATGCACTCATCGTCGACGACCTGGTTCTGTTGATCGAATCGCTTCGGCCGTCGAGACCGGTGCTGGTAGGGCTTTCCATAGGCGGGCTTTACGCTGCCCAGGCTTATGCGCGCACGCGCCAGGCGAGCGGCATCGTTCTGCTCAACACACTGCGCGAAATCAATCCGAGAATCGCCTGGATCAACGACGCACTGCCCCACTACGTCGCCATCGGCGGCGCGCCACTATTCCTGGGATTGATGATGCCCCTGTTGACCAACCCCGAGTTCGCTGCGAAGGCACGGCCCAATTTTCTAACTGGCCCCTACGCGCCGCTGGACCCGACGCAGGGACACGCCAATCTGATGCGCAACTCGGTGAACACCGACTGGAGCTTCGACTGGGCCTCGCTCGATTTGCCGGTACTCAACATTACCGGTCTTCACGATCGGGTATTTCGCGACCCCGAAGTGATCGATCGCCTGTACGCAAAGCTTGCCGATGCTCGTCGTGAGGAGTGGGACGACGCCGGGCATCTGCTACCGCTGGAACGGCCCGATCGACTGGTCGAGCGACTCGCTGCCTTCGGCCGGGAGATCACGGGTTGAATATCCCGGTTCGTTGGGCTTATCCCGCTGTTTTCATCGGCGTCTGCGGTCACGCGAGTTCGGAGTTTTTTGCCAAATTGACCGGCGTGGCGGGACCGGAGGTTTCGGTCTGGCGCTATCTCATCGGTGCCATCGGCTTGTTGCTCTGGTCGCTATCGAGATCCGATAGCCGCGATCTCCTGACCCCGTTACGCGAGGAGTGGCGCGGCCTGATTCCGTTGTCCCTGCTCGGTGTCTCCGCAGCTTATCTGTTCTTTCACTGGGCACTCGACTTTGCCAGCGTGATCCAGGTGGCCACGCTGGTCACGACCATTCCAATCTTCGTAGGACTCGCCAACCTGGCCGTGAACCGCACACCGATTTCGACGGTGAAGATTGTCACTGGTGCGTTTGCGGTTATTGGCATCGCAATTCTTCTGACCGACGGTTATCTCGATGTTCTTGCTGAAGGCTCGTCGTTGCAGGGCGTATTGATGGCTCTCCTTTGCGCGGCCCTGGCGGCAGGTTATTCGGTGCTGGCCAAGCCGATGATGCAACGTCACGGCGGGATGCGAGTCACCACGCTCGCAATCACCATCGGTGCAGCCGGGCTGTGGTTGTTGGTCGGTGCCTTTTGGGGCATCTGGGTGAATCCGTTGACGCTCTTTTCAATGCCGGAGGTCGCGTTCTGGTCACTGATTGTGCTTGGTATCTGGAACACGACCATCACCCAGTTGCTCTGGTTCGGCGGCCTGGCCTCGGCTCCGGACATGACGCGCGCTTCTTACCTCTTTTTCCTCAAACCCGTGATTGCCGCCATTCTCGCGATTGCGATTTTGGGTGATAAACCAACCTGGCTGCAGGTGAGTGCGATCGCCGTCATTTCCGGTTCGGTGCTATTCGAAATTTACTGGCAGCGCATGATGCCAGGTACGCGCACGCAGAAGTAAACGAGAGCCTGACCCCGCTACTTCGCATCACTTCGATTCCATTACTTCCATTACTTCGAAACCAACTTATACTGGTTTCGCATAAATACAGAATGTGGAAAGTTGCCTATGTCTACTACCAAAATCGACGATCTGGCAGATCTCAAAAAACAAATGGATCAGAAGGGTTACTGCATTTTACGCGACGTAATCCCGGCGGAAATAGTTTTGCAAATGCAGCGCAGAATTGCTGCGCAAGCACGAGCGGAAAAACACCTTGAGGTGACTACGCAAGATCAGGTCCAGAGTGATGACGACAAGAACCAATGGGTTTATATGTTGATAAACAAGGGAGAAATTTTTCAAAAGCTTTTCGAAAATGAAACGGCTCACGCGATTGTCGAACACGTGCTCGGCCCCGATTTTTTACTTTCGGATTTTTCCGCCACGATTACTCACCCCGGCAATGGGCAAATGGGCCTGCATAAAGATCAGTGGTGGTTGCCTGAACCGAGAATGCCACATGAACCTCACCAACGCTGCGGCGATATAAACCGTAGTAATGTCAGCAAAGGCCAACCGACCGTATCTCCGACGCCGATTAATCCACCGGTGATTTGTAACGTATTGTGGATGATTAGTGACTTCACCATTGAAAATGGCGGAACTCGAATTGTCCCTGGTAGCCATCTGAGCGGCAGCAACCCTGAGCCCTATGGTGAATACGATACTATCAATGCAACAGGCGCCGCCGGCAGTGCCGTGATATTCGAGGGTCGAACCTGGCATTCCGCGGACTTGAATACCAGTGATGCACCACGGTATGGAATAACCACTTACTACGGCGCGCCACAGTTTCGCCAAATGCTTAATTTTACCTATGGCATGAAAGACGAGATCGCTGACAATCTAAGCTTGAAAAGCAGAGCCTTGCTGGGATTCAAACCCTGGGGAGGATATGGTGCGACCGGAGACCAACATGCTGAAAGTATCGTCCGCGGTGATCAGCAGATTGGCGAGCTTGGCGAATAGTGAGCGACTCCGTAAGCTTCCCCATCAGGGTGACAGATCATATCTAGAGTTTTCAGACGCCGGTTATTGCGAAATCCAGCGCGGAAATAATCTCATTTCGCATATGGGTAAGTGAACCAATCGGATTTTTCAGGGATTTTGACGGCATTGAAGCTATCTGTGGTAACAGCAATAGTAACTGTTTGTCTTGATATTCAATTTGCGGAGTAAGCAAATCCATTTTCTCATTCTTGAAATATTCAATATTTCCCAACGGAACAACGACCCTTGTCGCAATGTCTGAAAGCAGCGAGTTTTGGATATCTACGATGTAAGGGAAAATATTCCGGGTCTTGCTACTCGGATTTTGATAGACATCAAACTGGGCCATCAAAATTCTCTGAATTCGTCACCGAAACAGCCGTGGACCTCGACGAAATCATTATAAGCCTTAATTGCGTTCTTATTTTTCTTCGCCCATTTACCGGCTTCAGCCGTGGCCAGCTTTAGTTTTAAAGCTTCCTCAAGTGTCGACGAAAGGTTTATTTTCAATTTCCTCGACTTCTCCAAAAGATCACTATTCAGGCTTAAGTTTGTCGGTTTCTTCGGCGCATTCGAATCATATAACGTTTGCATTGTGATTAAATCCTTTGAGTAGACCGGGTAACTATGCGCATATTAATGCGCATAGTAAAGTTTGACTTATCGCAGCTCATAAGCCAGATCCGATAACACGCGGGTAATAGGGGTATGAACGGACTTATGCGCCGGGGGACTGCACGGGGACACGCGCTTTCGAATTGAGATAGAGAATGCCATCGGGCAAGGGATTCACTTTTGGCGCGAAAAGCGTGTGTCCCTCTGCCCGTTTGACCACTCTTACTGGTTGATAATATTCAACGATTTTTCGCCTGTTTTTACGCTTTGCTAGCGAAAACTATCCTGAGTAATGCTGGCGTACCAACCCTGCGCGTAGTTGGCCTCCCGGGCGCGGAACTCCCGTGGCGCCGCGGTCGGGCTGACGCCACCCGCGCCCTCGACGCCGGCGATGGCGCCGTCGTCTCCCAGGCGGTACACCGCAGCCACGGTAATACCGTAGTCCGGAGCGATCAGGCTGTAGCAGGTATTCACATGAGACGGGGAGATCACCGGTTGATCCTTCAGCATCGACACGATGGCGGCCGCGGTCATCTTGGCCTGGCTGTTGGCGGAATGGCCCGATTTGGGCATGGCGCCAGCGATGCTGGAATCTCCAATCACGTGGATGCCAGGGTGAATGGTGGACTCGAAGGTCTGTTGGTTGATCGGGCACCAGCCGCTCTCATTGGTCAAACCGGCGTTCTGGGCGAGCTGTCCGGCCCGTTGCGGTGGAATAATATTGATCACATCCGCCTTGTGCTCCTCCATTTCTTCCTGTGCGTATACCGTGCGGGTCGCGGCATCGACCCGATTCACCTTGCCCCCGCTGCTGCCGGCAACCCATTCGATCATACCGGGATAGAGATCCGCCCAGCCTTGCTCGAACAGGCCCTTTTTGGAGAAGGCATCCTTGGTGTCCAGCAGGAGAATCTTGGAGCGGGGTTTGCTGGTCTTCAGGTAGTGGGCGATCATGCTGGCGCGTTCATAGGGACCCGGAGGGCAGCGGAAGGGATTGCCGGGGATGGACATCAACACGGTGCCGCCATCGGGCATGGCGCGTAACTGGTCATACAGTAGCTGCGTTTGTGAGCCGGCCTTCCAGGCATGAGGAATGCGCTCGGCGACGCTTGCGTCGTAGCCCTCAATGGCTTCCCAGCGAAAGTCGATGCCCGGCGAAACCACCAGCCTGTCGTAGGCCAGGGACTGACCACCGGCCAGCATTACGCGCCGTTGCCCAGGCTCGATTGTGGTGACGGTATCGTGCACTACACGCACCCCATAGCGGCTGTTGAGAACGCTGTAATCGTGGGTAATGGTGTCCATGGTGCGCAGGCCACCCAGCAACCAGTTGCTGCCCGGGCAGGTAGTGTACCTGTGATTCGGTTCGACCAGGGTGACCTCGAGGTCGGAGTCGAAGCGGTTAAGGTATTTCGCGCAGGTGGCGCCACCGAAGCCGCCTCCCACCACCACGACCTTTGCTGCGGCCTTGCCCGGCGTGGTGCCTTGACGGGCGCAACCGGCGAGTCCCAGCGTGGCCAGGGCGCTGCCGGCACCCAGAATGTTGATCACCTTACGGCGTGAAATGGATTTCATTGGGGCGTCTCCGTGCTATCTGATGGTGCTGAGGTAATTGGCGATCTGAATGATTTCCTCATCCGTATAGCCCCTGGCGTGACGGTTCATGACCGTTGCCCCTCCCTTATCCTCGCGGAAGGCTTTCATAGTGGCAATCAGGACGTCGGCCGATAACCCATGGATGCTTGGAATGGCGCCGGCGCTCTTGCCATCGGTACCGTGGCAGGCGTAGCAAGTGCTGGCCATCACGGCGCCGCGGCTGATCTCGGCCTGGGCCAGCTGCGGGGTGGCCAGTAGCATGGCGAGGGTCACGCCGATGGTTTTGTAACCTGGGGGTATGAATCTCATGGGTGAGCCTCCTGATTCGGCGTTGGAATAAATATATGTATAAATTTTTCAGTGATTAGTGTTGTCATGCTGTTAATACAACCGCGCTATTCATCGCCTTTGACTGGTAGTAACTTCGGTTATTTCTATCTTGTATTCGATGTCAATCTCATGATCTGGATCAAGAAATTGGTGGGTAAAAGCATGCGGAAAAAGCGCGAGTATAATGAGGGCGGCTCGACTCATCATGTTAGATGATAAAGCGTGTCTCCCTGCGTCGCCCGTTTGTGTTGACGCCGACAATTCGGTCGATGCCTGGACAAAAAACCCACTCGCCGGTTCCAGGGCCTGGCCTTCCCTCAGTTGCCGGCACTTGCGATAGGAGCATTGCGCTACCAGGCCGTGATGTTTGCAAAACTCGGTGCCACTCAACCCGCTTTGCGCCTGCCCATATTCGATCTCGTGAAAGGAAACCACCCTGGCCGTCATGGCTGAAATCAACAGTTGGGGTTTGGAAGACGCTTACATTTATAGAGGTCGTTACACAGACTTGTAATCAGCAGGTCCCGCGTTCGATTCGTGGTGCCGGCACCCATTCAAAGCCTCTGTAATAGGTTTTTTTTAGGCACACGGACAAAAGGGTATTGGTTCTGGTTTATGGCTTTAGCGGATTTTTCGTTCCAGGTGGGAATACGGCGCGCGGGTTTCCAGCCGGGAATCGTCCAGGTGCTTGCCCACGGTGAAGTGGTACAGGCTTTGCCATTCGCTATTGTCGAGCCCGAGAATTTTGTGCATTTCATCATCGAAAAAACAGCCGATACCGGTCGCGCGAAGATTGCGCGCCTCGGCTTCGAGATAAAGCACCTGTCCAACCAGCCCGGTTTCCCAGAACAACCTCGGGTACATGTGTGGCGCCTCCATCAACACCGGATCAAACCGCGCCAGCATACCGAGCGACCAGGCGCTATCGCCGGCTATCGCCTGGTCGCAGCTGATGGCTTGCGCGCGGTCGCGGAAGTCGCCTGCTTCGAGTCGGTATAAGGGCAGCGTGTCAGTGACCTGCTGCCAGTCAAATTTTTCATGGGTGCGATCTTTGAGCGATTGCAGGTGTCCGGGATTGCGCACCAACAGGTACAGGCCGGGCTCAAGGTCGTCCACGGCATGCACAAACAGGGCCAGATGTACCTGGGCGGCGTAGGGATACAGGTCAAAAGGGCAGGCGTTCAGCGGCAGGGTTTGTCGCAACGCCTGCAGAAAATCGGGCAGCTTCATGCGGCTCGCCTTGCGTTCATAATTTTGTGCGCTGCGGCGCCTGCGGATGATGGTTTCGGCGCTGAAGCTGGATTCGAGATAGTTGGCGGCAGGGGGCAAACCGGGAGGCGATTGCGAATAACCCGGTGAGTTATAACAACCTGCCTGCTGCACCATGCTGATAAGTTCCCAGTCCACGTGTTCCTGGCTGAGTTGATTTGGCGGGTTTTTATAATCGATCTCTGGATGAGCTATCGAACCATTGCACAATTTCGTCTGAGTCGTGCTGGCGGTCGTCAATCCAGCACAGGCAGTCGGCGTGTTCCGGTTCACCCTCAACCCATTTGCCGCGGTCAAGGCCGAGGAAGCGGTCCAGCAAAGTTTCGCCCACCTGTGGGATCATCCTCATTTGCCAGCCGTTCAGATTACAGGCAAAGCGCAATGCCGCGAGGGCGTGGCCGAGATCGTGCTGGCAGTAGCGATAGGCCCGCTCGCCATATTTCCACGCTTCGCGCCAGACCACGCTGGTCAAAATGACACCGAAACCGCCGTGCCCGTTAAGCCATTTCGCCTGCTCGCGGTCAAGGCTGGCCCGGTTTTCGAGCAGGTGCGGGTAGGGGTTGTAGTGGGTGACACAGGCCGCTTGCTGCGCCGAGGTCAGGCAACACCAGGTAGCATTCGGTCGGGTGCAGGTTGCCGCTCGACGGATTCATTCGCAGCGCCCATTCGGAAGCGCCGTATTGCTTCCAGGCCGAAAGGCCCATGCCAAGTTCCAGCATCAGGGCGATGGATTCGAGCGTAATCGGGTCGGGAGAGCCAGCGCGGGGCTGGTAAAGCGCGGAATAGGGCTGGCCGCGGTCTGCGTTGCCTAAAGGCAGCGGTATTTGTGCAGCTCCGTCAAAACTGCGAAAAGGCAGCGGCTGGTTTTCCCAGTCCATGTAGCCGAGCGCGCGCGCATAGCGGCCGGGATGATGCTTGGTTTGCTCGTGATAGGCTTTGACAATGCCGTATCGCCTGGCTTGATCGGTTTCCATTATTGACTGCTGCGTCGATACTAAATCGATAACGCTGTTGGACCCGCCTGGCATCGGTGGTTGTTGGGGCATTAGTCTAATTTAAATCGGCGTTGTAATCTGCAATAGATTCCGTGGTCCAGCTCCTCCTGTCGACAATATTTTATCCTTAGCCTGAATCGATATATCTGTCCTGGTTTCTCCGGTTACCCGTAAATAAATGGCAGTTGCGCAGGTTTTGGTTGATCGGGATCAATGCAAAGCGTTTGAAATGTAGTAATAGTCAGAAGAAGGTCATTCTGGAGATTGTGATGGGACCGAAACTGAAAACCAGGGTAATCGAATGCCCGAGCCAAAAACGCCAGGTTGAGGTGACTTATACAGTGACCGGAAGCTGGTTAAAGCGTGAGTACGACGTGGTGTCCTGTCCGGCAATAAACGATTGGGGTGGCGGGTGCCATCGCGAATGCAAATTGCAACTGGAGCACTCTCCGGGTTTGGGTGATGGGTATCTTCGTCACTGAATTTCATGACAGGACACACTTGCCGTACACCTCAGCGCGTGGCATCAATACCTTCCGAGAGCGCTGATCGAGTATGCGTCCCGATATATGCGGGCAGTATGCGCATAAAAACTCGATGGCGATCCAGGCGGTAGACGGCCCCCGGATTTTGGTTGCATTTGATATCAATCAAGAGGCCGTAAGGCTGGGCGACGATATAATTCTCACAAAGGATCGCACCCAGAGTAAAATCGGTGGCTTGATCAGCCTTCACTGACATAGCCAGGTTATCGTGAAAAAAAATATCAGTAGTCGCACCACGCTGGAAAAGGCGTTGCGCATCAACCTCGATGAAAAAAAATACGGCACCATCGTCGAGATAGGCGCCGGCCAGGAGGTTGCGCGACAATTCTTCAAAACCGGCGCCGCTGCAGGCACCATCGCCAAGACCATGTCGGCTTACGACATGAAATTTTCGGATGCGATCTATGGCGTGCAGGAAGATGGACGCTATGTCAGCCAGGGGCGTGTGCGCGCAATGCTGGAAAAGGAGTTTGGCCTTATTCTCGACCGCGTCGGTAAGTCCCGTCCCAAAAATTCGCGCTATTTCAGCTATGCCGCGACCGTTGCCGCGAAGAGTTTCAAGGTCAACAACGAGTGCCATGCCTGGTGTGGAATTCGGATGCAGGTGTATCCGGGCGCCGAACCTTCCGACATCGTGCTGCATATGCGCTTGCGCGATGGTAGTGCCGAAAGACAGCAACAGGCGCTGGGCGTGCTCGGTGTCAACTTGATCTACGGCGCCTATTATTACTTCGAGGATGCGAAAACAATAATCGATTCGCTGACGGACAACCTCGATTCGGATCGAATCGAAATCGACTCGATAGAGTTTCACGGCCCCTATTTCGAGGAAATCGATAACCGCGCCATCAACCTGCACCTGATTCGCAGCTGGAAGACCCGCGCCGTCATGTTCCGTCCAGACGGTTCGGTAGTGATCCCCGCCGACATGCTGTACAAGAAAAACGTACTCACCATCCGTGGTTCATTCAGACCGGTTACCCGTCTCAACGTCGATATGATCGAGCAGGGGCT
Organism: uncultured Gammaproteobacteria bacterium; assembly: GCA_963835795.1. Lineage (GTDB taxonomy): Bacteria > Pseudomonadota > Gammaproteobacteria. Next base: position 30,297 of record CAWIHJ010000071.1, read on the forward strand.
GAAATGCTTTACCCAGACCAAAGGTGTCACCGTTGAAAACAGCGTCGCGCTGGCGGAAATCTCGCTCAACGATCTGCAGGGCAACGACTTGATGGTCTCGGAGGAAGACTTGATCGCGCGAGTGCGCCTGTTGAACTCACTCGGCTACAGCGTGATGATCTCCGACCATACGCGTTATTTTTCGCTGCGCGCCTATTTCCGGCAATTCACCAAGTTGCAGATTGGTATCGTCGTCGGCATCAGCAACATTCGGCAAATCTTCGATGAAAGCAGTTACCGCGGGGTTGAAGGCGGGATACTGGAGGGCTTTGGCAAGCTGTTTCCCGACAACACGCGCCTGCTGGTTTACCCGGAAATCGATCAGACCGGGGAATACATCGACTACACCAATTTAACAGTGCCGGACAACCTCCGTTTCCTCTACCGTCATCTGCTGGAGAATCACTTCATCTTCGGTATCGAGGCGAGCGATCGCGAATTATTTGGGATATTATCGCGCGATGTACTCAAGCAGTTGCCAAACGGCCGCGGGGCGTGGGAGCAGAGCCTGCCAACCGGTGTCGCCGAGGAAATAATCAAAAACCGCTTTTTCGGCTACCGCGACTGATCCCGACCCGCCTTGCCAAGGGGAGCCTGTTCACACGAACTGGTGGCCTCCATGGCTGAAACCCCTCCCGGATCGCTCACCCCTGACAGGTCAAAATCACCGACTGCACGGGCACCGACTGCACGGAGACACACGAACAGGGCGGACTGCACGGGGGCGGACTGCACGGGGACACACGCTTTCGTATCCGCCTTCCAGGTAAAGGTCTGACAGGGACACACACTTTCAGGTTCTTATCAGTTGTAAATACCGCATGCCGGGCATTGTCTATACAATGCGCGACAGGTCACACTAGTGATCTATTTTGCAGGCAATAGTAAGAATCTTTGCAAACTTGCCTTTTTGGTAGTTGCACAGAAGTTCCTGGCACAGTGAGTCTGATTCAAATCACTCACCGGCATTCAACTAAACTGTCACAATAATTTGTCATTTGCAGGCAACGAGATCAAACATGAGTGAATATGCCGCGCGTTCCTGGCTGGATTTACACAAGGGAGATATTCCAGCGTTCGATGTGCACAAGCGGCAGGCCATCGACATCCTGGAGAACCCGCATAAACGCCTGGCTGATCTGGCCGATGTGCTGGCGCTCGATCCGGGCATGAGTGTGTCGTTGTATCAACAGGCTAACGGCCGGCAACGCAGTAAAGATAAGCCCATGGTGGAGTCGGTCGAGGACGCGCTGGCGGTGCTTGGCAGCAGCACTGTCAACGATCTTGTCAGGCAGCACAAAACCGTTAACGAATCCATCTCGAACAAAGCTGTACGGCAGGCTTACCACCAGTTGATGAGCCGTATGTACTACCTGCTCGCGTTAGTGGATGAATTTATCAGTATCCAGGGTATACGCCGGGTCGGCGAAACGCGCAGTGCGGCCTTGTTGCACAATATCGGGGAAGTCTACGCCTGCCTGTTCGACTTTGGTCAATACCAGAAATACCAGGCGAAGTTTGATCTCCTCGGCGCCGACGTGAATAGCGCGAGGCCGGTATTCGGATTCGGATTTCGTGAACTCAGTCGCGAGATCTGCCGGAAAATGCATTTGCCTCCTCTGGTTATTGAATCGTTGGATAACGCCTTTACCGCGGATCGCAGGGTGCGTGTGATTCAGTTTGCCGCGGATATTTCGCACCAGGCGGAGACAGGCTGGAATCACTCCGCTATGAGGGCAACCCAGGATGTCTGCGCAAAGTATCTCAACCAGTCGATCGACAGATTTGAAACCCTTGTGGAACAGACCGCGATCGCGTCTGCACGTAATTGTCCGATCACGGGTGTGCTGCCGGCGGCGGCACGTCTCATCATGTTACCCGAGGTTAAGGCTTCGGGAATACCGGGATCCGCGCGCCGTGCGGCCACAGCGGTTGGCTCCGCGAAAGCGGTTCCCGCACAAAGTCTGTCCGCCGATAAAAATTTCCTGGCGCGCCTCAAGAACCTGGCTGAATCGCCTGACGTAGCAGCGGAGCAGATAGTGGATTTGCTGCTTGAGCACCTGGAGAAAGGCCTGCACATGTCGCGCGTGCTTTTACTGGCGCTATCGCAGGACAGGGTCATGCTGGGAGCCCGCGCCAGCAGGGGAATCAAACCGTATTCCCTGCTTAACAAGCTGATGATAAATACCAACGAAAACCGCATGTTCAGATCACTGCTGGCGAAGCCACTGGGGCTGTGGGTTTCTCCGGCCAACTATGCGCAGTATGAGGATTTTCTGCCCGTCAGTTTCAAGAACAGCGCGTTGAACGAGGATTTCTTCCTGATGACGCTTTTTTCCGGGGCCAGTCCCGTCGGAATGATATTTTGTGATCGGGAACAGTCTGTCAACGATCTCGACAAGGAGGCCTATAGGCGGTTTAAAGGCGCAATACGATTGACCAGCATTGAGCTCGGCCGGAGGACTACAGGGCCAGGTTGAAGCGCCCCTGTTTAACGGGCTTTGTCTTAACTGAAATCTCGCGGAAGCGGGCGGTGGTCAGGTAATAAATCCTCCGCCCCTGGTACCTCAACAATTAGTGTTATCTGCCCCGGCGCTATCTTTAACGTCTTCACAGGCATCTTCGATCGCATTTCCGGCGTCGGTGGCTGCGTCACCAATCTTATCGGCAGTATCGTCAACGGCCTTTCCTGCCTTCCCAATAGCGCCGTCGTCACTGTCACAACCCGCTATGGAAAACAAGGCTAGCGTCGCGATCAGCAGTAGTTTTGCAAAATTCATACATCGTTCTCCGTGGAATCCCGGGTCATTCATTGCCGGTATGGCAACCTGGCATGATGCCTGTCGTGGTCATAGCGTTCTGTGCGCTGGAGTACGCAGGTTCGACAAACGGCGGCCATTTGATGTTGCCACAAAGCCTCGGCATGTTTAGCGTAGTCCGGGTTGATCTGTGTCACTAAGTCCGTTGCGGCGCGATGTTTAACTCCCGTCTACAATTCGAGGAGCGCAGATCGTGATCACAGCAATAAACCCGGGCAGACGCCTTAGTCCCGCCCATTTCTATTTAACATTGACCCTGTTGTTGTTTTCGTCAATTTCATCGGCGGCCTCTGACTTGCCAATCGAAAAGGCAATTCTCACCGCGGCACCGCAGGTGCCCCCACCGATCAAGCGCGACTACCCTGCGAAGGTCGTTATTAATCTAGAAACAGTGGAGAAAGTCGGGCGCCTGAGCGATGGCGTCGACTATACCTTCTGGACTTTTGGCGGTGACGTACCCGGTCATTTTATCCGCGTGCGCGAAGGCGATACGGTCGAGTTTCACTTGAACAATCACCCCTCCAGCAAGATGCCGCATAACATCGACCTGCACGCGGTTACCGGACCCGGGGGTGGCGCTGCATCGTCTTTTACCGCGCCGGGGCATTCGTCGCAGTTCTCCTTCAAAGCGCTCAACCCGGGCCTCTACGTCTATCACTGCGCCACCGCACCGGTCGGCATGCACATCGCCAATGGCATGTATGGGCTGATACTGGTCGAGCCGGAGGGAGGCCTGCCGGCAGTCGACAAGGAATACTACGTGATGCAGAGCGAATTCTATACCCGCGGCGGCTACGGCGAAGAAGGTTTGCAGCCCTTCGATATGGCCAAGGCGGTCAACGAAGATGCCGATTATGTGGTCTTCAATGGATCGGTGGGAGCAATGGTTGGCGATAACGCGATTCGTGCCAATGTCGGCGAAACGGTTCGTCTTTACGTCGGTAACGGCGGCCCTAACCTGGTCTCGTCCTTCCATGTCATCGGCGAAATCTTCGACAAGGTCCACGTTGAGGGCGGCGATCTGATCAATAACAATGTACAGACGACTATGGTGCCTGCCGGTGGTTCGGCCATCGTCGAGTTCAAGGTCGACGTGCCGGGAACTTTCATTATTGTCGACCATTCCATATTCAGGGCATTTAACAAGGGTGCACTGGGCATGCTCACAGTCGATGGCGCCGAAGACCTGGCGATTTATTCGGGAAAGCAGCATGACCTCGTATACCAGCCCGAAGGCGGCGGCATACAAAGTATCAGCGAGGCCGCACCGGCGGAGAAAATGGCGAAAAACAAGGCCGAACGAATACTCTTCGGACAAAGGGTTTACGACTCGAACTGCCTGGCCTGCCATCAGCCCAATGGCGGCGGCATAACCGGCGCCTTCCCGCCGCTGGCTGGTTCCGACTACCTGCTGTCGAATCCTTCGCGTGCCATCGATATTTTGCTGAAAGGATTGAGCGGCAAGATCACCGTCAACGGCAAGGAATATGACGGCGTCATGCCGGCGGTACAGCTCAGCGACGAAAAAATGGCCAATGTACTCACCTATATCCTCAATTCCTGGAACAACAATGGTGGTGAAATCAAATCGGCCGATGTTGCCGCCAGGCGCGCGCAACACTAAGTGACAGCCAGATGCCAGCGAAATGAACAGCAGGTATGCGGTACTATTCTTTTGTAGCGCATGCCTGTTGCTGCTGCCCGGCGCCTCGGCGCTGGCGCAGTCTGAAATGCTGTCGATACCGGGCGGCAGCTATCGGCCCCTGTTCAAGAGCAGCGATTCGACAACCAGGGTAGACGTCGAAGCCTTCGAGATCGATCGATATCTGGTGAGCAATGAGCAGTTCAAGCGATTTACTCTGCAACAATCGAAATGGCATCCCGACAATATCAAACCTGTCTTCGCCGATGCGAATTATCTCGGCCAGTTTCGCACGGCCGCCAGTTTTGCCAGTATTGCGCACAAACCGGTCACCAACGTATCCTGGTTCGCCGCGCGCGCCTATTGCAAGGCGCAGCGTAAACGCTTGCCTGGCCTCGACGAATGGGAGTATGTCGCTGCTGCGAGCGCTACTCAGGCCGATGGCAGTGATGATGAGGCGTATCGCCGCCAGATACTCGACTGGTACGCACAGCCGACCCGTAGTGAACTTCCCGATGTCGAGAATACCCCGGCCAACTATTGGCAAGTGCAGGGCTTGCATGGCGTGGTCTGGGAACTGGTCGATGATTTCAACTCGGCGCTGGTGAGCGGTGAATCGCGTGGCGACACGGCCCTGGAAAAGCAACTGTTCTGCGGTGCGGGTGCGGCCTCTTCGGCAGACCCGGGAGATTATGCGGCTTTCATGCGCTATGCCCTGCGCAGCAGCTACCAGGCCTCGTACACGCTCGAATCGATGGGGTTTCGTTGCGCTCGAGACATTGAAGCGGCGGAGGAACCTGCCATTGAATAAAATTTTCTGCCTGTTGCTATCGCTTTGCCTGGCTGGCATCGGCTCGAGCGGGATTGCGGCCGATCTGGCGGATGACTCTATTTACCATATCGATTCAAGCTGGCTCGATCAGGATCGCAGGTCGATCAATATCGGCGAGCTACAGGGGAAGCTGCAAGTGGTCGCATTTGTCTATAGCTACTGCGAGCACAGTTGCCCTTTTATCCTCGCAAATCTGAAGAAGATAGAGCGGGCCTTGCCCCCAAATGCCGCGGCAGGATTGCAGTTCACGTTAATTTCGCTGGACCCCACGCGTGACACGCCCGAGGTGTTGAATAAATACATGCAGGACCATGGGTTGCAGGCGCCGGACTGGCAGATGCTTAGCGGTGACGAAGACGATGTGCTCGAGATGGCTGCGCTGATCGGAGTGCGCTACAAACCCATGGATAGCGGCGGGGATATTGCGCATTCGAACATGATTACCCTGCTGGATAAACAGGGCCGGCTTCTCTATCAGTTGAAGGGCCTGAACCAGGATTTCGATGAAATGCTCGAGTTGATTGAGCGCGGGCTTTGACGCTGCAAAGCAGGTCTTCAGGGCAAAGAAAGCATAGACACTTCGGCAGGTGTGTCCCCCTGGCGCCCTAACGAGGGCCCGAGTTGGCCCGGGGAACGAATTCCGGGGATACAATACGCATTCAATATCGGCTGCATAAATATCAAGCGCAAATGTGTGATGTGTACTCGTATGTCTTCTCTATACATCCCTCCGCTCCTTGTATATTGTGTGCAGCTTTTAACCAGCAGAACGATCACATTATGGCCAGGTACAATGAAACGGTGCGACGCACCCACACAACCCGACTAATCACGGCGTTTCTAGCCTTCTCTCTGGTAATCGCATACCAGAGCGCATCCGCAGGATGGCTCGACGATATAATGGAACTAATACCCGATGACGTAAACCCGCAATCATTAAGCCGTGATGACATCGGTGATGGCCTCAAGGAAGCGCTTCGTGTGGGAACCAAAAACGTCGTCGGCAATCTGGGCGCGGTCGATGGGTTTAACCTCGATCCGAAGGTTCACATTTCCCTCCCCAATAATCTTAATCAGGTCAAGGAAGTGCTGGGCAAGGTCGGCATGGACTCAATGCTGGTCGATCTCGAAACGCGCTTAAATCGCGCTGCTGAAATTGCAACGCCAAAGGCAAAGAAACTTTTCATTACGGCAATTAACGATATGACGCTGGACGATGTCATGGCCATCTACAATGGCCCTGAGGACTCGGCAACGCGGTATTTCAGATCCAGTATGTCAGGGCCACTGGCGCTCGCGATGAAACCAATTGTTGATGATAGCCTGGCGGACGTTGGCGCTGTCAAATCCTACGATGATGTAATGGCAAGCTACAATGCCATACCATTCGTTCCCAAAGTAGATGCGGACCTGAGTGACTATGTCGTCAAGAAAGGCATGAAAGGGATCTTCTTCTACCTCGGCAAAGAGGAAGCCGCGATACGTCAGGATCCGGCAGCGCGCACAACCGACCTGTTGAAACGCGTTTTCGGGCAATAGGCTCCCGGGTTATCGACAGGCGTTTTCGACAGGGACAGACACCGCCTGACACTTCGCCCGATACTCGTCATCCCCGCGTAAGCGGGGATCTTGTATCGACAGGGACAGACACTTCTGATGCATCGCTAAGATTCCTGCCGGCGCCGATCCGACGCATCGGCCTTACAACGACGCCACCTTCCTAAGATTCCCGCTTACGCGGGAATGACGGTACCAGTGTATCGACAGGGACAGACACCGTCTGACACTTCGCCCGATACTCGTCATCCCCGCGTAAGCGGGGATCTTGTGACGATGGCGTCGTTGTAAGATTCCTGCCGGCGCCGGTCCGACGTATCGGCATGACGGTACCTGGAGTCGTTCCTGCGTAAGCAGGACGGTCCGAGGCATCGGAATGACGGTACTTGTAGATAGCGTGAGTGCCTGGCCTTCAGTGCGCATCAAGTAAGCAATCGGCCAACCGCGAGTTCAAGACTACTTAGTGCAGCTTCGAGTTTCGATCGGGTGCAGGCAATATTGACCCTGGCAAAGCCATTACCCTCTTTACCGAATGAATGTCCGCGTGTGACTGACCATTTCGCCTCGTCTCGGAGGAAAGCGAACAGTTCATCCAGCTCCAGTCCGAGCCCGTTAAAGTTCACCCATAATAAAAAGCGTTCCCTCGGGTTCGACCAGTTCGACGCCGGGGATACTGCCCAATGCATCTCGTACCAATTCAACGTTGCTTTGCAGATAGGAGATAACCGCCTTAACCCAGGGAGCGCCGCTGGAATACGCGGCCTCCATGGCGACATTGGCGAACGGATTATTCTTGTTAACCGAGAGGCGGCTATTTTCGACTTGAAATGCCTTTCGCATGTCTTCATTGGCTATCAGGGTAAACGCTGCGCAGCAAGACGCGATATTGAAGGTCTTTGCAGGTGAAATACAGGTAATGCAGTTTGCGGCGAACTCCGCACCAAGCGCCGCGAATGGCGTGTACTTGTTACCCGTAAACACAAGATCGCCGTGCATTTCGTCCGTAACAACCAGTACACCGTGTCGTATACAAATGTCGCCCAGGGTTCGTAACTCTTGTTCGCTCCACACCCGTCCGACGGGATTGTGAGGGTTACACAGGTAAATCATTTTTGTGTTCGCCCTGGATGCCTTGTTTTCCAGATCTTCGAAGTCCATCCGATAGCGCCCGTGATCAAGAATCAATGGGTTGTGCACGATCTCGCGGTGATTCTCGTTTAACACATCGAAAAAATCGAAGAATACGGGTGGTTGAACGATGACCGCATCCCCTTCATTAGTGAACAAAGATGCAGCCATCGCTAAAGCAGTCAAGATATTCGGGGAAGTCAGAATATGCGCTTTGGGAACCTCCCAGTCATGTTGCTCTTGAAGCCATTTCATTAGTGCGGGTATCAAACCGGCCGGTACCGTTTCGTACCCGAACACCCCGTGATCCAGCCGCTTTTGCATGGCTTCAAGTACGGGCGGCGGGGCTTTGAAATCCATGTCCGCCACGCCTGCGGCAAACAGATTTTCACCATCTGGCCCTACAACCATTGGGTGGACCTTCAGGGCAGGGACGTCGCGTCGGTTTATCGCTTCATCGAACAATGACATGGAATCAGTTTGAACCATCTGAAAAACCTATTCTTCCAGCAACCACTTGAAAAAGAATGTTGCAAGACAAGCTGCGAGTAATTGTACCCCTACAAAAGCGGCAATGTCGACGGGTTGAATGCCTGCAAACGTATTCGAAAATCCGCGTGCTATGGTCACTGCAGGATTGGCAAATGACGTTGAAGAGGTAAACCAGTAGGCCGCAGTGATATAGAGACCGACCGCGTAGGGGATTGCTTCCGGGCGCGATTTAAGGCAGCCCAGAATGGTGCCGACCAGCCCGAAAGTAGCGACGAATTCCCCGACCCATTGCCCAATTCCCGTGCGTACGGTTGTGGATGGGTCAAACAGCGGATTGTCAAACATCACATGCGCGACCAAAACCCCGGATATACCACCCAGAATTTGGGCAAGAACATAAAGCGCAGAATTCCTGGCGGAGATTTCCCGGCGGATCGCAAACGCAAGGGTCACTGCAGGGTTCAGGTGCGCGCCAGAAACAGGGCCAAAGACCAGGATCAGGACAACCAGGATTGCCCCCGTCGGAATGGTATTTCCCAACAGGGCGATGGCGATATTTCCACCTGCAAGCCGTTCAGCCATGATGCCGGACCCGATGACGGTCGCAAGCAGCGAAAATGTACCGATCCATTCCGCCATCAGTTTACGTAGCATGCCTTTATTCCTTTGTCACGCCCACCGAGTTTGCGGGACAGGTTTGTTGTACTGAAGCACCATTGGCCATTGCCTGACCTTTATCTTCAGGCAGCGGCAGAATTTTTGGATATTCCGCAAAGGCTTTTCAGCTTTTCAATTCCAACCGGCTCTGCTGCTTGCATCGGTACAACCGCGTATCGTCTGGAAAGTTCATCGCGTACTTTAGCGATTTGTTCGCGTTCGGATTGGGCGCGTTTCTGTAACAGCGGATGATGTGTCTTCGCCGCCGCAAGACTGGCATTGACGATCCAGCCCCAGGGCTCGATGCCTGCACGTTGCAGATCGTTTTGCAGATGTGCGGCTTCCAGAACAGGGGTGGTTTCGGGCAATGTGACGATCATTATTTTCGTCTGCGTCGGGTCTTGCAGGCGCATCATGGGCGTTACCATTTTGCCTGGCGTACCATCCGTGTGACGCAGGATATCGCGGTGGTAAGAGCCGGTTGCATCAAGCAACAGCAGGGTGTGGCCCGTAGGAGCAGTATCCATCACCACAAAATGTTTCGAACTTTCGCGGATTACGCGTGAAAACGCCTGAAATACGGCTATCTCTTCGGTGCACGGAGAACGCAGGTCTTCTTCCAGCATAGCGCGGGCCTGATCATCCAGTTCTTTGCCTTTGCTCGCCATGACATGATCACGGTATCTGGCGGTTTCCTGCGCGGGGTCAATTCGGCTGACCGTCAGACCGTTTAACCCGCCTGCCAGAGTTTCCATGATATGCGCTGCAGGGTCGGTCGTGGTCAACAACACTTCATGGCCACGCGCAGCCAGTTCTGTGGCGACGGCGGCGGCCATCGTGGTTTTGCCCACTCCGCCTTTGCCCATGAACATGATCAAACCTTTGCCGGGTTTCTCGACCTCATCGACCAAAACCCCAAGCGCCGGAAGATTCTTATCCATCATTGCGATACTTGGTTCATCTGCAACAACGTCGGCTGCGCCGTCGGCAAAACGTTGTAACGCGGCGAGGCCAACAAGATTCTCCGAACGCAGCGCAAATGTCGTGCGCGGCAGGGCGGCCACCTCTGCTGTGGTCCCGGCCAGCGCATCTTTGTCACGCTGCAACAATGCCTCCGCCAAAGGATCGCCATATGTTTCCTGCGGCATCATGCCATTGATGGCAAGCGCCTGGTTTTTAATACCTATATCGGCAAGTTCTTTTGACGTGCGCGCCACTTCTTTCAGGGCGGACTGACGCGGGCGTGCTACCAGGATCAGGCGCGTTAACGCGGCGTCGGACAGACGATCAACTGCCGTGGCATAGCGTGTGCGTTGTTTTTCCAGTCCCGCCAGTGGGCCAAGACAGGATGCGTCACCCTTGCCGGCCTGCAGAAAACCGGACCATGCACCGGGTAGTTTCAGCATGCGGATGGTGTGGCCCGTGGGAGCAGTGTCGAATACCACGTGATCGTAACGTTCCAGCAAATCGTTATCGGTCAAAAGGGCAGTGAATTCATCAAACGCAGCTATTTCAGTGGTGCAGGCACCCGAGAGTTGCTCTTCAATGCTGCGCAGCGCATCGGCTGGAAGAATACCGCGCATCGGCCCGACGATGCGTTCGCGATAAACCGCTGCAGCCTCTTCGGGATTGATCTCGATGGCATCAAGCCCAGACACATGGTCGATGGGGGTAATCTTGTTGCCAATACTGGTTTCAAAAACCTGGCCTACGTTAGAGGCAGGATCGGTACTAACAAGCAAAACCCTGTGCCCCGCACTGACAAGATTGAGCGAGGTGGCGCAGGCCAGCGAGGTTTTCCCAACACCTCCTTTACCGGTGAAGAAAACAAATTTGGGCAGGTCGGTGAACATGATTTATTCCGCTTATAGGGTGATTGCAGTTCAGCAGCAGCCTGATGATGAATTTTCTGCGTCGTTACCTTGCCCGCAGCAGCCCGTTGCGGAGGTTGGTGCCTGGTCGCCAGTCTGGGCAGCGCTCAGGCCCACCATTTGCGCCAGTTCCCCACGGTCTGGATACAGTCCAGAAGACTGCATCTCGTCATCTGTCAGAATAACGGGCAAACCTTCTACGCCGGAATTTTCCAGAACGGATTTTACCTGTGCATTTTCGGCAAATAAGGCAGGCTCCTGTGACAGGTTAATGCGTTTGACGTCAATCCCCACGCTTTTTAACCAATCAAGGTCGGCGGCAAAATCCACCAGTTTTTGATCAATTTCAGCGCCGCAAATTCCGGTGGGACAACACAAGGCAGGGTCAAAAATAGTTAAAGTTTTCATTGATTGATTCCTTAAGTCTTTGAAATATTACTGTTATTTCTTACTATTGATTTTTCTGGGGCGATACCCAGCAAGCAGACTCAGCATTCGAAGCTTCTGCATCGCTGTCCAGAATCAGGCCCAGAAAATCCTTGAAATGATTTAACCGCAGTGGATTAAGCGAATAACAAACCCGGGGACGAGTAATTTCGCCGGTGATGATGCCGCTGGCTTTAAGAATGCGTAAATGCTCTGAAACGGTAGACTGGGCCAGACCGACCACATCGACAATATCACCGCCGATGCAGGTTTTCTGGCTCAGCAGCAAACGGATGATTTGAATCCGCGCCGGATGCGACAAGGCCTTGGCGATCAATGCAATATCTTCGTCCGCGATGCCGTTATCAACCGGCTGATCTTTGCCCGGGCGGGACGCTTGAGTAGAGGCATGCACAGAGATTATTCCCGTATATATCGTTAATCGTCGATATACTATATAAATGCCATATTCCCTGCAAGCGGAATTTTAGTACTCCAAAGGACTGTATCGATACAAGACTTTACGTTGGTGTTTTATGCGCCTTGCAGCCCTGGATTAGTCACCACCGCAGCGGCAGCCGCGCCCTGCCATGGCCTTTTTAGCCTGACAAAAACGAGTGCCCCACAACACCGACTATGGTTTATTCAGCATTAATTCTTCATTTTGTATTGATGGGAAATGTGAGCTATCCAGATACTTGAAATACTCGTCCAGATAGGGAAGCGGCCCGTCAGGGCAGAGGAAAACACAGACAAGGTCATCACTTTGATCGTCGCGCAATTCTTCAATTTTATTGTTCTGCTTTAATCCCGTGAGGTATTGCAACAAACCTGCCAGTGCCAAACCGGAACTGGGCCCTACAACGATTCCCTGTCTGCTGAGTTCCATGCTTAGCCGGTACGACACGGCCGTCTCAACTCGCTCGATGCTATCCACATGTTCTTTCCAGTCAAACCCCACAAGCTTCAATAACTTCTCTGTTCTTACTCCCGGAACATATTGATCGGGTGCGCGCATAGCGCCAACAACCTGTAACGAATCCTTTTTGCTTTTCAAAAACCTGGAGTTCCCGATCACCGTTCCGGTTGTCCCGAGACCGGCGCAAAAAACATCGATGTTACCGTCGGTTTGTTCCCAAATTTGCTGGGCGGTCCACCTCTCATGAGACTTTGGGTTATCTTCGTTGTGGTACTGACCCGGATTTATAGCCTCTTTTTCTTCCCCATCTTTTTTGGCCTTATATACGCCGCTTTGAGAATCCGTCTCGGAGGGATCGGTTGGCTCTACATTAACAATCGGCTCGATCCCATAGAACAGCAGCATGAGCAGTTTGTTCCAGGATATCTCACTTGGTACATAGGATTGAGTTTGATCGACGCCGAACTGCCTGGCGACCAAAGCCATGGATGAAACTGTATTTCCAGATGAGTTCTCTACAATCCGCTCTACGCCCTCTAATTCTCCCTGACGATACTTCTCCCGGATCATGTTAAATGCAGGCACCGATTTAACATTGCCTAAAGGCAACATGCTCATGAGTTTGGCGAATATCCGCACATTATCCGCGGCAAAAGGATTAAGCTTGGCGGGAAGTTCTACCAGGGGTAAATTTGGATGTTTACCCGGATCGAGAAAATCCCTCAGTGCGTCCGGCCCTTCGAATACATTCATTTTATTTTGCATTTCTCACCTCTTGCGAGCTCAAATACGCCCTAACGCAAAAACCGTTTTTCGTTTGCCTTCACTTCATCCATTTTCTGCAACCTGAAGATTTCGGAAACGAGTACGATTTCTTTGTCCACATTCTGAATGCCGCCGTCGTTGATGATCTGCGCAAATACTTGCTGCATGGCGGCTTCGATCTTGCCCTGAAATTCTTCGATGCGCAGCAATTCCTGGCGCCCACCGGCAACCGGGCTGGTCACCTTGGGAAAGGTTTTGTCCTCGATAACGCCCGCAGCAGCACCGACGCCTTGGTATGGCTCGATGGTGTGCAGAATGTTGAAACACACTCGGGACTTAAATCTGCCACCCTCGAAGGGAACAGTGGTAAATAAATATCGCTCCATTTTTTCGAACAGAGATAAGTTAACTGTCACCAGAATTATTCTTCTTTCCATCGAGCCAGCTACGAATCAATTCGCGGTGCCGCTCGGCGCCAAAACTCGGGAAATGACCGCCGTGTACGACACGCACCGGAATTTCCAGCAGGCGCTCCATCGACTTGATGTAATCAGCTAGAAAGGAATCATAAGTCCCGTCGATCAGCGGGCCGTCATAGTGAATATCGCCGGAGAAGAGGATGCCGGTCTTTTTTTCCCACAGCGCGATGCCGCCCGGCGAATGACCCGGGGTATGGATTACCTCGAAAACGCGATTGCCCAGGTCGATGACATCCCCGTCTTCGAGGATTCGCGATGCCGGAGCCTTTTTCACCGCGTAAACACTGGAGCTATAGGGTGCCGGCGGCAGCCCGGTAAAAATATCGTCGGTAACATAGAAACTCGCCAGCGTGTTCTCGCGTGTCGGGTGGGCGAGGAGGTCTGCTTCTGCCGTATGAATCGCCCGTTCTTCGAATTCGTGATGGCAGCCTATATGATCGAAATGGGTATGGCTCGCCACCGCGGTTAGCGCTTTTTCGGTGACTATCGGCACCCATTCGCATAAGGAAACCACTCCCATGCCGCTATCGACCAGCATGTCGCTCTTACTGCCGCGGACATGCCACATGTTGCAGCGATAGAACTCCTTGATGAAGGGTTCGCAGATATAGGTGACGTCGTCGCCTGCTTTTTTGGTCTGGTACCAGTCTTCCGGGTTAATTCGATGCATGATTCAGCTAGCCTGTGCAAGCGGTGGAACCGCAATAATATCAGCCGGATTGACGAGCACGTCGATCCAGTCGCCCTGATTCAAATGTGTCGACTGCGGCATGTGCGCTACCAGCAACAGCTCGGGCGCATTCTCCGGCCTGAGATGGCAACGGAAATGAGTGCCGAAGAAGGCACCGCTCAGGACCTCGGCGCGGCAAAGCCTGCTTCGATTTGCATCGTCCGAGGCGGGCCGAAACTGCTCGGGTCGAATACAGATGGTGACTTCGTCGCCGACCTTCGGCATGCCGGCGGTGAAAGCCGCGGCCGAAAGCCGCGTCGTGTCGAACACGGTGTCGACATCGAACTCGCCGTTTTCGCTAGCGACCACTTTTCCCGGTACGAAATTGACTTCCCCCATGAACCCGGCTGCGAATATCGAGCGCGGGTGCATGTAAATATCGGTCGGTTTGCCGGCGTCTTCGATAATGCCGTGGTTCATGACCACGATGCGGTCGGCGATCGCCATCGCCTCTTCCTGGTCGTGAGTGACGTGGATGAAGGTGGTGCCGATGTCCCTCTGAATGGATTTGAGCTCGTCCTGCATTTGCCGTCTCAACTTCATGTCGAGCGCGCCGAGGGGCTCGTCGAGCAGCAACAGGTCGGGATCGACGGCCAGCGCCCGCGCCAGCGCGACGCGCTGACGCTGTCCGCCCGACAGTTCATGCGGCTTGCGCCCGGCCGAAGCCTTCAGCCCGACCATGTCGAGCAAAGTTTCCGCCCTGGCGGCCCTTTCTGCGCGGCCGACCTTGCGCATGCGCAGGCCGAATGCGACGTTGTCGCGCAGGGTCATATGCGGAAACAGCGCGTAGTCCTGGAACATCGTCGTGGTCGGGCGACTCGCCGGCGGCACGAAAGTCATATCCTTGTCACCGATAAACACCTTGCCCGAGGTCGGTGTCAGGAAACCGCCGATGATCGAAAGCAGCGTGGATTTACCGCAACCCGATGGACCCAGCAAGACGATGAATTCTCCGGCATCGATATCGAGTGAAATATCGTCGAGCGCGGTGAAATCACCAAATGTCCTGGTGATATTCTGAAGCTTTACGTCAGCGGTCATTTTTGGCACTCCCCCGAAACACGAATATTTCGAGTAAGACTAGTAACAGGGTTGAAATAAGGAACACCACGCTGCCGATCGCATTGGTTTTCGGATTAAGCCCCGAACGCAACAGGCTCCAGATTTCGACCGGTAGCGTTACGTCGAAACGGGACAGCAGAAACGCGATGATGAACTCGTCCCAGCTGAATGTCAGCGAGAGGAAGAAGGCCGCCAGGATCGACGGCAATAACATCGGCGCGGTAACCAGGAACATGACCTGGAAATTGTTGGCGCCCAGATCCCGCGCCGCACGTTCGATATTCATTTGATGGTCACCCATCGATGCATAGATGATCGCGAAACACAAAGGCAGGTTGATGACCACGTGGCCGATGCCGACCGTCCACAGCGACAAGCTGATTCCTGCCCAGTTGAACAATACCAGTAAGCCCAGCGCGATGATCAGGTAGCTCACCGTCATCGGTGCGGTTAACAGCACGCGTTGGAATGCCGTCGCGGGCAGGCGATAGCGCGCCAGCGCGTAGGCCGCACAAAACCCGAGCAGGCAGGCCAGGGTCGATGAGAAAAACGCGACCATTAGCGAATTGCCGAGCGCCGAGGTGAGCTTGTCGTCGGCAAAAACCTCGGCGTACCATTTCAGGGTCACGCCGTTGAACGGCGGGATCGGCAAATTACCGTCCTGGAACGAAAACAGCACCAGTACAAAAACCGGCAGGAAGATAAAGCCGTAAATGGCGATGAAATAACCCCAGGACAATAGCGTGGACAGTTGCCGGCGCATCCTTAAGTCCGCTCCATCTTCAGCCATCGCAGGCACAGCAGATAAGCAATCGTCACGACCGCCATCAATACGATCGACAACGCCGCCGCCGTCGGTATATCGGCGCGCCGACCGAGCTGCAGCATGATGATTTGCGGTAAAACCAGCTCGTTGTTGCCACCCAGGATTTGCGGGGTGATGTAGTCACCGATGCACAGCACAAAAGTCAGGAAAGCACCGACCATGATGCCGGGTAGCGTCAGCGGCAGGATAACGTGCCAGAAAGTCTGCAGGCCATTCGCGCCGAGGTCGTAAGCCGCGCGCTTGTAATTGGGCGACAGTTGAATCAGGTTCGAATAAATCGTCAGCGTCAGCAGCATCACGAAAAAATGCACGAAACCGATCACCGTGGCTGAGGTAGTGCTCGCAATCTGCAGTGGCTCGGCGATGATGCCGATGTCGAGCAACAGGTTGTTGATAACGCCGTTTTCGGAAAGCACCAGCAGCCATGAATAGGAACGCACCACGTATGAAGTCCAGAAGGGTAGAATCGCCAGGATCAGGGCCCCGCGTTGCCAGCGCTTCGGTACGCGCTCAGCGATAATCCACGCCAGTGGATATGCGAGTAAAACTGAGATGACCGTGACCAGCAGCGTAATCTCGAGCGATACGAACAAGCCCTTGAGCAGGTAGGACTTGCTGAAAAAATTGATGTAGTTACCGAGATCCCAGCTGTAGACGATTTGCCGGCTGACTCGCGAGGCGAAACTGACCGCGACCATGAACGCGAATGGGATCACGAAAAACGCGACGGTCCAGACCAGGGCCGGCGCAACAAAACACCAGGCTCTGCGCGTCTCTGATTTTTCGATCGAGGCTGGGTTCATGTCGATTGCCGGCAGCGAAACAGCGGGCGCTCCAGGCCGGAACGCCCGGTTTGTTCAGGCAGAAAGTTATTGCTGCAGCATTTCGGTCCAGACATCCTGCATCATGTCGTCAAGGTCAGCACTCGGTATCGGGTAGAGTTGCGAATTACCCAGGTACTCGGTCTGGTTATCCCAGCGCAACGCGGCTTTCTGTGCCGCCGTCAGCAGCTTGCCCGCCTTTTTGTTGGCCGGCATTCCCCAGAAACAGGAGGAAGTGGCCAGCTTTGCCTGTCCTTCCGGGCTGGTGATGTATTGCACGAATTTGATCGCCAGATCCTTGTTTTTAGAATCCTGCATCACGCCGATAGACTGCGACCAGCGCAATCCTCCCTGTTTCGGTATGACCCAGTCTAGGTTCGGTTTATCGGCGGATAAAACCGCGGTCACCCACTCGCCGCCTCCGACCAGTATATCGACTTCCCCTGTAGCCAGCGCGGTCTGCGAAGAAACCACTTCACCAACCAGCTTGGAAGCCTTTTTCAGGGCGAACAATTCTTTCTTGATCGCCGGCATGTTGGCTTCGGAAATGTCCGCCGTATCGATTCCGACACCGAGGCCAACCAGCCCAATGACGGGGAGATAGTAGTCGTAGATGGCGATGCGGCCGGCGTATTTATCCGACCAGACTTTGCTCAAATCCTTCATGTCTTCCGGGTCGACTTTGGTTTTGTCGAACGAGATGGTGTTGTAACCGTATTTCTCGGTGACCGCATAGGTCTTGCCGTTGCGGGTATTGTTGCCCTGCATGACCACTTCCGGGAAAAAATCCGCAGTGGGCAATTTGTTCGCCGGAATTTCGCTCAGAATCCCCGCATCCACGGCTCTTGGAACATCGACGCCGTCGATGACCAGTACGTCCCAGTCACCCGGACGCGATTGATCGATAATAGAAAGAGCTGCGCCGGTTCCTTCGTATTCTTTCAGATTGACCTTGACGTTGTGGGCTTTTTCGAACGGCTCTATCAGCGCTGCATCAGTGTGATCGCACCACACCAACGCGTTCAATTCTTCCGCGGCGTATGCCACCGAGGGGTTTGCTCCCGCCAGGGCTACGGCCAGGGCGATCGAGGCCGTGATCGGGGAAAATGTCCTGTTCGATTTAATTTTCTGGTAGTTAGACATGGTTTGCGCTCCTGGTCGGTTGGGTTAGTTATTGTTAAGTTGAGAACTATTTTGTTGAGAGCATAGAGGATTATTTTAATTTCAAAGTCAACAAAAAAATGCCCCCGGGTAACTGGGCTTGCGCAAGATTTCATCGAGGGCCGGCACGAAATGTTGAAAGCGATTCGCTATCATCAGGTTTAGTAATATGCGATAGCAAAAAACAAAGTGACAATTAAATTTAAGTGATAGCTAACTCAACCAATGGCCAAACTTTCAACCTGAATCGACAGCCCTAACGCAAAAACCGCTTTTCGTTTGCCTTCACTTCATCCATTTCCTGCAGCCTGAAGATTTCGGAAACGGGTACGATTTCTTTGTCCACATTCTGAATGCCGCCGTCGTTGATTATCTGCGCAAATACTTGCTGCATCGCGGTGACCGAGGCACGAATCGCGTGATTGCCGTAAATCAGCATCTTCACTTTTTTTAACGCGATGGCGCGGGCTTCGGTCATCTGCGGGTAAGCCGTGGGTACGATGACAATCGGCACCGGGCCATCCCAGGCGTTGATGAAGCTCTCGATCTCGTCCGGTGTTTTTTGTTTCGAGTGGATCAGCACCATGTCGGCACCGGCTTCGGCGTACTTGGCGGCCCGCTCCAGCGCGACTGCTTCGCCGAGCCCGGCGATCAGGGCTTCGTCGCGGGCAATGATCATGAAATCCGGATCCTTGCGCGCGTGCACGGCGGCTTCGATCTTGCCCTGAAATTCTTCGATACGCAGCAATTCCTGGCGCCCGCCGGCAACCAGGCTGGTCACCTTGGGGAAGGTCTTGTCCTCGATCACGACCGCGGCGGCACCGGCGCCTTCGTATTGCTCGATGGTGTGCAGGACGTTGATCGCATTACCGTAACCGGTATCGACATCCGCGACGATGGGCAGGCTGGTGCGGTCGGCCATCGCGCGCATGTTGGCCAGGTGTTCGGCCATCGACACGAGGCTCACATCCGGCAAGCCGTAAGCTGCCGACAATTCAAAACCGCTCGCCCATATGCCGTCGAACCCGGCTTCTTCGACCAGCATCGCGGAAAGCGGGTTGTGCGCCGCCATGATTCGAGCGAGGTCACCATGGGTGACGATTTCCCGCAGGTTCTTGCTGGTTTTTCTCATCGGGCTGGTTTTCCTTTTCGTCCTGTCTGCTGTCTATTTATATTGCTTAAGCCAATTTGTTGACGGCCGCGTGGATGTTGGAGCAGGCCGCGGACAATTCCGCCTCGGCTGCGGCGTAGGAGATGCGGATGAAGCCATCGGCGAGGAAACCCGATCCCGGCACCACCGCAACGCCGGCTTCTTCCATCAGGTACATGGCCACGTCCATATCGGTTTTCAGCGTCTCGCCCGCGGGCGTCACCTTGCCCATTAATGCCGTGCAGTCAACGAATACGTAGAACGCACCGTCCGGCGTGTCGCAGGACAGTCCCGGGATAGCGTTGACCAGGCCGACGACCAGGTCGCGGCGCTGCCTGAACGCTTCACGAAACGCTTTGAGGAAGGATTGATCGCCGTTCAGCGCAACGACAGCGGCGTACTGCGAAATGGAACAGGTATGCGAGGTCGATTGACCCTGAACCGTATTCATCGCCTTGATCAATTCCAGCGGACCGCCGCCATAGCCCACGCGCCAACCGGTCATCGCGTAAGCTTTCGAAACGCCGTTCACCGTCAGCGTACGCGCGGCCAGGTCCGGTGCGACCGCGGCCATGGTCGCGAACTCGACGTCACCGTAGACCAGGTGTTCATAGATGTCGTCGCTCAGTATCCAGACATTCGGAAAGTCCCGCAGCACTTCGGCCAGCGCGTGCAGATCTTTATGCGAATATACCGCGCCAGTGGGATTGGACGGCGAGTTCAGCATCAACCACTTGGTTTTATCGTTCAACGCTGCGCGCAGCTCGTCCGCGCGCAGGATGAATCCGTTTTCGGCGCGGGTCGGCACTGCGATCGGAGTGCCGCCGGCGAGCTTGACCATTTCCGGGTAAGACACCCAGCAGGGGGTCGGGAATACCACCTCGTCGCCCTCGTCGAGGGTGGCCACCAGGGCGTTGTAGAGTAACTGCTTGGCGCCACAACCGACCGTGACCTGGTCCAGCGAAAAAGCCAGGCCGTTTTCGCGTTTGAACTTGCCGACGATGGCCTCGCGCAACTCGGTTATGCCAGCGACGGCCGTGTATCGCGTGTGCCCGGCCTCGATTGCCGCTATGCCAGCCTGCTTGATCCATTCAGGCGTTTCGAAATCCGGTTCGCCCTGGCTCAACGTGATAATCGATTTGCCCTCGGCGCGCATGGTTTCCGCGAGTGTTGTCATCGCCTTGGTTTGCGAAGGTTTTACGGCGGACAGTTTTCTTGACAGGATGCTCATTCGGTTCTCTTTTATTTCGGAATTGGCGCAGGGGAATCCAGGCCGACATTGCGCTACCAGTATACCTGTTTTGAACCGATTGCCGCACCGATGCGCGAGTTGGGTGGCGCGTTTGCTTAAAATTGGGCCTTCCGCTAGTATCTTCTGCCCCAGTCGGGATTATTTGCGATCAACGGCTGACATAATAAATTACATTTTGAAGTTTATAAAAACAATCACGAGAGGGCATGACATGTTTAAAAAAATAAGTCTTATGACAATGGCTGCGGCTTTTCTACTGAGTATGGTAGCGCCTGTAGTCTCGGCTGAATCGATGGTGCTTGAACGCATCAAGGAACGCGGTTCAATCAATATGGGACACCGCGAATCTTCGGTGCCATTTTCCTACATCGGCAACGATGGTAAACCCCAGGGATACTCGGTCGATCTGTGCATGAAGATTATCGACGCGGTCAAGGCCGAGCTCGAAATGCCCGATCTCGAAGTCAACCTGGTACCGGTGACCTCGCAAACCCGCATCGCGTTGATGGCCAACGGCACCATCGATCTGGAATGCGGTTCGACTACCAATAACCTGACCCGCCAGAAGCAGGTCGATTACCTGTCGACCACGTTTATTACCGGCACCAAGATTGCCTCCAGAAAAAATTCCGGAATTAAGGAAATCGAAGATCTGGAAGGTAAAACGGTTGCGCTTTCGCTGGGTACCACCAATGAAAAAGCCATCAAGCGGGTTGCCGCGGAAAACGGTATCAATATTAAAACGCTGATGGTGAAAGATCATCCGCAGGGATGGCTCGCGGTTGAATCGGGTCGTGCCGATGCCTATGCCTCCGACGATGTGCTGCTCTACGGCCTCATCTCGAAAGCAAAGAATCCGGAAGAATTCCAGGTAACTGGACGCTTCCTGAGTTTTGATCCCTACGGCATCATGGTTCCGCAGAATGACTCGCTCTACCGTCGCATCGGTACCGTGACCCTTGCCGACCTGATGCGTTCGGGTGAAGCCAAGAAAATTTATGACAAGTGGTTTAATCCTGGGCCCACCGGCATCAACATGCCAATGAGTGACACGCTGAAAACCGCGTTTGAAATTCAGGCGCTGCCGCACTAGCACTGTTATTCCATGTCAAGGCACTGGGCCGAACTGTACCAGGTTCGGCCCAGTGCCATTGCTTAAGCCGGGACAGGCATGAATTATAACTGGGACTGGGGAGTACTGATCCGCGAGCCATATTTTGAATGGCTGGTTTCAGGATTTATGTGGACCCTGTCGGTTTCGATGGCGGCCTGGGTTCTGGCTTTCTCGATCGGCTCGGTAGTCGGTATTGCGCGCACCACCGACAGCAAGATTTTACGCGGCATCGGCACTTGCTACGTGGAAGTCTTTCGCAATATTCCACTGCTGGTGCAAATGTTTCTGTGGTATTTCGTTTTCCCCGAATTGTTGCCGGACGACGCCGGCATGTGGGTTAAACGCGAATTGCCCATGCCCGAATTTACCACCGCGGTGGTTTGCCTCGGGCTGTACACGGCATCGCGGGTCGCCGAACAGGTGCGCGCCGGCATCGAGGCCATCGGCCAGGGGCAACGCAACGCGGGCCTGGCAATGGGCCTGACACCTGCCCAGGTTTATCGTTACGTTTTACTGCCCGTCAGCTTTCGAATTATCGTTCCCCCGCTGACCAGTGAATTCCTCACCATTTTCAAGAATTCCTCGCTCGCCCTCACCATCGGCGTGCTCGAAACCACCGCCCAGGCACGGCAAATCGAGGAATATACCTTCCAGGGCTTTGAGGCTTTCACGGCGGCCACCCTGTTATATATCGTCGTGACTTCAACCGTCATGCTGCTGATGAAATTGATCGAAGGCCGGGTGCGTATTCCGGGCATGATTTCGCTGGGGGCCAAGTAACGTGTTTGATGAGTTCGATACCGGCGTAATTCTAGACAGTGTGCCTTTTCTGCTCGAGGGCATGCAGACCACCCTGATACTAACTGTGATCGCCATTGGCGGCGGCCTGGTGCTTGGAACCCTGCTGGCGCTTGCACGTCTCGCACCGTTCAAACCCCTGTCATTTGTCGCCGGCACTTACGTGAACTTTTTCCGTTCAATGCCGTTGATCCTGGTCATCTTCTGGTTTTACTTCCTGGTGCCGCACATCGTCGGCCGACCGGTCGGCGGATTTTATTCGGTGCTGGTGGCCTTCGTCATGTTCGAAGCGGCTTACTATTGTGAAATCATGCGCGCCGGAATCCAGAGTGTGCGCAAAGACCAGATTTTCGCGGGTCAGGCGCTAGGGCTCACCTACGGCCAGAACATGCGCTATGTCGTGTTGCCCCAGGCGTTCAGAAACATGGTGCCCATTCTGATGACCCAGGCCATCATCCTGTTTCAGGACACCTCGCTGGTGTATGTCGTCGGCATCAAGGATTTTCTGGTCAGCGCCGATCTGGTGGCCAATCGTGAAAATCGCATACTGGAAATGTTCACCACCGTGGCGCTGGTCTATTTTGTTATCTGTTTGTCGGGCTCGCTTCTGGTCAAGCGCCTGCAGAGGAAATTCGCGCAATGATCGAACTCAAAAATGTCAGCAAGTGGTACGGCGATTTCCAGGTGCTCGACAATTGCAGTACCCAGGTTGCCAAGGGCGAGGTGGTGGTGGTCTGCGGTCCCTCGGGTTCCGGCAAGTCGACCCTGATCAAATGCGTCAATGGCCTCGAGCCGTTTCAAAAGGGTGAGGTATTCGTCGATGGCACCTCGGTCGGTGATAAAGACACCAACCTGCCAAAGTTGCGCTCGCACATCGGCATGGTGTTTCAGAATTTCGAATTGTTTCCGCACATTTCCGTGGTCGAGAATATCAAGCTGGCGCAGCTAAAGGTGCTCGGGCGTAGCGACGAGGAAGCTCAGCAAAATGCCATGCGCTTGCTGGAACGGGTCGACCTGGCGGACCAGGCCGACAAACACCCCGCGCAGCTGTCCGGCGGGCAGCAGCAGCGCGTGGCCATTGCCCGGGCGCTGGCCATGGACCCGATCGCGATGCTGTTCGACGAGCCGACCTCGGCGCTCGATCCGGAGATGATCAACGAGGTGCTCGACGTCATGGTGGAACTGGCCGGCGACGGCATGACCATGATGGTGGTTACCCACGAGATGGGATTTGCGCGCCGCGTCGCCGACCGGGTTATTTTCATGGACGAAGGGCGCATCGAAGAGGATTGTTCCAAGGACGAATTTTTCACCAGCGAACGCGGCGAGCGCGCGCAGGTATTTCTGTCGAAAATACTCGAGCATTGAGCGCCGCTATGCCGCGTACCGGGACCGGCAGATAATCGTGGCAGGCAGATTTCGGTTCGCGTATGTCTGAACCCACTTCCATTTCACAGTATTGTCCGATACGCCGGGTTGGCGCCGGCTCCGCGCATCATTTCTTTGGCTACTACAACAAGCACCCCTGGGATCACTCGGGGCGTTACCTGCTGGCGCAGCAGGTGCCAATGTTCAGCGCCGATTTAACCGGAAAGGAAAGCGCAGAAGTGGGCTACTTCGATCTTGAAGACGACGACCGCTTTTATTCGATTGGCGAGACTACGGCCTGGAACTGGCAGATGGGCAGCCAGCTGCAGTGGCTGCAGGGTAAAACCAGGCGTCAATTGATTTACAACTCGCGCGCGGTAACGCCCGACGCCAACAATCCCTACCCTGATTTCTGCTCGACCGTGTACGACCTCGAAACGCAGACCTCGCGCCAGCTACCCTTGCCCGTTTACGTGGTGGCCGCAAACAGTGAGTGGGCGCTTTGCGTTGATTATTCGCGCTTTCAGGTTACCCACCCGACCATTGGCTATACCGCCACCCGGATAGAGCCGGAGCTTGGCAATGCGCCCGCCGATGATGGTGTTTACCGCATGGATATCGAAAGCGGTGATGCGCAGTTGATTCTCAGCCTGCGAGATCTTGTTAACTTCCAGCCACTGGCATCAATGGACCGGGCCATACACTGGGTCACGCACCTGGAGATCAATCCGGCATCGACGCGTTTTTTGTTTATCCACCGCTGGACCGAAAGGGTCGAAGATGAAACCTGCTTTCTGCACCGGCTGTTCAGCGCGAAACCCGACGGCACGGATCTCCGCTTGCTGGAGTGTACCGATCATCCACTGCCGCAGCTTGCTGCAGATTTTGATGCCAATGCCGTCGGAACGTTTGATTACGAGAAGTCCGAATACCAGATCTCCCATCCGGCCTGGAAGAACGATCAGCAGATCATCGTCTGGGGGCCACACGAGGGTGGCATTCATTATCACCTCTACGATGAATTGAGCGGTGAGGTGGCAATCATCGGCGCGGAATGTCTGACCGAAAACGGTCACATGACTTATTCCATCGACGGTAAATGGCTGCTCTCCGATACTTATCCCGATAGTGTCAGCAATGAACGGCTGCTGATTTTGTACGACGTCGAAAATGACCAGCGCTACGATATCGGCAGTTTTTACACCGACCCGAATCTCGGCAAGCCCAATCGATGTGACCTGCACCCCCGTTGGAAGCCCGATTCGCGCCAGGTCTGCATCGACTCGGTGCATGAACGGGTACGACAAATGTACCTGGTCGACGTATCCCGGCTCACCACCTGAGCAAGAATTCAAGGGACTTATGTCAAAGCACCTGGTTTTATAAGTTACGGTGAAGTGTTTGTCTCATGGGTTCTGCTGATTTGTAAGCAGGAGGTCCCGTGTTCATTTCACGGTGCCGGCATCAATTTAGGCCCCTTTTTTCAGGGGCTTTTATGTGCCTTGTCAGAACTGTGAGGGGCGGGATTACCTAAGAAATATAACCTCTTTCACCTTTGTGTGAACTAGCTGGGTTGCTATTCCGCATCAGGACCTTCGCAATAGTTAGCGCTTCGGAAATTCAGGCGCTATTTGCTCTTCAACCTGGCGTTTTGGAGCGCCATAGCGAAACTCGACCACGGTCAGGATGAGACCGACCAGCATGAAGACGAAAACCGCGATGCCGATAAAAAGGAGATTGTCCTGAATCATTGTTTTGCTCCTCTTGCAGCCAGCGCAGCGAGTTTGAAGTAGATTCCAAAGGCGAGGATTGACGGTACCCAGATGGCTGTGAAAAGCCCCTGTGTTTCAAGACCGTTGAAATAGGAAAAACCCGAAACGGCAAATGAAACCGCCACGGCCAGTAAAATAAAAAAATCAGATATCTTGAACACAGTGTTGTCTCCTTAAAATCAGTATATGAACGAGTTGGGTCTGGAATTCAGTGATCAGCCCGGTTTGCAGCCTTAAAAATCTTCATACCCAATAGCGGCCAGCAACAGACCACCGATTACGATGCTGGACGGGAGTTTTAACCCGTCAATGCTAAAAACGTCGATGATCGATGGTATTGCGGGTATCAAGCCCAATGGCAGCCAGATAAAAAATGGCACGGCCATGAACATACCCAAAATCCTCAGTACTCTCTTGATGGCCTCCACGATGGGGCTTCGATTGTTCAATTGATGTCTAATCCCACGGCAGAGTTAAGTCAGGTAGCTTTAGTACGCGCGGAAAGGCGCAACGGATTCGTAACGCAGCAAATAAAAAGCCGGTGTCTGTTAGTCGGCTCTTAATTCCCCCGCCTTCAACGGATTTCGCACCGGGATTGACACTATTTCTTGCCGCCAGGCCAATCCAGACGGCCAGTCATAACGTATACCGTTACAAGTCCAGAATGTTCAACCTGTTTGTTTCGGAAAACCCCTGCGGAAATAGTGCGACGAGATGCCTGTTCAAAATAGCGTGAAAGCTCTCGGTTATGCCGGGCTGATCCCATTTGTTTTACCTGCTGCTGTTGTCATCGCCAACAGTGGCCACTCCGATCTTGCTATCGTGGCCATTGAGGCCTATGCATTCGGCATCATCTGCTTTCTGACCGGAAGCTGGTGGGGAATGGCGTTCAGAGCGGGCCAGCAAATAGTCGTCATTCTTAGCAACGTTTATTTCGTTATCGCTTTCCTGGTGCTTTTGTTCGCACCAACGTGGTGGTCATTAACCGCTGCAATGCTGCTGATCGGTATTTTCATCCTGGAGCAAAACAGGAACCTGTTCGCGTCGTTTCCCGACTACTACCGAAACATGCGCGCTACCCTGACGCTCGTAGCGAGCGGATCTATGACGCTTATCCACTTCGCTCGCTGAAGCGATCCTGGTCCGGCAGTGATCCTTTCCGCCGATTCATGCGTAAGTTATTCGACTTCCGTTAAATTCGAAGATTCATGAGACCAGCAACCAACATTCACGCGCGCGGAAAAGCGCTGCGCATAAGCGAAGCTGCCATTAACATAAGTAACCTTCGCTTGCGAACTTTCATAGGCTTCAACCCGGACGAGAAATCCAAGCAACAGGATGTGATCGTCAATGCCGAGATTCGTTACCGTGCTGACCCGGCGTTCAGTAGCGACGATGAAGGCGATGCGTTGAACTACAAGGTCATCACCAAGCGCATGATCCAGCACATAGAACAGGGCCGTTTCCACCTGTTGGAAAAATTGACCGCCGATCTGCTGGCTATTGCCACGGAATCGGAACGAGTCAGCTTCGCTCAGATCAAGGTGGACAAACCGCATGCCCTGCGTTTTGCAGATTCGGTATCGGTCACCCTGAGTGCAACACGTGGCTGATTCGCCAAAGGCTTCGCAAACGTCGTCGCCGATAATTATCACCGGCGGCGCCCAGCGACTGGGGCTGGCGACCGCCGTCGCCCTGCGCCAACAGGGCTACCCAGTGGTGATCACCTACCGCAAAAATCGGCCGATTCTTGTCGACCTGCAGGCCAGCGGCATCGAAACCATTCGTGCCGACTTCGCCACAGAACAGGGCGTTTACGACCTCACAGACGCTTTGCAGCGCCGCTTCAAAACGATTCGGGCGATCATTCACAACGCTTCAGAGTGGGCCGCGGAAGGTGGTCAGCAAAGCGATGCATCGGTCATGCAGCGCATGTTCAATATCCACGTGATGGCACCGTACCTGATCAACCAGGCCTGCGGCGAATTGCTCATCCGCCACGGCGAACAGCAGGGATACGCGGACATCATTCACATGAGTGACTACGTGGCGGCAAGTGGCAGTAAAAAGCACATCGCCTACGCGGCCAGCAAGGCGGCGCTGGACAATCTCACCCTGTCCTATGCAAGCAAATTTGCGCCCTGGGTCAAGGTGAACAGCATCGCGCCCGCGCTACTCATGTTTAACCAGGATGACGATGCGCAGTATCGCGAAAAAGCGCGCAAGAAGTCGTTGCTCGGAATTGTTCCTGGAGCATCCGAAGGCGTCAGCACGATTCAATACATTCTCGAAAGCCGCTACCTGACCGGCAAGACCATTGCGCTCGATGGTGGACGCCACCTGGCCCGCGCGAGCTAAGGCGCAACCCTTTTCAAACCAATAATCAACAACAGGACGATCCAATGAAATCCAGCCAAGCTTGTTCCACCATTGAAATTACGTCGCCTTTTTCCGCCGAGGCCAATCTGGTACGCCACGCTCTGCTCGAGTGTGGCCTGGAAACGCCATTGATCCACGACAAGCTCGAGCGCGAGGAAAAATATCAGCGCATCAGGCAATCCTTTGCGGAGATAGCGACGGCCCTGGGACTGGATCTGACAGACGACAGTCTTTGCGAGACACCGCATCGTATCGCGAAAATGTACGTGGACGAGATTTTTGCCGGGCTTGATTACGCGAATTTCCCCAAGATTACTGTCATCGACAACAAGATGGGTGTCGAGGAAATGGTGAAGATCAGCGATATCAGCCTGACCAGTACCTGTGAACATCACTTCGTCACCATCGACGGTACCGCAAAGGTTGCCTACATACCCAGGGACAAGATCATCGGGCTTTCCAAGATCAATCGAATCGTTCGTTTCTTTGCCCAACGCCCCCAGGTGCAGGAACGCCTGACGCGCCAGATCCTGATCGCACTGCAAACTCTGCTGCAAACCGACGACGTTGCGATCAGCATTGACGCCACGCACTACTGCGTCAAATCGAGGGGCGTCATGGATGCCAATTCCCACACCCAGACCACTGCATTGGGCGGCGTCTTCAGAGACAATCACATGACCCGCGCCGAGTTTCTGAATTGAGTTATGGCACAGCCGTCTACCATCGATCCTGACGAGCTTTCGTACTACGAGCAACTGGCGGAGCAGTGGTGGGACGACGCCGGCAAATTCTGGCCACTGCATCGTCTCAACCGGGTACGCGAGGCATATCTACTGCAACAGATATGCGACCACTTTGGCTTTGATGCCACTGTTGATTTGCCCCTGAAGGGCATCTCGATCGTCGATATCGGCTGCGGTGGCGGCATCCTGTCCGAGTCGATGGCCAGGTTGGGCGCAAAGGTCACCGGCATTGACGTCGTGGCGAAAAGCCTGCAAGTGGCTCGACATCACAGCCGTATTCAGCGCCTCGACATCGATTACCTGGAATGCACCGCAGAGGAATTGTCCCACCGGCACCGCCGTTACGACGTGGTTCTGAACATGGAGGTCGTCGAGCACGTGGTCGAATTGCCAACCTTCATCAGCAGCTGCGCCCGGTTACTGAAACCCGATGGTATCACCTTCATAGCGACCATTAACCGAACCCCTCTGTCCTGGCTGTTTGCGATCCTCGGCGCCGAATACATTCTGCGCTGGCTGCCTCGCGGTACGCACCGATGGTCAAAATTCGTCAAACCCGCTGAGCTCGCCACCTTGCTTGCCCGGGATGGACTCGCGATCAGGGCCAGCACCGGGGTGCGCATCAATCCACTCTCCAGGCGATTCTCGCTGACTGAAGGTCTGCAGGTGAATTACATGCTCGCAGCCTCCGCAGGCGGTGATGGGCTAAAATCCTGAGATAGTTCCCTGCTCGGTGATCTTCTGTCCGGACTCCAGCGTATTACTGGTATCGAAGTTAACAGCCGGTATTGAACAGGCCTTGAACATCTTTCTGCTAGACCACGACATCGAACGCTGCGCGCAGTATCACTGTGATCAACACGTGATCAAGATGATTCTCGAGTCGGTGCAAATCCTGTGTACCACGCTGAATAAAATGGGACACGAGACGCCCTACAAACCAACTCACAGCAAGCATCCCTGTGTGCTCTGGGTGGGGGAGTCGTTTGATAATTTTTTATGGCTCAAGGATTTAACCTTATTGCTCAACGACGAATACTGCTACCGCTTCGAGAAGCAGGTAAATCATCGTTCCATCGAGGTTTTGCACTCGATTTCGGCGCATCGCTATGCACGTCGTGGATTAACCCCTTTTGCCCAGGCGATGCCCGATGAGTACAAGATTCCCGGCGACCCGGTGACTGCCTATCGGCGTTTTTACCTGGCCGAAAAGCGACACTTTGCACGCTGGACCCGGCGCGCCAAACCCGCGTGGTTTATCGAAACGGAAGCCCAACCAGCCTGATTGCAACCATGGATCGAATGAACCAACCCACTGATTTAACAATAACGAGGTACAGCATGAAACAAACAATGACACGAAGAGAACTTCTGAAAGTGGCAACGGTTGCCGGCGTAATTCCCTGCCTGGCCTTCGGCCATGGACTGGCACTGGCGCAAACACCGCCAGGTGGATCCTGCAGGCGCCCAGGCCAAGGCACTGGAATACACGCATAAATCTTCGATGGCAGATAAGAACTGCGCTAACTGCAAGCTCTACACGGGCGATGCTAGCAAAGAATGGGGACCCTGCGCCATCTTCCCCGGCCAGAACGTGGCCAGCGCGGGATGGTGCAAGGCCTGGGTGGCGAAAGGCTAGGCGCCGCTGGGAATGATCGTCCGCTCGATCGGCAACGACCCGGGTCACAGTTACGCCGAAATGTTGACCCGGGCACTAATCCTGGTGGCATGCCTGCTGCTGAACGGCTGCCTGGGAATGCCGCAAGGCGTCCGTCCGGTGCAGGGCTTCGAGGTAAACCGCTACCTCGGCAAGTGGTATGAGATTGCCAGGCTGGATCATTCCTTCGAGCGTGGCCTGGGGAAAGTGACCGCCGAGTATTCCTCTCGACCTGACGGTGGTATTCAGGTCATCAATCGCGGCTACTCCGCCGACGACAGGGAATGGAACGAGGCTGTCGGCAAAGCCTACTTTGTCAACGACTCGACCGAGGGCTACCTCAAGGTTTCTTTCTTTGGTCCCTTTTACGGCTCGTACGTCGTGTTCGAACTCGATCAGGAGAATTACCAGTATGCGTTTGTATCGGGCCCCGATTTATCTTATTTATGGCTTCTGGCGAGGACACCAGCCGTGTCGGAAGCGGTAGTCGCCGACTTTATTGAAAAATCGGCCGCGCTCGGTTTCGACACTCGAAATCTGATCCTGGTCGATCAGGAGCAGTGAACATGACCATGCTTGAATATCCACAACGCTTAAGCTCATTGGTGTTTTTTATTGCGCTCAGCGTCCCCATCGTGAGCGCGGCTGGGAGCTCGGATGAAGACATTGCTAACGCACGGGAGTCGTTTCTCAACTGCCAGATGGAACATCTTCAGGCCATTAATGAGCAATACGCGGATGTACGAGAGGCGGCGCTTGGCCTTACCGAGTTATGCCTGGACGAATACCAGGCGCTAAACAAGATGATGGCCCGTCAGAACTACGACACCAGTAATGAACGACGCATGTTCACCATCGAGAAAAATTCCAGGATGCTGCAAATTGAAGCGTCGCTTCCGCTGGTGAATGACAGCCGGTAAGGGCCAGCATCGCGCAACGAGGGTCGACGCCGAGCCGCTGGCTTCCGACTGAATCAATGTCAAAGGATCGGCGAGAACAGCCGGGCAACGCGCGTGGCCAGCTTGAAGCCGAAGGAGCGCCGTTTGATATCTTCTAGTGACATTTCACGGCAGTGCTCGAAATCCTGCAACAGCATCGCTTCGACCTCGTCCACGAATCCGCGATCGGCGAACAGTAACGTGATCTCGAAGTTCAGGCGGAACGAGCGGTTATCCAGGTTCGCGGTGCCCACGCCGGCCAGGCGCTGGTCGACCAGCACCACCTTGTTGTGCAAAAAGCCCCGCTGGTAATCGAAAAAGCGGATGCCCCACGGCAGGGTTTCCTCGAGGTAACTGAACTTCGCCAGGTACACCAGTATTTTATCCGGTTTTTGCGGCAGCATGATGCGCACGTCGACGCCGCGCAGGGCTGCGAGTTGCAAGGCGCTGATCACGGTTTTGTCGGGCACGAAATACGGGCTTACGATCCAGATGCGCTGCTGCGCGGAGTGGATCAGTTCGGTGAACAACAGGCCGCAGGTTTCGAGTTCGTCGGCCGGACCGCTGGGTAAGACGAGCACGCGCTGGTCGGCGCCCTCGGCATACACCGGCTCGGTTCTGACCGACGGAATTTCGCGCGTCATCCAGTACCAGTCCTCGATAAACGCCAGCTGTATGCCGAGCACGGCCGGCCCCTCGACTTCGACGTGGGTATCGCGCCACGGGCGCATCGCGGGGTCTTCGCTCTTGCCGAGGTACTCGTTACCGACATTGTGTCCGCCGACAAAGGCGTAGCGCCCGTCGACCACGACGATCTTGCGGTGGTTGCGAAAATTAACCCGAAACGGGTGCCCGCCATAACGTCCGCCGCCGCTGAAAGCCTGGGTCTCGACCCCGGCCTGGCGCAATGCCTCCAGGTACGCCCCGGGCAGGGAATTGCCGCCGATCGCATCGTAGAGGAAGTAAACGTGCACCCCTTGCTGCGCCCTGGCAATCAGCCGCATTTGCAGTTTGCGCCCCAGCTCATCGTCCTTGACGATGTAAAACTGCACCAGCACGTATTCACTCGCGGCATCGATCGCGGCAAAGATGGCCTTGAAGGTCGCTTCGCCGTCGATCAGCAGCCGGCTTTTGTTGCCGGCGAAAAACGGCATGTTGGCCAGCCTCGCCAGCACCCGGTGATGCACTTCCTGGTCGGTGAAGGTCGCCAGCGCGCGCTCCGGAAGATCTCCACCGAGTTCCTTTACCAGGCGCTGCAGGGGCTCATTACCGCGCCGCCGGGCGTTGACATAACCGGAAAATTTTCGCCCGCCGAACACCAGGTAAAGCGGCAGGCCGATCAATGGCGACATGAGCAATATCAGCGCCCAGGCGACCGCGCTCTGCGACGATCGTTTGCCAAGCACGACCTCGATGGCGGCGAGGACTGCGGCGATTGCCAGCAGCAGGTACAGCGCGCCAAGCAGGTAAGGCAGGTATTCGGGCAGACTACTCACGCCCCGTATTCTGACGCCCATGGCAAGCCACGACAACCAATTACGTGTGGGGTCTCGCCATGGCACTCCAACTGGCTTTGCAATCCCGATACGCGTTGATAGACTCGTGGCCACTTAAATGGCTACCAATTGCCGGCCAGGGCGGCGCTAAAATGCATCGCCGGGTTAACCAGTTCTGCGGGGAAATACCATGAGTTCTGATCCTGACTGTATCTTTTGCAAGATTATCGCCGGTGACATTCCGAGCTTCAAACTCTACGAAGATGACGACACGCTGGCGTTCATGGACATCAACCCGGCGAACGAGGGACATGCGCTGGTGATTCCGAAGCAGCATTTTCCCGATGTTCACGCGGTTTCTACCGAGGCACTCACCGCGACCGTGTTGACGGCCAAAAAGGTCGCGGCCGCGGTCGAACGCACATTGCAACCGGGTGGCATCAACCTGCTGCAGGTAACGGGGCCGCGGCGGCACAATCGGTACTGCATTTTCACCTGCACGTCCTGCCGCGCTACGCGAGCGACGAACTCAAACTCAACTGGGGACTGGTGCCCGGCGACATGGAGGCCATCGGCGAGCTGGCGCAACGCATTCGCGCCAACCTTTAAGCCAGGCCGAGTAACTCGCGCAACCGGTCGGTATCGATGGCCCGGCAATCCTTGCCCGCCGGCTTTAGCGTCTGCATGTCCTCGGCCGCCACCATGGCGTTGACCACCGCTTCTTCCGTTACCTGTACCGCTGCCTCGTAACAGGCGTCGAATTCGTTGTCGGTGAGGAATTCAAAGTTGTGCGTGCCACTGTGTAACTGTGTGCGTGTTAGCGGGTTCGCAGTGCTGAAGGCGAGGAAAATGTCACCGGAACTATTGCCGCCCGGGGTGCCCTGGCGGCCGAGACCGATGGAGGCGCGTCGCGCTAGCCGATTCAGCTGGTGTGGCATCATCGGTGCGTCGGTGGCGAGGATGACGATGATGGAACCGGATTCGCGTTTCTGTAACAGGTCATTGCGCATTTGCCGACCTACCGGTACGCCCTGAATGGTTAACCAGTCGCGCATGCCGTGATTCGCCTGCACCAGTGCGGCGATGGTCTGATCGCCCACCCGGCGGGAAGCGGTGCCAGTGCCGCCCTTGAATTCGTAGCAAATCATGCCGGTGCCACCACCGCTATTGCCTTCCGCAACCGCTCCGCCGCGCGCGTTATCGAGCGCCGCGAGCACGTGGGCCTCGGTCAGGTGCTGGCCATTGATGTCGTTCAGCACGCCGTCATAAGTCTCGGCCACCACCGGCATCGCCCAGGCGTGTTCGTTGATGAATTCCGGGTAGTGCCCGATCATCCAGCGCACCGCGGCGTGATGCGCGATACCGACGCTGTGCGTATTGGTCAGGCAGATCGGGCCGAAGAAGTAGCCGCCATCGCGAATCCAGTGCGACCCGGTCATTTCGCCGTTACCGTTCAACGCATGGATGCCTGCCCAGACCGGGATCAGGCGATCATCACGTCCGCGCGGCAGTATGGTGGTCACCCCGGTGCGCACGGGGCCCTTGCCGACGACCAGCTCGCCGCTGCCCTCGATCAAGGTGGTGGCGCCCACCATCACGCCGGGTACGTCCGTTATCGCGTTCAGTTCACCGGGCTTGCCGGAAAACTCCAGACCCAGCTCACGCGCGCGAGGTTTGCTTGTAGATTTATTCACCAGAATCACTCGGCTTTTTTGAAAGGAAATATACTCTAACAGGGACGGATAATTCTTACATCGTTTCGATGAAGGCTTGCCAGTTCAGGCAGTTATTCGCTAGCCGCCCGGCCGGGCAGGTTGGGTTCTCCCGGGAGGCCGTTTACCGGTAAATTACAACGCGCTTGTGATAGCAGGCAAATGCCAGCGCTTTGTGCCAGGTAGTTACCATCAGTCCGTGCGGAAATTGCGAAGTGTTTTACAGAAATACCGGCGTCAAAATCGGTATACTTGTAAGATTTGAGTTCAGCCGATCCAGAAGGTAAGCGGGCTATGCAAACTTTTCCCAGTCGAAAATACCTGCAAACGGAACTCGCCGTCTTTATCAAGCCGAATACCGCCAGGGGCGTGATTCTTTTTGTCGTCGATATAACCATGTACGCGATGGCGATCGTACTGGTGCTGGCGTCGTCCAGCTGGATCCTGAAGCTCGCAGGCGGCATTTTCGCCGGTATCAAGATGGCCAACCTCTCCACGCTGGCCCACGACGCGGCGCACAATTCGCTGACCCGCTCGCGCACGCTCAACAAGTACATCGGCATCATCGGCTTTACCCCGGGCCTGTTTAATTACGCCCTGTGGTTACACGATCACCATTTCCTGCACCACCGCAAAACCAACGAAGAGCACGCGGATTCCTACGTGCCGCTGTCGCAAGCGGAATACGATGCGCTGTCGGCGTTCGGTCAATTCAAGTACCGTCTGTACCGCGCCCCCAGCATCTGCTTCTTCGGCCTCTACTACATCGTCGAACGCTGGTGGAAGGCGAAATTTTTCCCGCGCCCGCACATGCCGCCAAAGGTCCAGCGTGATGCCTGGAAACAGTTTACCTACCTGATGGTTTACCTGGTGTCCTTCCTCGCGCTGCTCGTCATGGCGCCACTGTATTCGTCGACGGGCGCGCTCGAAGCCGTCTTCTATGGGTTTGTCGTGCCGTTTTACGTGTACCAGTCGCTGTATGCGTTCACCGTGTTCGTGCAGCACAATCATTGCCGGATTCCGTGGTTCAAAGGCAAGCGACCCCAGGAAGGTGATGGACAGCAGGCGTATATCACTGTGCAGCTGGTCTTCCCCAGGTGGTTCTCGACGCCGGTACACAACGTCTATGATCATGCCGCTCACCACATCCATCCGGCGATACCCTCATACGAGTTGCCGGCCGCGCAGGCGCGGCTGAACGAATTGCTCGGTGATCGCGCGATCGTCTCCCACTTCAGCTTTGGCTGGCTTTACGATTTGATGCGGCGCTGCAAGCTGTACGATTTCGAACGCCATTACTGGACCGATTTTGAAGGTAATCCCACCACGCGGGTCACGCTGGCGTCGCAGGATGATCGTACTATCGTTGACTACGACGGCGTCGAAAGGCGCCAATCTCTCGGCTACGCCACCTAGACTGCCGCCAGCACCGCCCCGGCAAATCATATCTTCTTGCGAGCGCCTGGTACCTGCCCTGCAACAGGATGCGGGTTAACCTCGCCGAAATTGAGGTGCAGCTCGCGAACTGCCTGATCCTGTATGCAGCCGGCTCGTTTGTAGGGCTACATCCAGTCGCGAAAGACAGGCCCCTGGTACTCACCGTTTATGATGCGTTGCCGGGCGTCGCGCCATTGTTGCAACCACAGGGCTTCATCCCTGAGCTCGCTGGCCGGGTTGCTGCGGCTGCGCGCGACGAAACCGGGGAAGGCCGGGCGGCCGCTGGGTTCGCCGCTGGGGTGATAGCGAATGTCCACGCTCCAGCGCAGGCGGTCGGACTTGTTTGGCAGTGAACTGTGGATGTTGCACTTGTGAAACAGGATGACGCTACCGCGTTTGACCGGCAACGGGGTTGCCCCGGCGGCCGTTGATGATGGCTTCGGGCACGCTGGGCTCGCGCGCGATTTTGCCGGCCTGGTGCGGATGGCTGCCTTCGCGGTGGCTACCGGCAATCGACACCAGGCAGCCGTTGTCGAGATCGGCATCGGTGACCGCCACCCAGGTGGTCACCTGGTTGGTGTCGTCGGCTTCGGGTAGCACCGCGACGGTATCCTGGTGCCAGGTGGTGATGCCGACGTTGGAGTGAGTGACGTTGGCCGCGCCAACGCTATCCTGCGGTGGCTTGATGCGCATCTGCTGCACCGGGCTGGAAGAGATTTCGCCGCCGATGATCGACTCGACCAGGTCGAGAATTTTTTCGTTGCGTTGCAGCCAGAACACCGCCGGGCCGAAGTGGGCGTCGTAGTTTTGCGCATCCACCGCGCCATTCACCAGCGGCAGCGAGATATTGAACTGGTCGACGCAGTCCGGACAGGCCGCCACGGTTTTGGCGAAGCGCGCGCCGAAGTCTAACTCGGCATAGGTCGAATCGAGCCGTCCCGCGGCAAACAACGCACGGCATTTTTCATCGAGCAGTTTGGCGTATTCAAGTTCCAGCGGGATCAGATCTTCATCGTCGAGCACCGCGTCGACAACAAGAAACCCTTGTTCCGCAAAAGTAGCCAGTTGTTGTTCACTCAGCATGTCATCATCCCACTAGTTGGCTAAAAAACCGGTCATCCCGGCCGCAGAGCCGGGATCTTTCGAAAGTGGCGCCGTGGTGAGAGTTCCTTGCCATTTCAACATCACTCCACCGAAGACCGATCCTGCACGACAACCTCGGCACCGATAGCCTCAGGCTCCCGATCCACCAGGTATTCCGGAAAACCCGGCGCACGCAAATTCTCGCCACAGGCATCCTCCAGGCGTTTGACCACCATCGACGACCACGCGCGCGGTCCATAACGCTCAAGCCCGTCGCGCATGATCTCCACGCACAGCGGCGACAGTTCCAGCGGCACCGCGTGCTTCTTGCCGAGGTCGTCGAACAGGGTCAGGTCCTTGACCTCGTGATCCATGGTGAAATTGATGTTGTAGCTGCCGTTCAGGATCAATTGCCCCTCGGTTTCGTGCACGAAGGAATTTCCCGAGGAGATGCGAATCGCCTCGTAGGCGATGTTCAGATCGACGCCGGCTTTCTTCGCCACCATGAAGGCTTCCCCGGTAGAAATCAATTGCACGCCGGCGAGGTAGTTGGTGGCCACTTTCATGATCGACGCGCGTGCCGAGTTCGCCGGTGTGCAACACGTTGCGCCCGATCGTGGTCAACAACGGCAATACCTGCTCAAACGCCGCGCGCTTGCCGCCGGCGAAGATGGCGATGTTGCCGGTCGCGGCGCGATGGCAGCCACCCGATACCGGGCAGTCGATGGGGATCGCGCCACGCGCTTCGACCAGCGCGCCGAGGCGGCGGATTTCGTCGGCATCGGTGGAACTCATTTCGAGCCAGATCTTGCCGGCGGACAAGCCCTGCAGCACGCCATCGTCCGCCTCCATGACTTCGGCCGACACCACGGGCGACGGCAGGCAGGTAATGATCACGTCGCAGGCCTCGGCCATCGCCCTGCCGCTTTCGGCCCAGTGCGCGCCGCGTGCAAGCAACGGCTCGGCCGCCCGACGCTCGACGTCGCGCACGGTCAGGTCAAAGCCATTTCGCAACAGGCTGCCGGCAAGCTTGGCGCCGACGTTGCCCAGTCCAATAAAGCCTATTTTCATCGCGCGTAACCCGGTTTAAGTAAAACAGGGTTTATCTTATGTTCAATAAGAGCAAATAGAAAAATGAAATCTTAAGGCCCTAAGGGTTAAAATAATTAGCGGCTTATTCAGATCTGGTGGTAGCCTATGAAATACCAACTCCCGCCACTCGGCGGTTTACGCGCCTTCGAGGTGGCCGCGCGCCACGAAAACTTCGCCCGCGCCGCACAGGAACTGAACCTGGCCCAGGCCACGGTCAGCCACCGCGTGCGCCTGCTGGAAAAATACCTCGGTTACACCCTGTTCGAGCGCCTGCCCAGGGGCTTGAAACTGACCGAGTCGGGCAAGGCTTACCTGCCGTCTATTCAGAAATCCTTCGAACAGATTTTCTCCTCCACCGCGGGCATCTTCGGACGCCGGGGCGAAGGCAGCCTGACCATCCGTGCACCGATCTCCTACAGCTCGCTGTGGTTGAGCCCGGTCATCGATGATTTTCTGCTGCAATACCCGGGAATCGAATTGCGCCTGATCTCGTCGGTGTGGGCCGAGGATGCGGTGGACAAAGAAATCGACGTCGATTTACGCCTCGGCTACGGCAACTGGAACCAATGTCGCGCGGAGCTGGTGATGGGTGAAAAAGTCACCCCGGTCTGTCATCCCGATCTGCTACGAAGCCGGGGTGGTGAGATCGACGGGGTTGCCAGCCTGGCCCAATTCCCGTTGATTCACGTCATGGGGATCGAGGACTTGTGGATGAAGTTCCTGGGCCAGGCGGGGATCGATATCAGTACCAACCGCAATGATATCCATGTCGATTCGGTCGTCTCCGCGCTGCAAATAGTGCTTCACAGCGGACGTGTCGCATTGCTGCAAACCCATTTTATCGAACCGTATCTGGCGGCGGGAACCCTGGTCACCCCGGTCGCTGCCGAAATGGAAATCGAGCAGGCGATCTACCTGGTACAACCGCTGGCCGAACCCTCCCTTAAACCCGAAGCCATCCTGTTTCGCGAATGGCTGATCGAACACATGCGGTCGCGTGAAACGGTTCAGGATTAATTGACATGACATCCTGGCCCTCACCAGAACACACCGGCAGAATCGGAAAGCAGTAAGTGCACACTCGCGCTCACAAACTCGGGGTTATCCGCTCCTATCCACTCCTATTGAGTTCGATTGTCGCCTGAAAGCAGACATTCATTTGAGACACCGAAAGTTCGGCTTTCGCACCACAGCAGACGTTCGCAGATGACAAGATACTGGCAACTTTCGGCACATTGCAGATGTTTAGTAACGGATAATATATCATCCAGTCAATGACCTTTTAATTATGTTAGGCGGCTAGGTCGACTAAGTATGAAAATTGAAATGCTAATTCAGGTGGGCATAGCATTGGGTACCGTAGGTGCTGTTGTAGTGGCACTTTTTGGAAATTTACGAGGAAAAATATTTCCACCCAAGCTCGAAATCAAAATTCATGATGAAAAGGCTACTCAACCGAAGGAGACGAACCCCAAGCATTTACTATCATTTAGAAATAAGAAACGAGCGCCGTTGGGCACCGGCAACACAAGTCCAGTTCTACCTTACTCGTGTAGAACTTTTCGTTGACGATAAATCTACAAAAAAGTGGTTCGTGAGAACTCCCAATGCGCTGGCGGTACCAAGAATCTCATCCCTTGACTCGGACGATTGGGAGCCCAAACACAATGCGATTTGTGCCGTACGACGAAAGAGGGCGTGCAAATCATGACTCTTTTCCAATCGGACGAACTTCCAAGCAAATGGCCCAAGAATCAACGGACTGCTTTAACACTGCAGGCCAGGTCTGTAGAGATTGATAGCCCTCAAATTAGAATCGATATAAGCTCGAACGCACAAACCAAAGGGCTGTGTTTTAAAATGACAAAGTTAAAGATGACAAACATGCACTTCTGACTAGCAATCGCATGACTAGGCGCGGCAGAGCTGAGCAGCTGATGCGAAGCGTAACGGCAGCAAGGGCACAAACCGGAATTTTCCAGGCTTATTCTGAAGGTCGGCTTTCTCGTTAGCTGCTGCTTAAATCGCAATCCAGAACTTCTGCAACCGCACCATTGCGGTCATTCGAGAAATTCACGATTTCGCCGGGAAACGGCACACAACGGAACCTCAGAAATTAACGGTGAGCGGCAACAACCCAACTCGGACGTGGATGATCGAATCGCTGAATTTTCACCCGTGACCATGGAATTGTCTCAAGAATTAACAACGTAAGTGGCTCCAAATCCAGCTCGATGGCAGCAGGGCGGTTAATCGATTTCCACGGGTTCGTTGCAAACAGGTGTTTATTCTTCTTTTACTCATTGGGTCATCGCTGAGCCTGCGTTAAACTGAGAAAAATCGTATTTCCCCGAGGTAATTGGGGGCGATGAGTAAATACGTTTCCACTTTTTTTGAAACCACTGCCAGGGCTTATATTTATTTCGTGTACCACTTATGGACAGTCTGCTGATTGGTCAGTTAACGCGACTCGGTGTTCCAATGAAGTCCACCACAGTCAAAGAGGTTTCACTGAACGAACTTGAATTAGGCAAACTTCCACCAGGTGCTGCAAACGAATTGCGGGCAGATAAAATAAACGCCACATGGATGCTGCAAAAGGCCGCCTGATCCACGGCGAACTGAGCAAGCACCGTCGGATTGGTGTCCATTGAGCTACCCAGCGGTAGTCGACTACTTTTTGCTTTTTTTACCTTTTTTGACCTTCCAAGTGGTTTCGACGTTACCCTTCTTGTTGCCCTCGCTGTCGTACTCGGTGTACGTCACCTTGTACTCCTCGAAGTTATTGGCAATCGTGACCGTTGGAGGCGATTCGTCGTTGCCCGAAGCGTTGACATCGAATGCGGTGACCTGCACGTTCTTCAACTCGTACTTCAAATAGGTCGCTCGTGAACCGCCATAATTGGCAGTCTGCTCGATTTCGAGCTTCGGAATCACCTCACCCATATTCAACTTTTCCAGCAACTTTGGAGTAGACTTTTCATATTCCATCGTCAGCCGCATGTCCTCGACGATTACGCCACCGCGCCGCCGTGACTGTCCAGTCGCGGCGCCACCGGGCTTGTGCGATCCCCAATCGATCGACAATACATCAATCCACTTGTCGTGGTTGGCATCGGCAGATTCGCCATCGACACCGTCATACTTTGTAAATATGGCCATGATTACCGCTCCTCAAAAACGTGACTATGAAAAACTGTTAGCAAGCATGCTCGCCCTTCAGACCGAGGTCAAGGTCAGAGGTAGCAGTGGGGGCGTACGTCGAGTTTGCTAACGGTTCAGAGAGGGTGCATAAGAAGAATTAACGACCCTTTTCCTAAAATCCAATAGTAATGTACAGCTGTTTACACGTGTATCGAACTCGCTGTCGCTACTGCATTTTGCTGAATGTGGTGTCTTTGCCGAAAAATCCTCCCTCAATTCCTGAATGACTCCTGCGGGCACGTTAGAGCCGTCCAGAATTGAACCACGAATGTCTGCTATCTCGGATCAGGTTTCAAAAAAGAACTAATTCAAGAATCATTCTCAGGAGCAGACATTCGCACGATAATTATTTGCTCCCGCTTTCGGCACACACCGGACGCTAAGTAGTGGTCAACTAGTTCGGAAAGCAAATTAACTTTTTCTTTTTAGTGCCTTATTGATTTGGGGGCATTAGCTTCGTGTCTTCAGAATTAGAGGTGATATTTCTTGAGGTAGGAGAGACCCCGGCAATCGCTAGCAGACTATTAATCGTGCACTTTACCTGGCCTATCACTATGGGCTGAGATGGACTCACATATCCTTCTTTGAAGGGCACCAGGTTATCACTTTCCATCAAATAGGTGCCATTAGTTGAATCTAGGTCACAAAGGTAAATTCGGCCATTTTTAATTTTCATTGCGGCATGTCGTCTGCTGACAGAGGGGGAGTTTATATAGATATGGTCTTCTATATAAACGTCACCTTCTCTACCTATAATATAAGTATGACCGTCTACGAGTCCGTACTGCTTGCTCAATTTGTTAATCATTTAAGCCCTGCTTCAATACCTTCCTGTGGTCCCCGAGAATACCTACCACGAGAGGTTAAGCAATACGTCTCTCATGTCGGTGTCTCGAAGCTCAAGGTTTTATGACATGGATCAATAAACAAAGAAAAATGTCGGCTGCAGAACCTGATACTTAAAATTTGGACGTCTGCTCTGGGTAGATACTGTTGAAAAACTCGTTAATTTGGATGCAGAGTTTTTCCGCTGAAAACCAAACTGCCCGGAACTTCACTTACAAATAGGCTCCAGAGTTTAACAGTGCCTCTGTAAGAATAGTTCGCGATAAATATGATCCCCTCCGTGTGTTTGGTTCGATAGAAAGGTTAAAACGCAAATGGCTTTGCCCAGAAGTTCACAGGGACACACACCCTCCTGGAGAAGGATTTCAAAGGTTCTGAAATACGAAAATTAACTGATGAATAACATTTGAGTGTGTGTCCCATGCTCGTTTTTCCTTGATCGATCACACCGTTTTCGCCGCGGCGTCTTCATCCTCGGGAGCGTCTATGTGCTGGTCCAACCAGGACTGCACCAACTGACAGTAGTTGCTCGACGCGATATCGATTTCGAAAGTCGGTGCAAACTGCTTCAGCTTCTCGAAGCCCGCGTTGATGAGTTTCGCGCAATATTCTGGTTTGAGTTCAACACTGCTACTGAAACGCGCCAGCAAGGCCTGCATCGCCGGTTCGACATCGTCTAGCTCGTGATTTTGAAACAGATCGCAAAGCTCATTGGCGAATACCGCGATATCACGCAGCTGTTCGCCTTCGTCCGCCGGCTTGTGTATCGGACCAGGCGGTAATCCACGGATTGAGTCGGTAATGGAGCGGGGAAGATTCCAGGTCTGTGCGATGGCCGCACCCAGTTCGGGATAACCGACGCCAAGTACACCGCGTGCCGCAGCAAACTTGTTGAGGTCCTTGCTGCGCTGCAATTCATTAATGTCGTCAAACTCGTCGGCGAAATAGAAGATGACGAGATTCTCACCGAGGTTCTGGCACATGCCGCAGATGAAGGCCTCTTCCGTTCCCGACAGGCGATCGCGGAGCGCCAGATGACGAGCGATCAGCCCGCTTAGAAAAGACTTCGTCATGGAGTCCTTCAAAACGGCCGAATCGCCTTTCATATGTCCAAAGAAGGTCAGGCTGTTCGCGATCATGCGCACCTTTTCGACACCCAGGAAAAC
Organism: uncultured Gammaproteobacteria bacterium; assembly: GCA_963835795.1. Lineage (GTDB taxonomy): Bacteria > Pseudomonadota > Gammaproteobacteria. The sequence goes on from CAWIHJ010000071.1 coordinate 73,733, forward strand.
GAGCGCCTGCGAAATGCTGGTAATTTCCGAGGCTCGCGTGCCATAGAAAGCAGAGTTGACAAGCTTGAGGAGTTTGCCGGTCAGGGCAAAGTCTCTGAGAATGACGTTCGCAAGTTTGTCCACGTTGGCGCTCGAATCGTCCGCAGTCAGACGGTTAATGTCTGACAGCGTCCGCGATATCGTGGGGAAATCTCCGGTTCGTTGCATGCGTCGCAGCAGGAATTCGATCGTACTGTGATTCGCGGTAATCGGCAGCGCTTTGTCGGCGAGGCCGGTTTCCGTCAGAAATAACTCAAATACTTCGCTCATCACGGAACAGTCTGCGTAGCGTCCCGCCTGGCTTTTCTCCAATGCGCCGCTCAGGAAGCGGGCGAAGGCTTCGCCGTGCGGCTCGGCACGTAGCGGTGCGAAATCGACCTCCCCACTGATGATCTTGTGCTGGATCTCTTCAAGGCAGGTGCCGTCCATTGCTCGCCGACCGGTCACCACTTCATAAAAGGTACTACCAAGGGCAAAAACATCGGTCCCAGGTCCAAGATGCGGGCCAATGAAGTGCTCCGGAGACATGTAGCGCAGCGTTCCGCTCGCAAATTCTTTCGGTTCACGGGCGATACTGATGTGCTGTGCCAGGCCAAAATCCATGATACGTGGCACATTGTCGGCACCGAGCAGCACGTTACGTGGACTCAGGTCGAGATGCACGATCCCGGAGGCGTGTGCCGTGGCGACCCCTTTCAGAATCGCCGCGATTACCGGAACGGCTGCCTCGATCGACAGGGCCCCGCCGGAAGTTAGTGCCTGTGCCAGTGTTTGACCCTCAACATACTCGAACACGAGGTAAGGGCCGACCGCGATTTCACCAGCATCGAAGATTGGAACGATATTAGTGTGCTTGAGTTTGCTCGACATGCGAGCCTCTAGCGGCCCGCCACCATCAGTCTTGCGATTGAGTTCGGCATCCTTGCTGGTCAGCACTTTTATCGCCACCAGCCGGTCCAGCGTCGGATCCCGTCCCAGGTACACGGCACCCTGCGCTCCCTTGCCGAGCGAGCGAATCACTTCGTACCGTCCAACTGTATGTTTTGCCACTTCAGTCATGTACCACTTATGGTCCCTGGTTCAAGATGCCACCCGCCCGGACTACTCCATGCCTTGACTCTCGTCAGGTTATATCGGCTGCCAGCGAGAAATCCTT
>CAWIHJ010000072.1:0-48413 GCA_963835795.1 uncultured Gammaproteobacteria bacterium
AGCCCTGCCAGCAACCATGATTTATAACTTTGATTTGATTTCATCTTTTCTTACTCCTTTAGTATTCAATTATTTGAATTCAGTAATTTATGTTCAGTTACTTGCTTTCGAATGGTCCCCAAACCGGCTCGCGAATATCGCCAGCCTGGTCGGATAGTTTATGTTTCGCACGCCCGTCGATGGACACCGCGAAGAGGAAGCCGTTATTGCCCAGCGTCGACGCATACAGCAGCATTTTGCCATTGGGCGAGAAGGACGGCGATTCGTCCAGCCCACTGTCGGTGAGTACCGTCAGGTTACCGGTTTGCCGGTCCAGTTGCGCTATCTTGTAGCGCCCGCGATCGCCGTGCACCATGGCGATGTAACGGCCATCGGGTGACAGGGTCGCCGCCGCGTTGTAACTCCCCTCGAAGGTAATCCGCCGCGCTTTGCCACCCTCCACGCTGATTTCGTAGAGTTGCGGCGTGCCGGAGCGATCCGAGGTAAAAATGATACTGCGACCGTCGGGTGTCCACACCGGCTCGGTGTCGATGCTGCGATGCCTGGTCAACTGCTTGAGCCGCTTGGTCGCGGTGTTCATCGTATAGATATCGGGGCTGCCATCCTTGGACAACACCAGGGCCAGAAACTTGCCGTCGGGCGACCAGCTCGGCGCGCTGTTCAGCCCACGAAAACCCGAGACCTTGGTGCGTCTTGCGGTCGCCAGGTGCTGAATGAAAATTTCGGGACGCTCGCTTTCAAACGACACGTAGGCCAGCGACTTGCCGTCCGGCGACCAGCTCGGCGAGATGATCGGTTCATCCGATTCGAGGACATTCTGCGCATTGAAGCCATCGGTATCGGCGACCTGCAGCACGTATTTGCGCGCCGCGTTCTTTTGCGCGCGCACGAAGGCGATACGGGTATTGAAAGCGCCGCGGGTTCCGGTGATCTGCTCGTAGATGTAATCGCTGATCTGGTGCGCGCGCGAGCGCAGGTTGCGTTTCCTGGTCGGCATGCTGCGCCCCAGCAACTGTTTTTGCTTGAGCACGTCGAGCAGCTGAAACTCGATGGTGTATTCACCCGGTGACTTTTCCAGCACGCGCCCGACCACCAGGTAATCCTGGCCGGCGTTGCGCCAGCGCGAGTATTGCACCTGGTTGCTGTAGTGCGGCGTGGCCGGCAATTCGCTGCGCTCCATGGCTTTCAACACGCCACTGCGATTCAGGTCACTGCTGACGATTTCGGCCAGGTCGACCGGAAACTCGCTGCCGATGCGCGAGGTATCGAAAGGCACCACCGCGATCGGTAGCGCACCATCCACACCCTCGGTAATTTCGATGTTGAGTGCAGCGCGGGCAGGTCTGCGCCAACACGAGCAATCAGCGCGGCAAACAGGTACGGGGATTGACTTGGTTAGTTGCATTTTGGATTTTACTGGGCACTCGGGTTAAAGAGGATATTCAGGTCACGATCGAACAATTCCGGATCTTCTGGCCTGGGCAGAGGGATCGGCCTTGTCAAACGGCATTTTCGATCGACTTACGGTAAGCTTCGTGTTACTGCCACAGGTACCGAATTTAACGTCGAGAATAGATGCCACCGGGTCCCTGCGTCACTTGAATTTCGCAGGCCGGTATTTTCTCATTTCCCGGCGGTTTAATCCAATTACGTTCGATCTTTTGGCGAATCGCGAGAATATAGGCTTCGCGCAGGGAGTTAAGCCGTCGCTGATTCTCTTCGGCCAGCAGCCTGGCCTTGAGATCGGCCTCCTTGCGGCGCTGTTCCTCTTCGGCCAGGCGTTTTTCTTCGGCGATCGCGCTGCCTCGGCGATGCGCGCTTCCTCGGCCTTGCGCTTCTCCTCGGCGATGCGCGCCTCCTCGGCCTTGCGTTTTTCCTCGGCGATACGCGCTTCCTCGGCCTTGCGTTTCTCCTCGGCCAGCCGTTTTTCATCGGCTTTACGTTTTTCGTCCGCCTGGCGCTTCTCGTCGGCTTTTCGATTCTCGTCCGCTAGGCGTTTTTCGTCGGCCTTGCGCTTTTCATCCGCTTTGCGCTTCGTCTCCGCTGTGCGTTTTTCTTCCTGCTCGGCTGCCGCCTGCTGCTTGAGCTTTTCTTCAGCCTGCTTTTTACGCTCCAGCTCCGCCTTCCTGGCGGCCTCTTTTTGACGCTTCTGTTCGGCCTCGCGTTTCTTTTTGTCGGCTGCTGCTTTTTCTTTTGCTCGGCTTCGAGTTGCTTCTTCTTTTTCTCTGCCTCGGCCTTGCGATCGGCCTCGAGTTGCTTCTGCTTTTCCTGCTGCTCAAGCTGGTTCAGATCGATGATCTCGGCCTGTACGGTTTTCTCCAGTTGTCCCGGCCTTGATCTGTTTCGGGCGATCGATAAACGCCAGGTTCAACACCATCAGGGCAATCACAACGAGGTGCATCAGCAGCGACAACACCAGCGCGCGCGGGTGCTTGAGCAGCTCCGCTAACACTATCGCGTTTCCTCGGGATCGGTCACCAGGCCAACGGATCCGACATCGGCCTGTTGCAGCAACACCAGGGTCGATACCACGTTCTGATAAGGTCCATTGGCATCGCCACGCACCATCACCGGGCGTTTGGGATCTTTCAGCAGTGCGGCCTTGACCTGTTTGACCAGTGCATCGGCATCGATCAGCGCCTCCGCTTCAGGCGCAATATTGAGGTACATGCCGCCTTTCTTGTCGACGCTGATGACGATCGGCTCCGGGCTGTTGACATCCAGCGGATTGGCCGGCGCATTCGGCAGATCGACATCGACGCCCTGTTTCAGCAGCGGCGCCGTGACCATGAAGATGATCAGCAATACCAGCATCACGTCGATGTAGGGCACGACGTTGATTTCGGCTATGGGTTTGCGCTTTTTCACGTTTGCCTGCCTATTTGGGCAAGTGGGTCTGGCGCTGCAGGATGCCGGTGAATTCCTCGAGAAAATTCTCGTAACGCACGATCATGGTTTCGATCTCGCTGGCAAACTTGTTGTAGGCGACCACCGCCGGAATCGCCGCCAGCAGACCCATGGCGGTGGCGATCAGCGCTTCGGATATGCCGGGCGCGACCATTGCGAGCGTTGCCTGCTGCACGCCGGCGAGCGCGCGAAACGACTCCATGATGCCCCACACCGTGCCAAACAGGCCGACATAGGGGCTGACCGAGCCTACGGTTGCGAGGAAGGTCAGGTTGTTTTCCAGCATTTCGACTTCGCGCGCCATCGCCACCTTCATCGCGCGATGCGCGGCGCGCACCGATTCGCTGTTGGCAAGCTCGGCCTTGCGCGCCCGGGCAAATTCGCGAAAACCGTTTTCAAAGATCGCTTCCAGCCCGAAGCGACGCTCCTCGCGCTGGCTTAACTGGCCGAACAGGTCACTGAGGTTGAGGCCGGACCAGAAGCGTCCCTCGAAGTCCTTTGCCTCGGCCTGCGACTGGCGGATATAGCCCCACTTCACGTACATCAGCGCCCAGGACATTATCGAAGCGCACGAGTAAAATCAGCATGACCAGTTGCACCGGCAAGCTGGCGTTGATAATCAGGGTAAGTAGCGAATCGTCGTTCATGAGGTATCTTCGTGGTTTGTACAGGTATGGGGGCGGATTTACTAGAGATCTATTTCACCCTGGTTCGAATGTTTCAAACCGAGGTGCAGATAGGCGCGCGAGGTAGCCACGCGGCCACGCGGCGTACGCATCATGAAACCCTGTTGAATCAAATAGGGTTCGATCACATCTTCGATGGTGCCGCGCTCTTCGCCGATCGCGGCGGACAGGCTTTCTACACCGACCGGGCCGCCATCGAATTTTTCGATCAATGCCAGTATCACGCGCCGATCCATGTGATCGAGGCCCGAGCGATCGACCTTGAGCATGTCGAGCGCAGCACGGGCGACCTCGACATTGATGACGCCGTCAGCCTTGACCTCGGCGTAATCGCGTGCGCGCCGCAGCAGGCGATTGGCGATGCGCGGCGTACCCCGCGAACGGCTGGCGATTTCATGCGCACCGTCCGCTTCCAGCGGTATCTCCAACAGGTTGGCGGAGCGCAGGATGATGCGGCAGAGATCCTCGGCACTGTAAAACTCGAGGCGCTGCACGATACCGAAGCGATCGCGCAGCGGTGAAGTCAGCAGGCCGGCACGGGTGGTCGCACCGACCAGCGTAAACGGGGGCAAATCGAGCTTGATCGAGCGCGCCGAAGGGCCGTCGCCGATCATGATATCGAGCTGGTAGTCTTCCATCGCCGGATAGAGTATTTCCTCGACCACCGGACTGAGGCGGTGAATCTCGTCGATGAACAGCACGTCGTGGGCTTCGAGGTTGGTGAGGATGGCAGCGAGGTCACCCGCCTTTTCCAGCACCGGACCCGAGGTCTGGCGCAGGTTGACCTGCATTTCATTGGCAATGATGTGCGACAGGGTTGTCTTACCGAGCCCGGGCGGCCCGAAAATCAGCACGTGATCCAGCGCTTCACGGCGCTTTATCGCGGCGCTGACAAAGATCTCCATCTGCTCGCAGACTTCTTCCTGACCGACATAATCGACCAGCATTTTCGGGCGCAGGGCGCGATCCTGGGTGAGTTCTTCGGCCACCGCCTCGGGGCTGATCAGACGGTCCTCGCTCATCGTTTCACCGAGGCCTGCAGCGCGGATTTGATCAGTTGTGACGCACTGTTCGGGGCATCAGTCTGCTGCTGCGCCCGGCTGATCATCTTCTCGGCGTCGAGCGGCTTGTATCCCAGTGCCTGCAACGCCTCGATGGCTTCGCTGAGCGCCGATTGATCGCCCGCCACCGGGGCGGCGCCCGGCGCTTCGACCACCAGGGCATCGATCTTGTCGCGCATCTCGATGATCAGGCGTTCGGCCGTCTTCTTGCCGACGCCGGGTAGCCGCGTCAGCATCGCCACGTCACTATTGGCGATGCACAGCGCAAACTGCCGCTCGTCGGTGCCGGAAAGGATCGCCAGCGCCATTTTTGGTCCGACCCCGTTGATGCGGATCAGCTGGCGAAATAGACGGCGCTCGGCTTCGCCGACAAAACCGACCAGGCTGTGCGAATCGTCCTTCACCAGCAGGTGCGTCCAGATCGATACCTGCTCGACCGACTTCCGGCAAGCTGGTAATAGGTGGTCATCGAAACATCGGCCTCGTAACCCACGCCATTGCAATCGATCAATATTTGCGGCGCGCGCTTGGCGGCCAGCAGGCCTGTCAATCGGCTGATCATCGTCGTCGGCTTCTCCTGCGCTTGAGTAATCCCGGATCGATTCCGGTCTTCTGTCGCGACGTATAAAACTGCGCATGGCAGATAGCAATGGCCAGGCCATCGGCTTCGTCAGCCTGCAAATCCTGCTGAAAGACCGAGCAGGCGTTTGACCATTTGCTTCACCTGGTCCTTGCTGGCGGCACCGCTACCGACGATGGCCTGCTTGATTTCACGCGGCGCGTACTCGGCAATTTCGAGTCCGGCCTGGTGCGCCGCACAGATGGCTGCGCCCCGCGTGCCTGTCCCAGTTTCAGCGCCGAATCGGCGTTGCGCGCCATAAATACGTTTTCGATGCCCATCTGCACCGGGTCATGTTGCTGGATCACTTCGGCTATGGCGGCAAAAATATAACCGAGGCGTTGTGGCAGGCTGTCCCCGCTCACCTTGATATTGCCACTGGCGATATAAGCCGATGCGGTTTGTCTGGTTGTCCACCAGGCCAAATCCGGTAATGCGGGATCCAGGGTCAATGCCCAGGATAATCATCAGACCCTCGGCCTCGTAAGCTTCCTCGGGAATATCGGCATTGTAATACACGTCCTGGACGTCATCGGAACTCTCCAGCAGGTCGACCAGGCGCAATACCTTGCGGGCATCGTCCACATCGAGCTCGGTATTCACCGAGGCGCGCATGGTCAGGTCGGAATCCTCGGGCTCGAGCCCGGCATCGGTCATCGCCTGCTTCACCGCAACGTATTCATCGGCCGCGGTAAGCACTTCGATACTGCCATCGTCGGCAACAATGACGTCTTCGGCGCCCGCTTCGAGCGCTGCTTCCATCACCGTGTCTTCATCCTGCTCGGGTGAATACACCAGCACACCGACACTGGAAAACAGGTAAGCCACCGACCCGCTCTGGCCGAGATTTCCGCCCGCCTTGCTGAAGGCATGGCGCACATCGGCGACGGTGCGATTACGATTGTCGGACAGGCAGTCGACAAGAACCGCGACGCCTGCCGGGCCGTAACCCTCGTAACGAATTTCCTCGTAATCGGAGCCGTCGAGTTCGCCCGCGCCACGCTTGATCGCGCGATCGATGGCGATCCTTGGGGACGGATTGGGACTTGGCTTTATCGACCGCGGCGCGCAGCGACGGGTTGGCATCGAGGTCGGATCCACCGGCCTTGGCGGCAACCACGATTTCCTTGATCAGGCGCGTAAACAGTTTACCGCGCTTGGCGTCCTGCGCCTTTTTACGGTGCTGTATATTCGCCCATTTACTGTGACCCGCCACGACTTCGACCTCGCCAAAAAACTGGCGCTATGTTAGCACTTTTTTTGGCGAAGCTTTACCAGCCCGGAGGGAGTTTCTTCTCAATAGTGATATGTTTACCCTCTATCGAGATGTAACCGCCGGTTTTCAATTCCTTGAGGATGCGATGCACCATTTCACGGGTCGCTCCAACTCGGCTGGCGATGTCCTGCTGGGTGAGTTTTTCGGTGATCAGTTTTTCGCCGACTTCCTCGGCATGCTTGTACAACACGCGCACCACGCGGTTATACACGTCTTCCAGCGCCAGGCTGCTGACCTCCTCGGTCAAGTCCTGGATGCGGTGCACCAGCAGGTCGATAATCTGCATGCTGACGGTGGGCTTGGTCAACAGCGTATCCATGAACACCTGGCGGGAAATGATGCCAAAGGTGGAATCTTCGGTGGTGATGATGCTGGCCTGGCGGGGAATCTTGCCAAGCGGGGCGAGTTCGCCAAACGCTTCGCGCTCACCCAGCGTATTGATGATGATTTCCTTGCCCTTGTCGTTCTGCAGGAATACGTCTACTTTGCCCTGCAGGATGACATAGAAGGAATCGGTTTCATCGCCCTGGCTGACAATCACGGTATTCTTCGGAAACTGGCGAATGACGGTGCTCGACGCGATGGCGTTGATATCTTCCTGCGTCATTCCTCGAAACAGAGTAATCTCTTCGAGCGTCTCGTTTAGGGTTGCCATGTTTATTGTTTAACCGCGCGCTGCAAGGGCGCAATCATTACTAAAATTCGGTTGGTAATCAAGGTTAATCCTCCAGCGGGTTGTCGATTACCGACACACCCTGCATCACTTGTGGTTGAGTTAGACCCATTAATTGCAACACGGTCGGTGCGATTGCTGACAGGTTGCCACCCTCACGCAGGCTGCTTGACCTGTTGATCTATGACCATACAGGGTACCGGGTGGGTGGAATGCTGGGTATGCGGTTTACCGGTCTGCGGCATCGACCATTTCATCACAATTGCCGTGATCGGCCGTGAGCACCACGGCAAAATTACAGGCCAGCGCTGCCTCCAGCACCCGTCCTACCTCGCGATCCAGCACTTCGACCGCCTCGATGACCGCGTCGACCACCGCGGTGTGCCCGACCATGTCACCGTTGGCAAAGTTGACCACGATGAATTCATAAGCCGCGGACTGCATCGCTGCAATCACCGTATCGGCCACTTCGCGTGCACTCATTTCTGGCTGCAGATCGTAGGTGGCGACACGCGGCGACGGAATCAGCTTGCGATCCTCGCCCACAAACGGGGCTTCGCGGCCACCGTTGAAGAAAAAGGTGACGTGCGCGTACTTTTCGGTTTCGGCGCAGTGCAACTGGCGCAGGCCGGCGTCGCTAATAACGCTGGCGAGCGTGGTTTGCGGGCGTACCGAGTCAAATGCCACCGCTGCGTCGAGGCGCGAGTCGTAGTGCGTCAGGCAGGTCAGGCCAAGCGGCGCGAAATCTGCACCCCGATCGAAATCGGTGAAATCGGCGAGCGCGAAGGCAGCGCTGATCTGGCGGACGCGATCATTGCGGAAATTGAAGAAAATCATTTCATCGCCACCCGCCGGCAACTGCAGCGCGGGAAGCTGCGCCGGGGGCACAAACTCGTCGCTTTTACCGGCATCGTAAGCGCTTTGAATCGCCTCTGCAGCCGAGCCTGCCGCCGCGCCCGCGCCGTGAATGATCGTGTCAAACGCGCGCTTGACCCGATCCCAGTGCTGATCGCGATCCATCGCAAAATAACGCCCCGTAACCGTGCCGATATGCCCACCGCATTCCTGCAACAGTTGCTCGAGATCGGGCAGGAAAGACAGCGCCGCCTGCGGCGCGGTATCGCGACCATCGGTAATCATGTGCAACTGGGGTACGACCTGGTGCTGATGGCACAGGCGAATCAATGCCGCCAGGTGATCGATGTGACTGTGCACACCGCCGTCGGATACCAGTCCGATCAGGTGTAACGGTCGACTGGCCGCCCGCGCCCGTTGCACGGCACCCAGCAGCGCGGGATTTTCGTTAAAGCTGCCGTCCTCTATGGCATCGTCGATGCGCACCAGGTCCTGCTTGACAATGCTGCCGCAACCGATGGTCATGTGACCAACCTCGGAATTGCCCATCTGCCCGGCCGGCAGGCCTACACCACGCCCGGAGGCTTCCAGGCTGGCCATCGGGTAGCTGGCGAAATAGCGATCAAAATTGGGGGTCTGCGCGCGCGCAATCGCGTTGTGGGTCGGGTCGGGATTGAGACCGAAACCGTCCAGAATAACGAGCAGAGTCGGACGACGAGGCGCCCCGGAATGACTGGTCATAAGATTAATCGAAACAGGGATCAAATTGACGCCGAATAATAACGCATTACTCGGCCAGAGTTGTAAATCGAAGTATAGCTTGAAATCAGGTCTTTTTTGCAGGATCCTCGTCAGATTCCGCCGCATCCAGTTCGGCTTCCATTTCTGCGTCGGTCAACGGCGCATCAGCGGTCGTCGCGGGAGCGGTCTCGGTAGCGCTGCTCGAGTCCTCCTCATCTGCCTCGTCATCGTCATCGTCGTCAAATTCACGATCGGCGAAAATAATCTTCGAGGCGATCAAACCGGCTTCGAACAATATCCACATCGGTAGTGCCAGCAACACCTGGGAAATGACATCGGGCGGCGTCAACAGCATGCCGATGATAAAAGCACCGACGATAATATAGGGCCGCTTCTCGCCCAGTTTCTTCGGCGTGGTGACGCCTATGGCCACCAGGATAATGGTGGCGATCGGCACTTCAAAGGCGAGTCCGAAGCCGAAGAATAGCGCCAGCACGAAATCCAGGTATCGCCCGATATCGGTCGATATGCTGACCATCTCCGGACCGATACTGGTAAAAAACCCGAACACCAGCGGAAACACGATGAAATAGGCAAAGGCGACACCGGTATAGAACAGCAGGATACTCGACACCAGCAACGGGCCAGCCAGGCGCTTTTCATTCGCATAGAGCCCGGGCGCGACAAACGCCCAGCACTGGTACAGGATCACCGGCATGGCGAGGAACACCGACAGCATCAACACCAGCTTGAACGGTGTCAGAAATGGCGAGGCCACATCGATGGCGATCATCGTCGAGCCTTCCGGCAGGTGCCGCGTCAGTGGCTCGGCGAGGAATACGTAGATATCGTTGGCCCAGTAAAAAAGCCCGGCGAAAATGATCAGCACGGCGACTACCATGCGCACCACCCGATCGCGCAACTCGACGAGGTGCGACATCAGGCTGCCAATGGCACTGGGTTCGGTATCTTCTTCGCTCATGATTTGGGCTTGTTGGCGGGCTCTTCGGTGGTGGTGGCCGTGGGCGATTCTGTCGCCTTAGTTGGCCGTAGCCTCAGGCGCGGTCGGTGGAGTCTCGGCGAGGATCTCGGGTTCGTGAGCTTTTACGGATTCTGCGAGTTCTTCTGCCCGGGTTGGCGTCGTAGTCGGCTCGCCGAGCGCTTCGCTGACATCGGCCTGCTGCTTGATATCCATGCCGGCATCCGAAATCGTATCCTTGAGCGAATCCAGTTCCTTTTGCTGATCTGCCAGTATCTGGCGCAACTCGTCCGCGCGCAGCTCCTGCTCCACGTCGGCCTTGACGCTGGTCATGAAACGCTTGAGGCGGCCAACGTACTTACCAGCGGTACGCGCGACCCCCGGTAAACGCTCAGGCCCGATAACGACTAGCGCGACAATGCCGATCAGCATCATCTCGGTGAGGCCCATGTCAAACATATGCTTTTGCCCGCGGCTAGGCTAGCAGCAACCAGTCCGATGACCGGTTCAAACCTTGTCTTCTTCCTTGATCTTGCCCTCGATCACCTGGCCATCGGCATCCGTACTTTCCTTGACTACCTCTTCGTCCTTGACTGACTTCTTGAAGCTCTTGATCGCGCCACCCAGGTCACCACCGACATTGCGCAGTTTCTTGGTGCCGAAAATCAAAATTACGATTCCCAGGATCAATAACAACGACCAGATACTAATTCCACCAATTCCCATGTTTCACCTCATTTACTATGTTTGTTCGCGCCCGGCTTTTTCGTCGATTCCGGAAACGCCGAAACGACGTTCCAGTTCCTCGAGCACCAGCCGTGCATCCAGATTCTGTTGAGCCAGCATGATCAGGCAATGAAACCACAGGTCCGCGGTCTCATAAACAATTTGTTGTTTATCGCCTGATTTTGCGGCAATGATGGTCTCTACCGACTCTTCTCCAATTTTCTTCAGTATGCTGTCGAGGCCTTTGGCATACAGGCCCGCCACGTACGAGGAATCGGGGTCTGCGTCTTTTCTCGACGCCAGCACTTCCATCAGGCGCAGGAGTATATCATCACTCATCGATAAATCTCGTCGGGATTTTTGATTACTTGTTCATCGATTTCCCAGGCCCCATTGCGTAAAACCCTGAAAAAACAACGCCGCCGACCGGTATGACAGGCAATTCCACCCAATTGTTCAACTTGCAACAGGATGACGTCGGCATCGCAATCGATGCGAATTTCGGCTAATTGCTGCTGATGGCCCGATTCCTCGCCCTTGAACCACAGCTTTTGTCGTGATCTTGACCAGTAAACCGCGCGCTGATGTTGCTGGCTGAGTTGCAACGCCTCGCGGTTCATCCAGGCCAGCATCAGCACTTCACCGCTGTCGCGGTCCTGGGCGATTGCCGGTAGCAGGCCGTCGCTGTTCCAGTTGAGCGCGTCGAGCCAGTCAGTCATCGCGCACCTCGATTCCGTGCGCGCGCATGTAGGCCTTGGCTTCACTGATGCGAAACTCGCCGAAATGGAAAATACTGGCCGCCAGCACCGCATCGGCCTCGCCGTCGAGAATGCCGTCGACCAGGTGCTGTAAATTACCGACGCCACCCGAGGCGATGACCGGAACCTTGATGGCGCGCGATACCTGGCGCGTCAAATCGTTATCGAAACCGATGCGCGTACCGTCTCGATCCATGCTGGTCAGCAGTATCTCACCGGCGCCATAGGCATCCATTTTGGCCACCCACTCGAGCGCGTCGATACCAGTAGGCTTGCGCCCGCCGTGGGTAAATATCTCCCAGCGCCCTGCTTCGTCATCGGCGCTGACGCGCTTGGCGTCTACCGCGACGACGATACACTGCGAGCCAAACCTGTCGGCCGCCTCGGCGACAAATTCCGGGTTGAAGACCGCCGCGGTATTGATGCTGATCTTGTCGGCGCCGACGTTCAGCATGCGGCGGATGTCACCGAGTTCACGGATGCCACCGCCCACCGTCAACGGAATGAACACTTCGCGCGCCACCGCTTCGACCACGTGCGCCATGGTGTCACGGTTATCGGAACTGGCGGTAATATCGAGAAAGGTGAGTTCGTCGGCGCCTTCGAGATTATAGCGACGTGCATTTTCGACCGGATCGCCGGCGTCACGAATTTCGACGAACTTGACGCCCTTGACCACGCGGCCATTGTCGACGTCGAGGCAGGGAATGATGCGCTTGGCGAGGGACATAAACGTAGAACGAATCAGTTCGCGTCGACGTAGGCCTGGGCATCGGGCAGGCTGATGGTGCGTTCATACAGGGCGCGCCCGATGATCACACCTTCGATGCCGGCACTCTTGACGGCATTCAGCTCGACGATGCAGTCCATGTCGGTCACGCCGCCCGAGGCAATCACCGGAACATTGATCGATGCCGCGAGCTGGCGCGTGGCTTTGACGTTGACGCCCTGCATCATGCCATCGCGATTGATGTCGGTGTAGACGATGGCGGCCACCCCTTCGTCTTCAAACAGTAACGCCAGGTCCAGTGCGCTCTGATCCGAATCCTCGGCCCAGCCCTGTACCGCCACCTTACCGTCCTTGGCATCGATGCCGACGATGATCTTGCCCGGAAACTCGGCGCACAGCTCGGTGATGAATTCAGGATGCTTGACGGCCATGGTGCCCAGAATGACATAACTCACCCCGGCTTCGAGATAGGATTCGACGGTTTCTATGCTGCGAATTCCGCCACCGATCTGGATCGGCATACCCGGAAACGAGGTACAAATCTCTTCGATGATATCGGCATTCACCGGTGCGCCTTCGAAAGCACCATCCAGGTCGACCAGGTGCAGGCGCCGACAACCCTGTGCTACCCACTTGCCAGCCATCGCCACCGGATCGTCGGAAAACACCGTGCTTTCGTCCATATTGCCCTGGCGCAGACGCACGCAGTGCCCTTCTTTCAGATCGATCGCCGGAATCAGAATCATGACTGGCCGTCCCAATGGGTAAAGTTGCGTAACAGCTGCAGCCCGGAGTCCGCGCTCTTTTCCGGATGACATTGCAGGGCGAACAGGTTGTCGCGCGCGATGGCGCTGGTAAAGCGAATCCCGTAGTCGGTGGTCGCGGCTACCAGCGTAGCGTCTTCTACTTCGAGGTAATAGCTGTGCACGAAATAAAACCTGCTGTTGTCGTCTATCGAATGCCAGAGGGGATGCGCATTCACCTGTGAAACGCGATTCCATCCCATGTGCGGAACCTTCAGTTTAACGCCCTGCGTGTCGCTATGACTATCACCAAAGTACTTTACCTGCCCGCGCAACACGCCAAGGCAATCAGTACCCTGGTTTTCCTCGCTGAAATCGATCAGCACCTGCATACCCATGCAAATGCCGAGAAAGGGGCGGTTGCTGGCGGCCCGTGACTATCGTGTCACGCAGACCGTGTTCATCGATCGCGCGCATGCAATCGCGCGCGGCACCCTGCCCGGGGAACACGACACGATCGGCCTCGCCGAGCTGCTGTGGGTCCGAGGTGAGCACAACCCGCTGTTGCGCTGTGCAAACGGCTTCGAGCGCATTGACAACGGATCGCAGGTTACCCATGCCGTAATCCACTACGGCAATCGTTTGCATGGGCTACAACGACCCCTTGGTCGACGGAATCACACCCTGCATGCGCGGGTCAGCAGTCACTGCAAAGCGCAGCGCGCGGCCAAAGGCCTTGAACAGGGTTTCGGCAACGTGGTGCGCATTGCGCCCCTGCAGATTGTCGAGGTGCAGGGTTGCCGGTGCGTGATTGACGAAACCCTGGAAGAATTCACGCATCAGATCGACGTCGAACTGGCCAATCCGCGGGCGCAGGAATTCGACCCGGTATTCGAGCCCCGGGCGTCCGGAAAAGTCGATCACCACGCGCGACAGGGCTTCGTCCAGCGGCACATAGGCATGCCCGTAGCGCATGATGCCCTGCTTGTCACCCAGCGCCTGCTTGAAAGCCTGGCCCAGGGTAATGCCGATGTCTTCCACGCTGTGGTGATCATCGATGTGCAAATCACCCTTCGACTTGATGTCGAGATCGAAACAGCCGTGGCGAGCGACCTGTTCCAGCATGTGCTCGAGGAACGGAATTCCGGTGTCGAAACTGGATTTTCCGCTACCGTCGAGATTGAGGGTAACGCTGATCTGGGTTTCCAGCGTATCGCGGCTGACGCTTGCACTTCTATCGGACATCGATGACCCGTCGGGGCAGTTTAAAGAGGAGCCGATGATAATTCACATCGCGGGCGAATTCGACAATTAAAGGTCCTCATTTGAAGAAAACGAGCAACCACAAACCTAGTACTCGGATTTTATCAAAAATTAATGATGGGACTTCGCGTTAAGGAAGCAGTCTCGGGGGAATCATTGCGAAAGCCGCTACCGGTAAGAAGGGGGCTAAGATAGAAAGGGGCAGTATACCTATTTCAATAGAAACTCAGTTTGGTTAGGATCTTCGCGAAATAGGTATACTGTCCCCTTTCTTAGCCTTTCTTACCGGCACATCCCTGTGATCGCTTGGAGCGAGGCGTCCTGCCTCGCTACACTTTCGCAATGTATTCCCCGAGACATGCGTCGCGATGTATGATAATTTAAAGGCTATTTGCAGGACAAGGACGGCTTTCCCGAAAATCAAAAACTGGTCGGAACTGTTCACCTCAATCGAGGATGAAGGTGACCGGTCCGTCGTTTACCAGGTGCACCTGCATATCGGCGCCGAAGCGGCCCGATGCGACCCGCGGATAAGACTCGCGCGCGGCGCTCACCATGGCGTCGAAGATGGCTGCGCCCTGCTCCGGGCTCGCAGCGGAAGCAAAACTCGGCCGCCGGCCTTTGCGGGTATTGGCGGCGAGGGTGAACTGGGGCACCAGCAGCAGGCCTCCCTGGATGTCGCGCAGGGATAAATTCATCTTGCCGTCGGCATCGGCAAACACCCGGTAGTTCAGCAGGCGTTCGAGTTGTCGCTGCATGCCTGCGAGGTCGTCTTCCGCCTGCACGCCGACCAGTACCAGGATGCCCTGATCGATTTGCCCGATGACTTCGCGCTCTACCTCGACGCGCGCCTCGCTGACGCGCTGCAACAATGTGATCAAGCGACGATTTCCAGCATCGAATTACAACAATTGACCAGCGCCCTGGAAATACCATGCTCGGTAACCGCGTGCCCGGCATCGCTGATGATTTTCAGCTCGGCTTCCGGCCAGCGTTGTTTCAACTGAACCGCCTGGTCAATCGGGCAAACCATGTCGTAGCGGCCGTGCACGATGTAACCGGGTATGTGAGCGATCTTGTCCATGTCTTCGAGCAACTGGTTGGGCCTGAAAAAGCAGCGATTGCAAAAATAATGGCATTCGATGCGCGCAATGCTGAGCGCGATGTGCGGATCGCTGAAATGATCGACGACATTTTTGTCCGGCAGCAAGGTGACCGAAGAACCTTCCCAGATCGACCAGGCCTTGGCGGCCCCCATGCGCACGATTTCATTACTGCTGGTCAGGCGCTTGTAGTATGCGCCGACAATATCATCGCGTTCCTCGAGGGGAATCGGCTCGATAAAGTGCTCCCAGGCTTCGGGGAAGATGCGCGCCGCCTGGCCGTTGAAAAACCAGCTAACGTCTTCGTCGCGCGCCAGGAAAATGCCGCGCAGGATCAGCCCCAGCACGCGCTCGGGATGCGTTTGCGCATAGGCCAGCGCCAGCGTAGAGCCCCAGGAACCGCCAAACACGACCCAGCGATCGATTTCCAGGAATTCACGAATTTTTTCGAGATCAGCGACCAGGTCCCAGGTCGTGTTTTGTTCGAGGCTGGCGTGGGGTCGTGATTTGCCACTACCGCGTTGATCGAACAGGATGATGCGATATGACTCGGGATTGAAGAAGCGGCGATGACCCGGCTCGCATGAACCACCTGGCCCACCGTGCAGAAACACCACGGGAACACCCTGCGGATTACCGCTTTCTTCAAGGTAAAGCGTGTGCAGGTCCGATACCGGAAAACGCCAGGTTCTGGCCGGTTGTATGGCAGGGAATAACATGGAGTCTCCAATCTCCTAGGTACCTGTAGGACTGGACCTACACACGACGAGGACACAGACTGACAATAACCGAACCCGGTTGCGATATCAGCCGAGTGCAAACGTGGCAGTATACTAGCACGACACAGGGATGGGTCGACAGGCAAGGAGGACGCCGCCGGTGCAGGGAAGCACACAGGGATGACCACTCTTCGGAAATTAACTTCGGATTCTTCTCTCCTCGAGATACCATGGCCTGATCGTCTACCAATCAGGCCTTTTTTTTGCTCGCGGTTTTACCTGGAATGATCAATCCGCATCGGGCGGATCAACCTGCTCGATCTTCGTGACAGTGCGATATTCGGGCTAGTCCGCAACCAGATCGTTGAAATTGAACAGGTCGCGATCGAGCAAGTGCGACGGCGTCACCCGGCACAGCGAGCCCAGTACGTTTTCCACGCGCCCCGGATACAGCTGATCCCATTGCGCCAGCATCGCCTTGACTTTCTGCCGCTGCGGAATTGGGCTGTGAACCACACAGATTGCAGGGAATGATTGGAAACTCGCGTAGCCCGGCATATTGCTTGATGCGCTTCTCGCGCAGGTAGGCCAGCGGGCGAATCACCACGTTGCGTCCATCGTCGCTGCGCAGCTTGGCGGGCATCGACTTCAGGCGACTGTTGAAAAACAGGTTGAGAAACAGGGTTTCGACAATATCGTCGGCGTGGTGGCCGAGTGCAATCTTGTTGGCGCCGAGTTCCGCGGCCGTGTTGTACAAAACGCCACGGCGTAGTCGCGAACACAGCGAACAGGTGGTTTTGCCTTCCGGCACAAGACGCTTGACCACGCTATAGGTATCCTCTTCGACGATGCGATACTCGACGCCGAGCGCGGTCAGATAATCGGGCAAAACCCGCTGCGGAAAATCAGGCTGCTTTTGATCAAGATTGACCGCGATCAATTCGAAATCCATCGGCGCCGATTTCTGCAGTGCCAGCAGAATTTCAAGCATGGTATAGCTGTCAGCGCCGCCCGACAGACAGACCATTACCCGGTCACCGGCCTCGATCATGTTGAAGTCGCTGACCGCGCGACCGACTGCACTGCGCAGTTTACGTTCCAGGCGCTCGACCGAAACGGTTTCCAGCGCGCTGGCGTCAATTTCGTGTGTATTGTTCATTTTCTCCAGAAGGTCGGTGTAATCAGCACCAGCAGGGTGAATATCTCCAGGCGCCCGAGCAACATCGCCAGGCACAGGATCCACTTGGCCGTATCGTTTATCGACGCGAAATTCTGGCCGACGTCCCCGAGCCCGGGACCGAGGTTGTTGAGACAGGCCGCCACCGCGGAAAACGCCGTTTCCTGGTCGAGGCCAGTCGCCATCAACAACAGAATCATCAAGGCCGAAATGGCGAAATAGGCAGCGAAGAAACCCCACACCGCCTCGATAACTTTCTCCGGCATCGCCTTCTTGCCGATCTTCACCGCGATTTGAGCGTTGGGGTGCACCAGTCGCTGCAGTTCGCGCACGCCCTGTTTGACCAGCAACAGGATGCGGATCACCTTGATACCGCCGCCGGTCGATCCCGAACAGCCGCCAATAAAACTGACGTAGAGCAGCAACACCGGCAGGAATCCGGGCCAATTGTGATACTCCGCGGTGGTGAAGCCGGTTGTGGTGCCGATCGAGACCACCTGGAACAGCCCTCCGATGATCGATTCGGTGGTGGATTCGAAGGTATGAGTGAGTTGCAAATAACCGATGGTAATCACGCTGACGACCGCCAAAACCAGCAGGTAAGTACGAAACTCGGCGTCACGCTGATAGGGCCCCAGCGAACGGTTGCGAATTGCGGTGAAGTGAATCGCGAAGTTGATCCCGGACAACAGCATGAAGATGATGGCGATAAGCTCGATACCGGCGTTATTAAAATATCCGATGCTGAGGTCGTGCGTCGAAAAGCCGCCGATAGCAACCGTGGAAAAGGAATGCGACAGCGCGTCGAAGAAGGACATGCCCGCCGCCCAGTAGGCCAGACAGCAGGCGATCGTCAGGCCGAGGTAAATGTACCACAGGGCCTTGGCGGTCTCGGTGATGCGCGGAGTCAGCTTGGTGTCCTTGACCGGACCCGGGGTTTCAGCGCGAAACAACTGCATACCGCCAACGCCAAGCATCGGCAATACCGCTACCGCCAGCACGATAATACCCATGCCGCCCAGCCATTGCAGTTCCTGTCGATACAGCAACAGCGAATGCGGCAGATCGTCGAGGCCGACGATGACGGTTGCCCCGGTGGTGGTAATCCCCGATATCGATTCAAACACCGCGTCGGTGACCGATATATCGTGGATTCCAGAAAGGTATATGGGTAGCCCCCCTACCATTCCGAGAACCGTCCAGAACAGCACCACGACCAGGAAGCCGTCGCGCAGGCGCAATTCCTTTTTCTGCTTGTGGACCGGCAGGTAAAGCAGCAACCCGGCGAAAAGAGTCAGGAAAAAGGCTTCAATGAACGGCAATATTGCGCCGTCTGCATAAATCAGGCCGACGGCGATGGGCGGTAACAGCGTACTGCTGAACACCATCATCAGTAAACCGAGAATGCGCTGAATAACCAGGAGTTGCATCGTCTGGCTAGCCTGAGTATTGCATCAGTATGCCGCGCGATGTGATGCGGCACTCCGACGCAGGACAGATGCGTCTGGACGCCGCGCTGGACTGACAAAATCGCCGGGAGCGATTTTGAACATGGACGCTTAGCGTCCATGGCCCTGCAGGGGCGGAGAGCAGGATGCCCGTAGTAGTGCCATAGCCGTAGCTATGGCTCGAGGGAAGGCTGCGCGCCCCGGCGAGTCCAGGCGTATCTGGACAAGTCAGCGCCGGGATAGGACTTGAGCCGGTTACTAGCTGTGCTTCAATACCGAGACTTGTAGTCTGCATTTTCATCAAATTTGTCAATGTATTGTGATTAGGCTCAGGTCCGGCTGCTGCAATATTCAGGCTAAATAACCTGTGATTAAAAGTAGGTGATACCGACCTGGAACAGTTTTTCGACCGCCGTGATCTTTTTCTTGTCGGTGAGGAACAAGATGACGTGATCCTCGGACTCGATGACCGTATTGTGGTGCGCAATGATCACTTCCTCACCGCGTACTATCGCGCTGATGCGCGCACCCTCGGGTAACTTGATTTCTTCGATGGCGCGCCCGACCACGCGTGACGAATTTCGATCGCCGTGCGCAATCGCCTCGATGGCCTCGGCCGAACCCCGCCGCAGGGCGTGTACCGCAACGACATCGCCACGGCGAATGTGCGCCAGCAAGGCGCCGATAGTGACCTGATGCGGTGAAATCGCAATGTCGACCAGGCCACTTTCCACCAGATCGACATAGGCGGCGCGGTTGATCAGCGACATCACCTTTTTGGCCCCCATGCGCTTGGCCAGCATCGACGACAGGATATTGGCTTCGTCATCATTGGTCAGCGCACAGAATACGTCCATGCTTTCGATGTTTTCTTCCAGCAGCAAATCCGGGTTGGCGGCGTCGCCAAGCAGCACTATCGTGGAGTCCAGGGACGCCGACAGTTCGCGCGCTCGCGCCGGGAAGGCCTCGATCACCTTGACCTGGAAATCCTTTTCCATCATCGCCGCCAGCTGGCCACCGATGTTGCCGCCGCCCGGCCAGCATGATGCGCTTGTTGGGTTTTTCCAGCTTGCGCATTTCGGAGATGACCGTGGGAATGTGCTCGCGCGCGGCGAACAGAAACACTTCGTCGCCTTCCTCGATAACGCAATCGGCCGAGGGTTGGATCGACTCGCCATCGCGAAAGATCGCCGCCACGCGCATGTCGACCCCGGGCACCACTTCGTTCATGGTGCGCAGCGCGCGGCCGACCATCAGGCCGTCGTGAAAAGCCTTCACCGCCACCAACTGCGCACGACCGCCGGCAAAGTCGAGCACCTGCAACGCGCTGGGGTGCTCGATCAGGTGATAGATGTACTCGGTGACCAGCGATTCCGGGCTGATGATGAAATCCACCGGGATCGAATCTTCGGCAAACAGACCCGGGGCGCCGCAGGTACTCGGGCGAACGAATGCGCGCGATCTTGGTGGGCGTGTGAAACAGCGACGACGCCACCTGGCAGGCGATCATGTTGATTTCGTCGCTATTGGTCAGTGCGATAATCATATCGGCGTCGTCGGCGCCGGCATCTTCGAGCAAGCCGGGGTAGGAGCCGTTGCCGCAGATGGTGCGCAGGTCGAGGCGATCCTGTAAATCCGACAGGATCTGTTGATTGATATCGATGACGGTGAGCTCGTTGGATTCCTCCCTGGATAATTCGGTGGCCACCGTCGAGCCAACCTGTCCCGCGCCTAAAATAATAATATTCATAATTTGTTATTGTTTTTTGCTGTGCAGTCCCAAGTGATTTCAATTTGCGATACAAATGCGTTCTTTCCTGGCCCGACGCGACGCGCCAGCTCGGTCATGTTATACCCGCTAAGCGCCAGATGCCGTGACAGGTATTCACGCTCAAAGGCTTCGCGCGCCTCTTTCAGATCGAGCCCCATGTCGACGGAAATCTGCATAGTGTTGCCCGCTTCCACTTCCGCGGTTGCGGTCATCAGGCGCAGGGTCTGTTCGATTTCGCGGGTTTCGATCTGTTCCGACTCACTATTTGCCAGAATCGTCTTGACGAATTGTTTGAGTTGGGAAATGTCACCACGCCAGTGATGGTTACGCAACAGGTTTTGCGCGGCAACGTCAAAATGGCGATAAGGCAGTTGCTCGTGGTCGCTGTACCAGTTGACATAGTATTCCAGCAATTCGGGAATGTCTTCTATATGTTCAGCGAGCGGGGGTATGCTTATCGAATCCTGCCACAGGCGGACAAACTCCGCATCGATCTGCTGGTTATCAGCCAACTCTTCGCTATCCGCGCGACTGGCAACGATAATGCGATACTTCGATTCGTGATTGCTGTCACCCAGGGCGTCGAGTAATTGCGCCTGCTGGACTAAATCCAGGTCACACAACTCTGCAATGTATAGATTGGCACGCAATGGAAACAAATCGCGTATATCGGTGCTGCTATCGTAAGTGGTGAAGCCGCCGGAAGTATCGCAGATATAATCGGCCCAGATGCGTTTGCCGCTGCCGACAGCACCCGTGAGGAATACCGGCACGGTGGAATCACGCAGTTCGCGAATGCGTTCTTTCAACCCCTGAACGATGCGGCTATTGCCAACCGGCTCCTCGCGCCGGCGCAGACTTTCCTGCCGCTCGGCCTGCGCACCGACGGCCAGGGCAGACTTGACGGTACTTAACAGTTTTGCCATGGACAAAGGTTTTTCGACAAAATCGATGGCGCCGAAGCGCGTCGCTTCAACCGCCGTTTCGACGGTGCCGTGCCCGGACATCATGACCACCGGGCAAGTGTCTTCGCCGGACGCCTTCCATTGTTTCAACAGCGTGACACCGTCGACCTGCGGCATCCAGATATCGAGCAATATCAGGTCCGGACTGGAGACCCTGCGTATATCGTTCGCGGCGCTGGCGTGTTCGGCAACGTCCACAAGATAGCCTTCATCCTCGAGTATGTCCTTCAATAGAAAACGAATATCGGGTTCGTCATCGACCACCAGAATTCGCGCCGCTCATCACATTACTCCTGATTTAAACGAGCTTGCCGCGACAGCTGCGCCAGCGCATCATTGGCAGCATCGGATAGCGGCAGCAGCACCGAGAAACAGGGCCCCGCCCTGCCTGGGCCCGACCAACCCTGACCGAGCCGCCGTGCTCATCGACGATTTTTTGCACGATGGCCAGCCCCAGCCCGCTACCGGAACGTCTTGGTGGTGACATAGGGTTCGAACAGGTTCTGTGCAACCTCGATCGGCAATTCCATTGCCGCTGTCTTCCACGGTGAACTCGATCCAGTGACGCCCGATTTCTGCACGCAGGCGGTTAAATGCCGAATCCAGCCGTGACCTTCGAGGGTTTCCAGGCTGTTCTTCACCAGGTTGTGCACCAACTGGCGCATTCGCACGATATCGACTTCAATTGGCGGTATCGATTTGTCCAGCTTCAGGTTGATCGCAACATCGGTATTGTTCTGGTGGTACAGCACGGCAATTTCTTCGAGCATCGCATTGATATCGACCAGTTGTGATAGCGGCTGCGGTGAGCGCGCGTAATCGGTAAACGCGTTGACCATCGATTTCATCGCTTCCACCTGCTGCACGATGGTGTGCGTATAGCGATCCAGCATGGCTTGCTTTTCGGCGCTGACTTCGCCGGACAGCTTGCGCTGCAAGTGTTCCGCCGAAAGTTGAATCGGGGTGAGCGGATTCTTGATTTCATGCGCCAGACGACGCGCCATCTCGCTCCAGGCCGATTCCTTCTGCGCCTGAATCAATTCGGTCAGATCGTCAACCACGATGACCTGTTCATGCTGCTCGTCGAGATCGCGACAACAACGTCGTACCGCGCACACGCAGAATTTTCTTGCCACCCTCGACAAACAACACCAGCTCTTCCTGCCATTCGCCCGCCTGGCGCAAGATGCGACTTGCACCACATCGAAAAACGGCGCCATCATCGGCTACTCTCCACCACGTCGAGCCATATTGCAGCTCCACGAAGGCACTGCTCTCGATGTCGAATATCGAGCAGGCCGCGGCATTGCTGCTCTTGATAAAGCCGCTGGAATCGATGGTTAAAACACCCGACGTCAGTTGCTCCAGCACCGATTCGAGGTAGTTCTTCTGCAGAGCTTCCATGCGCTGGCTTTGTATCGGCAATGGCCCGGCTGCGCGCAATCTTGCGCGTCATGGTATTGAACGAACGCAACAGAAAGCCGAGCTCGTCGCTGCCCGACAGCGTCAATTGCTTTTCGTAGTCACCGGCGGCGACCGCCTTGGTGCCCTCGACCAGGTCATTGATCGGTGCGACCAGTTTGCGCGCGGCGACAAAAGCGAGCCAGATTGCAGACAGCACGCTCAACAGCCAGATGATCGACAGCGCCATGGTGAAACTGGTTTTCAGCGGGTCGCGCAGTACCGCCAGCTCCTTGTAGCGATCGTAAGCTTCCTGCACGCCGATGGTCAGTTCGTTGATACGATCGGTAAACGGAAACTGCACCTGCAGTGTCTTGGCCGGTTCGGTCGCATCCAGGCTTTGCACCAGCATGACAATCTGTATCGCCAGGCCGTAGATCGGATCTTCAACCAGGTTCAGATAGGGTCGATCGATATCGAGCTCACCGATTTCCGATCAACGGCAGGGCCTGCTGGCAATTCGGTCGAATCGATGCTGCTGGAGGCGATGATCGCATTGCTATGGTCGTATAGCGTTAACTTCGTTGGCGCCATACTGTTCGCGTACGCCGTCGATATATACCACGATGATATCGCTATCGACTTCGCCAATGTCGCGCGGCGATACGACGCGCCTTGCCGAGTGCGTCGCGTTTGCGCAAATCGATGGCGCCGCGGCCCAGTTTCAGCGAATCTTCGAGCGCGGTTTCGATGCCGACATCGAACCAGCTGTCGATGCCGCGATGCAGAAAGGACAGTGAGAAATAATAAACCACGCTCACCGGGATGATGGTCAGCAACACGAACACGCCGATCATGCGCGCGGTGAGGCGCGAACCGATCGCTTTCAGGCGATATTGGACGATCAGCTTGTAGACGTTGTGCACGATCAGCAGCAATAACGCGACCAGACCGATCGCATTGAAAAACAGCAGCCAGTTGTAATACTTGCCGAAGGTTGCGGAGTTCGAGGTTGCGTCACTGATGGTATACATCGACACCAGTCAGCAGTATTACCAGCGCCAGGATCGAAGCCGTATTGCGGAACGCACTATTCATGACTCGGGACCCTGAACCTCCCATTCATACCAGTCGCTCTTCAAATCCCAGTCATTGTCCCACAACGAACTCGATTTCAATGGCAGGGGCAGCTCGTCAGCATCGATACCGTAGCGCACGCGGGCGTAATAATCCCGATCGGGAACCAGGTTATTGATGTTCGAGCATGGGATAATTGTAAACCACTTCGATGAAATTCACTGCGGCATTGCGATCATCGAAATAACGCCGTTCCGAATTGTTGACATCGGATACGACGTAGGAATTCAGCATGGGCTGGTAATGCAAAAGGTATTGCTGCTTCAGCGACACCACACGATCGTCAAACCAGTAGCGTTTGTTTGCCAGGATTTCGACTTCAAACATGATCGGCACGGCGAAGCCCTGCTCGATGGCGATCGCGATGTATTCGGGAATGTCGCTATCGACCACCAGGTTGAGCAGCATCAGCGACTGGTCCAGGCTGAACTCGGCACGCCTGACGACAAAGGCCTCCTCGCCCTGTGCCTGCGAGCCACTGCCCGCGATTAACAGCAGCAATAACAGCCAGCCTGTGCAAAATCGTTTGCCGGGTTGCTCGAGTGTCATGTTTTACCGCGCCGGGTCAACAGGGCATAGTAGAAACCGTCCATGTTATCACTACCCGGGAGTATCTGGCGCCCCTGGGGCCGCGCTTCGCCCCAGTTTACACCGGTAATGGGTACTTCACTGGCATCGGCATGGCGCAGCAAAAAATCGGCAACTTGTGATTCGTTTTCAGCCTTGAAGATGGAACAGGTGCTGTAGAGCATTTGTCCTCCGGGTTTGAGCAAGTTCCACAATGCATCCAGAATGCCGGCCTGCTGCTTGCGCAGCGGCATTATATCGCTTTCACGGCGTAATAGTTTGATGTCAGGATGGCGGCGCAATACGCCGCTTGCCGAACAGGGCACATCGGCCAGAATGGCGTCGTATTCGCGGCCGTCAAACCAGTCGTCAGGACTTGCCGCATCACCCACCAGTATGCGCGCCGAATGTCCACTGCGTTCAAGGTTTTGCCGCAACCGAAGCAACCGGGATTCGCTGCTGTCAAGCGCATCAAGCTCAATTTCCGCATAGCGTTGCAACAGGTGGAGCGTCTTGCCACCAGGCGCCGCACAGGCATCCAGCACCCGTGATCCCGGTGCACAGGGTAACAGCTGGGCGGCGAGCTGGGCCGCGGCATCCTGCACGCTGACCCGGCCTTGATCAAACCCGGGTAACTGCGTCACTTCGCAGGCCGAGTCGAGCACGACGGCACTGTCCACCTGCGCATGCCTGACACCACCCAGATCACACTCCTGCAACTCGCCAAGCCAGCTATCGACGTCGACCTGGGCGGTATCGATGCGCAGGGTCATTGGTGGCCGTTGGTTCAACGCATACAGGATCGAGTTGGTTTGCCCACCCCAGTCCTGTTGCAGTTTTGCCTGCATCCACGCGGGATAAGCCTGTTGATATGCATTGTCATCGAGCGCCAATTTGTCGCGCACTACACCACGCAATACCGCGTTTACCAGGCCCGAAGCCCATTTCTTTTTCTGCGCCAGCGTGAGCTTTACGCTTTCATCGACCGCGGCATGCGCCCCCGTCTGCAACACCAACAGTTGGTAGAGCCCGATCAACAGCACCATTTCAATATCGCGATCGCGGCTACGCAGTGGCTTTTGCAGGCGTTTTTCCAGCAGCGCCGTCAGCGCAAAATACCAACGGCAAAGGCCAAAGGTAATTTCCCGACACAATGCCAGGTCGCGACGACTGGCGGGAAGTGACTGGAACCAGTCGCTGTGAAACACATCGTCGAGCGAGCGTCCCTTGTCGACCACCTGCAACATGACCTGCAACGCAATCCAGCGCGGATTGGCGGTATTCATGCGTGCTGACCGAGCAGGCAACCGCTGAGATCATTGGCATTCAGGGCCTCGGCGGCAGTACATCGCTTGCGCCCGGCAAACTGCAATTCGGTGACTTGCAGCACGCCATCGGCACAACTGATATAAACACCTTCGCGCTTGTGCGCGACGACCAGCCCCGCTTGCTGTGCGCTGTAGGCATCACTGGCGCAGGCACTCCACAGGCGCAGGCTGTCCCCATGCAGGAAACTGTAACTGACTGGCCAGGGGTTGTAGGCGCGTATTTCACGCAACAACTGCGCGACCGGTTTGTCCCAGTCTACCGCCGCCTGTTGTTTGCTGAGCCGGGGCGCGTAGGTGACGCCGGAGTCGTCCTGTGCGCTGGCGCCACGCAGTGCAGTTTCTATGTCCTGCATGGCTTCCAGCAACATTTCGGCACCGAGCGGCGCCAGTGCATCGTGCAGATCACCGGCAGTCCACGCAGGGTCGATTGCCAGCGAGCGGCGCGATATCACGTCGCCGGTATCGAGGCCGGCGTCCATTTTCATCAGGCTCACGCCAGTTTCGGCATCGCCCGCGAGTATCGCCTGTTGAATCGGCGAAGCGCCACGCCAGCGCGGCAACAACGACGCATGAATATTGATGCAGCCGAGTCGGGGCGTCTCGAGCACCGCGGGCGGCAACAGCAGGCCGTATGCGGCGACCACCATCAAATCGGCCTGGTGCTGCTGCAATTGCTGTAAATCCGTGCTTGATTTGAAGTCCTGCGGCTGGAACACCGGCACCCCGGCGGCCAGCGCAGCCTGTTTCACCGGGCTTTGCTGCAGTTTGCGACCGCGCCCCGCGGGTCGATCGGGTTGCGTGTACACCGCAACGACCTGCTGCCCCGCGCGCAACAGGGATTCAAGTGCCGCAACGGCAAACTCCGGAGTACCGGCATAAATGATTCTGGTCATGGCGTAGGGGCTTAGATCGCCTGCTTCTGAGCCTTCAGCAACTTGTTGCGAATGCGGTTGCGCTTCAGGTTTGACAGGTAATCGACAAACAATTTGCCCTCCAGGTGATCCATTTCGTGTTGAATACAGACGGCTTCGACGCCGTGGGAATCAAATTCACTTGTTTCACCGTGCTCATCCTGCGCCCTGACGCGGATGTGCTCCGCTCGACGCACCTTTTCGTAGTAACCCGGTACCGACAGGCATCCTTCATCCGACTCTTCTTCGCCATCTGCAGCTATAATCCGTGGATTGATGAGACATCGAGGCTGATTACGCCCATCGGATACATCCATTACCAGCAGCCGAATATGGCGATCCACCTGGGTTGCGGCGAGGCCAATTCCCGGGGCTTCGTACATGGTTTCGAACATATCGCTCACCAGTTGGCGAAGCGCGTCGTCGAATTCTTCAACCGGTTTGGCAATGGTTCGCAGACGTGGATCGGGGAAATGTAAAATATTTAATAAGGCCATGGTGAAATACTTCAAGAAAAGTTATAACTAGTTGTTCCAAGTTAATGATTATAATAGAATCTTTCCAGTCAAAAAGCTTGTAGTCGGATATATATCGTCTACAATCCAACAATCATTTGTGCATTTTCAGGGGTTCGTATGCCTACCACCAACCAACGACAGTACATTAAAGGAATCGTCCTGCTCTCAGGTTTGTTGCTGATAGTCGCCTGTGCCGATCCACCACCGCCTTACGCGGTGGTCCACGAAATCGAGGTTCCCACCGATAACAATAGCGTCAAGGCAATCATTCCGGAGATCCCCCCGCAACCGGTTGAAACCGTCGTCTATGAACCCGAGCACCCACAAACCTATATTGTACAAGAAGGCGATACGCTGTGGGATATCTCCTCGGTATTTTTGCGAGATCCCTGGTACTGGCCTGAAATCTGGTTCAAGAATCCCCAGGTACAAAATCCGCACCTTATCTATCCGGGTGACACGCTCGCCATCGTCTACATTGGCGGTGAGCGCAGAGTGCAACTGCTGTCACGTGGTGCCGATGGATCGGTCCTGGCACAAACCGAAGGTGGCCTCAAAGTTGTCAAAGTCAACCCCCGAGTTCGCACTAAGTCGATCGATGCGACCATCCCGGCGATTCCCATCGAATCCATTCGTCACTTGCTGGAGCGTCCGCAAATCGTTGACGAGGATACCCTCAACAATTCGGCTTATGTGCTGTCGAGCCTCGACAACCACCTGGTCAACAGCACCAATGACAAGTTATATGTGCGCAAGCTGGATACCACCAAAGGCGCCGGACGTTACCAAATCTATCGCCCGAACCGGGCATTGTACGACCCGATCACCAATGAGTTACTGGGCCATGAAGCCCTTTACGTTGGCGAATCCGCGTTATTGCTGCGCGGGGACCCGGCGTCTGTCAGGGTGACCAATGCAGTGCGCGAAATCCTGCGCAATGATCGCGTCATGCCAATGGATAATACCAACTTTGAACGCGATTTTTTCCCCAGGCCTCCGAGCAGCGATGTCTCCGGTGAAATCGTCGCGCTGCTGAATTCGATCTCCAAGTCAGGCGCGTTCCAAACCATCGCCATAAACCTCGGCAATCGCGACGGTCTCGAAAGCGGTAACATTCTGCGCATTCTGCGCGCCGGTGACATCGTACCCGACGCAACCGAGCAAGATCCGGACTTCAAGGTCAAACTGCCGGACGAGAAGATAGGTATGGCAATGGTAATTCGTTCATTTGAAAAAATGAGCTACGCGCTGATTATGGAGGCAGATATGCCGATCAGCGTCAGCGACTACGTCGAATCCCCGTAAAACCAGGTTAGCCTCTATAAACACTGGCACCAGGCATTTGCCTGGTGTTATAGTTTGTCGGTCTGCAAATGGAACTGGAGACCCCCATGCAAAAGGATTTGCCTGCCTTTCTACAGCTATACCACAGTCTGAATTTTTCCCGCAGCCGCCTCGTGCGGCTACTGGATAGTTTCGATGGTGATGCGCACCGGGTTTTGCAAAGTAGCCCGGCCAGCCTGCAAGCCTCGGGCTTCGATCAACAGACGATTCGCCGCATCCGTCAGCGGCAGCCAGGCGGAGTGGCAACCGATCTTGCCTGGGCGGAGCAGCCAGCCAACCATCTGATTTGCTACCAGGACGACGCCTACCCTGAGCTGTTGCGGCAAATTCCCGACCACCCCGTAATGCTGTACGCCTGCGGCAATATCGAATTACTGAAGATGCCGCAAATCGCCATTGTCGGCAGTCGTAACTGTACGCCCGGGGGCGCGCAGAATGCGTTTGATTTTGCCATGCAGTGTGCGGCTGCGGGGCTTTGCGTTACCAGTGGCCTGGCGCTCGGCATCGATTCCGCCGCGCATCGGGGCGCGCTCGAAATTGGGGGTTCTACCATCGCCGTAATGGGCACTGGCCTCGATCGCGTGTACCCGTGGCGTAATCGCAAGCTCGCGGCTGAAATTATCGATCGCGGCCTGATGCTATCCGAGTTCGCGCCCGGTACCGTGGCGCGACCCGCAAACTTCCCGCAGCGCAATCGCATCATCAGCGGGCTTGCCATGGCTACCCTGGTGGTAGAAGCCACCGCGCGCAGTGGTTCGCTGATCACCGCGCGCCTCGCGGCCGAGCAGGGGCGCGAAGTGTTTGCCCTGCCGGGATCGATTCATAACCCGCAGTCGCGTGGTTGCCATCGCCTGATTCGCGATGGAGCATCGCTGATCGAAACTGCCGAGGAAATCGCCGCCGAACTGGGCAGCCTGTTTGACTTCGCCACCCACCAGCAGTCCCCGGTGGCCAACCACACTGTAGCGCTCGACAGCGAACATCGTAGCCTGCTGGAAAGCATTGGCTATGACCCGGTACATTGTGACTTACTTGTACAACGCAGTGGCTTGACCATAGACAAGCTTTCATCCATGCTAGTCACA
The DNA here is from genome assembly GCA_963835795.1 of uncultured Gammaproteobacteria bacterium. Taxonomy (GTDB): domain Bacteria; phylum Pseudomonadota; class Gammaproteobacteria. Next base: position 29,492 of record CAWIHJ010000072.1, read on the forward strand.
CTTGAGCTCAACGATTTAATTCAATCCGCACCTGGCGGCTGCTACGTCAGGATCTAAACGAGGTATCCATGAAAGAAGGCGTTATAGACGTTCTGATGTACATCTTTTCGAGCTATGCGGACCAGGACGAAAACCTGCCGGAAGACCGGGATGGCATCGAAGCCGACCTCTGCGCGGCGGGTTTCGACTCCCTCGAGATCGACAAGGCCTTCGACTGGCTGGACGGTCTCGCCCAGGTGGACGACGACGCGAGCGCTAACGAATCTGTCGACGCTACACGGATTCTCGCCGCCGAAGAAAGTGCACGTCTTGCCTACAGCGCACAGGGTTTTTTGCTGTTCCTCGAGCAATCCGGTGTGCTTACGCCAAAGTTGCGTGAATTGGTCATCAACCGCGTGATGGCGCTGGATTCGGATTCTGAAGTCGATATCGAAGAATTGAAATGGGTCGTAATGATGGTGTTATTCAACAGTTCTGACGAACAGGATGAAAATGCACTGATGCATTACGAAGATATCGTATTTGCTGATCAACCCGCCGTCTTTCACTAACCCCGGGCCGCCTCGCGGCCTGCCAATAGGAATAAATGGCCAGTAACCTCGTCATTGTAGAGTCCCCTGCGAAAGCAAGAACGATCGAGAAATACCTGGGCAAGGACTTCAAGGTCCTCGCCTCGTACGGGCACGTTCGCGACCTGGTGCCGAAGGAAGGCGCGGTCGAAACCGAAAACGGTTTCAAAATGAACTACACGCCAGTCGAGCGAAATCAGAAACACATTGCCAGCATCAAGAAAGAGCTGAAGAAGGCGGATGCGATTTACCTGGCGACTGACCCGGATCGCGAAGGTGAAGCCATTTCCTGGCATTTGTACGAATTGTTGCGCGAAGGCAACTTGATGAAAAACAAGAAGGCGTATCGCGTTGCTTTCTACGAGATTACCAAGCAGGCCGTTTCCGAGGCCGTCGCCAGCCCACGTGAAATCACCATGGACCTGGTCAACGCACAGCAGGCGCGACGCGCACTCGACTACCTGGTTGGTTTCAACCTGTCACCGCTGTTGTGGCGCAAGATTCGCCGCGGATTATCGGCTGGGCGCGTGCAAAGCCCGGCGCTACGAATGATCGTCGAGCGCGAGCTCGAAATCGAAGCCTTTGACCCGCAGGAATACTGGAGCATCGAATCCGATAACCTGTTCGAAGATCAGGGATTTAGCGCCAGGCTTAACCTGCTCGGCGGCGAAAAGGTCAAGCAGTTCACCATTACCAATGCCGATCAGGCGAATAGCGCGCATCGAAAATTAAGCGATGCCGCGCAAGGCAAACTGCGCGTCGCCAAGGTAGAGAAGAAACAACGCAAGCGTAACCCGGCTGCACCCTTCACCACTTCGACCCTGCAGCAGGAGGCGGCGCGCAAGCTCGGCTTCGGCGCCCAACGCACCATGCGCACCGCGCAGCGCCTGTACGAGGGTATCGATATCGGTGCCGGACAGGTCGGCCTGATAACCTATATGCGTACCGACTCGGTCAACCTGTCGAACGACGCACTGAATGAAATTCGCGAGTTTATCGCCGAAAAATTTGGCGTCGACAACGTGCCGGACACGCCTCGCGAGTACAAGACCAAATCGAAGAATGCCCAGGAAGCGCACGAGGCAATTCGCCCGACCAGCGCATTAAATGAGCCGTTCAAAATCAAGGAACACCTGGGCGACGACGAATTTCGCCTCTACAGCCTGATCTGGAAACGCACCATCGCCAGTCAGATGATTCACGCGACCCTCGATACCGTTTCCATCGACCTGGCCTGTGGTCCCGACAACAGCTTTCGCGCCAGCGGTTCGACCATTCGCGATCCCGGCTTCATGCGCGTCTACATCGAAGACAAGGACGACAGCAAAATCGACGACAACAAGGAAAACCTGTTGCCGCCGATGAAGGAAGGTGACCTGGTCGATGTGCAGGAGATCCGCCTGGAACAGCACTTTACCGAGCCACCCCCGCGCTTCAGTGAAGCCTCGCTGGTCAAAACACTCGAGGAATACGGTATCGGCCGGCCTTCGACTTACGCCTCGATCATTACCACCCTGGTCGATCGGGAATACGTGGAGCTGGAAAGCAAGCGTTTTCATCCCACCGACGTCGGTCGCGTGGTTGCGCGCTTTCTGACGCAGCATTTCCCGAAGTATGTCGACTACGACTTCACTGCCAAGCTGGAGGATTCGCTCGATGAAATTTCGCGCGGCGAAACCGAATGGCTGCCGTTGATGGAAGAGTTCTGGACCACCTTCAAGTCCCAGGTCGACGACAAGATGGAAAACGTCACCCGCGACGAAGCCATCCAGGCACGCCAGCTGGGCACCGATGAAAAGTCCGGCAAACCGATTACCGTGCGCATGGGCCGGTATGGACCCTTCGTGCAAATCGGCACGCGCGAGGACGAGGACAAGCCAAAATTCGCTGGCTTGCGGCCGGGGCAGAAAATGGATTCCATCACCCTCGAAGATGCGCTGGAATTGTTCAAGTTGCCGCGCGAACTCGGCGAGTCACCCGAGGGCGAGCAGATTTCCGCCAACATCGGTCGCTTTGGCCCTTACATCAAGTACGACAGCAAATTTGTCTCACTCAATGTCAAGGAAGGCGACGACCCGTACACGGTCACGCTCGAGCGTGCGCTGGAATTAGTGGCCGAGAAAAAAGAGTTCGATGCCAATCGTGAAATCAAGGCATTCGAAGGCACCGACATCAAGATTCTTCGTGGACGCTACGGGCCCTACATTACCGATGGCGTCAAAAATGCGCGGATTCCCAAGGACGTGGAAGACCCCGCCACCCTCGATCTGGCCACCTGTGAAGCGTTGATCGAAAAGGCACCCATGCCAAAATCGCGACGTAAAAAGGCTGCCGCCAAGAAGAAGGCCGCGCCGGCCAAGAAAAAGACGACGCGTAAAAAGGCCGCGAAGAAAAAGACCGCGAAGAAAAAGCCCCCCCAGGCTAAGGCCATCGCCGACGTCAGTTAAGGAACAAAGGCATGAGTCCCTGGGCATTAAATCGGCTCACCCAGGCTATCGCGGCTGGCGCCGTCATCGGTTATCCAACCGACACTATCTGGGGTTTCGGTTGCGATCCGCGAAACCCATCCAGTGTTGGACGCCTGCTACAGATCAAACAACGCGATGTCGACAAGGGCCTGATCCTGCTGTCCTCAGACCTGGCCTACTGCGATCCCTTTATTCGACTCGAACCCGACCAGCGCCCTGCCCTGCAAACCCCCGCCGCAGTCCCGACCACCTGGTTGGTCGAAGCCAGCGAACAGTGCCCTGCCTGGATTCGTGGTAATCACCCGACGGTGGCCCTGCGCATCACCCGGCATCCACTGTTGCGTTTTATCTGCGCGCGGCTGCAGCTGCCATTGGTTTCAACCAGCGCCAATCGCGCTGGGAAATCGACGGTTCGCAACGCTTTGCAAATGCGGCGTCAGTTCGGCGCTGAGCTCGATTTCATCGTCACTGGTTTCAATACGGGCGGTGGCAGGGCAAGTGCGATAAAATCGCTGGCCAGCGGAAACCTTGTAAGATCAGCCAAGTGATGGACATCGAAACAGTCAACCAGTACCTGCGTAACCTGCAAACCCGCATCACCGATGCGCTGCAGGCGATCGACGGAAAGGCCAGCTTCGAATCCGACCAATGGCAGCGCGAGGCCGGTGGTGGCGGCTGCAGTATGCTGCTGCAAGGCGGCGCGGTATTCGAACAGGCGGGTGTCAATTTCTCCGAGGTGCACGGCGCGAACCTGCCGGCCTCGGCAAGCGCGCATCGCGCCGAACTCGCCGGGCGCAAGTTTCACGCCATGGGCGTATCGCTGGTAGTACATCCAGATAATCCCTATATCCCGACCTCGCATGCCAACGTGCGCTTCTTCGTCGCTGAAAAGGAGGGTGAGGCACCGATCTGGTGGTTTGGCGGCGGCTTCGACCTGACCCCTTACTACGGCTTCGATGACGACTGCAAGCATTGGCATCGAGTAGCACGGCAAGCCTGCGCCGCATTTGGCGAAGACACTTACGGCCGCTACAAAAAATGGTGCGACGACTATTTCTACCTGAAACATCGCCAGGAACCACGCGGCATTGGCGGGCTGTTTTTCGACGATCTGAACCAGCCCGATTTCGCTCAGTCCTTCGCCTTCATGCGTAGCGTCGGCGACCACTTCCTGCCCGCGTATACGCCAATCGTCGAAGCCCATCGGGACGATGCCTTCGGCGAACGCGAAAAACAGTTCCAGTGGTACCGACGCGGACGCTATGTCGAATTTAACCTGGTGTATGACCGCGGCACCCTGTTTGGCCTGCAATCGGGCGGGCGCACCGAATCGATTTTAATGTCGCTGCCGCCGGTGGTGAACTGGCGCTACAATTACCAACCCGAGGCCGGCAGCGCCGAGGCTCGACTCACTGAACATTACCTGGTCGCCAGAGACTGGCTGACGGAGCCGAACGATGGACAATAACTTTCCCGACATCGAAATCGCCAATGAACTCGAAGGCTTCAACAAGTGCGATCTGTGCACCAATTCAAAGTGCTGCACCTACGTCACCCAGCAGATCGACAGGCCACGCTCGAAGTATGACTTCGAGATCCTGCTGTGGCAGGTATCGCACGATGGCGTAGGCGTCTACAAGGATGACGATGGCTGGTTCGTCATGTTCGAGGCGCGTTGCCAGCACTTGCTCGGCGACGGTCGCTGCAATATCTATGACGACCGACCCACCATCTGCCGATCGCACAGTAACGATTACTGCGAGTACGACGCCCCGGCAGAAGACGGCTTCGATCTCTATTTCCCGAACTACGAGAGCCTGTTGCAGTACTGTAAAAAGAAATTCAAACGCTGGACCACTGGTAACCCGCCACCGGCATGATCGAGCTGGGATCGAAGGGCATGAAAATCGTCCCGGGTGACGCAAAGCTGCTGGTCAGCGCCTGCTTGCTGGGCGACCCGGTACGCTACGATGGCAAGGCAAAGCAACTGGATCACGAAGGTCTGCAACAACTGTTGACAGCGAATCGAGTGATCGCGTTTTGCCCCGAAGTAGCGGGAGGTTTACCGGTGCCTCGCGCGGCCGCCGAAATTACCGACGGAATTGGCGCCGATGTCATCGCCGGGCGCGCAAAGGTAGTAACCCAGGCAGGTGACGACGTCAGCGAATTCTTTCTGGCTGGCGCCGAAAAGGCCCTGGAGCTGTGCCGGCAACACCGCATCGATGTCGCGGTATTAACCGAACGCAGCCCGTCCTGTGGCAGCAGCGAGATTTACGACGGCAGTTTTACGCGGCGAACTATTGCCGCCAGCGGAGTGACAACGGCGTGGTTGCGCGAGCACGGCATCGAGGTATTCAATCAGCACCAACTGGATGCAGCACTCAATTACCTAGCGTCTTGTAGGTAAACAGCGCCGCCGCGAGCATCGCGGCAAGCGCAAGAAAGCCGTAGCTGAAACGCAGCAGGCGATACTTGCGCTGCAGCACCCGCCCGATCTGGTAAATGTCGACCAGCAGCAAACGTCGCGCTTCCAGGTCGTTATTCAGGTTTGCCAACATGTAATTGACGTAACTGTCCTGATCGAGCTGGGTAAACATGCCAAAATAAAATGGGTTGGCCATGTCCTCGGCTTGCCGAATACGGCCGCCGCCGATGCGCGGGGACACCACCAATAAGGCCAGCGTCAGCGAAATCGCAACCAGAAAGGTCACCAGGATCACCCCCCAGCTGAGCACCGAATCCATGGACGCGCCGATCACCATCGGCGCCTGGCTCAGGGTGATGAACAACAGCGTGAAACCAATATTGATGTTCGCTTTTTGATCGGCGAGCACATTCAGACGCACCTGGCTTTGCTGCACCGTGCGCAGGGCGACGATGACGTCGTTGCTGTCCCTGGTGTCGGTAACGTCGATTTCGAGTTGCTCTTTACCCATGCTGCTGACCCGTTCACTGCAATATGCCGAGTGTATATCAGGGACCTGGGCGTAAAACAATGCCGGGGATATATTTTGATTTACTCAACAATCATTCTGTTCCAAAATCGTGCACCAGTTCGATCCTTTGCAGAGCCCTCCCATGAGTACGCAAAACGCTAACCCCGAGCGCGTCATCGACTTCATCCTCGAGCTGTTCGCCCAGCAGGGTGCGAACGAATACATGGGTGAAGCGGTGACCATGTCGCAACACATGGAACAGACCGCTGCCTGTGCCGTGGCCGACGCCGCGCCGGACAGCCTGGTGATAGCGGCCCTGCTGCACGACATCGGCCACTTTATCGGCGAGCACCCCATCGACGCGCTCGAAAAAGGCATCGATAACGATCACGAAACCATCGGCGCCGATTACCTGCAAAACCACTTTGCCGACAGCATCAGTGAACCCGTACGTTTACACGTGGCGGCGAAACGCTACCTGTGCGCCACTGACCCGGAATACTTTGCCCGGCTGTCACCGGCCTCGGTCAATTCGCTCAAGGTTCAGGGCGGTCCGATGAATGCCGCCGAAGTTGCCGCCTTCGAAGCCAATCCGCATCACCGGGATGCGGTCAAGCTGAGGTGCTATGACGACGACGGCAAGGTCACCGGCCTGACCATCAATCCGGTTACGCACTATCGCACCACGCTTGAATCCCTGGTATCCAGCTGACATGCATGGCATTCGCAAATTTCGCTTTGATCGCGACCAGTTATTCATTACCTGGGAAGACGGCGCCGCCAGCGAGTTCCTGGCCCTGTGGCTGCGCGACCATTGCCAGATGCCGGCCAGCCGTAACCCGGCAAACGGTCAGCGCTTGCTGAACATCACCGACATTGCGGCCGACATCGGCATTGCCGACGTATGCGTCGACGAACACCGCCTGATCGTTGAATTTACCCCCGGCGGGCACCGCTCCGAGTTTGCACTCGACTGGCTTCGCGCCAATTGCAATAGCCTGAACCAGCCAGCCGACGAGCGCAGCGAAGTCGCCAAGATCCTCTGGGATGGCAAATCATTTGAGCAGGGCTTGCCGCGCTGCCACTACGCAGACTTTTGTCGCCAGTCCGAATCCAGGCTCGAAGCCTTGCGCGCGGTGCGCGATTACGGCTTCGTGCTGCTCGAAGCCGTCGATTGCCAGCCGGGCGAGGTATTGAAGGTTATCGGCCAGTTCGGCTTTGTGCGTGAAACCAACTACGGTCCGCTGTTCGATGTGCGCACCACGGTAGATCCCACCAACCTCGCCTTCACCAACCTCGGGCTTGGCTGCCACCTGGATAACCCCTATCGCGATCCAGTGCCGGGTTTGCAGTTGCTGCACTGCCTGGAATCGTCGACCAGCGGCGGCGAATCGATCCTGCAGGACGGCTTCAAGGCGGCCAGCGTTCTGCGCACTGAAAGTCCACAGCACTTCCACCTGCTCAGCCGCCACTGGATTAATTTCCGCTTTCACGACGGCAGCCACCGATCTACAGGCGCGGGTGCCGTTTATCGAAGTCAATGATCTCGACCAGGTGATCAAGGTGCGCTTTAACAACCGCTCCATCGATACGCTCAAGCTATCCACGGATACCTTGCGCCAGTTCTATCCGGCTTACCGGCACTATGCCGAAATTCTCGAGCGTGAGGATTTGCAAATCGTCTTCAAGCTGCAGGCCGGCGAGTTGATGCTGTTCGACAATACGCGCATCCTGCACGCCCGCAAGGCCTACTCCGCCTCGGGCACTCGACACCTGCAGGGCGCCTATAGCGATCTCGACGGGCTTTACAGCAGCCTGCGACAACTCGAAGCCTGCTGATGCCGTTTGCCGGCATATTGTTCGACAAGGATGGCACCTTGCTCGATTTCAATCGAACCTGGCTGCCGATTTACCTCCACGCCGCGAGTGAGTTTGCGCAGGGCGACTCATTGCTGGCCGCGGCGCTGCTGAATCGACACGGGTTTGATCCCGAGCGAAAGCGCTTTCTTGGCGGTAGCCTGCTGGCGGCCGGCAACAATCACCAGATCGCCGATGCCTGGGCCGAACAATTGCAGCAGCCTGACCAGGTCGAGGACATCAGCCGGCGCTTAAATGAAATCTTCCACGACCAGGGAGCGATTCAGGCGACCCCGGTCGACCGGCTGGGGCCGACACTGCGCCATCTCAAACTGAGCGGCATGCGCCTCGGCGTGGCCACTGCGGATAGTTACCAGGGCATTATCAACACCCTGCAGTCCTTCGATGTGCTTGAGGAATTTGATTTTCTTGCCGGCTACGACAGCGGCCACGGAATCAAACCGGAAGCAGGCATGGTACTGGCGTTTTGCGATCAGCTGGACCTCGCTTGTAGCGAGGTCATCGTCGTCGGCGATAATCGCCACGACATCGAGATGGGACGTAATGCGCACGCCGGTCTGTGTGTCGGTGTGCTGACCGGAACCAGCGAGCGCAGCGAACTGGAAAGCATCGCCGATGTGGTTCTCGACGACATCAGCGCCCTGCCCGGCTACCTGGCCTCAACCACCACCGGCAACTCGCCCGGTAATCCCCACTCGCTCCAGGAGCCGTCATAAACAGCTACCTGATCCCTGCCAATTCGTTGTAAGGCAAAGGCCAGGATACAGGCGGTAACTCCCGAGCCACAGCTACAGATGGTTTTCGTCGCCGCGCCGACCAGTGGCTCGACGATGCGCGCAATTTCCGCGTCCGGCTTCAATAAACCCTGTTCGAACAGATCCGCAAACGGCAGGTTAACCGCGCCCGGCATGTGCCCACGGCGCAGTCCCGCACGCGGCTCCTCGGCTTCACCGAGAAAACGCGGCGCGGGTCGCACGTCCAGTACGCATAACTCGGCGTCGTTGAGTGCCGCCAGCACGGTGGCCGCATCGGCGACCTGCGTGGCGTCGAGGCTGGCATTAAAGTCGCCGGGTGCTGGCCGCGGCTGCTTCGCACCGCTTATTAGCGGGTAACCTGCCGACTTCCATGCCGGCAGGCCGCCATCCAGCAGAGCCACCTGGGTGAAGCCCATAGCGCGTAACATCCACCAGGCGCGCGGCGCCGAAAACATCCCCATCGAATCGTAGATGACCACGCTACTGCGCTGCTTCAATCCCAGTTCACGCAATTCATGCGTGAAGCGTTGCGCGTCCGGGAGCATGTGGGGCAAGTCCGCCTGCGGATCACAGATCCTGCGGTCGAAATCGAAGAAAACAGCACCGGGAATGCATTCCTGCTGCCATTCGGCAAAACCATCGCGGCCGGTCGCAGGCATGTGCCAACTGGCGTCGAACACCAGCAGATCATCGTCTTTGAGATGTTGTTGCAGCCAGTCGGCCTGCACCAGGTCTGAAGGCAATTGAACGCGCGCCATAGCTACTCCGTGGTTAGTTCAGAGGCGCAACATAGCCAATTGCCTTCTGCTTGGCAAGCAACTAGCACGCAGGGCGTACGCCCTATATAGTTCTGCGCAAATGTTGAAATTCAGTAAACCCAACCCAGGAATTCTGTTTGCGCTGGTCACTGCCTGTGGCCTCGGGGCAATTACCACACAGGCCAAAATTTTCTATGCGGACGGTGGCAATGCACTGACGATGATGCTGGTGCGATTCGTGGTATCGACACTTGTGTTTGCACTGATTCTGCTGCTGCGCCGCACCAGCTTCGCTGTCGACAAGCCGCAGCGGTTACCGCTGTTCACACTCGGCTTCGTCTGGTCCGGCGCCACGATCTGCTATCTGATGGCCGTCGAAACCATGACTGTCAGCCTGGCCGTGCTGATTTTCTATTTCTATCCCTTGCTGGTGCTGGCCTATTCAGTGGCTCGCGGCCAACTGAAAGCGTCGGCAGCTTTGATCGGCTTTTTTTGCGCGGCGTTTGGCGGACTCTATCTGGCCCTGTCGGGTGGCGAAATGACATTGAGCCTGCAAGGCATCGTGTTTGCCGGTTTGGCCAGTTGTGGTGCTGCGTTCACCTTCATTTGTGGCGCCCGCGTCGCACCGACCATGTCTCCGCTGCTGATGACCTTCTGGATCAACGCAGCCGGCCTGCTGATGATTTTGCCACTGGTGCCGGGGCACCTGTCGTTCCCGCCCACCAGCTCCGCAATACTGATGCTGGCGCTCGCCACGGTATTTTACCTGGTCGCGATTCTCAGCCAGTTCCAGGCGCTGGCGCGATTGCCAGCGGCGCGCGCGGCTTTCCTGCTGAACCTGGAGCCCGTGGTGTCGATCCTGCTGGCCAGCCTGGTGTTGCAGGAAACCCTGAGCCTGATCCAGGCTAGCGGTGTCATACTGGTTATCGCCGTGGTTATTCTATCGATTCGGTTTAAACCGGATAGCGCTTGATCCCGTGCCCGCTTTGAGGCAAGGTCTTGCTTTCTCGCAAGCAGATTCAGACACATGACCAAGGCAATTCGAATTCATCAAACCGGCGGCCCCGAAGTATTGCAATGGGAAGATATCTCCGTGGGCGACCCGGGTGCGGGAGAGGTTCGCTTGCAGCAAACAACCTGTGGCCTCAATTACATCGACGTCTATGGTCGCAGCGGGTTGTACCCGGTCGGTGACTTGCCGGCCGTGATCGGTATGGAAGGTGTTGGCCGCGTCGATGCGGTCGGTGCCGGTGTGGAAGGAATGACGATCGGTGATCGCGTCGCCTACCCGATGAATCTCGGCGCCTATGCCGAACAGCGCGTGATCGCAGCCGACAAGCTGGTCAAACTTCCAGACACCATCAGCGACGAAACCGCAGCAGCGATGATGCTGAAAGGTCTCACCGCGCACTACCTGCTGTTTAGAACCTACCCGGTACAGCCCGGTGACAGCATCCTGGTCTACGCCGCCGCAGGTGGTGTGGGCCAGATCCTGTGCCAATGGGCCAACCAGCTTGGCGCCAACGTCATCGGCTGCGTCGGTTCCGAGGAAAAAGCCGCGCTTGCACGCGAAAACGGCTGTCACCACATCATTCTCTATCGCGAGGAAGATATTGCCACCCGGGCGCGCGAGATTACCAATGGCGTCGGTGTGGCGGTTGCCTACGATTCAATCGGCAAGGCGACCTTCGACTCCTCGCTCGATTCATTACGCCCTTTCGGTGTATTGGCCACCTATGGCAATGCCAGCGGCCCGCTCGAACCCTTCAACCCGAAGATTCTTGCCGCCAAGGGGTCGCTTTACGTGACCCGTCCCACCCTGGCCACGCACATCTCTACCCGGGCCTTGTTGCAGGAAGGCGCAGACCGACTGTTTGCAGTGGTTGGTAGCGGCCAGGTCAACATCAATGTCAACCAGTCCTTTGCGCTGGCCGATTGCGCCGAGGCGCATCGAAAGCTGGAAGCACGGGAAACCACCGGTTCTACGATTCTCAAAATATAGGCAAAAACTGTTCGACCATAACAGTTTTTAAAAAACCTGCGTTTTCGTCGTTGCTGCCCCAAAAGCCACAAAATAGCGGCCAGCATGGGTTTCAATCGTGCGTTCGGATTAAAAGATTTTATTATTAATAAACAACGAGTTACTGGTAATTTTTGAATCCCGGAAAACACCTCTGAAAGAAAGTGTGCTGCAGTGCACAAATTTCTTGTGAAGCAGTTCACAGCGAATAATTTTGCGCCAATCTGTTATCAAAAACTGTTACTGTCGGTTTTCGAAAATTCTGAATCTGTTTTTATTGGCATTGCTCCCTATAATTCCCACCATGAATTAAACCGCTGCGAGGAATAGGCCGGACAGCACACACAGGAGCAATACCATGAGTACTTTGAAAGCGAAACATTTCCACCTTATCGAAGACCTGGACATTGCCGCCCTGACTTTCGCAGCAGTTGAACGCATCGAAGGCTTCGCGGCAAAGATCATGCAGAGCGTCAAGCTCTACGTGAGCCGGTCTCAGGAGCGTCGTCTGCTGGGCCAGATGAATCATCGCATGCTGGATGACATCGGCCTGACCATCGCCGACGTAGACAAAGAAGTAGCCAAATTTTTCTGGCAGAAGTAAACGCGTAACACACCGGTGTGGATGCAAGATCCACACCGGTTTTTTTGTTCAAATCACTCGGCAAACAGACCCTTCGCTGCATTACTGCTTCAGGCGATAGCCGGTTTTAAACATCCACCACACCAGGCCGAGACAGGCCAGCAGAAACAGGCTGATCATCGCCAGGCTAACCACCACGCTGACATCGGCAACCTCGAAAAAACTCCAGCGAAAACCGCTGATCAGGTATAGCACCGGGTTGAACAGGGTGACGGTCTGCCACGCCGGTGGCAACATGCTCACCGAGTAGAAACTACCCCCCAGAAATACCAGCGGCGTAATCACCAGCATGGGTATCAATTGCAATTTCTCGAAGTTGGTCGCCCACAAACCGATAATAAATCCGAACAGCGCGAATGAAATACAGGTCAACACCAGGAATAACACCATCACGAACGGGTGCGCAATATTGAGATCGACAAACAGGTTCGCGGTTAGCAGGATAATCGTCCCTAGTATCAATGACTTGGTGGCAGCCGCCCCGACGTAGCCGACGATGATCTCGACAAAGGATATGGGCGCCGACATGACTTCGTAAATGGTGCCGGTAAACTTGGGAAAGAATATGGCGAAGGACGCATTCGCAATACTCTGCGTCAGCAGCGACAGCATCACCAGCCCGGGGACGATGAACACCGCGTAGGACACACCCTCGATTTCTTCGATGCGCGAGCCGATGGCCGCACCAAAGACGACAAAATACAGCGAGGTTGAAATCACCGGGGAGGCGATGGATTGCAACAGCGTGTTCCAGGCACGCAACATTTCATACTTGTAGATGACGCGGATGGCCTGATAGTTAATCATTTGTTGGTCACCAGGTTGACGAAAATTTCTTCCAGCGAACTCTGGCTGGACTTGAGGTCTTTCAGCGATAGCCCGGTATCGTTCAGATCCTGTAACAACGAGGTAATACCAGTGCGCTCGCTGTGCGTATCATAGGTATAGATCAGGTGACTGCGATCAGCTGCAATTTCCAACTGGTATTGCGCGAGTGTGTCAGGAATCGAGTCGATACCCTCGCGCAACTCGATCAACAACTGCTTGGTGCCGAGCTTTTGCATCAGGTTCAACTTGTCTTCGACCAGCAACAGGCGTCCCTCGCTGATAATGCCGACGCGGTCCGCGATTTCCTCGGCCTCTTCGATGTAATGCGTGGTGAGGATGATGGTGACACCGTCGTCGTTCAACTTGCGCACCATCTTCCACATATCCTGGCGCAGCTCGACATCGACGCCAGCGGTCGGCTCGTCCAGAAACAGCACGCGCGGCTCGTGGGAAAGCGCCTTGGCGATCAGCACCCGGCGTTTCATGCCGCCCGACAGTTCGCGCAATTCACTTTCACGCTTGTCCCACAGGGACAAATCCTTGAGCAATTGCTCAAGGTAAGCAGTATTCGCCGGTTTACCAAACAGGCCACGGCTGAAATTCACCGTATTCCACACACTGTCAAAGGCACTTAGCGTCAGTTCCTGGGGCACCAGGCCGATCAGGTCGCGGGTTTTACGGAAGTCGCGCACGATGTCATATCCCGCCACGCTGACCGAGCCGGTACTAACCGAGACGAGGCCACAAATAATCGAGATCAGCGTGGTCTTACCGGCACCGTTCGGCCCCAGCAGGGCCAGGATTTCACCTTCGTGGATATCGAGATCGATGTCATTGAGCGCCTGGTGACCGCTGCCATAGACTTTCGACAGCGCTTCAATTTTTACGATGGATTTCATCGCGCGATTCTACTATCAGACGTGTTGCTTGGACATCCCTAATGGCGGTTGTTTGTCTTCAACTTATCGCCAGCAATGGTTTCCGCCCGGCTCGATGCGTTATACTCCCGACCATCTACCCGGGGAGAAATAGCATGACGGTATTCAGGTTTCATTCCGAGCCCGTACAGGAGAGCTGGCTCGATCTCTACGGCCACCTCAACGAAGCTTACTACCTGGTTCCGTTCACCAACACGACCTGGGTCATGCAGGATCACTTCGCTCTCGGCAGTGATTATTTCGATGCGACCGGCTGCGCGATGTACACCGTGGAAACCCACCTGCGCTACCTGAACGAAGTGCGCGCGCCGGCAACCATGGACATCGAGACCCTGGTGCTCGGCAGTGATGCGAAAAAAATCTGGTTTGCGCATTGCATGCTGGTCGAGGGCAAACTCTGCGCCACGGCGGAGTTCATGGTGTTGCACTACAACACGCGCGAAGGCGCCACTACCGCCATGCCCGACGCCGTGCAGCAACAACTTGGCGAGGCAGCCCTGCCCGAATTACCCGATTGGGTTGGGCGTCAGATCAAGCTGATCAAGAAGTAGGCGGATGTAAGGGTACGTTTAAAAACACGCCAAACTCCTCGGCGACATTACAACTGACACGCGCGTGCACCCTGCCCTGGCGATCGCGAAAGGATTGCGCCGTGGTCGCCGGAAATACGCCCTCATGCCAGATACCGGGGTGGATATACAACCCCTGGCTGCCATCGCACCACAACGCGATGATCTTATCCAGTCTCAAATCATCCCCCGGCATGGCCACCGGCACCACGAAGGGTTGATGATCCAGCGGGTAAAATAACTGCCCACCGTCGGGATGGTAATTCAGATGCCATAACAGCACCCGCAGTGGCGCCTCCATCTCGGCGTCAGCGTCGGCATCCCCCGGATTCTCCGACCAGCCCAGGATGTAGTTGCCGTTGACCGCATCGTTGCGTCCGTGCAGCACCTCGCCGCGCCACTCGCTGTGGAAGATACCCTCGACGACACCACCTTCATCGCCGGTACCGGCGTCGATGGGGCGCCAGCCCTGCGCCGGCCACTGCACGATTTCAATGTCAAAAGCATCCGGCTCCTGGACCAGGTAACCATAACCTTTAACACTCTCGGCGGTGGCAACCACGAGCGGCACCGGGTGCCAGGGCAAGGTACCCGGCACTTCGGGCGCGAGGTAATTCACGGGCTGCAACATGTCAAAAATTCTCCTTCCAGGGGCGCAGGTCGACTTCGTGCGTCCAGGCGCTGCGATGCTGTTTCAAAATCGCCATATAAGTGTGCGCAATGGCATCCGGTTCGAGTTCGGCATCTTCGGTATTGGTGACTGATGTCAGCGTCATCGAGCGCGCGCCCCGGTGCGGCTATACCGCCATCGATGATGAAATGCGCCACGTGGATATTCTCGGGGCCGAGTTCGCGCGCGAGGCTTTGCGCGAGCCCGCGCAGCGCAAACTTGCCCATCGCAAAGGGCGCAAAATTGGGGAATCCCTTAACGCTCGCGGTGGCCCCGGTAAAAAACAGTGCGCCGCCGCCAAGCTCGTGCATCGCGATGGCTGCCTGCTGCGCCACCAGGAAAGCACCATAGGCGGTTTGCATCAGCGAATCGAGCACCAGGTCGGGGTCGAGTTGCGTAATCGAACCCGCCGTATAGGCGCTCGCGTTGTACAACACCACGCTTGCCTGCCCCGGGGAACTTTTCAGCGTGAGAAACAGGTCTTTGACCGATTCGATCGAGGTGGCGTCACACTGGATCGCCTGGGCGCCAATCTGGGAACACAGGGCGTCCAGCTTGTCGATGTTGCGCGCGGCCAGCACGACATGGTAACCGTCCGCGGCGAGCGCACGCGCGAAGGCGGCGCTGTTGCCGCTACCGGCTCCGACTATCAAGGCTATCTTTGACATTTTACCTCCCGTTTATCACCTGCAGTAATCGCGTCATTAAACCGCCAGGCGCCGGTATTGTATAGGGAATTTTCACGGTGCATCGGCCCGTTCGGCAGCGGGCCCCGGTTCACGGTATCGTTGCCAGATCAAACTGATGGCCGTGGTCAGGCGCGGATCGGCCTCGGCCACGCGTCGATCCATGCTGGCCGGATCGACCCAGGCGCCCTCGTCGATTTCTTCGCTCTGCAATACCAGTTCGCCGTCGAAATCGTAGCGATACACCATGCAATGTTCGTTGCCGGTGCACTGCGAGGCCAGCAATTTGAACAGCAGCTGCAATGGGCGCTCAACGACTATACCCAACTCCTCGGCAATTTCGCGCTCGGCACAATGCAGGTAGTCTTCACCGCTATCGACGTGACCCGCGGCCGACGAATCCCACATGCCGGGTTGCTCATCCTTGCTCATCGAGCGCTTCTGCAGAAACAATTCGCCGCGCGAGTTGAACACCAGGATATGCACGGCGCGATGCATCAAGCCTTCGAAATGAATGTCACCGCGCTTTTTCACCGCGATGACCCGGTCTTCGGCATCGACGACATCGAGCAATTCTTCACTGACTGACACGGCGTATCTCCCGCAAACGAATAGCACCAAGTCTATCGCTGATTCGGCCAAAATCGAAAGCCATTTGTCCTCAGGCCGCCCGAATCGATATTTCCACTGTTCACGGTTGTCATGTCTATCTCAATGCGTTTTACTCGCGTCTGCTTTCAAGCCGTGACTGGCGTTGCGTTTTTTTACAATCGAAACTAACGGAGCCTGCAATCGAACCCGAATTGTTTTTCTCGTTCGTCATATTCGGCATTATCGCCGCGGTGACGCCCGGACCCAATAACGTCATGCTGACCACCACGGGCCTGAACTTCGGTGTGCGCCGCGGCTTACCCCATCTTCTCGGGGTCTGCATCGGCTTCCCGGTCATGCTGGCGTTAATCGGTCTAGGTTTCGGCACCCTGTTCCAGATATTCCCCCTGCTGCATGAAATCATCAAGGTCATCGGCGTCGTCTACCTGCTCTACCTGGCCTGGAAAATCGCCAACGCCGAGGGCAACGCAAGCGCCGAAGTGAGCAGTAAACCCATCAGCTTCTGGCAAGCAGCGGCATTTCAATGGATTAATCCGAAGGCCTGGGTGATGGGCAGCAGCGCACTGGCCGCTTATACCACGCTGGATGAAAACTTCTTTCTGCAGGTGGCGATCATTTGCATCAGCTTCGCGTTGATCACCTTTCCCTGCGCCGGCATCTGGCTGGTGTTTGGCGCGGGACTGCAACGCTTCCTGCGCGATCCGCTACAACGCAGGATTTTCAATGTCGCCATGGCCCTGCTGCTGGTGGCATCGATCGTGCCCGTTGCCTGGGAAATGCTCAGCTAACTACGCACCGATAAGTCGGACCGCCGCCCCGCAACGTCATACCTGCGAAGGCAGCGGTCCGACGTATCGGAATCTTAGGATGTTGCCGTGTTATTCGGATTCAGGTAATCCAAACAACGCACAACCCCAATGAGATTCCGATACAAGGTCCCTGCTTGTGCCGGTCCGACGTATCGGGCGATCCAACGGTTTGCAAGCTTAGTCGGTGTCAGGGTAAGCCTCACCATCCGCGTAGGGAAACCACCAGAAATCCTGGGTGCCACAGGCGGGATCGAGCCAGACGAACTTGGTCTTGCGAAAGGTTTCCAGCCCCTCCGGACCGAGCTGACGCCCCATGCCGCTCATCTTGGTGCCGCCGAACGGGCCGGCATCGTTGTCCAGCAAGGGTGCGTTGATCCACACCATGCCGCCGTCGAGTTCCTCGGTGGCGCGAATGCTCTCGCGCATGTCCAGGGTGTAGAGGCAGGCGCCGAGTCCGTATTTCGAGTTATTGGCGAACTCCAGCGCCTGGTCGAAACTGTCGACCTTGCAGATCGGTGCGACCGGGCCAAAGCTCTCGTTATTGAAGATATCCATTTCGGGGTTGCAGCCGGCGAGGATGGTCGGCTCGACAAACCAGCCGCGATCTTCCAGTCCCTGCTGGGCGTCCGCCACCGAGAACCAGTTGTGCCCCCTGTTGTTGCGCGCGCTGCAGTACCGACTCGTATCGACTGCGCTCCTTTTCGGCGACCATGGGACCCATTTCAACCTTGTCGAGACCGTTGCCGATGCGAATCGCGCGCGCGTGTTCGGCCAGTTTTTCGACGAACTCATCGTACACCGCTGCGTGCACAAAGAAGCGCTCGGCGGAAACACAGATTTGCCCGCAGTTCATGTAGGCGGAAAACGCGGCTCCGCGCGCCACCACGTCGAGCGGCGCCGACGGCATGACGATAAACGGATCGTTGCCCGAGGTCTCGATCAGCGAGGGCTTCATCATTTCACCGCACTTTGCAGCGATGGCGACCCCGGTGGGTATGCTACCGGTAAAGGCAATCATATTGGTGCGCGCATGTTCGACCAGTTGCCGACCGGCATTACCCGCACCGGTTAACACCTGGAATAATCCGGGCGGCAGATGACGATTGAAAGCTTCAGCAAACATCAAGGTGGTAATCGAGGTGTACTCGGAAGGTTTGGCGATCACCGCATTGCCGCAGGCGAGCGCCGCGGCGCCTTCCCAGGCGAGCAGGGTCATCGGGTAGTTGAACGGCTGAATGGACACGACTACCCCGAGCGGCAGTTTCAGCGTGTAGTTCAAATGCCCTGCAACCGCCGGCCCCACCACGCGTCCAATATCGGTGCGACCGATTTCGGCGTAGTAGCGAATTGCCGACACCGACCAGTCAACCTCATCCGCCGATTCCTTGTAGGGTTTACCCATTTCACGGGTCAGCGCCTCGGCCAGTTGTGCCTTCATCGCCAGCAGATCATTGGCGATTTCATGCATAATTTCGGCACGCTCCAGTGCGCTGATGCGCCACCACTTCTTTTGCGCGCTGTGGCCGGCATCAACCGCGGCATCGACTTCGGCGGCGGTGGTCTCGGCAATCGTTGCGATGATTTCACCGCTAGCCGGGTCGATGACGTCCCTGCTCTCGGTAGCCTCGCTGCGACGGAACTCACCATCCAGCAAAATTACATGACTCTTACGATCAAATTCTTTCAGTACGCTCACTTTAGCTCCCTGTTTTCATTTCGCAGGGAGCTAATGCTATCACTAATGACTGGCAAACTGGCGCATCAGCAAGGTGAAGAAGTTTCC
>CAWIHJ010000073.1:0-17229 GCA_963835795.1 uncultured Gammaproteobacteria bacterium
CAGGGCCATAGTTGCCGGTGCCACGGAAAAAAGCCTTGAGCGCATCCTGGGTGAGGATGACGATGATCATCGCCACCGTGGCCCACAGCGCGGACAGCGCCGGCGACAGGCGCTCGATGATGATGCACCAGATCAGGATCACGATCGGCAGGATAAAATAGAGGCCGGTAATCGCGACGTCGCCGGCACGCGGCAGTTCGGTGATCGGTGCATCAGGCGGATCGACCACCAGGTCAGGCCGCTTGGAGGCGATCCACAGCAGGTAGATATAACCCGCGGAACAGCCGATGGCGACAACGGTAAAGGCATAATCCGGAGCGACATCCTTGATCCAGCCAAGTACCGTAGTAAACGATCAGGCCGAGCACGGCGATGCCGATAAAGCCACTCAGGAAACCGATCATCTTGGCCGAAAACGACTTGTTCGACGGCGGCTTGGGCAGGCCCTTCAGGTTCATCTTCAGCGCTTCGAGATGCACGATGTAGACCAGCGCGATGTAGGACACCAGCGCCGGCACCAGCGCGTGCTTGAGAATATCGGTGTAGCTGATGCCGGTGAATTCGGCGATCAGGAACGCGGCCGCGCCCATGACCGGCGGCGTCAGCTGGCCATTGGTCGACGACGCGACCTCGACCGCGCCGGCTTTCTCCGCCGAGAAACCGGTGCGTCTTCATCAGCGGGATGGTGAAGGTTCCGGTGGTCACCACGTTGGCGATCGACGAGCCCGAGTATAGCCCCGAGAGCGCCGACGCAACCACCGCGGCCTTGGCCGGGCCACCGCGCAGGTGGCCGAGCAGGGCGAACGCGATCTTGATGAAATAGTTACCGGCGCCGGCTTTTTCGAGGATCGAGCCGAACAGCACGAACAGGAAGATCAGCGACGCCGATACGCCGAGCGCGACGCCGAACACGCCCTCGTTCTGCATCCAGAAATGCCACATGGCCTTGCCGTAGGAGGCACCTTTCCACTGGATCGTCTCCGGCAGATACGTCGAATTACCGAAAAATACGTAGCAGACGAATACGCGTGGCGACGATCAGCAAGCGGCAGTCCGAGCGCGCGATAAACCGTGATGCCCAGCAAGAGCATGCCGATGGTCGATGCGATCAGGTCACCCTGGGTCGGCAGTCCGGCGCGCACCGCGATTTCGTCGCGCAACACCACGATGTACAGACAAGCTGGCAACGCCGATGACCGCCAGCAGCCAGTCGTACCAGGGAATCGAGTCTTTGGGACTGGACTTGAACAGCGGAAACGCCAGCGCGGCCAGAAACAGGCCAAAGGCCAGGTGGATCAGGCGCGCATTGGAATTGGTCACCACCACGCTGATGCCGGTGACATCGGTCAACCAGAATGGCAGGTTGGAGGCGATGTAGAGCTGGAACAGTGCCCAGACAAAGGCGGTTATGAGCAGGAACTTGCCAACGGCGCCCGACGGGATCCCTGCCCCCGGTATCGACCGATGCGACAATTTCGTCCTGTACGCTTCTTTCTTTTTGCTCTGCCATTGCTACTCCCCCTGCAGAATTTTAATGCGGCATCCCCGTCAACAGCAGTTGTATAGTAAGCTGCAGGGTTCCACATGTGGGCGTTCACTGCGCGTTGTGAGCGCAATCGCTCACAGCTTTCAATTTGTATAGCTCTGGCCCGGGCACCGGCCAAAAGCGAACGGGTCGCATATTGCGACCCGTTCGATGTTGCCCTCGGCTGGAATTACATCCAGCCGCGTTCCTTGTAGTACTTGACCGCACCGTCGTGCAGACGGCGCAGAAAGGCCCTCGGTGATCATTTCTTTCTCGGTCAGGTTGGCAAAAGCCGGGTGCAGTTTCTTGAAATCATCGAAATTGTCGAACACCGCCTTGACGATGGTGTAAACCACTTCGTCCGACACATCGTGCACTGCTGACGAAGGTTGCGCGCAACACCAAAGGTCTTGATGTCTTCCTCGTTGTTGTACATGCCGGCCGGAATGACCGCCTTGCGATAGAAAGGATTATCGGCGACCAGCTTGTCGATTGCCGGACCCTTCAACGCTCACCAGGTGCGCGTCACAGGTTGCGAGCGACTCCTGGGTCAGCGCCGACGGATGACCGACCAGCCAGAAATAGGCGTCGATCTTGCCGTCACAGACCGCCTGGCCAGTTTCGGCAGACTTCATTTCGGCGGCCAGTTTGAGATCGCTGCGTTCCCAGCCGAGGGCTGCCTCGATGACTTCCCAGGTGCCACGAGTACCGGAACCGGGGTTGCCGATGTTCAGGCGCTTGTTTTTGACGTCGGTCAGAGTGTTGACGCCCGATGAATCGCTGGCGATAACGGTTACCGGCTCCGGGTGAACCGAAAATACCGCGCGCAGATTCTTGAAGGCGCCCGCGTCTTCGAACTTCGAAGTGCCGTTGTAGGCGTGGTACTGCCAGTCGGACTGGGCAACACCAAACTCGAGCTCACCGGCGCGGATGGTGTTGATGTTGTAGATCGAGCCACCGGTTGATTCGGCCGAGCAGCGAATGCCGTGCTCTTTACGGTTCTTGTTGACCAGGCGACAGATGGCGCCGCCGGTCGGATAGTAAACCCCGGTGACACCACCGGTGCCGATGGATACAAATTGCTGGGCCGCGAGTGCGCTGCCGCCACCCAGTGACATCGCCAACAAGCGACGCCAGGGCAAACTTTGCCTAAATACTTTCATGCTTTTCTCCTTCGAGTGTAGTTTTGCCGATTATTTTTTTGCATTGCAGCCCGCATTTCGGCGTCCACGGAACTGCCAACTTTTAAAACAGGCGCCATTATTGTTATCCCTCGTGCGATTGTCAAAGTTTTATAGGGGCATAAACAAAGCAGGGTCGCTTCATAAGCTGACTGATACCTGCCGCCGCGGGCTATCACTCGCGCTAGCGAATCCGCTTACATTACGCGCAACCAGCGAAACGACCCCATGCACCCACCCGATCCGCAACTCAAATACGAACTTCGACAGTTCTTCATCATCGCCATTCCGCTTTCGGCCGCCTACCTCGCCGAGTTCGCGATGTTCCTGACCACCAAGATGGTGGTCGGCAAGCTCGGCTATCATTCGCTGGCCGCGGTCGGCATCGCCGGCGATTTGTCGTTCGAAGTCCTGCTCGTGTTGATGGCGCTGCTGTCAGTCGTCGGCGTGCTCGCCGCTCAGGCGTTTGGCGCGGGCAAGAAAGAGGAACTCGGTGTTGCAGTCAAGCAGGGGATTGCTAGTGGCCACGTTGCTTGGCGTTCCGGCGATGATGCTGATCTGGAACATGGACCTGGCGTTGATCGCCACGCAGCAGGATCCGAAGGTTGTCGAACTCGCGCAACAATACCTGAAGGGCCTGGCTGCTGCGGTGTTGCCGGTACTGTGGTTTGGCGTGTTTCGCAGCTTCGTCTCGGTGTTATCGCAAACGGTATCGATATTGTCTGATCAGCGTGATAGCCGTTGCCCTCAATTACCTGTTGACGGTGTGGTTCGTGTTCGGTGGTTTTGGAATACCGGCGCTCGGGCTGTTCGGCGCGGGCCTCGCCACCTCGCTGGTTTCCTGGTTCATGTTTCTGGCGCTCGCAATTCACGTGTATCGCAAACCGATGTTTCGCGGATTTGGCATATTTCGGGAAAAGTGGCGCATACAGTGGACGCTTTGCCATGAAATTTTCTGGCTGGGGCTGCCGGTCGCCGGCCTCGCCTTCCTCGAAGCCGGGCTTTTCGTGGTCACCGCCATCCTCTCCGGTGTCATCGGCGCCAAAACCCTGGCGGCGTACGAAATCACCGCGGCCTGGATCGGCATACCCTTTGTCATCGCCCTGGGATTCGCCGAGGCGACGATGTTTCGCGTGGCGCACGCCATCGGCGCCGGTAGCATGGCCGGTGCGCGCCGCGCCGGGTATCTCGGCATGAAACTGGTGGTGGTCATAAACCTGTCACTGGTGATCGTGCCCATCTTGTTTTCCGAGCAAATCATTCGCATTTTCATTACCCCGGACGATCCCGGATTCGATCGCGTATCGGCGCTCGCCACCAGTTTCCTGCATATCGGCGCGCTGTTCATGGTGTTTGACTCGCTGCAGGCGGCCGCGGCGCGCGCCTTGCGCGGCATGAAGGACAACATCATGCCGCTGTGGATCGCCGGCTTCGGCTACTGGGTGCTGGGTATCGGCGGCGGCACAATCATGGCGTTTTATTTCGACATGGGCGGTCACGGGCTGTGGTGGGGACTCGCTGCTGGACTCGCGGTCGCCGCCTGCCTGCTGACCTTGCGTTTCGATCGCTTCACGCGTCCGAAATTGCCCGGGCTTGCTGGTCAGACCTGATCTTCAGGGGTTAGCAGTACGTCCATAGAAACCGAGATTTTCGGCGTCGGAGAACAGGCGCCCGGGCGTCTCGTAATAAGTCAACACGGTAATCACGCGCGCCAGCTCACCGATCGGCGGAGTCACCCGGTGCGCGGTATTTTTACCCTTGAACACGTTGAGATCGCCGGCGCCGAGGCGCAAGGTCGAAACCGCATCGTCTTCGCCGCGCAACAGGCGCGCGATGCCGTCAAGATTCGGGTCATCATCGCTGCGCAAATTATGCCGATACTGGAACTCGCCGCCGGCGCTCGGCGCCTGCAGTAACAGCGTCGAGGTGAATTCCGAGCGGTCGAAATGCCAGTTCAGCCCCTCGCCCTCGAAGTAACCCATGACGTTGGCACAGGCCAGCGGATCGGCCATCGGGTAAAGCGCCGCCTTGCCCATCACGCGCGCGAGGAAACCGGCAAGTTCAGGCCAGCGATACACGTCGAGCAGCGGTTCGGCGAGCTGGTCACCGCAGAGCGTGTGATTCACCGTCTTGACGCGTTTCAGCGCCGGGTGATCCGCAGCCAGTTTGTCCTGCTCATCGTCAAAATAAATGTTGTGCTCGCGCGCATGGGTGAACGACTCGGCGTCGATGCGGCGCAGCAGTTCAGGCAAAATCGCATCGACGACCTCAAGCCTTAAAAACCCGGGCAGGGTAAACATGCCCTTGCGCTCGACGTCGTCGATGCATTGCTGCAGCAGCTGCCGACCAGCCGGCTGGTCGAGCTGGTGCAGTGGATAGCGATCGAGGTCAATCAAGTGATTCATAGCGCGCAAATATAGTGATTGTCGCGGTCGGCGGCAAGCGCTGTTTAGTGCACACAGACGCCTGCGCCATGTTTCGCTTCAGGTTGGCGCGCCACGGTAGTAATGCCACAGGAACAGGCTGCCGGCGCTGCGGTAAGGCGCCCAGGGTTCGACCAGCGCACGCGCCTGCTTTTCGTCGAGCAGCGTGTCGATGCCCTTGAGCTTCTGCAGGGCAATGCGCAGGGCGAGATCGCCCGCCGGAAAAATATCGCTGCGCTGCAGCGAAAACATCAGGTAGATTTCGGCGCTCCAGGCACCAAATCCGCGCAGCGCGGTGATGGCCTTGATGGCGGTTTTATCGTCCATGTCGACCAGCACTGCCGGGTCAAACTCGCCTTCCGTCAGCGCACTGGCGAGACCCTCGACATATTCGACCTTGCGCAGCGACAGACCCGCTTCGCGCAGCGCACCGGCGGGCAGCTGCAAAACGTCTGCGGCCTGCATCCGCGGCAACAACGCGCGCACGCGAAGCATGATGGCGGCGGCGGCATCGGTCGAGATCTGTTGCGACACGATGGTCGACAGAAAGGTCTCGAAACCCTGCGCGCGGATGCGCGGTTTGGGATAACGCACCCGTTCGAGCCCGCGCCGCAGATCGTCGTCCTGCGTCGCCAACTTATCGAGGTGACGTTTGATTTTTGCCTGGTTCATGTGTCGTCAAGCCTGGCCGCAACCTGGTCGGCAATCATAAGCAAGCGACCGTCTTCGCCGCGATCGCAGACCAGTTGCAGGCCGATGGGCAATCCCGATTCCGCGACCCCGCAGGGTATCGAGATGGCGGGTTGCCCGGTGAGGTTGAAACAACGCGTCAGTTTCATGATGCCCGGCGCCGCGTCGAGCCGGTTGGCAACGGTTTGCTGGGTCAGCGTCAACAGGCAGTCGATGTCGTCGAACAGGCGCGCAAATATGCGTTGCGTCTGCGCGCGCAGCAGTTCGAGTTGTGCGTACTCACGCACGCTCATTTGATCGGCCCGTTGCGCCAGGGCGATGATATCGGGATCGACCAGCTCACGTCGGTCGGGCGGTGCCAGATCCAGCGTCAGCGCCGCGTCTGGCACAAACAGGTCATAGCATGCTTCAAAATCCGGGCTGAAGGGAATATCCAGCGCCTGCAGGTGCAATCCGGATTTGTGCAGGCCTTTGATCGTCGCAGCGAAATGCCGGCGCAACTCAGCCGTCGGCTCGGCGTAGTTCAGGTCGACACTGTAACCAAAACGTAGCGAGTCGAAGTCCTGCAAGCCGCTCGATACGGGCACTTGAAATGGCCAGGACGCCGGGTCATCTGCGTGGTGCCCTCCCACCTGGTCGAGCGCGATGCGCACATCGCCGACCGCACGCGCGAATATGCCGATGTGTTCGAGGTCCCCCATCGGGCTTGGCGGATAAACCGGGATCAGCGCGTGGCTCGGCTTGAGACCGACGATACCGCAAAATGCCGCCGGCCCACGCACCGAGCCACCCGAGTCGGTGCCGAATGCCAGCGGGCAGAGTTCGGCAGCTACCGCCGCTGCACTGCCGGTACTGCTGCCACCCGGTGAACGGGCTGGATCGCGCGGATTGCGCACGACCTCGGCGGGGTCGCGCCGGGGATTGCTGCGCCATGCAAACTCCCAGGTGCGAGTCTTGCCGAGCAACACGGCGCCGGCCGCGCGCAGGCGCTGCACCAGCAGGCAGTCCTCGGTAACCGCCTGCGTTTCAGTAAATGCAGCGGAACCATAGTGGGTCGGCATGCCGGCCACGTCGAGCACATCCTTGATTGCCAGCGGTATACCGTCGAGCGCAGATATGGGTTGAGCTGCGGACCAGCGCCGCGTGGATTCAGTTGCCGCGGCCAGTGCCCCCGCATGATCGATAAAAGCGAAAGCATTGCAATTAATCCCGGTATCGTCGATGCGCGCTAGCAAGTGCTGGCAGACAGCCAACGGCGTGAGATCGCCGTGCCGGAAAGCGTGTGCCAGTTGCGCCACGCCAAGCGTATGTATGGGTTGATCAGCCAGGGTGGCCTCCGTTTATAAACCGGTTTTCTTCATACTTTAATACCACTAAGATAGCAATCTCCGAACCAATCCAAGGAGCCAACAATGGCAGCTTACTGGGTAGCACACGTGGCGGTCAGCGACGCCGAGACTTATGGCGAATACGCCAAACTTGCCACTGGGGCGATCGCCGCGCACGGCGGTGAATTCCTCGCGCGGGGCACGCGTACCGTGTGGCTCGAGGGCAATGAGCGCGAACGCAACGTCATCGTACGCTTCGACAGCGTCGAAGATGCCGAGCGCTGTTATCAGTCGCCCCAATACCAGGAAGCGCTCAAATTCGCCCAGGCTTCGGCCGAACGCGACCTGTGTATTATCGAAGGCAGTTAGCCTGCATATTGCCGCCATGTCCATACTAAACAACGAAACCATCGAAACTTTCCGGCGCGATGGCGTGACGCTGCTGAAAGGCGTCTTCAGCGACTGGATCGATACGCTGCGCCAGGGCGTCGACAACAACATGCAAAACCCCGGACCCTTCGGGCGCGATTACCTCGACGACGGCGAGGCCGGGCGCTTTTTCGGTGACTACTGCAACTGGTCGCGCATCGACGAGTATCGCCAATTCATGTTCGACTCACCGGCGCCCGCAATCGCCGCCGAGCTGATGCAATCCGACAGCGTGCGCATCTTTCACGAGCACGTGCTGGTCAAGGAACCGGGCACCAACCAGATCACGCCCTGGCATCACGATCAGCCCTACTACTGCGTCGATGGCCGCCAGGTCTGCAGCCTGTGGATTCCACTCGACCCGGTCGGTATCGAAACCTGCCCGCAGTTCGTCGCCGGATCGCACGACTGGGGACGCTGGTTTCTGCCGCGCAAGTTCAGCGGTGTCGATTACGATCGCACCGATGATCGCCTTGAGCCGGTACCCGACATCGACAACCACCGCGCCGACTACGACATCCGCAGCTGGTCGTTGCAGCCGGGCGATGCGATCGCATTCCACTTTCTCACCATCCACGGCGCACCGGCGAACCTGTCGTCCAGCCGCCGCCGTGGCTTTGCCGCGCGCTGGCTCGGCGACGATACGACCTATGCAAAACGCTGCGGTGAGATATCACCACCATTTCCCGGTCTGGACGAACGCCTGCAGGTCGGCGACGCGCTGGACACCGACGAGTTTCCACTGGTGTTCCCGCGTTAGTGCAAAACCCGGCACGCAGCAGCCACTGATAAAACCAGGGTAGGCAGGTCATTCCGACGCAGCGGCCTTACAACGACGCCACCATTTTAAGATTCCTGCCTGCGCAGGAATGACAATGATTGAGGGTCATTCCTGCGCAGGCAGGAATCTTATAAGGGTGGCGCTGTCACAAGATTACAGCTTTCGTCGGCCCGACGCAGCGGGCGGCCCGATGTGTCGGAATGACCGATTATCAGGCGTCAACTCAAGCGATCGAGTAGCTGGTAATAGCGCACCGAGGCGGCCAGGAACCAGGGCTTGCCGTAATACAGGGGCCGCGTCTGAAATCGAGGCCGGGCAAAGGCGCTTGCGGCTTCTTCGCTGCCCAGCACCTGGCGTCCGAGCCGATGGCCGAGGTAACTGGCAAGGCAGATACCGGAGCCGCAATAGCCCATCGCGTAGTGGATGCCGTCCTGCTGGCCCAGGTGCGGCAGGGCGTCGAAGGTATAGGCGACGAAACCCATCCAGCTGTGACTGATCCTGACGTCTTCCAGTTGCGGAAATATACGCAGCATTTCCGCGCGCAGGGCCGGCAGGCTTTTAACGGGGTCAGACTCGTAGACCGAGACCCGGCCGCCAAACAACAGGCTGCGGCCATCGGGCGACAGTCGGAAATAAACCACGATCTTACGGGTATCGCTGAATACCCGTTTGTTCGGCATCAAGCGCCCCGCGCGCTCCAGCGACATCGGCTCGGTGGCCAGCATGTAGCTGCCGATCGGGATCACGCGCCGCTGTTGCCAGGGCGCCAGCGCGCCGCTATAGCCATTGGTGGCAATCACCAGCTCGCGAGTTTTGATCACGCCGCGTTTCGTGGTCACGCGGAAACCGTCGGCCAGGCGTTCGATATGGGTCGCCGCGCAGTGGCCGACCAGGGTTGCACCGCGATCCTCTGCGAGGCGCAGCAAACCGTCGTGATAGCGGGCCGGATCGAGCGAACAATGGCTGTCGACTACCAGCCCACCGTGATAGTTGGCGCTGTCGATCTCGCTGGCCTGGTCCTGTGCTTCGACCAGGTGCTGAGCGCGTTCTAGTCCCTCGGGTTGCCGACGCGCCTCGGCCGCCAGCCGGTCGAACTGGCGCGGGCTGTGGGCTGCGATAAATCGGCCACAGCGGTGATAATCGCAATCGATTCCTTCGCGTTCGACAAACTCGCCCAGCCATTCGAGCGCCGCTCGCGCCTCGCCGATCAGGTTATACGCCTCGGGCGCGGAATAGCGCCGACTCAGCTCTGCAAATCCCGGCTTGATTTCTCCGCTGATCTGCCCGCCATTGCGCGAACTGCAGCCAAAGCCCAGGTCCTCGGCATCGATGACCGTGGTATCTCGCCCGGCTGCCGCCGTTTGTATGGCGCACTGCAAGCCGGTATAACCCGACCCCACAATCAGCACCTCGGTGCTCGTGGGCAACGCAACGTCGTCGGCAGGGGTGGGTGGCGTTGCATCCCACCAGTAGGGCTGCAGGCGGAAATCTTCACTGCAAAACGAGTATGTCATTCGGATCCTTAGGCTCACCGGCACGGCCGGAGTGGTTTTTATCGGGAATTGGCAACGGCATTTTAAATGCAGCGCTTTGCGTTTACTATAGCCGCATGCGATCACTGGTAAACGAACTTGAGTAACAGCGACGCCACCATCCTCATCGTCGATGACGAAGCTGCCAACCTGGACAGCATCTGCGCGCACCTGGAGCAGGATAATTACGACCTGGTGCGCGCCAACAATGGTCGCGACGCCTGGTCGATGCTCGAATCCAACCCGGAGCATTTTGATGTCATCATCCTCGACCGCGGCATGCCGGATCTGAATGGTATCGAGCTGCTCAAGCACATCAAACAACACGATTCGATGGAACAGATGCCGGTGGTGATGCAGGCCGCGGCCGACGCAAGCGAGGATGTGGCCGAGGGCTTGAACGCCGGCGCCCACTATTACCTGACCCGGCCCTACGACGGGCCTACACTGAAAACGGTGGTGCGCAGCGCAGTCAACGGCAGGCTGCAGGAAAAGGCACTGCAGGAATCGCTGCGCGCAGGACGCAAGATATTCGAGCTGATGAGCTTCGGCCGCTTTCGCATCCGTGATTTGCAGGAGGCGAAGCTGGTGTCCCTGCAGGTGGCGCATCTATGCCCCGAGCCACAACGTGTGGTCGGCGGTATTTCGGAGCTGCTGTTGAATGCGCTGGAGCACGGTAACCTGAAAATCGGCTACCAGGAAAAGGGGCGCCTGATGCGCAATGGCCAGTGGCAACAGGAAATCCAGCGTCGCCTCGAGGCCGTGGAAAACATCAATGGCTACGTCGAACTGGAGTTTGACGTAAGCGCGGAACGCGTGCTGATCCGGGTGCGCGACCAGGGCGACGGGTTTGACTGGCGGCCCTACCTCGAACTCGATCCCGAGCGTGCATTTGATCCGCACGGGCGGGGAATTGCGCTGGCGCGCTTATCGAGCTTCGACAGCCTGGCGTATCGCAACAACGGTAATGAAGTGCTCGCCACGGTGAGCAAACGCCGCGGCGACTGGGGCTGATTTACATGCGCGCGTCTTCGTCGTCGAAACGGCTGTACTCGAGATCGCCCTGGAAGTAAGTCGAACGGCCATCCTGTTTATCGATTCCACGCCCCTCGTAAATGCGCAGGTTATCGTTCACCGGACGCTGCTGGTGAGCGACCAGCCACAGGCGCAGAAAATGGCGTTTCTCGACTTCGATGTCTGAATCCTCGAACGCGGTACGATTGTGCAACACCGTCAGGTTGTTGAAGAACACGGCTTCGCCGGGGCGCGTGATGAACTTCAATGCAAAGCGATCGTCCAATGCAATTTCGTCGACCAGGTCGAGGGCGGCGAGCTGCTCATCGGTGAGCGGCGTTTGCAGGTACTCGGCCGCCATCTCGATGTAGGAACGCAGGTAGTTGACGCTGAGCAAACCCTCGCGAAAACTGAATACCGGGATCTTGTCTTCGGTTACCGGCGACTCGCCCGGCGCCTCCTCGCCAAAACGATGATAGTGAAATCCTTCGAACAACACCGGTAACAGTTCGGGTCGCCGTTCAAGAATTTCGTTGTAGATGCTGATCGCACTGACGTAACCGCTGTAACCGCCACTGATGGCTTTCTGCAGGCACATCATCGCCACCACATCACAGGCGTCGGTATGCATGTCGAGTTCGGTGCTGTTGCGGTATGCGCGCTCCTTCGGATCCTTGCCGCCGACATTGATCACGTGACCGAGCCGGTCGCCCATGACGCTTTGTGACATCGCGGTGCCAAAGTGGGTGCCGAGGCCGAAGTGGATCATGCCGAGTTCGTCCTTGCTGTAGCGATCGAGCGGGAAGCCGCCGAGGATGATCAGGCCACTGCCGTCCATGACTTCATCGCGCCAGGCGGCGACGTCGCTGGCAATTTCATCCAGGTCAAACATTTCGCGCGTAATCGACTCGGCATTGTCGACAGCCTGTTGCGCGCGCTGCAGGGCTTTGTCCAGCGCAGCCAGGTGATGCGCCTGCAACGGAATCACGAAACTGTCACGGTCGCGTTCGGCGGCACGCCAGGCACTGGCATGATCGACCGGGCTCCAGGTTAGCGTGCCTTCATCGGTTTGCGATGACATATGGCCTCCCACTATTCGAACGGATGCGCTGCAGTTTAACGCGTGCCGCGCAAGTGTCGCAACGGCGCCCGGCGCGTCACCGCCCCGCCTTCGCCCAGCATGGTTTCGCTCAGGCCGCGATCGGCGTGGTTGATTTTCCAGCTCAGCATTTTTTGCGCGTATTCGAGCACGCGCGACTGGTACTCGGGATTGTCGGCCTGGTTGACCATCTCGCCCGGATCCTGCTGCAGGTCGTAAAACAGCGGTGGCAGGGTGGCGAAGTGAACGTACTTGTAGCGATTGTCGCGAATCACCGACAGGCCACATTGATGCATGGTCAGCCCCAGCTGTTTTTCCACGCCGTCGTCGCGCACGTTGCGGAAATCACATTCCCAGTGCGCCTCCTCGCGCCAGCCTTCGGGCAGCACGCCGTCGCAGGCTGCAGGCAACAGCGAAAAGCCGTCGCACTGGCTCGGAATATCGAGGCCGAGCCAGTCGAGCATGGTCGGCATCAGGTCGACGCTTTCGGTGAAACCGTCGATCTGCAGGCCGCGCGATGGCGTCTGCCTGTGGGCGCGGATCGCGCAGGATCAGCGGGATGTGGTAAGACTGGTCGTAGAAACCCAGCTTCGACATCAACCAGTGGTCGCCGAGTTGCTCGCCGTGATCGCTGGTAAAGATGATCAGCGTCGAATCCCAGTGACCGGCGTCCCTGAGGCTCGCGAACAGGCGCCCGAGGTTATCGTCGACCTCTTCGATCAGGCCAAAGTAATTCACCTTGTCCTGCTGGGTCTGGCGAATCTCGTGCGGCGCACGATACTTGCTGTGGTTGATGAAGTAATCCAGCAACGGGTGCTGGCGGGCCTCGTCCTGCGGGTCATCGGCGCGCAGCGGTGCGGGCATCTTGCGCGGATCGTGGTGCTGGTTGTACGGCTCGGGCGCAGCAAACGGCGGGTGCGGCCGCAACAGCGACAGGTGTGTAATCCACGGCTGCTGCTGTGCGCCGATCCAGTCGATACAACGATCCACCATGTAGTGGGTTTCGTGATCTTCGGCCTTCGATCGCGAGCGGCAATACGCGATCGCCACCCTCTCCCCAGTCGACGCCGGGCTCGGTGGCGCCGTACAGGCTCCACGGCCGGTCCAGCATCGGGTAGCCTTTTTGCTTAAGGTATTCCACCCACTCCACCGGCACCTCGTCCCACATCGGCGTGTAACTGGCGATGCCAGGCAAGGGCTCGCTGTAGTGATGCAGACGTGGATCGTCGGCGTCGAGGCCGCGCGGGTCGATCGCCGAATCGGTGTAGCCGAACAGTGACGGCTGGTAGCCGGCGGTGCTCACCTCGCGCGCCCAGTTGCTGAAGCGATTATCGAGCGGCGCGCCGTTGATCACGCAGCGGTGGTTTTGCAGGTACATGCCGGTGTGCAACGAGCTGCGGCTCGGCGCACAGGGCGTGGCCTGCGCGAAGTGGTTGCGAAACAATACGCCGTCGCGCGCCAGCGCGTCCAGGTTGGGTGTATTCACCTGCGGGTGCCCCAATAGTGACAGGCATTCGCCGCGCCATTGATCGGCGGTAATAAAGAGGATGTTCATCGCGTCATTCTTCACATCTCGTCATTCCTGTGCAAGCTGGAATTTTGTCACGATGGCACGTTGTAAGATTCCTGCCTTCGCAGGAATGACGGTAGAAAAAGCACGCCATTCCGATAGGTCGAACCGTCCGATGCGTCGGACCGGCGCAAGCAGGAATCTTGTAACCATGGCTCGTTGCAAGATCCCGGATAGGCGCTGCGCGCCTTGCGGGATGACGGTAGTTTTTACTGTCATTCCTGCGTAGGCAGGAATCTTATAAATATTGCGCGTTGGCATGTATTCGACTTAACCCATCAACAACGGGTCGAAGGGACAGACCACCATGTTTTCGAAACCGTCCTCGGTGACCAGCAGCTGGTCTTCCAGCTTGATGCCATCGGACCCGCCGACTTCGCCGACATAGGCTTCGACACAGAGCATCATGCCGGGTTCAAGCACGCCGCTGTAGCCGCGTTCTTCCCAGTCGATCGGGTACTTGATCGCCGGCCACTCGTCGCACAGGCCAACGCCGTGAAACTTGGAGCCGTAGCGCTGCGGAATGAATTCGTCGGGCAAATGATGCCCCTGCTCGGTCAATTCCTGGAAACTGATTCCCGGGCGCACCAGCTCGGCATTGGTCATGATGTGGTCGTAGGCGAGGCGGTGGCGATCCTTTTGCCGCTGCGTGGGTTGGCCATCACCGATAAACCAGGTGCGCGAAATGTCGGTGCACATGCCGTAGCAACCGATCAGGTCGGTATCGAAGGCGACGATTTCATCGTTACCGATGATGCGCGGCCCGCACTCCTGGAACCACGGGTTGGTGCGCTGCCCCGATGACAGGATGCGGGTTTCGATCCACTCGCCGCCGCGGCGGATGTTGGACTTGTGCAGTTCGGCCCAGACGTCGTTCTCGGTCATGCCGGGCTGGGTCAGCTCACGCATTTCCGCGATCGACGCCTCGCAGGCGTTGATCGCGCAGCGCATCGCGAGGATTTCGTCGGGCCCCTTGACGGCGCGCACGCGCTCCATCAACTCCTCGCCATCCATGACTTCTACGCCGGCCGCGTCGAGCGCGCGCAGGCCCGCAATCTGGATCTTGTCGACCGCAACGCGCCGACCCTTGCCGACCCGTTGCTGCAACACGTCGATGATCTGGTCGACAAATGGCCTCGGCCTTCTCCTCGGTGCGCTGGCCGGTGGCGAAGTAAAAGAACGAGGCACCCGATGCGCACTTCGCGCACCAGCGGATTGAATTCCGACAGGTAGGCGTAGCCACCGTATTCCCACAGCACCATGTGACCGTCGGTGGTCACCAGGCAGGCGCGAAACGGGTTGTGCGCGTTCCACAACTGCATGTGCGTGGTGTCGGTGGCGTAGCGAATCGACAGCGGATCGAACAGCAACACCGCGTCGAGATCGCGCTCGCTGCAATCCGGCGACGATGCGCTCGAGGCGATACTGGCGCATCGCCGGCAAGTCCGGGCATTGCAATCCGGCCGCGGCCCATTCGGCATAGGCCAGCGGCGTCGGGCCGATCTCGATGCGATCGTTATCGTCGGGCGTATTGTCTGGCCGCATCGCCGGTTTGCGCGTCGGATCAACCTTGGGATTGGGAATCGAGTGTGGATTGGTGGCCATGTTATTACTCCTCGGGAATTCTGAGTTTTATTATTACGCGCGCAAGCGCTCGCCTGCCGCATCGAAAGGTGGCTTATCCAGGATGACGGCGCGATGCGCTATACCGAGGATGGCGATGTCGAGTTCGGTGCCGGGGATCGCGGAGGCCGTCTTGATGAAGCACAGCGCAATCGACGCGCCGACACTGTGGCCGTAGGCGCCGGAGCTGACCCGCCCGACCGGCGTGCCATCGGTGAGAAACACCGGTTCGCCGCCGTTGGCGTCGGACTCGGTCTGTTCGATGCGCGCCACCACCAGCTTTTCGCGCGGCGGCCTGTCCTTGATCGCGAGGTAGGCATCGCGGCCGAGAAACTCGGGCTTGTCGAGCTTGATCAGGCGCTCGAGGCCGACTTCCTGCGGCCAGTATTCGGGCGAATACTCGCGGCTCCAGCTGCCGTAGCCTTTCTCGACCCGCAGCGACAACAGCGCACGTCCGCCCACCGGCCTGGCACCGAGCGCGGCACCCTTGTCGAGCAAGGCTTCATAGAGCGCCAGTTGATGCTCCAGCGGCACGTAGATTTCCCAGCCGAGATCGCCACTGAAGGAGACGCGAATCGCGACCGCGTCGATACCTGCCACCTGGATGCGTTTGTTGCGCATGAAGCGGAAGCCTTCGTTCGACAGGTCGGCATCGGTCAGTTGCTCGAGCAGCTTGCGCGCGTTCGGACCGGCGACGTTGAATCCGCCCCAGGCCTCGGTGAAACTTTCGAAGCTGACGCTGTCGGCGCGCGCCACCATGTCGAAGAAAGCGCTGGTGATAGCGCTCGGCGATGCCCGAGCCGATCATCAGGAAGTCTTCCTCGTCGAGCTTGGTGATGGTGAAGTCGCCGGCGATACCACCGCGCAGGCCGATCATCGGTGTGAGGCAGGAGCGCCCGATTTCGCCAGGCACGTGATTGGCGACCAGGCGCTCGAGGTAGTCGGCGGCGCCGGCGCCACGAATGCGGTACTTGGCGAAGTTGGAGACGTCGATGATGCCGACCGATTCGCGCAGAGCCCGACACTCGGCGGCCACGGGTGCGAAACAGTTCTGCCGTTCGAAGCCGTAAGTCTCGACGGCTTCCATGCCTTCGGGCGCGTACCACAGCGGATGTTCATAGCCGTAACTGAGGCCGAACACGGCGCCCATCTGCTTTTGCCGCGCATAGGCTGGCCGCGTCTTCAGCGGACGTCCGGCCGTGCGTTCTTCGTAGGGAAAGTGAATCTTGAAGCGGTGCGCGTACTGATCGAGCGTGCGCGCGCGCGTGAAGTCCTTGTTGGCCCAGTTGCCAAAGCGCGCCAGGTCCCAGGGAAACATGTCCATTGCCGGTTCGCCCTCGATGATCCACTGCGCCAGCGTCAGGCCGAGGCCGCCGGATTGCGAGAACCCGGGGATGATGCCGCAGCAGCAGAAATAGTTGCGCAACTCGGGCACCGGCCCGTACAGCGCCGAACTGTCGGGCGCCCAGATCATCGGCCCGTTGATGACGCGCTTGACGCCGACCTCGGCGAGCGCCGGCATGCGCTCGAAGGCGCGCATCAGGTTTTCCTCGATGCGGTCGAGGTCCTCGTCCAGCAATTCGTGGCCGAAATCCATCGGCGTGCCGTTCTCGGCCCAGTAGCGGCCGTCTTTTTCGTAGGCGCCGACCAGCAGACCGAGGCCTTCCTGGCGCAGGTAATACTCGCCATCGCGATCGGCGATGCTCGGCAGGCGCCGTCCCAGCGCTTCGATCTCGGGAATGGTTTCGGTGACCAGGTACTGGTGTTCCAGCGGCATCAGCGGCAGTTCGAGCCCGGCCATCGCGCCTACTTCGCGCGCCCACAGGCCGGCGGCGTTTATCACCACGCCGGCGTGAATCGTGCCCTTATCGGTTTCCACGTCCCAGCTGCCGTCGTCGCGCTGGTTGGTGGCAACCACCGGGGTAAAACGATGCACTTCGGCGCCGCGCTGACGCGCGCCCTTGGCGTAGGCATAAGTCACGCCGGACGGATCGACGTTGCCGCCGTCGGGTTCGAGCATGATGCAGCGGATGC
>CAWIHJ010000074.1:0-99199 GCA_963835795.1 uncultured Gammaproteobacteria bacterium
GTCATGTTGAAAAACGAGGTATAGCGGGTGATCGCATTACCGACCGGCTCGCTAACGCCGTCGACGCTGACTTCGACCGCGCCGATCTTTGGCGCGATGACCGGGGTTGCCGGTGTCAGGATGGTGTCGACCTCGGCAAACACCGCGTCCAGGTCGCGACGATAGGTTTCGATAAAGCGCTTGGCGCGAATGTAGTGTTCCGCCAGCAGGCACTGGCCGAGTGCGAGTCCGGCGCGGAAGTCCTGGCTATACAGATGGCCGCGTTGCTGCAGGTAGCGATTGTGATACGACAGGGCTTCCGGCATCTGTACGGTCAGGGACACGGTTCGCGTGTGCTCCATCGATGGCATCTCGATCGGCACCAGGCGCGCGCCGGCCGCGCGCAGGAAGGTCATCAGCGCATCGATGCTGTCGAGAATCTCGCCATCGCAGCGCGCGAAGAAAAATTCACGCGGCAGGCCGATGACCTTGCCGTCGATGCGACGTTGAAGTTATAGCGCGCGCCGATGGCGCCAGGGTGCTGAACAAGGTCGCGGCATCCGCGGCGCTGCGGGTCAGGGTGCCAACGTGATCCAGTGTCCAGCAATAGGGAACAATGCCCGCGGTACTGATTCTGCCGTAGGTGGGTTTGAAGCCGACCAGCCCGCAAAGCGCTGCCGGCGCGCGCACTGAGCCACCCGTGTCGGTACCGAGCGCCGCTGCGCACAGGCCAAAGCCCAGCGCCGCCGCCGAACCACTGCTGGAACCACCCGCGAGGCGCGAGCGATCGTAGGGGTTCGGCGGGGTACCGTAAAGGGTGTTCTCACCGGTCGCACCGTAGGCGAATTCATGCAGGTTGTTCTTGCCGATACAGATGGCACCGGCCCGGTCCATGGCGGCGATGACATCGGCGTCGGCGTCGGCCACGTTGTCCTGCAGCACCTGCGATCCCCCGGTGGTCACCTGGCCGGCAACGTCGAACAGATCCTTGCAGGCATAGGGAATGCCCTGCAAGTCACAGCCGTTATCGGGACTGTTCCCGGCAGCCTCGGCTTTGCTACGCGCGCTTTCCAGGTCGAGTGAAATAAACGCCTTGCTGGTGTCGCCGTAACGCGTAATACGCTCGGCGTAGAGATCCAGCAATTGCGTTGCGCTGAGGTGCCCCGCGTCAATTTGCTGGCGTAATTCAGCGATCGAGGCGTATGCCAGTGACGCGTTCATGGCCTGGCGATATCCCCTGCGGGCGGCGTCGCTTCGAGGTCGATCTGGCGCAATTGTTCGAGCTGATCGAGTAATTCCTGGAAACCGGTGATGATGCCAAGGCGGGGGTCTACCAGTTCGTCGATTTCGGTATCGTCAAAGGGGTAGCACCCGAGTTGATCGCGAATTCCGAGCAGGGTTTGCCGATCGATTTTTTGCATGGGTACAGCGCCGCAGGTGTTGGTTTTATGATCGCCGAGTTTACGCTACTATCCGCATATTCCCAATCGCAGCGGACGATCGCCACAATGCCCAGGGTTCTCAGCAAGCAACAGGTCGAGCAATACCACGAACAGGGTTTTCTCGCGCCGATCGATGTGATGTCGGAAGATGAAGCCGGACACTACCTGCAACGACTCGAGGCCGCTGAAGCCAAGTATCCCGATGAGTTGAATGCAGAGAATCGCAACAACCCGCATCTGGCCTTCCGATTTCTCGATGAACTGGTGCATCATCCCGTGATCCTCGATGCTGTCGAAGACTTGCTTGGCGGAAATTTCGGCCTGTGGGGCAGCGTGCTGTTTATCA
The DNA here is from genome assembly GCA_963835795.1 of uncultured Gammaproteobacteria bacterium. Taxonomy (GTDB): domain Bacteria; phylum Pseudomonadota; class Gammaproteobacteria. Next base: position 1,768 of record CAWIHJ010000074.1, read on the forward strand.
AGGAGCCGCAAAGCAATCATTTTGTCAGCTGGCATCAGGATGGGACCTACATGGGTGTCGAGCCGCACGAATTCGTCACACCCTGGTTGGCACTGACCCCAAGCAACCGGCAGATGGGTTGCATGAGCATGATTCCGGGCAGTCACCGGGATGCAATTCGTCCCCACGACGAGACTTTTCACGAGGACAATATTCTGACGCGCGGTCAGCAAATTGCCGATGTCGATGAATCGCAGGCGGTCGACCTGATCCTGAAACCCGGGCAGATGTCCTTGCATCATGCGCGCACGATTCACGGTTCGCAACCCAATCGCAGCGCGCGGCGTCGCGCGGGATTCGCCATCCAGGCTTATGCTGCGGCCGGCACGCGCCAGCGGTTGGGTGACAATTTGTGGATGCCGATCCGCGGCGATTGCATGCAAGCCGACTTTGTCGAACTCGGGCAGCCGCAAGCGGATATGGATGCCGCCGCTGCCGCCACGCGCGCGCGTGCCAATCGAAACTGGGCGGACATTCTCTACCACGGCGCGAGCCGCAAGCGCAGCTACTGACGAGTAACCGCTACCCTGGTTCGCGTTTTAGTGCGCGAGAAACAGGCAGGTTGGTGCACGCTTCAACAGGTCGCGGGTTACACCACCGAGAATGATTTCGCGCAGGCGCATGTGCCCGTAAGCTCCCATGACGATCACATCGGCGTCCATTTTGGCCGCCTGTTGGGCGATGGCTAAAGCAGGTTTCAGGTCGGGATCGCTGATGCCGCTGGACAGCGCCTCAATACCGTGCGACGCGAGCAGATTTAACAGGGCCTCGGCATGAGGATGGCCATCGGCAATCTCGCCCCGGTCGCTGTCCGGTTCTGAAGACAATACCACGACGGTTTCCGCGCGTTTAAGCAGAGGCATGGCTTCGTGCAGGGCACGCGCCGATTCCCGGCTTGCATTCCAGGTCAGCAAAATCTTTTTTCCAGGTGCGGCGAGCTTGCCGCTGTGGGGCACCACCAGGCAGGCGCAGGCGCCTTCAAACAGGAGTTCGTCGGCCAGTCCGTAGCTGGTGTTGTCGGGATCTTCGGGATTGTCCTGGCCGAGTATCATCAGGTCGTTGTATTTTGAATGCTCGCGCAGTAACGGAATGTATTGCCCCTCGACAACCGTGGCCTGCAGGCTGACCCCCGCTTCCGTGGCCCATTGATGATACTGATCGACGCTTTCCCGCGCTCGCTCCAGGGCCTTTTCAGTGACATCGAGCAGCAGGTCGGCGCTGATCTGTGCTTCGACATAAGTCGGGACTATGTAGCTGGGCACGATGAACAGGCCGGTCAGTTGGGCATCGAAATCTCGGGCCAGCTCAAAAGCGACATCCAGGCGCTTTCGACATCCCTTACTGTGATCGAGGTGCACCAGTATGTTTTTGTAACTCATCAACTTTCTCCGTTGCTATACAGCGTCCATATTGCACCTAGCAGGCGATTTTCAATTGATCTGAATCAATTTATCGATTGCGCAAAATTCGGCAAATCAATGGTATTTGAGCGGGCATGGGGCAGAGGAGCTGGTGGGCAGAACGACGCCATTTGCCTCCAAAGGCGGAGCTTAGGTCCTACCACGCAATCGCAGCTATTGATGGTAAAAGCAGGGGTGATGAATCCTGATCTAGAGGGCCAGTTGCGTCGCCAACCAGTCTTCGAAGTGTTGTAACGCCGGCAGTTTTTCAGTCCTTAGCGGAAACGTCAGAAAGTATCCGTCCTCACCGTGCAATACATGATCGCTGGCGATTACAAGCCTTCCAGAATCAATGTCCTGACTAATAAAACTCCGATCGACAAGACCGATGGAATCTCTCGACTGTATGGCTTCGACCACCTGAGCGGAACTTTGCACCTGTAGCCGGTTCCCTTTGCTGTAAGGGGCCTCGATTTTTGCAGACTTAAACCACGCTTTCCACAGACCCGGCATGGAAGAGTTCTGAATCAGGAGTGCATGGCTTAATTCGGCAGCGGTAAAAAGCCCATGGTTCTGTTGCAGCAGCGCCGGGTGACAAATCGCGACAAATTCACTGTTAAACAAGCGAACCGAATTTGTATCTTTCCAGCCCCCGGTGCCCATTCGAATCGATGCGTCAAATGGATCTGCGTTAAAGTCGACCAGATCAGTAGTGGCAATTACCGACAGGTTGATCTCGGGATGACGTAGATAGAAATCTTTGAGGCGCGGGAGTAACCAGCCCGTTGCGAAAACCGGCGCCACCGATAAAGCCAGGGAATTGTCAGCCATCCCCCGCAGTGCTTTTCTGCTGGCCTCGTGAAGTTGCCTGATAGGTATTCTGATATCGGCAAATAATTTTTCCCCCAGGGGTGAAAGGCGTACCCCTTTATCCACGCGACTGAAAAGCTTGTAACCCAGTATTTTTTCCAGGTTGCGAACCTGGTGGCTGACGGCAGAGGGGGTGACAAATAACGCGTCCGCCGCTGCCTGGAAACTGGCATGTTCTGCCGCAGCCGCGAAGGTATTGAGGTTGTTCAATGGCAGTCGATTTTGCATGAACATGAGAATAACTCATGTGGATGAGGAAATTAAGTCCTTTGATATCGATCCTGAAAAACCTCAGGATGTGCTCACTGAAGCCAGAATTGAGGATTTGAAATGCCATATTCAATCGACAAAAGCGATATTTATAGAGAAATCGATCGCAATTCCATTGACTATAAATATTATGAGACCCGGGCTCGCTGCCTGCGCTCAATTACCCTTATGCAATGCTTTGAGGCCTGGTTTACAAAAAAGAATTTCTCATCAGTGGCGTCCCCTGAATCTTGTTGCAGGTAATTCAGGCACCCGCTCACCGAACAGGTTTGAGCAACAATACAGCCAACAAATTTGATAATCATCGTTTAATTTTGGATATAAGGCATGAAAGCGATTGGATACAAGCACTCCCTGGAAATTGATCAACCGGAGGCTCTGCAAGATATTGATCTACCGCGCCCTGCGGCGCAGGGACGAGATCTGTTGGTGAAAGTCAGTGCGGTTTCGGTCAACCCGGTAGACACCAAGGTGCGCGTGCGCAGCAGTCCGGAAAACGGCGAATACAAGGTGCTTGGCTGGGATGCGGTCGGCGAAGTGGTTGAAGTGGGCGAAGAGGCTTCGCTCTACAGCGTCGGTGACCGGGTTTGGTATGCCGGAGACATCACCCGCAGTGGCACCAATGCCGAGTTTCACCTGGTCGATGAAAGAATTGTCGGCAAGGGCCCCGTGACTCTGCAAGATGCGCAGGCGGCGGCTATGCCGCTGACGGCAATCACTGCCTGGGAGTTGCTCTTCGATCGGCTTGGCTTTGATCAGAAGGACAAGGACAGCAAAGCAATTGAAGCACGTTTGCTGGTTGTCGGTGCCGCTGGCGGCGTTGGTTCAATACTGGTTCAACTGGCCGCGCAGCTGACCAACGCGACCGTTATTGGTACCGCATCGCGAGAGGATAGCCAGGCCTGGGTAATGGAATTGGGTGCGGATCATGTCATCAACCACTACAAGCCATTAGACGAGGAACTGGCTCGAATCGGCCTGGATAACGTGACCCACATTATTTCGCTCAATCACACCGATCAGCACTTTGAAAAACTGGTTGAAGTGATAGCGCCACAGGGCAAGCTTGCCCTGATTGACGATCCTGTTACGCCGCTGGACGTCATGCAGCTGAAGCTGAAGTCGATATCGTTGCATTGGGAACTCATGTTCACCCGCTCGATGTTTAAAACTGCTGACATGGCTAAACAGGGCGAACTCCTCAATCGGATTGCTGAACTGGTGGACTCGGGCCGCATTCGCACAACCCTGGGCGAACATTACGGTGCTATCAATGCGGAAAATCTGAAACGTGCCCATAAGAACATTGAAACCGGCAAAGCGATCGGCAAGATAGTTCTGCAGGGTTTTGCCGACTGATCCTGGTAAAAGCCGAGCTTGAAAAACTCACCGCGATCACTCGGGCTGATAGCCGAAATTTCTGGCGAACAGGGTAAAACTATATCGCCGCATCCTGGTTCATCATCCAGCGAATCGCATGCTGGTTTAATTCATGCGCTGATTTCAGGCGCAGTTTGCGCTTGATGTTGGCCTGGTGGGTTTCGATGGTTTTAATGCTGAGATTCAACTGGCTGGCAATCTGACTGCTGGGGACACCTTGCCCGATGAGTTCGAATACCTGTAATTCGCGGTTTGACAGGCGATCGATATCACGCTTCTCGGTGTGCGAGTCGACCATGCCGGCGAGTGTGCGCTCGGTCATCGCTTCGCTCAGGTAAACCTTACCGCCGAGTACCTGGCGAATCGCACGTATAATACTGTCCTGGGCTTCCTGCTTGTTGATATAGCCGCGGGCGCCGGCGGCGAGTACCCGCTCGGCATACAGCGTCTCGTCATGCATCGACGCGACCAGCATGAGGATATTCGAATCGCGCGATTTGATGTGTTCGATCAGGTCCAGCCCGCTGCCGCCAGCCAGCGACAGGTCGATGATGACCAGATCCGGCGGCGCGAGATCGACCTGGCGCAGCGCCTCGGCCATGTCCGCCGCTTCACCGCACACTTCGAGGTCCGGGCAATCGCCGATCAGCTGGGCAAAACCGGCACGCACCAGCGGATGATCATCAACTATCAGAATTCTAGTCATTGTTCCGGGGTTCCCACATCAGGATTCGATGGTGAAATAGCATTTTACCTCAGTGCCGCGCTCGGCGGAGGAGAGGATTCTGAATTCGGCGTCGATCAGCCCACATCGATGCTGCATGATGCGTAATCCAAGGCCGGTAGGTTTGGACGTGATGCCGTCGAATCCCCGTCCATTGTCGTGAATCGACAGGCAGCCGCGCCTGCCGACGATGCCCACGGTGACATTGATCTGGCTGGAATCGGCGTGCTTTATAGCGTTGTTGAGGGCTTCCTGGACGATGCGGTACAGGTGCATCGCGCTGTGGTTGTCCAGTATGCGAACGCGTTCATTGATGGTCAGGCTAACCGGAATATTACTGTGCGACCGAATTTCCTCGATCAAAAGTTCCAGTGAGCTGATAAAACCCTCGGCATCGATATCCACCGGCATCAGCCCGCGGGACAAGGCGCGTACCTGGGATATCGCCTCCTGCAGGCCACTCGCAAGTTGGGTTGCCAATTTATGCTCCGGCCTGCTGGCCTTGTTCACCAGGCTGGTGGCCAGCAGGCCAAGCCCTGTCAGCTGCTGTCCGAGCCCATCGTGCAGTTCCTGGCCGATACGCCGCTGCTCGCTCACCGGAATTTCGAGTATTTCACGCTGCAGTTGCTGCTGTTCGCTCATGTCCATGATGACCGCGGCAAATAAACGCGCGTGGCTGGTTTTGATGTCGCCGATCGACAGGTAAATTGGAAAACGCGAGCCGTCTTTGCGCACCGCTATCAACTGCCTTCCGCTGCCGATGATGCGCGCAAACCCGGTTTGCAGGTAACTGTTTACATAATCGTCGTGCTCGCTGCTTTGCTCTTCCGTCATCAAACACTTGATGGACATACCATGCAACTCGCCAGGCCTGTAGCCAAACAGGCGCTCGGTGGCCGGGTTGACGAACTGGATTCTGCCCTGGGTATCGGAGAGAACGATGGCTTCACGCGTCGTTTCCGCGAGCGTACGAAACGTCTCTGCCTGTTGGTCGATGATGTCTTCGATTGGCCGCGACACACGAATGAACAGGCGGCTGGCGATGAAAATCAACAGCAGGGTGATGCCGAAAGCGATCAATCCAGCCTTGATGAAGGGCGCGCGGATTTCGCTGGTATCCATTTTTGCGACCAGCCCGAGATCGAGAAACGAAATAGGTTCGTAGGCCGCGAGGACTTCGACGCCACGGTAATCGAGTCCCGTCATGATCCCCGATTGCCCGGCCAGGGCTCGCTGCATCGGCTCCGCCCAAAGGCCCGCGAAAGGGATCGTACGCAATGACTCTTGCTGCGGATGGCGCCGACTGAGCACGAAGTGAATCTGCTCGCCTTCGCGCCGCGCGAGAACAAATTCTCCGCTTTCACCAAAGCCCGCGAATTCCTGGTGTGCGGAGGCGACTTTTTCAAGTGTTGCCTGGCGCGCCAGCTCCGGATCGTTGTTCGCGTTGTCGAGGCTGTCGAACTGAGCAATTGCCTCGATCAGGCGGGCCTGGCTCATTACCGTTTCAACCAGCCGCAGACGATGCTGATCGGTTGCGGTTTTATAGAGACTGAATATCGACAGGGCGCTGATCAACAGCGCGGCCGTGGCCATGATCAGGAACAATTGCTTGAACGGTTGGCGTTGAATCACTCGATACGATGCTGTACTTGCGTAAACATCGCAATGGTATCTGGTATGCCCCCATATGCCCATCAGGAAAACCCCGATGGTGGCTACCCGAGCAGCTCGTCATGCTGTGTGCAGGTATAAATCCCGACCAGGAGTCGTTATGTTAAACCAGGTTCAGTCCCATCCATTGATACACGAGTGCCACGTCTGCGAGCCGCGCGGTGGCTGTCTTGGCATTCAGTTGCTGGACAGCGAGGAAGCAAGGGCAAAGCTATGTCACGCACAGAAGATCAATCGCAAGGGTGAACACCTGTTTCGCGAAGGTGAAACCGCGGATTGTTTTTACGTGGTGCGCAGCGGCTCGTTAAAAAGTTACCTGGTCACCGAGGACGGCGAAGAGCAGGTGCTGGGTTTTTACCTGCCGGGTGATATTCTCGGCCTGGATACCTCCGGGACGCGGCAGCGCATGTCGTCTTCGGTTGCCCTGGAAACAACCTCGATATGTCGAGTTCCGCATGCCTACCTGGCCGATCGTGCCCAGGGAACCGGCCTGTTGAGTATTACCGCCGAGCAAATGCAGCGTGATCACAACCTGGTGCTGATGCTGGCGCGTAAGGATGCCGACGGGCGCATCGCCAGTTTTCTTGATGATCTCGCCTGTCGCTACTGGTCCCGGGGTTACTCCGCGTCGGCCTTTCTATTGACCATGTCGCGCCAGGATATTAGCTGCTACCTGGGCCTTGCCGTCGAAACCGTTAGCCGCACGCTGACGCGCTTCCAGGAGAGTGGCGTGTTGAAGGTCAGCCGGCGCGAAGTCGAAATTCTCGATCACCCGACGCTGCGCAAGATTGCCGGTACTCGTGTCAGTTCGGCGGTGCAGGAGTGCTGCCAGGCTGCTGCGTTGGCGTGATGATGTTGCGGTGATTGGACGAATGGGCTGATCCCGCTGTAGATCCCGAAGGCCATGACCAGCACGCCGGCTGAGCGGCGCACAACCGGCGCCTTGACCCATTCCTTCAGGTAAATAAACGCCTGGCCGGCGAGCAGCATGGCCGGCAGCGTGCCGAGGCCGAATCCGAGCATCAGCAGGGCCGCATCGACGGGATTGGTCGTGGTGAGCGACCAGGCGACCACGGCGTAGACCAGCCCACAGGGCAGCCAACCCCATAAACCTCCCAGTAAAAACGCCTGCAGTGGATTGCGAATCGGTAACAGGCGCTGTCCCAATGGTTGAACCCGACGCCACAGGTGCGCACCCATCTTTTCCAACAGGGAAAGTCCGCGCCACCAGTTCGCCAGGTACAGGCCGAGAGCAATCATGAACGCCGCCGCAAACAGGCGACCGACGATGGGACTGACACCTATTTCAGCCAGCCCGGCGCCGAGGCTGCCCGCCAGAAATCCGACCAGCATGTAGCTGCAAATACGCCCGCCGTTATAGGCGAGCTGATAGCTGAACAGGGATTTCGGGCGGGCACTCAAGTCGCCCGCAACACCCAGGTTGAGCGCGGATACGATGCCCCCACACATACCCAGGCAATGGCTGGAGCCGAGCAGGCCGACGAGGATGGCAGCGCCGAAGCTGAGATCTATCGGCATGCCTAGTTAGCGGTGTAATTGGGAAGCAGGGCGGCGCTGCTCGCCTGCGGGAATTGCAGCGAACCGGTGAGGCGCCAGTCGCCGGTTTGCAGGAACAGGTTCCAGCGACCGGGGCCTGGAATTTGCAGATCGGCTTCGAGCAGCCGCAGTTGCCGGTTGTCGAAGTACAGGTGTGCGGTCGAGGCCTGGCCGGGTGGCGTGTACCAGTTTGAGTTCGAGGTGTTCGCCCGGTATAACGCTGACCCCCGGATCAAAACGAATCTCGATCCTTCCCGATTCCAGCACCCGCAGGTCGGCGGCCAGGCCGAGTTCATAGGCCAGTTGATCACGCGCCAGCACGCGGTTGATCTGTTTGCCTTTACGATAGTAATCGTCGACCACCAGTCCCGACCAGGACTGAATGGCCAGCGTCAAAATGATTATTCCCATGATCACTGCGGACAGCGGAATGCCGATCAACAACCACACCAGGGGTTCCTGCCGCCAGTTGCGGTGTTCGTTCTGTGCGCTTTCGATCATGATTTACCTGGCCCGACGAAACGTGCCTGTTCGATGGTTTTGAGGTGATTGCTTTCCTGTGCCTGCAGGTGAAAGCTGACTTCGACACTGCGTGCTTCGAGGTTGAACTCATCGGCCTGCAGGCGCACTACCAGTTGCGCAACCGATCCGGCCTCGACCTCGATAAGTGGCTGATCGATTACCATCTTGAGGCCGTCGATACCTTCCGCCCTGAGGCTGTAGCGATGCGGTTTTGAATCCATGTTCAATATCTTCAAGGTGTAGACGTTTTCGATCAAGCCTTCCGGAGTTTCGCGATACAGTGAATTGCGATCGCGAATCACGTCGAGGTCGAGCGCAATCCGTTGCGTGATGTGGGTGACTAACAGACCGCATAGTAGCAGCAAAATCGACGCGTAAATCATGATTCGGGGGCGCAGGATTTTCTGCCTTTTGCCGATTGCGGAATTCTCCGTGGTGTAGCGAATCAGGCCGCGCGGATAAGACATCTTGTCCATGATTTCGTCGCAGCCATCGATGCAGGCCGAGCAGGCAATGCATTCGTATTGCAAGCCGTCGCGAATGTCGATGCCGGTGGGGCAGACCTGTACACAGACATTGCAGTCGATGCAATCGCCGAGGTTTACGCTAGCGGGTTCGACTCCCCGGCGACGCGAGCCGCGTGGTTCACCGCGTTCGGGGTGATAGGCGACAATCAGCGTGTCCGAGTCAAACATGGCGCTTTGAAAACGCGCGTAAGGACACATGTATTTGCACACCTGTTCGCGCATAAAGCCGGCATTACCGTAGGTGGCGAAACTGTAGAACAGGATCCAGAACAGTTCCCAGGGCCCGAGATTGAAGCTCAGCAACTCGCCGGCGAGCTCGTCGATCGGCGTGAAATAGGCGACAAAGGTAAAGCCGGTCCATAAGGAGAAGGCGATCCACACGGTATGTTTGACAACTTTGATGCGAATCTTGCGGCCGTTGTTCGGCTCCTTATCGAGTTTCATGCGTTTGTTGCGGTTACCCTCGATTTTACGCTCCATCCACAGGTAGGCCTCGGTCCACACGGTTTGCGGGCAGGCATAACCGCACCACACGCGGCCGAAAAGCGCGGTAAAGAAAAACAGTGCAAGGCCCGCCAGAATCAGCAATGCCGCGAGGTAGATGAAGTCCTGGGGCCACAGGGTCAGGCCAAACAGATAGAATTTGCGTGCCGGCAAATCGAACAGGATGGCCTGGCGGCCATCCCATTGCAGCAGGGGTGTGACGTAGTAAATACCGAGCAAAGTCACCAGCGACAGGACGCGCAGGCGCGTGAAATACCCGCTCGCTTCGCGCGGATAGATCTTCTCGTGCGCCTGGTAAAGCGATGGTTCGCTGTTCGCTGTCGGTTGGGTGCTCATGTGCCTGCTGCCCGTTGTAGGGCTAGTGTTCCTTGTGCAGAACGCGACTGTTGGAAAGAGTGAAATACAAGGTGCCGAAACTGGATAGAAAGGCCAGCAACCAGAACAGAAGAAAACCGATGCTGTAGGCGGCCAGCGGACTGATATCGATATCGAGGTTGAACGGGATCAGGTCGCGCGGATTAAAGGCCGAGAAAAATACGCCACTGGCAATGATCGCGGTGATAAACGATGGCCACAAAACCGAGATCGCCTGTTGCGATCTCGGTATCTGCTGCGCTGTCAGTTGGGTCATTGTCGCGGCTGCGACAGGCTGTAAACATAGGCCGTCAGCAGGTGCACCTTGGCCTCCCCGAGAAACTCACCTTGCGCGGGCATCTTGCCGTTGCGACCGTTGGCGATCGATTCGGCGATGCGCGTCTGGGAGCCTCCGTACAGCCAGCTGTCATCGGTCAGGTCAGGTGCGCCGAGAGCCGGATTACCAGTACCATCGGCGCCGTGGCATGCGACACAAAAAATCTCGAACTTGGCCTTGCCCTGATCGGCGAGCGCAGCGATGGTGGAGCGTCCGGACAGGCTCAGAACGTACTGTGTCACCTCGGCGACACCGCGATCACCGCCGAGTGGCGCGCCCCAGGCCGGCATCGCGGCCTGGCGACCGTGGGTGATGGTGGCGTTGATGGCCTCGGGCGTTCCGCCCCAGATCCAGCCACTGTCGCGCAGGTTGGGGTAGCCACGCGCGCCGCGCGCATCCGAACCGTGGCAGGTCGCGCAATAATTGATGAACAGGCGCTCGCCCACCTTGAGTGCGGTTTGATCCTTGATCAGTTCGCTAACGGCAGTCTGCTGGTAGCGTGCAAACAGCGGACCGACTTTGGCTTCGACGCGCTCGACTTCCTGCTGGTATTCGCCCTTTGACGTCCAGCCGAGCAAACCACTGTAACTTCCGAGGCCCGGGTAGAGCAGCAGGTAGAAACCACTGAAGGCGATGGTGATGTAAAACAGCCCGAGCCACCAGCGCGGCAACGGATTGTTCAACTCGGTCAGGTCGCCGTCCCAGATATGGCCGGTATCCTCGACCTTATCCGTCTTCTGAAATCCCGCCGTCATCCAGCGTAGTAACCAGATGCAGGCAAGGATGCTGAGAATGGTCAGGATAGTGATATACCAGTGCCAGAATTCGCTGTTGAAATCGGCCATCTGTTTACTCCGCAGGTTTGTTGGGCGAATCGGCTTTTGCCGCAACGGGCTGGTCGAGGTCGTTAGGTACATCGTCGTCGAAAGGCAGGCGTGACGCCTCGTCAAACGCGGCTTTGCGCCTGCCGCTATAAGCCCACCAGACGATACCGAGGAAGGTCACCAGAACCACGATCGACCACAGCGATTGAATCAGGGAGAAGTCCATGCTCATTTCCTCGTTTGCAGTTCGATGCCGAGGCCCTGCAGGTAGGCGATCAGTGCATCGAGTTCAGTCTTTTCCTCGAGCGCCTTCGGGGCGGCCTCGATCTCGGCGTCGCTATAGGGCGCCCCCAGTGTTTGCAGGGTTTCCAGCTTGGTTTGAATGTCGCCACCATCGAGCTTGTTGTGCGCAAGCCAGGGATAGCCCGGCATGATCGATTCCGGCACCACGTCGCGCGGGTTGATCAGGTGTACGCGGTGCCAATCGTCGCTGTAGCGCCCGCCGACGCGGTGCAGATCGGGGCCGGTGCGTTTCGAGCCCCACAGGAACGGGCGGTCATAGACGAATTCACCCGCCACCGAGTAGTGGCCGTAGCGCTCGGTTTCGGCGCGAAATGGGCGAATCATTTGCGAATGACAGGTGTTAGCAGCCTTCGCGTATGTAGATATCGCGCCCTTCCAGGCGCAATGCCGAATAGGGTTTCAAGCCAGCCACCGGTTCGGTCAGCGAGTCCTGGAAGAACAGGGGAACGATCTGCACCAGTCCGCCGACGGAGATGACGACGATGATCAGGATAATCATCAGGCCGATGTTCTTTTCTACTTTTTCGTGTGCTGTTGCCATGCTGATGTCCTCCGCGCTCAGTGGGCGCTTGCCGGTGCGGGAATTTCAACTTCCACCGGTTTGGCATCGGCAATGCTGCGCCAAAGGTTGTAAGCCATGACCACGGCGCCGAACAGGAAGCAGGCGCCGCCCAGGGTGCGTACGATGTAGTAAGGGTGCATCGCCTGCACCGATTCGACGAAGCTGTAGGTAAGCGTGCCGTCGGTGTTGACCGCGCGCCACATCAGGCCCTGCATGATGCCGGCCACCCACATCGAACTGATGTAGAGCACGATGCCGATGGTCGCGCTCCAGAAGTGCAGCTCGACCAGCTTGAGGCTGTACAGCTCACGCCCGAACAGACGCGGGATCAGGTAGTACATCGCGCCCATGGAGATCAGCGCAACCCAGCCGAGCGCGCCCGAATGCACGTGGCCGATGGTCCAGTCGGTGTAGTGCGACAGCGCGTTGACCGTCTTGATCGCCATCATCGGACCTTCGAAAGTAGACATGCCGTAAAACGAAATGGAGACGATCAGCAGGCGCAACACCGGATCGGTGCGCAACTTATGCCAGGCGCCGGACAGCGTCATGATGCCGTTGATCATGCCGCCCCAGGACGGCGCCAGCAGGATCAGCGACATCACCATGCCGAGCGATTGCGCCCAGTCGGGCAGCGCGGTGTAGTGCAGGTGATGCGGTCCGGCCCAGATGTAGGTGAACGCCAGCGCCCAGAAGTGCACCACGGACAGGCGGTAGGAATATATCGGCCGTCCGGCCTGCTTGGGCACGAAGTAATACATGATGCCGAGAAAGCCCGCGGTAAGGAAAAAGCCGACCGCGTTGTGCCCGTACCACCACTGCACCATGGCATCCTGCACCCCGGCGTAGGCCGAGTAGGACTTCCACAAAGAAACCGGCAGGGCAGCGCTGTTGAAGATGTGCAGCACCGCGACGGTGATAATGAAGGCGCCGAAAAACCAGTTGGCGACGTAGATGTGCGGGATGCGGCGTTTGGCGATGGTGATAAAGAACACTATCGCGTAACTGACCCAGACCAGCGTGATGAGGATATCGATGGGCCATTCCAGCTCGGCGTATTCCTTGCTGGAGGTAATGCCCAGCGGCAAGGTAATTGCGGCCAGTACGATTACCGCCTGCCAGCCCCAGAAGGTGAAAGCGGCGAGTGCAGGAAAGGCCAGCTTGACGTGGCAGGTGTGCTGTACCACGTAGTAGGAACAGGCGAACAATGCGCAGCCACCGAAGGCGAAGATAACCGCGTTGGTGTGCAATGGCCGCAGGCGGCTGAAGGTCAGCCACGGAATGTCGAAATTGAGCGCTGGCCAGGCTAACTGCGCCGCGATCAAAACGCCGATTGACATACCGACCAGGCCCCACACGATGGTCATGATCGCGAATTGCCGCACGACCGTGTAATTGTAGGTTTCTGCGTTCTTCATCTAAGGCGTCCTCGGGAATTGACTGACATCAGGCGGGTGAGTCGATGGGCTGCAAGCGGCCATCAATAGGTAAAAACCGGTTGCAGGCCAAATCCCCACAGCAGCGCGGTCATCGCCAGCATCGCCACCAGCGCCACCAGTCCAACCGCGAGTACCGCCGAGGAGTAAACAAAGCCGCGCTCGGCAGGAATCTGCATCATGATGGGCAGTCCCGAGTAAAGCAGGTAGACGGTATAGGCAAGCGCCGGCAGGCCAATTATCAGGTTCAGCCACAGCACCGGGTAAACCTGCATGATGCCGATCAGGAACAGGGGGGTTGCGGTGTAGGCGGCGAGCGCGATGCACAGCGGTAACGGCTTGACCAGTTCGTAGGCCTTGCCCAGCAGGTGGATGACCCAGCCGATGGAAACCACGCCAACCAGCAGCGCGATGTAGTAAATGATGGCGATCACCAGCGCCGAATCGCCGGTAATGCGGATGGGGTCGCCTACGCCGATGCGCCAGCCGACCTGGGTGGTGCCGATGTAACCCGAGATTGCCGGTACCAGCGCGAGGATCAAAATGTGACCCACCGGACCGCCACTACCGCTCTGGTACTGGTCGCGAATTTTTTCCCACTGTCGCGCAGGATCGCTGAAGAGGCCAATGATGTGCTGAATGAACATAGTTAACCAAGCCTGGATTGGATCAAGATTATTATTCAGGGGATTATTCCCGGTGGAGGGACCGGGGTATTGATTCAGGTCAAGTTAATATCAGGTTAATATTGCATCGGTAGCCGGACTGTACATCCTGTGCATTCAACTATTTGCCGAGACCGGGATATGGCATCGACCCTTGCACAATATCCGCCCTTGACTGCCGCTATCACCGCGGACAGCCATTGTTTTCATTGCGGATTGCCAGCCTCTGCGGGTCCCGACCTGCGGCTGACCATCGATGGCGCCGAGCGTTCGCTTTGCTGTCACGGTTGCCTGGCCGTGGCGCAGGCCATCATTGCTGCCGGTCACGAGAATTTTTACCGGGTACGTACCGAGGTCGCGCCGACCGGCGAGCTGCTGGTTCCCGAATTTATTCGCGAGAGCGAAATCTATGACGACGCTGAAATTCAGCGTCAGTACCTGCACCGGCTGCCGGGGGAGGTTTGCGAAATCAGCCTGATGCTCGAAGGCATTACCTGCGCGGCCTGTATCTGGCTCATCGAGCAAACCATCGCTAAACTGCCGGGGGTCGAGCAGGTACGGGTCAACTACACCACCCAGCGCGCGCTGCTGCGCTGGAATTCCGGGCGCATCAAGCTCAGCGAAATTCTGCAGGCGATACACCGCATCGGCTATCGCGCATTACCCTATGACCCGGGACAACAACAGCAGCGCGATCACCGCGAACGGCGCGCGCAGCAGCGCCGGCTGGCGGTCGCCGGCCTGTTCGGTATGCAGGTGATGATGTTGTCCATCAGTCTGTATGCCGGGGCCTGGTCCGGTATGGAAGCTGGCTTTGTGCAATTGTTTCGCTGGCTTTGTCTCGGCTTGACGCTGCCCGTGGTGGGCTACGCGGCGCTACCTTTTTTCAAGGCCGCCATGCGCGACCTCAGGCAACGCCAGGTGAGCATGGATTTGCCGGTGAGCGTTGCCATCCTGATTGCCTTTGCCAGCAGTTGCCTGGCGACCTTCAGCGGCCAGGGCGAAATCTATTTCGATTCGGTGGTGATGTTCGTTTTTTTCCTGTCGGCGAGCCGCTACTTTGAAACCATGGCACGCCAGCGTTGCGCGGCCTCGGTAGAGCGCCTGGTGCAGGCCTTGCCATTGACCGCGTCGCGAATCAATGCCGATACCGATGAGCTGACGACGGTGGCCGCCAATACGCTGCGCGTTGGGGAGCGGGTACTCGTCCGCCCGGGCGAAACCGTGCCGGCCGATGGCGTCATACTGCACGGATTCTCGGCTCTGGATGAATCACTGTTGAGCGGCGAAGCCAGTCCACTCGACAAGCGTCCCGGCGATCGCCTGTTCGGCGGCAGTATCAACGTCAGTCAGTCCTTACAGATGGAAGTTCGCGCGACCGGCGCCGATACGGTGATGGCCGAGATCCAGCGTAGCATCGAGCGTGCCCAGGCCGACAAGCCAGCGCTGGCGCAACTCGCCGATCGTGTCGCCGCTCGATTCATCAGCCTGGTGTTGTTGATCGTGGTAGCGGTGGGCAGTTACTGGTGGCTCGCCGATTCGCCGCTGTGGTTCGAGATTGCACTGGCGGTGCTCATCGTCAGTTGTCCCTGTGCCCTGTCATTGGCCACACCTACCGCCATCAGCGCCACGCTTGGCAAACTGCAGCTGCAGGGGTTGCTGGTGAAGCGCGCCACCGCGCTGGAAACGCTGAACCAGGTCACACACGTGGTGTTCGACAAAACCGGCACGCTGACCCGCGGTATTCCGAGCCTCAACCGGGTGCGCTGCAATTCGACCCTCGCCAGTGGCGAATGCCTGGCGCTAGCGGCAGCGCTGGAAAAGCACTCTGCGCATCCGCTGGCGCGCGCGTTGTCGCGCGTAACCCACGGTGAATCACAGGTCGTTGTGGATAGTGTGAACAACGTTGCGGGTGGCGGTTTGCGCGGCCGTATCGAGGGCCGTGAATACTGGATTGGTAGCGCCGAGTTCGTCATCCGTGAAACGGGTGTCGCGTTACCTCCGGACTGGCTCGACAGCCTCGAAGCCGAGGCGGTTACCGCGGTGCTACTGGTAAATGCCGAGCAGGCGCTGGCGATGTTTACCTTTACCGATGAACTGCGCGGCGATGCAATCGCCAGTGTGGCGGCGCTGCAGGCGCAGGGCAAGGAAGTATTGTTGATGACCGGTGACCGAGAGCCGGTGGCGCAACGGGTCGCACGGCAGATCGGAATCCACGATTGTCGCGCGCAGTTGACCCCGCAGGCAAAAATCGCTGCGGTGCAGGAAATGCAGGCCGCTGGCGCGGTGGTGCTGATGGTCGGTGACGGCATCAATGACGCACCGGTGCTGGCGGGTGCGGACGTATCGATTGCGATGGCCGGCGCCAGTTCGCTCGCCAAGGTCAACGCCGACATCGTATTGATGCGCGACAAGCTGTCGGAGATTAGCCAGATCTTCGCCATGGCCACCAAAACACGCCGCATCGTCCTGCCAGAACCTGGGCTGGGCGCTGCTCTATAATTTTGCTGCTATCCCGGCCGCGGCCATGGGGCTGGTCGCACCGTGGCTGGCAGCGCTGGGCATGTCGTTGAGTTCCCTGCTGGTGGTGTTGAATGCGATGCGGCTGACGCGCTGATGGAAATCATTTACCTGTTGATTCCGATTTCACTGGTCCTGCTGGGATTGATCGTATGGATCTTGTTCTGGGCAGTCCGCTCCGGGCAGTTCGACGATCTCGAAGGCCCGGCGCACAGCATCCTCATGGACGAAGAACGAATCGTCGATCGGCGCGACGATCAGGCAAAAGAAAGCCGACGAAGTGGGCCGGCTTAAGTACTCTAATGTGACTAAGAGTAGGAGTCGAGTAGCAGTTTATGCCTGCCGAACTTGAGCGTAATTGACCTGGATCAATTCGCGCTAAATCGTGCGTGAGAAAGCGTTTTGGGTTTTGGCTTGTTGCTGGAAGCGATCGAAGATCATGCAGATATTACGTACCAGTATGCGGCCCGCTTGTTGCACCACGATTTCATCATCATCGATAGTCATCAGCCCGTCCTTTATCATGTCCGCCAGTTGCGTCAGTTCGGTGGCAAAGTAGTGATTGAAGTCAATGTTCCAGCTGCGCGAAATGGCCTGCGTATCGAGCCTGAAGTGGCAGGTCAGTTGCTGAATGATGTCGCGTCGCAGCAAGTCATCCTGCGTACTCAGATATCCGCGTATCACCGGCAGCGCCGAGCGTGCGAGGCTTTCGTGATAGGCATCGAGATCGAGGGTGTTCTGGTTGAAGTTGTCGGCGACATGGCTGATCGCGGAAACGCCAAATCCAATGGAATCGCATTGCGCGTGGGCCGAGTAACCCTGGAAATTACGCTGCAGGCTGCGGTTGCGTTGCGCGATGGCGAGTTCATCGTTGGCCCTGGCAAAATGATCCATGCCAATGTATTCATAGCCCGCGTCCATCAGCTGGTCAATTGCAGCGTGCAGGATATCCAGCTTGCTGGCCGCGTCCGGCAGATCCTCTGCCTGGATGCGCCGCTGCGGCGGGAAACGATGAGGCAGGTGCGCGTAGTTGTACAGCGCGATGCGATCGGGAGTAAGCTCGATAATCTGCCGTAGCGTGTCGGCGAAACTTTGCCGGGTCTGGTGGGGCAGGCCGTAGATCAGGTCAATATTGACCGAGCGGAATCCATGCTGACGACTGCTGTCGATCACCGCCGCGGTGGTCTCGAAGCTCTGTATCCGATTGACCGCCTGTTGTACTTTGGGATCCAGGTCCTGCACCCCGAGGCTGATGCGGTTGAAACCGATCTGGCGCAGGTTGGCGATATCGCCCGCATCGACGACCCGCGGATCGAGCTCGATCGAATAGTCGTTGCCAACGCCGCTGCGCAAGTTGAAGTGGCGCGTAATTTGCTCCATCAGTTCTGCACTTTGTTGCTGTGACAGGAATCCGGGTGTGCCGCCACCCCAATGCATTTGGCGCACCTCGCGATCGGCGTCGAACAGGCTGGCCTGGATTTCTATTTCGCGGTGCAGGTCGCGCAAATAGGGTTCGGCGCGTTCCTTGCGTTTGGTGATGATCTTGTTGCAGGCACAGTAGTAACAGATCGAACTGCAAAACGGGATGTGAAAGTAAAGCGACAGTGGCCTGGGAATAGGTTCCTCGTTGCTTTGTCGCGCCCAGTCGCGGTAATCGGATTCGCCGATGCCGGGGTGAAACTCGGTTGCCGGCGGGTAAGAGGTGTAGCGCGGACCGGGCTTATCGTATCGGGTGATCAGGTCCTGGTGAAAAAGAGAGATTTTCGGCATCGCCATGAGCAGCTTCAATTGATGCGCTAATGTTACCGTGCATCGTCCTATCCGCATTGATGTGGATCAAGGTTCGCAGTCCTTACCTTGCCTGATTGCAGCGCCGACCAGGCGCGCGAAATGCTGTTGCACCGGATCCCAGTAGGGCGACAGCACGCCGCCGTCGAAACCATCGGAACGACGCCCGGCCTGCATGCGCTCGATGATGCCGATGTCCTCGTGGTTGAGATCGTTCCAGTTCTCGACCACGTAGCGCCGCGCCTCGGCATATTTTTCGGCGCTGGCGCCGTCATCGACGAAATACAGCGCGATGGTTTCGCGGCAGCGATCGGCGGCCTGCGGCCAGGCGACGAAGACGTCCACCTGGTCGGGAAATATTTCGAAGCCGAAATTGGGAAACAGCACGAACCAGTCGCCGCGGTTCTGCTTGTCCGCCGGCAGGTTCGGAAACCAGGGCAACTGCCCGCCGCGCGCGGGGTCGGGCTTTTGAAAACGATAGCCGCAGGACAACACCCTGTCTTCGAAACCAGGCGGTTCGCGTTCATCCATACCGACGAAATCGTTCAGCCAGGGATGGCAGGAAAATACGTGGTAGGGCTCGATGAAATTCTCGATCGGCAGCTTCCAGTTGGCCTGCAGGTCGAATTCGAGCGCTTCACAAAAGCGCATCGCGCCGAGATCATAACCTTCGAGCTTGCGCTCGATCGGCGCGATACAGGCATCGAAATCGTCCGCATCGCCGCCCAGGTTGACGAACACCCAGTCGTGCCAGGTGACGCAGCGAACCGCGGCGAGGTCGGCGCGATGGCTGCCGCTTTGTTGACGTCGTGGCGTTCGCCACCGTGAAAGTGCGGCCGTCGCGATCAACTGGCCGGACAGGCTGTAGCTCCAGGAATGATTTGGGCAGATGAACTTGCGGCTGTTGCGGCACTCGCTCACCAGTTGGGCGCCGCGATGTCGGCAGACGTTGTGAAAAGCGCGGATGATGGCGTTTTCGTCGCGCACCAGCACCAGTGGCTGCCCGGATACCTCGACCGGTTGCATGTCACCGACTGCGCGAACTGATGCGCAAAACCGGCAAACACCCAGTTGTCGTGAAACAGGGTCTGTTGTTCGAGCTGGTAATAATCGGGGCAGGTGTAAGCCAGGTTGGGCAGGGCTGAACCCTCGGCCACCGGCCTGTCGAGTCGACCGTCATCGAGTTCGCGCAGGAAATCACGCTGAACCTGTTGCTGGGCTGCGCTTAGCCGGGCCATGGATCGCGATTATCGAATGAAAATAGTATTGCGATATTTTGCATAAATGAAAATTTAATGCTAATTTTTCATTTTTCGCAAGCGATATTTACGCACCGGGAACCGATGTACGAACAGTTGCTGCAGCCCCTGGAGCTGGGTCCGACGCGGATACGTAACCGTGTCTTCAATCCCCCGCACGGTACCTCGCTGGGTCACGGCGGCACGTCACCGACGAGTTGATCGCTTATCACAGAGCGCGTGCGCGTGGCGGCGCGGGCCTGATCATTCTCGAAGGCATGACCGTGCACCCCAGTTACGGTTTCGAGGAATCGTTTCTGTACGCGGGTAGCGATCGCATCATCGACGGCATGCAGCGGCTCGGCGAGAGTTGCCGGGCGGAAGGTACGCCGGTGTTCGGGCAGTTGTTTCATGCCGGGCGCGGCGTGCGCCTGAGCCACGATGGTTCGCGCCCGCTGAGTTACTCCGCTTCCGACGTGCCCGACGAGCGCTATCGCGTGGTGCCGATGCCGATGCCGAACGAGATGGTCTGGGAAATTATCGACAGCTACGCCGATGCCGCCGCTAGGCTGGCGGCGGCCAATCTCGACGGGGTCGAGATACTCGCCAGCATGGGCTACCTGATTCCGCAATTTCTCAATCCGCACACCAATCGTCGCGACGACGAGTTCGGCGGCGATGCCGAAGGCCGCATGCGCCTGTTGCGCGAGATAGTGACCCGTTGCCGTAAGCGCATCGGCGCCAGAGCGAACCCTTGGCGTGCGCGTGACGCTGGATGAGAAACGCGATAACGGTTATCCCGCGAGCACCATGATCGAGGTGTGCCAGCGACTGGAAGCTGACGGGCACGTCGACTATTTCAGCGTGATCTCGGGTAGTTCGGCATCGCCCGATGGCTGGATTCACGTGTTTCCACCGATGTCGGTGGCCAGCGGTTTTGTGGCCGACGATGCCGCCCGTTTGAAGCAGGCGGTCAACAAGCCGGTGTTGGTCGCCGGGCGCATCAATCAGCCGCAGCTGGCCGAGGCCATCCTCGCTGACGGTAAAGCGGACATGATCGGTCTGGCGCGTGCGCTGATCGCCGACCCCGAGTTCGTCAACAAGATGGCCGCCGGTCGCGCCGACGATATTCGCGCCTGCATCGGTTGCAACCAGGCCTGTGTCGGGCATCGCCTGGCGCATTTCCCGGTTTCCTGCATTCAGAACCCGGTCAGCGGGCGCGAGCTTGCGTTTGGGGTTAGCGAACCCGCGGCAACGGCGCAAAAAATCCTGGTCATCGGCGCTGGCCCCGCGGGCATGAAGGCCGCGGTGGTCGCGGCGCGAGCGCGGTCACCTGGTCGAGCTGCATGAGCACGAAGCGCGCCTCGGCGGGCAGGTCAATCTCGCCGAGGCGTTGCCCGGGCGTGCTGAATTTGGCGGGGTGACGACCAACCTGGTGCACGAGCTGGAACGCGCGGGAGTGGCGATAACGCTGAACTCGCACGTGGACAAAGCTGCGCTGCGAGGCGATTGCCCCTGATCACGTGGTGATTGCGATCGGCGCCAGCACCCGACTGCCGGAGGTCGAAGTGGAAGGTATCGAAATGATTGATGCCTGGTCGGTTATTCGCGGCGACGTTATCCCCGGTAAACGCGTGGTGATTGCCGACTGGTCTTGCGACTGGTCTGCGCTTGGTGTTGCCGAGAAGCTCGCGCGCGACGGCCATTACGTGCGCTTGCTATCGGGGGGCAGCGTCGCCGGCGAATCGATCCAGGGCATCGTGCGCGACCAGTGGATCGGCGTGTTGCATGGTCTCGGCGTCGAAATGATTCCCTACGCCCGCTTCTGCGGTGGCGTCGACGGTAGCGCTTTCTTCCAGCATATGACCGGGGGTGAAGCCATCGTCTGCGACGAGGTTGATACCATCGTCACCTGTTACGCGTCCGCGTCGAATCGCGACTGCGACTGGATCGAGGCGCGACCTGGCATGAGCGTGACTCGCATCGGCGATGCCATGGCGCCGCGCACGGTCGAGGAAGCGGTGCTCGAAGGCTGGCAGCTCGCGAGGTGTTTGTAGATGGCCGCCAACGCAGCACGATCTGCTAACCAGCCGCTGGCTGACCTCGGTAACGAGATTCGTCAGTTGCGCAAGGTGCGTGGCATAACACTGCAGAAACTGGCGCTTGCGACGGGCAAATCGGTCGGTTTTTTGAGCCAGGTGGAACGCAACCTGACGCGGCCTTCGGTGGCTGCACTACAGGATATATCGGAGGTGCTCGGGGTTCACATCGGCTGGTTTTTTCCGGAAGATGTCAACGGTTCGCCCGAGGAACGCGAACACATCGTGCGCCAGCCGAACCGGCGTCAACTGACTTATTCGAAACTCAGTGGCACCGAGTATCTCGGCTTACACGATCACCTGTTGTCGGCTAATCTCAACGGTGAGCTGGCGCTGGGTATATCGCGTTACGAACCGGGTGCTTCGACCGGTGATGATCGCTATGCCCACGATGGCGAAGAAGCGGGACTGGTGTTAGCCGGCCAGCTCGAACTGACCATCGAGGAGCGTGTGCACCTGCTCGAAGCGGGTGACAGTTTTTCCTTCAAGAGCAACTTACGCCATCGCTACGCCAACCCGTCCACGCACGAAGACACGCTGGTCGTCTGGGCCAATACGCCGATCACCCTGCGCAAGTAGTTACTGTCATTCTCCTGCAATATTGTCATTCCCCGGTCCGACGCATCGGGGAATGACGTAATAAGGAGGTGGGAATGACGGGAAAGGGGGTGCCGGCAGCGTCAGCGGGGGAGTGCGGCTTCGATGGCGGCTGCTGCACGGTAGAGCGCTTCGTCGTCGCCGTTGGCGGCTGCCAGCATCAAGCCGACCGGCGCTTCGCCCTGTTGGTGACAGGGCAGACTGATGGCGCAGCCATTGAAGTAATTGACGGTAGCTGTATTGCGCAGGCAGCGCAGGTTGACCAGGCGCGCTTCCTCGGCATCCTCAGTGGCTGATACAGGCGGTGGCACGCAGGCTACCGTCGGATAGATCAACGCATCGACCTGCAAGTCGGCAAACTCGCGTTCGAATTCCTCCACCAGTAGATTGCGATCACGCTGGCGGGATTGTTGCTCGGCGTCGCTGATGTCAGAACCCGTGCGCATGCGCACGCCGACAAAGGGGTCATACTCGTCCAGGTGTTTTTCCAGCATGTCGCGGTGATGGTCCCAGACTTCCCGCACCACCACTGGCCGCTGGATAAAGAAATCGTCACAACGATCGAGCAGGGGCATGGGGAGCTGGCGGATGTCGGCGCCAGCTTTTGATAAGGCCTCGATTGCCGTGGCGAATGCGGATTGTACTTCGTCATCCAGCGCCTGCATCACGCGCGAATCGGGGATCAGCAGTTTGAGCTGCGCAAGTTTTGCGGGCTGCAGGCGTGGTAATTTTGCATCGGGCTTGCTGCGGCCACACATCAACTGGTCGAGGATGTAGCAACTATCGACGTCGATGGCGATAGGCCCGGGCGCATCCAGGGTCGGCGACAACGGGTAAATTCCCGTCAATGACATGCGACCGAAGCTCGGCTTGACGCCAACCACGCCATTGAAAGCGGCGGGAATTCGACAGGAGCCCGCTGTATCCGACCCCAGGGTTGCCGGCACGATGCCCTCGGCCACGGCCACGGCGCTACCCGACGACGAACCGCCCGGCAGGCGTCCAGTAGCGCGATCCCAGATGCACAGCGGCGTTCCATGGTGCGGGTTTTTACCGATGCCTGAATAAGCGAATTCGCTCATGTTGGTACGCCCCAAGAACAGCAGCCCGGCAGCACGCAGCGGTGCGACAACCTCCGCGTCAGCGTCCTCGGGTTGCGCGTAATGCCGGCGCACTATCGATCCGGCCAGGGTTTTCTCATTACGTATGTTAAACAGATCCTTGAGTGCGATGGGAATTCCTGCGAGCGGCGATTGCCGCGGTGATTTCTGCCGCGCGCGGTCGATGGCCGCGGCGAGGCTGGCGAGCCCCGGGTTAATCGCGGTAAACACAGACTGCGATTTCTGCGCGCGCGCGAGCGCGTTTTCCACCAGTTCGCTGGCGCTGGTCTGGCCAGTTTGCAGCGCCGCCGCAAGTTCACGTAATCCAGCCATGTTCATTCCTCCGGAAAGCGATAATCGACGATGTCCTGGTAGGCCCATTTTGAATAGACCTTGTCGGCGCGCAGGCAGTGTTGCTCGAGTTCGTCCGCCGCGCGGAAGTCCCAGTCCTGCAATTGTCCTTTGGCCAGCACTTCGCGTAGAAACTTGCGGCGCCGCTGGCTGGCGAGGATGTCGCGCGTCAGGCTCTCGTTGTCCCACTTTTTCTCGATCAGATCGGCAAGCACGGTACGCACCGCGAGGTAATCCGGATTGTCGATCTGATTGGTCTGTTCGTGCGGATCGACCGCGAGGTCGAACAGCTGGTGGGATTCGATCGCACTGTAGATGTATTTAACCTGGTCCTGCTTCACCATCAACAACGGCGTCGCCGCACCTTCAGCCAGGTTTTCGGCGTACACCGGAAAATTCCAGTCGCTGGACGGATCATTGACCAACCCCCACAAGCTGTGGCCGGCAATCGGGTCGACAAGACTGCTTTGGGTTTTGTCCCCGGCGATATCGAGCAGTGTCGGCAACAGGTCAACCAGCGACACGTTAGCATCGACCCGACGTTCGGCGAGCTGCGGATGGCTGATGATCAGCGGGATGCGGCAGGCTTCCTCGAAAAACGATTTCTTGTACCACAAGCCGTGCTCGCCGAGCATTTCGCCGTGATCCGTGGTGAAGATGATGACGGTGTTGTCGTACAGGCCACTGTCCTTGAGTACTGCGATTAATTCACCGACCAGGTCGTCGAGATAACTGATCGAGCCGAGATAGGCGTGCCGGGCGACGCGTATTTGCTCGTCGCCTGGTGGTTTGCCGTTAAGACCGTACTGGGCGATCAGGCGCAGGCTGTAGGGATCCATGTCCGCTTGCGCAGTATTTACCGCGGGTAGCCCGACATCGTCGTGCCGATAGCGGTCCCAGTGTTCCTGGCGGCATTGAAACGGGTCGTGCGGATGGGTAAACGAGGTGAAAAGCAGAAATGGCCGCTCGTCTTTGGCGCGCGCCAGGTCGTAAATCTTGCGACGTGCGCGATGGCAAACCTCGTCGTCGTATTCGATCTGTACGTTACGCTTGCAGATGCCGGCATCGGTAAAAGTGATTACATCATTGCCAAACTTGGGCCTGACCTCGGTCCAGTCGCCGGTCCAGCCGAAGTCGCCCGGGTAAATGTCGGTGGTCAGGCGCTGTTCGAAGCCGTGCAACTGGTCGGCGCCGACGAAGTGCATCTTGCCAACCAGGCAAGTCTGGTAGTCGAGATTGCGCAGGTAATGGGCGAAGGTCGGGATCGATGAGGTGAACTCGGCGCCGTTATCGAAGGCCTCGATGCTGGAGGCAAGCTGTCCGGACATCATCGAGAAGCGCGATGGCGCACACAGCGGGAAATTCGTATAGGCCGCGTCAAACACGGTACCCGTCGCCGCCAGCGAATCGATGTGTGGGGTGCTGGCGATCGGATAACCATAGGCGCCGAGATATTTAGCTGCCAGCTGATCGGCCTGGATCACGAGGATATTGGGTTGGTCAGTCGTCATGCTGGCTCCTGTGGGTCATCGAATTGCCAGGCCCAGGGATTGCAGGTATTTTGTATGCATGTTTCGCCTGCCTGCCTGTCTGATTGTCTGCCTGTTGCTACTGATGCAGGGATGCGCCAGCAGCGTGCCGTCCAGTTTAACCAATTCCGCTTTGAATCGCGATCACGACTGGACCCGGATAACGCTCGACGGCAGTGGTTTCGATGTCGCAGCCATGCGGCGCCTCGATGCGGATCTCGAAGCCGGTGCCTTTCCGAAAATTCACATGGTGCTGGTGGAGCAAGGTGCCCGGCTGGTGTTCGAAAAATACCTGGCCGGTGACGACTGGATCTGGGTGGTACCAGCGGCTATCGCGAGTTTGACGTCGACAGTCGCCACGATCTGCGTTCGATTTCGAAGAGTGTGACCTCGCTGCTGCTCGGCATCGCGCTCGGCGACGACTTTGCAGCGGCACTGGATCGACCGATTCTGGATTATTTTCCGGAACTGTTGGGCGAGGTTGCACCCGGGGTCGAGCGGGTCACCTTGCATCACGTTTTGACCATGACGGCGGGCTTCGAATGGAATGAAATGACGGTGCCCTATACGAGCCACTTAAACGATGCGCGGCGCATGCACAACACGCCCGATCCGGTTCGCTATGCACTCGGCAAACCGCTGTACAGCCAACCTGGCGAGCGCTGGTTCTACAACGGTGGCATGACCCTGGTGCTGGCTGCGGTGATCGAAAAAGTCAGCGGTCAGGATTTTCTAGAGTTTGCCTACCAGGCGCTGGCCGTACCGCTTGGCATCGGTGAAAGCGAGGTCGAATGGCACGGGCTTGGAATCTGGCGAAACCGTTCAACTTTACCGAGTGCTTCGAGTGGACTGCGCGCCTCGGGCCGCAACCTGTTGAAACTAGGCGCGCTGGTGCTGGACCAGGGCCGCTGGCGCGGGCGCCAGGTGGTGCCGCGTAAATGGATAGAGATATCCACCAGGCGTCACACCGAACAAAGTTTTCCAAACTGGAGCCTGGACGGCATCTACGGTTATGGCTACCAATGGTGGCATGGTAATTTTACCGGCAGCTACGGTGAATACAGTGCGATTGTCGGAGTAGGACTTGGCGGGCAACGCCTGTTCATCGTGCCCGAGCGGGACCTGGTGGTGACCATTTTTGCCGGCAACTACGATACTGGTCTGTGGCGGGTATCGGAGCAGGTCATGGCGCGGATAATCGCTGCCGCGCCGTGAGGAAACCTGACCTGCGGCGTTTCATTCGCGCTCGAGCACCAGGTCGATAGATTCCGCAAAGGTTTCCAGCTGGTGCTTTTTGATGGTCGTCTTGAAACCCTGCGCCTGTACCGCCAGGGTCAACGGATGACCGCCGAGGTCGGCAAACTGAAACGCACCGTTGGCATCGGTCGCCACCGAGCGAAAGGAATAGGAGTGATACTCATCGGTGGCGAACGCCGATTTCACGGTGACGGTTACTGCTTCGAGTGGAATACCGTCCCTGTCGCGCACCCATCCGGCCAGGTGATAATTCCCTCGGTCAATCATCAAGGTGAGGTTGCGATACTCGCCAGGGCGCAATTCCAGCCCCTTGATGCGGTAGTAATCCGACTGGTTGGTGGCGATGCGCCATTCACCCGCGGGAAATCCCCTGAGGCTGAAATAGCCGCTGGAATCGCTGCGGATGACGCGCTCGGGAAAAACCAGGTTCAGGTGGCGCAAGTGCAGTTCGAAGTCGGCCACGGGCGCCGAGTTGGCGTCGACAATCAAACCATCGATATCCACCAGTTCGACGCGCTCGAGCAGGATATCCTGCAATAAATCGGCGTTGGCATCGGTGAAACCATCGAGCAGGTAACCGGCATAATTGCCCGCTGCCTGGATCGACAACCGATACTGGCGCGCTGGAACCAGCTGCAAGCTGAAGTTTCCATGCAGGTCGCTTTCGACCTGGACGGTTACAATTTCTTCGCCATCGAATCCCTTGTTCTGCAGTTCGATTTTGACCTCGGCGAGCGACGCACCCGAGGTATCACCGACCTGTCCGCTGACGCTTACGCCAGGCTCGGCAGGTGCCGGGTCGGTCACGCTTTCGGTACTGGCTTCGGGCTTTGCGGGGGTCGTGGTAAATGTCCTCACCAGGGCCGGTTGTTCAGCGGCGCTCTCGGCAAGTGGTGTGGGTGGCTCGGGTGGCGCTTCGATGCGGTTTGCATGCTGCGCTATCTTCGACATCGGTAGCAGCAGGAACAAGGCGACACAGGCGACGGCAATCGCGACGACGAGGAAGCTTATCGGGCGCATCAGCGTGGGATCAGCCGGGATGCATTCGGCGCCTACCTGTGCGGCAGGTTCATGGTCGGATTCTCGTCGAAGAAGCCGTCGGGCATCCAGTGAAAGCCGACGTACACGGTCGGTTGTACCGGCCAGTCTTCGGGGCGCGGCCAGTGATGGTAATTGACCGTATGCCAGATCACGATGTGCTCGTCGTCGATGGCGCGATCGGCCGAGGTCCATTTGGGCAGGCCGTCGCCGCCGGCGTGCTGGTTGGGAAACCAGCCGGCCGGATAGAGTTCGTCGGCGTCGTGGCGGGTCACCCACAGGTGCTTGTACATGAACGCGGCGCGCTGACCGACCGATGAGTCCGGGTGTTGCAGCGGGAAGGCGTTGGTTCCCGGTTGCAGTTTGTAAGCGACCGGTTCGCCGTAACGATTGTGGACTTTCGGGTTCAACACCCGCCAGTAGCGCGCCTGGCGGGCATCGATTTCACGCTGCGCCTGGAGTTCGCTGTGGAAACGC
The DNA here is from genome assembly GCA_963835795.1 of uncultured Gammaproteobacteria bacterium. GTDB lineage: Bacteria > Pseudomonadota > Gammaproteobacteria. The sequence continues at coordinate 29,707 of CAWIHJ010000074.1, forward strand.
GTTTCCTCGCTGAGAATGGCATTGCCGTGAGGGTTGTCGGCGCCTGCCGGGGCGGGCCTGAAATTCATTTCGCTGACCGAGTTGTGCTCACCGTCGAGCGCCATGTCGAAACGAAAGCTGAACACGTGCTGGTGTACGTGCGATTCGACCTGGTTGCCGATCTGGCGGCCATAAGGGCTCGGCTGACCATTTTCCATTGCGGATGGAAACGGGATGCCGGTCGCCTTGACCTCGACCCCGATGGTGCCGTCGAGATAAAAGTACCAGAAGAATCCATAGACATAGTTGCCAATTGTTGCAATGGACGACACCACCAGCCGGCGCGAGCGTGTCACTGTGCTCTGGCCTGCGCCCGGCACCGAGTATTTCCACTGGATGCCGTAGTCTTCTTCGTGCATGCAGACCGCGTTTTTGATCAGGCTGGGTTCGCCTTGCCAGTCATGGGTGCAGACGTCGAAGTAGTGAATGTGGCCGAGGCAATCGCAACCCAGCGACAGCGAATCCAGCGAACCGCCGATACCGTATTCACCCGTGTCGAAGGCATTGCGGCGAAAACTGGCGCCGCGTGGATCGCCGTAAGGCACCACCATTTCCGCCATCGAGGCGCGTTTCATGATCGGGCGCAGGCGTCCCTGGTCGCGGATGCCGATGTCGTAAAGCACCAGCCCGTCGCGCTGCGCGAAACCCACCTGCAGTTCCCAGTCGTGCCAGCGCACGTGGTAGCCGTCAACCTCGAAGCTTGGGCCATCAGGCTGAGTGATGGCAATTTCGCGCAGATTGTCGCGCTGCTCGGTGCGGCGGATCGGGCCGGGATCCGGCGGTATTGGCACCACGCCGAAATCGTCGATGCGGATGATCTCGCGCGCGGCCAGGTCGAATACCGGGTGCAGGTTGGAGATGGGGCGCGCATAAGGATTGTCACCGGCATCGTTCATCAACCAGCAGTGACCGTAGGCGATGCGCAGGTCCTGTTCTTCAGGATTGCCAAAATTCCCCGGCGACCAGCTTTCGATCAGCACCCGCGAGGCGTCATCGAGGCCACGTTTTTTAAGCGCCGCTAGAAACTCGTCGTTCTCGCGCGCAAGCTTGCAGGCCATGAGGAATTCGTCGGGAACGATGCGCGCCTGGCCGGCTTCGATTGCGCGCCAGTCGTGCAGGGCGTCCTGGTCGAACAGCACTATGCCGCTCAGGGTGCGGTTGGTGGTGGGTTCGTAGCAGCAGACGTAGGCGCCGCGTTGTTGCTCGAAACGCCCCGATTCGTCGAGGCTGATGGTTTCGAACCAGGCGGATTCGTCGAGCCCTGCATCGCGCCGAACGACTTCCACTGCTCGGATGATTTCGGCCTGGTCTAAGGGCGCCTTGAAATGGTTCATATCGAATGCCTCTGCGCTGGAAGGTGGATGCTACCGAAAAAGTAGTCCGCTGACGACGGCTGCGAACAAAATCAGCCAGAAATGCCGTATGGAATGATCAGCAATTACTTTCGATTGCCAAAAGATTCTCATTTATTGTGGGAACAAGTTGCTATCGATTTCGGGTATTAAGTTACCGGAAATCTTGCCTGCCGGACCTATAAGTAGTGCAACGAAAAGACAATCTGAGGTGGGATTATGAACAGCGTAACTAGCAAAGATACAAAAATTAGCGGGTTAACCCGGGTTTTCTATCCCGTTTACCCGCTTCTGAATCAGGTCGCGGCAGTTGCCAGGATGCTGGAACACTGGCGCAGGCGCCAGCAGGCCAACGTGCAGTTTGCGCACCTCGACCCGCGAATCCTGCGCGATGCGGGTATCAGTGAAGCGCAACGATTTATTGAGGTGAACAAGCCATTCGGCCAGGAATAGGTTGAGATTATTTTTTCAGGCGGGTTGCCCAGGCTTTATGGCGTAACGCTCGTAGAGTTCCTGGGCCAGCCAGTTACCGCGTCGAATCTGATCCCAGTTCATGCGCAACTGGATGTATTTGAGTTTGCGCCGCGCCCGACGCGAATGCTGGAACGCGGCCACTTTGCACCAGGCGTATGCTTGCGCATAGCTTTGTGTGACACCCTGGCCACGCGCGTACATCATCGCGAGACGATGCTGCGCCTGGCGTGAACCGTGCTGCGCCGCCGTCAGGTACCACTTGAAGGCCTCTTCGAAATCGCGCGTCTGGCGATTACCCTTGCGAAACATTTCACCCAGTTCGAACTGGGTGGTACAACTGCGATCTTCAGCGTAAGTCACCATGAGGGAGTTCCCTTCACCAATGTGTCGATTAATCAGATCTGGATAGTAGCTAATTTATCTGGGTAACTTTGTGATCGAATTAACAGAGGGTCGGGATTACCCCATTCGGGTGATTGCCGCATTGCTCGCGACCGACTATGATGGCGGGAAGATGGCGCGAACCTTAAAAAATCGAGGATCATGAATCAAAGGCGAAGCAGCGAGGCCCTGTACTGGGCCGATGAGGAAAGCACCCGCATTGACGATCTTGTCAGAATGAGCGGCGGGAATATCTGGCGCCTGGTGTGGAAGCGTATCGAAGACAGCAAACCGCTACACGGTTTGCCCGCTCGAAAACGCAAAGATTTACCGCAGCCGCCCTGCGATTATGTTGTCGAGACCGATAGACTGAACTAAACCCTGTATCCACGACTGCCGACGGTGGTCGTAAGCAAGAAACACCCACTCGTAGCCCGCCCTTTGCAGCGGGCTTTTTCATGCGCGACACTATTTGGCGAGCCTGTGTTGTCAGCCTGGTTAGCGGAAAATGATTGTCGGCACGATCTATCGGTATGGAGAACGCTGTGGCAGCAGGGTAATTTCGGTCGGGCAAACGGTGGGCGCCAGCGAAATCACGAAGAGTACAGTGTGCGCAATCGTCGCCCGTCAGTGGCCGAAAATTGACCAGCCGGTGTGTTGCACCAGCATTTCCAGTGCCCGGGTTCCGAGCTTGCTGTTGCCGATGCGGTCGAGGCCCGGGGACCACACCGCAATCGACGCCTTGCTCGGCGCGATGGCGAGGATGCCGCCACCGACACCGCTTTTACCGGGCAAGCCGACACGATAGGCGAATTCGCCGGAACCATCGTAGTGCCCGCACATCAACATCAGTGAATTGATGCGCCGCGCCTGCTGCGGCGAGACCACGCGCGTGTGGCTGCCGGTGATCATGCCGTCGGCTACCAGGTAACGGCCCGCGGCGGCGAGTTGCGCGCAACTCATCGCGATCGAGCAGTGGCTGAAATAAGTGTCGAGGACGGCAGCGGCCGGGTTGTTAAGGTTGCCGAACGAGGCGATAAAGTGCGCCAGCGAGGCGTTGCGGTCGCCGCTTTGTTTTTCGGATTGCGCGACTTTCTCGTCGATGTCGATGGAGTTGTCGTCGGCCAGCAGGCGCACGAATTGCAGAATTTCCTCGAGTGCCGCTGCGGGTTGGGGCTGCCGCATGATGGCGTCGGCGATGGCGATCGCACCGGCATTGATGAACGGGTTGCGTGGCTTGCCGCGCTCGTGTTCGAGTTGCACGATGGAATTGAATGGATCGCCCGACGGTTCGCGCCCGACGCGTGACCAGATGGCGTCGCCGAGGTGCTCGAGCGCGAGCGTAAAGGTGAAAACCTTGGAGATGCTCTGTATCGAAAACGCTTCGTGCGCATCACCGGCGCTGAAACGCGTGCCATTTTCGAGCACCACGGCAATACCGAATTTCGCCGGATCGATACCGGCGAGCTGCGGAATGTAACTGGCTACCTGGCCGCGCTCAGGGCTCGCGCTTATCGCGGTGTGAATTTCATCGAGTATGGCCTGCATGTGCCGGGGTCTCCGAACCTGGTAACTGATGTTTCATAGTGTGGCAGTGCGAACAACGGATAATACCCTGTTTCACTTTGCAATATTCAAATCTGATCCGTCAGCCTGGCTGCTGGATTAAGTCGCGTTGACATGCGTCCAGAACTTCAACGGAAAAATCGCTCCAGCCGGTTGCGGTCAATGCGATAGGTCGCACTGACATGACCTTTGCAATGGCATCGACGCTACTGAGGTTGTGCCGGGCCATCAAATAATAGGCCATGAACAGACCGGTGCGATCCTTGCCGTGGCGGCAATGCACCATCACCACCTTGTCCGTTTCGATTTCACCGCGGGCGAAGGCGTATGCCTGCGGTAAGCGTTGGCGGCAGAGTTCCAGGTCACCCGGGCGCGGTGGTGCGTTGCTGGCGAGTGGAATGCAGCGGCAGGCCATGCCGATGGATTCGAATTCGTCGGCGTAGACCGATTCGCCGTTGTTGACCGACAATACGGCTCCGATGCCGGCATCTTTGAGTTCCTGCGCCCGCCAGGGTTGGTGATTCGGGCCGGGGCGCCCGCAGAGCTTATCGGGAACTAACCAGAACAGGTGTTGCATGCTTGTATTGCCAATTGCTCAGTTGGAGTCGATTGTGGGTGGTGATTTCACAGCGGCATCCAGCCCCCATATTTCCGCCGATCTGAAGCCGTATTTATACAGGGCCAGGTATTGAAAGAACATCAGCGGAATCAGCAGTAGTGCGATCAGGGCCAGGGAAAAGTACATTTCTTCGGCCGACTCAAAGCCCCAGTCCAGCAAGATGAGCGTGTATGCGTCATAGATCAATCCAATCGGTATCAGTGCAATCCAGAATCTGCGGAACAACAATTTGCGGCTATAAGCGAAACCGAAGATGCCGGTCAGAATTGACAGGTAAATGATTGTTTCGAGTAGCGTTTTCAGCAGGGTTTCTGCGGGATCGATGATCATGTAGGCGAGCGATAGAATTTCGAGCACCAGCAATATCCAGAAAAAAACTTTCCAACGGGTTTTGGAAACCGTTTCGCGCACTTCGACATTGGCTTGCGGTGTTTTATACGGGTCGTTCATCTCGGGGGTATCCATGGGGGAAGTTGCGCGTTGACAGCGCCTGGATCAGGGTGACGGCGAACCGGGCGACAGGTAAAGACCGGCGAGTAGTTTAGCCAGGTTTTCGGAGTCCTCGGGCGGCGTTTGCCGCAGGAACCCCTGCTGCTGCAACAAGCCGATCAGTTTTGTCGGAACCTGGTTACTGTTGCCGACGATTTCCACGTGCCCGGCTTTGACTTCCAACGGAATCAAGCCCGCTTGTGCATTAACCAATGGCTGATTTTGTTCAGCAATGCTGAAGACAAAATCGTCTTCCACACAGGCGCCACTCGCGTCATGAACGCGACAGGTACCGGTTTCATCGGTGACGATCTTCAGATGCCGGCTGACGGAGGGAATCAACTCGCCCGGCTTCAGGATGAAATCAGAGGTCGCGGGAATGTCCTGATACTTGCGCCCGGTAATCATCTGGCAGACCAGTTTGACGATGCCGAGCGACAGCCACGCCGCCGTATCTGAGCCACAATGCGCCGCGGCTGCAATGCCGCCAAAGGGCGCTGAAACCGTCGCCAGTTCGATTTCCATATCGCGTTTGGCCTCGGTGCTATTGGCAAGATTATTGGGCTGCCCGGTAGTCAGCGCGTGGCGCGCGATCAGCCCACCCTGGCTGTGGCCGATCACCGAGATTCTGGGTTCTTCCAGCACCGACGCCAGTTCTTCGAGTGCGGTTTTCAGCTGGCTCGCGCTGGTTGTCAGGCGTTCACGATCGTCGTAACTGAAGCAGACGGTTTGTTGCCCGTGAAACGCGAACACTTCGGCGAGCGAGCGAAATCGGCCCGCCGAGGAAAAGCATCCGTGCACGATCACCGTAACCGGTTCGCTGGTATTCAGCCGCAGATCGCCATTGCCATGATTGGTGCAATTGCCGAGTGAGGCGATTTGTACGCTGACATTCGGATCCGACAGGTTGCTGGGATAGTTGGTCGGAATCTCGATGAAAGCGTCGTCCTGGCTGCTGCAGGCAACCAGCAGCAGGCAGCAAAGGTAGACGAGCGGGCGCATCGACGGAATCACCATCTGGCAGGCTGAGACTGTTTTGGCAAGTTCAAGATTTTGGATACAGGTTGAAACAATTTCAGCCAGCTTGCAGACAATGCCGTTGAAAAACAAGCGAAATGTCAACGCTGCGCGAGCCTGTCAAAAGGGTAAGAGAGGATATCTCCGGCTACCGACTTATCCATTACCGGCAAGTTGACCGTGAACATGACGCGCATTAAAAAATTGTCTATTATTGCCGGACGTGCAGCGCAACAAGACCAGGCTCCATCGAGCCAGTGCCACCCGCTCGCAAACAGGAGACGCCAAGGTGAACCAGCCCAAAGAACCTACGCACCACGTACCTTTATCCATTTCAATGTTGATTTCGGAATGGGTTTACAAGCTGGTGGTTTTGATCGAGCGGACCATTCGCTGGATCGCCAGATACATTTTCCGCCCCTGTTTGCTGCAGGTTCGTTGCCTGCTGTGGTTTTGAATCGACAGCGATTTGACGCTCTGCCTTGCGAGGGCTTGTCACCATCTGTTAAGTAGCTTGTACCTCGCGTAAACTGGCTCTAGGATTTTTGCAAGCTCTCGCGAAACTTGATCTCGCCCATCGACCAGGTCGATGAGTGAGGCAAGGCTTTTGGGGCAGGGGGATAGCAGCCCCTCGATCTGATTAATTGCAATGTCCGTGACGAAGGCAGACGACCCTTCCAGTCCTTTACTATTCACTTCTCCATCCTCGCATCGCTATTGTCTGCTGCCCGATTGCAGGTCACGGCTGTAAGCGATTCAGTTAATGGTCTGGACAGTATATTCCAGTAGTGTCGTAATGAAAATTGGCGATCGGATCTGTTAAACAAGGCGACTTCAGTGTGCTGTGCCTATTTTTTCAGGGCGTGTGTCCCTCTAGTTTGCTTTTATTCCAACCGATGCCTGCTTCTCGCTGCCAGCGAGCTTCACAGCGGGGAATTTCAAGGAAATGGTTTGGCGCGTGAACAACTTGCGTTATCGGAAGGGGAAGATGGATTCGATTCAATTGAAGCCGGAGTTGTCGGAATGATAAAAGCAGACGCCCAGATTCTATAAGTCAGGGGCGGTTAAGTGCCCAGACTGTGTGAAAACTCGATTGAAGGTATAATCATACTTTCCAACTGATGGGCTATCCAATGAGCGGTTTCATTGTAGGCACATGCCGAACACAAGCCACATTATTCCCCGATCGTCTGGACGATTACATTACCGAAGAAAACGCGATTCGAGTCATCGATGCATTTATCGATAGTCTCGATCTTGCGACATTGGGTTTCAAGACAGTGCCCGCTGATACCGGTCGACCAGCGTACCATCCGTCTACGATGCTCAAGTTATTTGTTTACGGATATTTAAATCGTGTTCAGTCATCACGCCGACTGGAACGGGAAGCCGGTCGTAATGTTGAGTTGATGTGGTTGCTGGGACGTTTGGCGCCAGACTTTAAAACCATTGCTGATTTCAGAAAGGATAACGGTAAAGGTATCAAAAATACCTGCCGGACATTCATTGGCCTTTGTCGTCAAATGAACATGTTTACCGACGCGATAGTTGCGATTGATGGCAGTAAATTTAAAGCGGTCAACAGCAAGGAAAATAACTACACGCCGAAGAAGCTGCAGTTCCATATCGAGCGGGTTGAAAAGCATATCGATGATTATTTGAAACAGCTGGATGATACCGACAAGGAAGAAGAAAAAACCAGCGATGAAACGCCCATCAAAGAAAAGATTGACTGGCTTAAGAAGCGGCTTGCAGAGTTGAAGGCTCTGGAAGTGCAGGTGAACAGTCATCCTGAAAAGCAGCTTTCCACGATTGATCCAGATTCCCGGTTATTGAAAACACAGGGGATGACCAGGGCGGTTTGCTATAACGTACAAAGTGCAGTCGATACAAAGCACCATTTAATCGTTGCCCACGAGGTCACGAATAAACAGGACCGAGGGCAGCTCTGCAGCATGGGGGAACAAGTCCAGGTTGCATTGGGCAAGGATGCAGTCACGGTACTTGCGGATAAGGGTTACTACAGTGGCCCGGACATCAAGGAGACTCAGGATGCAGGCATGACACCACTCGTGCCTAAGGGCGATACCTCGGGTAGTGAGAAGAAAGGGATCTTTAACCGATCCCGGTTTAAATACGATGCAGATAGAGATGTTTATATTTGCCCGGCGAATCAGGTATTGCCCTATCGCTGTCACCAGTTTAGAACACGGAATGATGCAGAAGCGATATTGGGCCCATGACCCAACCTGCCGGGCGTGCGAATTGAAACCACAATGTTCGAACAGTAAGCAGTCTCGGAGGATAACGCGCTGGGAGCATCAGGATCAGATTGATCAAATGGATGAGTTAATGACATCCATGCCAGATAGCATGCTGATCAGAAAACAAACGGTTGAGCATCCGTTTGGAACGATTAAATCCTGGATGGGATCAACACACTTTCTGACAAGACGACTTCAAAATGTCAGCACTGAAATGAGCCTGCATGTGCTGGCTTATAATCTCAGGCGAATGATGTCGATACTTGGGCCGGGCAATTTGATTGCAGCGATGAGGACATAAAGCTTATGGCCTTATCGTCGAAAAATAGGCTGTATATGGTCGAATCCCTGGCGATATAACCAATGCAGTATATTTAAGTTCAACACAACACTGGGAAAACGATAATTGCTTGAAATCGATTCTCTGAAGCCTGACGACCAGGCGCGAAGAAACAAATATCAACATGGGCGTTTTCACACAGTCTGTGCCCTGAGCGGACTCCCGAAGCATGAAAGTGGGAGGCAATCTTCGGCCAGCAGCGGACGCATGGCAACAGATAATATATTATCGGGCTAATTGCCATTTACTTATGCTGTTAGGCTAATACGGCTCTTCGTAGAAAGGGGCAAAATATGGAAGACAAGAAAATTTGTGTCGATTGCCAGAGTGCAATTAATAAAAATGCAAAACGTTGCATTAAGTGTGGCGCGTTTCTGGACTGGAGGCGTTACTCAAGTCAAGTAAGTACGCTCCTAGCCCTTATTCTAGCTGCAATAGCAACCTTTGCTTGGGCAGAGCCGATGCTGAAAAAATATATTCTTGGCTATGATGATGAGCTGTCAATCATGGCTGCCAACACTTATTTTAATGTTGTTTCTCATGCGGAAGCAGGAAGCTCATTGAAAGGTCTTCAAATTGCCATATCCAACACAGGAGATAGGTCCGCATTTGTTCAAGATATCGCTGTTTTCTTCGAGTTCTCAGTGGAAGACAATGAAAAATCAAAATCAAAAAGTGACGAACCGAATTCAAGTGGGTTTGTTTACTTGAATGAGTTACCTGAGATTTACAGAAATTCTTGGATTATAAAGCCGGGAAATAGTGAATTATTTAAAGTATTCCTTACTAAGTCAATCGCACTTCCAGAGATGAAGAAAAGCCTAATTTACTATGGGCCAGAAATAGGGTCAGGGAATTACAGCGCGGCTTGCAAAGCTTCCGTCGACTGGGTTAGCTTCGAGGGAGAAACAGGAAAGTTGGTAAAGGTGTTAGATAACAACAATTGTAGTTGGATCTTAAAAATGGTGTTAATGCGGTTAATGGAATTTGAGAATGATAAAGCCTAATAAACGCATGTAGTTGAGCAATGGCATGAGCGTCTCAGTTGGTGCGATTGCAGAGTTTTTCGGTGCTCAATTGAACAGCGGCTAACGGAAAATTCGATCTTTAGAATCACTTGAAAATTTCGGCTTCGTGCCCGTAGCTGCCCCTCAGTATCGTCATGCCAATCTTCGAGCCGATACTCCTGGCGAAAATGCCAGTGTCCACTGACATGAAAACGGGTGCTGAGAATCAACACGGCCATTTATGCCGACTTTTGTAGTCTCGATCGATCGATACTGACCCTTTTAGTTTACAACTGAAACAGTTAGCAGATGTCCATGCGAGCCTGTATGACCCGAGCCAAAATCCTGGGTCAGATCACTTCGAAATGCGCATTGCGGGGCTGGTTGCCGCAGATCGAGGTGATGTCCTGTGGGCAGGCTGACAGGCAGATCACCAGGTCCATTTCCGCGCGCATGACGATGTAATCGCCCTTCTTGCTGACCGGCGGATGTGGTTTGATCACGCCATTGGCTTCGACCGGGGTGTTTTGCCAGAGATTAAACGGTGCCGGTAATTCGATCGGTTTCAGGCCCAGCGCAACCATCGCCTCCCAGAAATTATCGGTGCAATTGCGGTGATACTCTTTGCATCCCAGCAACTCGTAGCGGTAGCGATCACAGGCCGCGAGCAAGGTGTCGTGGGTGCCCGGGGCCGAATCCTGCATGATTTTCACTATGGGCCGGCGCCGGTTGGTAATCATGACATCGCCCTTGCGCGGGCAGACGCGTTCGAGCGATACGCGGCAATGTTCCAGGGACATGTATTCACCGAGGTTGTCGGCATTCAGCGCCCAGCAATCGACCACCTGCGTGCCGTGGGTATTGATCACCTTGATACGGCGGCCTTTTTTAACGAAGGCGGCCTTTGCGTGCCGTGCAGGAATGGAAACCCGCTGATTGGAAACTGCGCTGTTTTGCTTTGCCATGTCACTTGCCTGTCTATGCGGAAACCAGTCAGACTTCACCATGTTTTGCTATTGAAGTAAATGTCAGAACTTTCAGGCCAGGGATCAGGTCATAGGTGAAACGGGTCAAACAACGCTATCGGGTTTCAGGGATATTATTGACCGAGAGTTGTCGAGTAATCAGGATGTCGGCATGACTTACGCGGAATTCAACCAGTACTGCGGCTCGCTGCAGGCGACGACTCACGTGATTCAATGGGGTGGTTCGCAGGTGTGGAAAGTCGGTGGCAAGGTGTTTGCCATCGGTGGTTGGGAGCAGGCCGGTAAGCCCGCGTTCACCTTTAAAACCTCCGAACTCAACTATCATTTCCTCGCCGACAAGCCCGGTTATCGGCCGGCGCCTTACCTCGCCTCACGCGGCATGAAGTGGATACAGCAGTACGATGTGCCGGATTCAGATGACGAGGAACTCATCTATTACCTGGGTGAATCTTACCGGATTGTTTCCCTGGGACTCACAAAGAAGAAGCAAAAAGAACTGGGGCTCAACCAGGCGTAATCGGATAGTCACGGTAAAGCAGGAGCAGGTAAATCCTTCAACCCTCAGATTTTTTCGATCACCAGCATGATGCGACCGACCTCGAAACCCCACTTGGTCATGATCGACTCGTTCAGCAACACCCGCTCGGAGACCAGGTACATGCGATCGTCGATGCGCAGATCGAGCGTGTCGCCGTCGTAAGGTATGCGCAGCACGTAATCCAGAAACAGGCTGTTACCGGCGACCTGCATCTTGCCGTCGCCGATCACGTCGCCGGCGGTCGCAACATAGTGGTTATCTCCCATCGGTCGCAATGTCCAAACGCGCGTCTGTAGCTCACCGTCGTCGAAAACGAAACGCTCATCGAGAGTGCCGATACCATCCTGCCACGACGCATCGATGCTGGCGCTGAAGTAACGAATCACCTTGCCGCCGCGATCTTTGACGACGCCGTGCGCCACCAGTTGACCGTTAAAAAATTGCTCCGCCACCAGCCGCGGCTGATTATCGGCATAATCGTCTACCGTAACCGAGGTACAGGCACTGAGCAAAAATCCACAAACAGCGATCAATACTCGTTGAAGCGACAGTTTTTCGCGATTCACGACTGGCCTCCCGGCATCACCTGGACGTCGGAGCCATCGGTCACCTTCGGCTCGGATAGCCGACACGCCTGCGCTGGCATATCGTCATAGCGATAGCGGATATCGACCACCATGCCCTTGCCGTTTCTATCACCGATGTTGGACAGGCCACGAAACCGGGTCAGCTGACGTGACTCGGCATCGTAGCCGAGCTCGATGGGTTTCACCGCCAGGCGCAACAGCCAGCTGGCAAGATCGAGGCGAAAACATTGGTCGCTTTGCGTCGCGTAGCTGCAGGCCCGCGACTGAATCCGCAGCTCCACCAGACTGGTTCGGTCGGCGAGGGGAAACTGAAACTCGAGGCTTTCACCAGCCAGCAGGCGATCCCATTGCTGGCGCACAAATTCGTCAAAACCGGCATCGATGACCACCGGCAAGTTCGCACTGGGCTCGGCCAACGCCGATTTGCTCACGACCCGCGTATCGCTGTCGATCACCGACATCCTCACCGAGCCCTGTTGCAGCGATACTTCAATCGACTCCTGCGAGTAGTAGTTGTGTTGCACGAAGGAAGGCGTGGTACTCCCGGAGCGGTAATCGACCCGCTTGTGCGCAATCAGGTTATCCTTCGCGTCCTGGTAGGTCACCTCGCGCTCGCTGCCATCGGTGCTCAGGCAGTGGGTCTCGCGATACATCAGTTCGTCGCTTTGCAGATCATAGGCCATGCCAATGGTCTGACTGGTCTTACCGGCGGCGCCCGACGGGTTCGCCAGGGCGAACAGAATCAGCCCGGCGAACAGGCGCACCCATGGATTTTCAAACAGCTTGTTCATTGACGCTCCGTAACGGTTGCTTCATTTTTGCGGCAAACCAGATGCCCAGCGGAAACAGCAGCGCCCAGCCAACGCTCATGATGGCCAGCGATCCCAGCACCGGCACGCGCAACTCGGCGTCGCTAAGATTGCTGCCAAACCAGTAGCTGGCCGGGCCGAATACCGCGGCCAGCAGGGCCGCAAACAGGGGAAAGGCGCGCAACCACAGCAGGCTGTGCATGAAGGTGGTCGCGAAGATCACCCACAGGCAAACCAGCCACAGCGGGATACCCGCCAAATCTCCGTCCGCGTAGAGAATCACACCCGCTTGCGCCATCCCCACATCCCACAGGCAACCGACCAGCGCGACTGTGCCGATCAGTTTCCACTCTCGCGCGTCGACGAGCACCAGCCATTGATGCAGCAACAGGGCGATGAGGGTATAGGCGCCGGCATACCAGTTACCACCGAGCACGCACACCAGCCAGCCCATCTGGAACAACCCCAGGTTGATCAATGTTTTTTTCAAAGGGTTTTTATCACAGGTTTATAATCAGGCCAGCGCGCGTTGCCGCCATTGCGGCTTGGCCAACAGGATCTGCGCGGTGCCGATGATGCGCTCTTCAAAGCCGCCCTGGCAGTAACACAGGTAGTAATGCCACATGCGCATGAAAAATTCATCGAAGCCGAGTGCCTGCACTTCGTCGCTGGCGCGCGAGAAAGCGTTCACGCCAGATGGCGAGAGTGCGCGCATAGTCTTCGCCGATTTCCTGCATGCCCACCATCACCATATCGGTGTTGCGTTTGACCGCGGTAAACAACACTTCGTGGCCCGGCAGCGAACCGCCCGGGAAAATATAGCGCTGGATAAAGTCGACCGAACGGCGCGCGTATTCGTAGCGTTGATCGGGTATGGTAATGGTCTGCAACAGCATCAGGCCATCGTCCTTGAGCAGCGCCGAACAGCCGCTGAAATACTGGTCGTAGTATTGATGTCCGACCGCCTCGATCATTTCCACCGACACCAGCTTGTCGAAGCTGCCTTCGAGGTTGCGATAATCTTCCAGCAACAGCGTCACGCGGTCTTCCAGGCCTGCGTCGCGCACCCTTTGGCTTGCGATCTCGTACTGTTCGCGAGAAATGGTGGTGGTAGTGACCCGACAGCCGTAGTGGCGGGCGGCATAGATCGCGAGCCCGCCCCAGCCAGTGCCGATTTCCAGCAGGTGATCTTCCGCTTTCAGCTCGAGCTTGCGGCAAACCACTTCGAGCTTGTGCACCGCTGCCTGTTCCAGACTGTCTTCGGGATGCTCGAAAATGGCCGCCGAATACATCATTTCGGGGTCGAGGAACAAGGCGAAAAAATCGTTGCTGAGATCGTAGTGACGCGAAATATTTGCGCGCGCCTGCTTCTCGGTGTTGCGATTCAAAAAGTGGAACAGCTTGTCACCGGCGCGTTGCAACAGGGGCGTGCCGCCATCGATCTGGTTCAGAAAATCGATATTGATACACATCAGACGCACCAGTTCGAGCAGGTTCGGGGTGGTCCATTTGCCGAGCACGTAGGCTTCGGCGCCACCCATCGAGCCGCCGAAAGCGATGTCGCGATAAGCGCTGATGTCATTGATGACCATCTTCGCGCGCACCGGGTTTTCACCCAGCGGATTGCCAAACGCGTGCGTCTCCTCGCCATCTTCGATTACCAGGTAACCGCGTGGCAAGGCCTTCAGGCGCTTGAGCAACTGGCGCCTGGCCAGGTTGCCAAACAAACCGAGGCCGGTGGAAGTGTTTATTGCAGAAGTCGTTAAGCCATTCATATCTTGGTCTTCAGTTGGTTTGTTGTTGGTTCGTCATGCTGTTCGCGCTCCAGGGCGACAGGATGGTCGTAAACAGGGTTACGCTTGAACCACAGTTTCAGCGCCTGCCAGTAAATTAAAAACGCCACCTTGCCGGTCATCCACGGAAACCGCAGCAACACACTGGTCAGCGCGCCGGCAGTGAGTTCACGCCTTTTCAAGGCCATGGTGGCATCCATCTGTGATTCATTATCGCGTTCGGTTTCAAGGTTCAGCGCCAGCACCTTTTGCGGCTGGTTACTGCACCAGCGATAAGTCATATCCATCGGGTTAAACGGCGAAACATGCATTTGCTTTTCAAACTTAATACGCTGGTAGCGCTGCTTCGGATCACAGGTCAGCACGTAACTCTGGCGTTCGCCCCAGGGCGTGTTGGTGACTTCGACGACAATGTAACGCAGGGCTTCCTGCCGATCGAAGCAGTAGTAGCAGGCGATCGGATTCATGTTGAAACCGAAATATCGCCAGTTCGCCAGCAGGCGCACACTGCCCTCGTGTCTTACCCCTGTTTCTTCCTGAATACGTTCGCACACCGCCTGCTTCAACGGCACTGCCGGATCGCCATGAAAGTCGCTGCGCTGGAATCGAGCCGGGCGAAAAGCCTTGCGCGACCAGAACGGAGAGAGTGCCAGCACCTGGTCGAGCTCGTCGAGGTCCAGGTACATCATGAAAATCGGGTAGGTGAAACAATGCGCGCGCGGCAAAAACCGGCGGTGACGCAAATATCCCTGGTAGATGGCGCTATGCATGGGCAGGGATAGCACCCGGGTATTCGGTGCTCGCCGGGTTCAGCTTATTGATCGCCGCGGCAACCTGCTTGCCACTGACCACGCCGTCTTCGTGAAATCCATTGCCGAGATAGGCGCCCGCAAACCAGCTTCGATTGTATCCGTTGTAGCCCTGGATGTGTTTTGCCGCGGCAATCGCATCGAGCGAGAATACCGGGTGAGCGTAATTGAAGCGGTCGATGATTTTATCCTCGGCGATCGCTTCGCTGGCGTTCAGCGTAACGCAAAAAGTGGTATCGGACTCGATCCCCTGCAAGATGTTCATATTGTAATTCAGCACCGCTCGCTGCTGGTCGTGTTCGCGCAACCAGTAATTCCAGCTCGACCAGGCGCGGTGGCTGCGCGGTAACAGGCTGGCGTCGGTATGCAGCACCACCTCGTTCGACTGGTAGGGAATTGCACCCAGCGCATCGCGTTCTGCCTGCGTCGAGTCGCCGATCAGCGCCAGCGCCTGATCGCTGTGACAGGCGAATACAACCTGATCAAACTGTGCCCGCTCGCCATTGTGCATTACGATTTCGACTCCCGCCTGCAGGCGCAGTACCGAAGCGATCTGCACGTTGCAGTGAATCGCATCGCGAAACTTGCGTGTCAGCGGTTCAAGATACGCCCGCGAACCACCCTCGATGACTCGCCACTGCGGACGATTGTTGACGCTTAACAGCCCATGATTCCTGAAAAAACGGATTAAGAACAGCAGCGGAAAGTCGTTCATTGCATCGATCGACGCCGACCAGATCGCCGATCCCATCGGCAGTAAATAGTGGCGGATAAAGTTTTCACCATAGCCGCTCCCGGCCAGGTATTCACCCAGCGTAGTTTCTGCAGACAGATGACCCCTGTCAAGATCGCGAACCGCCTCGCGGTTGAAGCGCAATATATCCTGCAGCATGCGGTGGAACGAGGGCCGTAGCAGGTTACGGCGTTGCGCGAAAAGCGTATTCATATTATTGCCGCCGTACTCCAGTCCAGTGTTATCACAACGCACGCTGAAACTCATCTCGGTCGGTTTGCTGGCAACGCCAAGCCGCTCCAGCAGTTCGATGAAATTGGGGTAGGTCCAGTCGTTATAAACAATGAACCCGGTGTCGATCGCATAGTTTCGTCCCTGCCAGTCGACGTCGACCGTCGCCGTGTGGCCGCCAACTCGCGCAGCGGATTCGTAAATCGTCAGCTGGTGGTCGTCGCTCAGATAGTAGGCGGCACTGAGGCCCGAAATTCCGGCGCCGATAATCGCAATTTTCATGCTTCAGCTTTCCGTTTTTTGCGTGCTGGTTGCCTTGTTATCCGCGGAAACGATTTTCTGCCACAGCGCAGGTGCGATTTTGGACAGCGCGAGCAGTAGCGACAGGCGCTTCGGGAAGCTGTAGGTTCGCGGGCGTGTTGCAAGCCGGGCGACAATGCGTCGCGCAGCTTCCTCGACATCCATCAGAAACGGCATGTCGAAATCATTCTTGCGCGTCAGCGGCGTATCGACGAAACCCGGGTTGACCACGCTGACATCGATTTGCTCGGGCGCGAGGTCAATCCGCAGGCTGTCACTGAAGTACTGTAACGCGGCCTTCGATGCACCGTAGGCCTCGGCGCGCGGAAACGGCGCCGCCGTTACCTGCGATGCCACCACTACCAGTTGCGCCCGCTCATTGCTGCTGGCCCGCAAATAGGGCAGCACAAACTCGACGCAGTTGACACTGCCGAAGAAATTGACTTCCATGACGCGTCTGACGGCCGCCCAGTCGGGGTCGGGGAAATCCAGGTATTCGCAGCTTCCAGCATTCAATATCGCCACATCGATGTGCGCCGATATCGCCGTCATGCGTTCTCCGAGAGCTGCCATCGCTGCGGCATCGGTAATGTCGCAGGCCAGCGGCCGGATGTTCTCGCTGTGGGCCGCGAGATCGTCCAGCGCCTGCTGGTTGCGCGCGGTCGCGATCACCAGCGCGCCGCTGTTCGCCAGCTGCAGGGCCATGCTGTGACCCAGCCCACTACTGGCGCCAGTCACCCAGATTACTCGCTTTGCCGCGTTCGACATGACTAACTCGCAAGCCGCATTTTGAGCCAGCGCGTGACGTTACCAAGCAGCGGCAATTGGTCATAAAGCATGGCGCCCATATCGTAGAAATCCTCGTGGTACTCGATCTTGTCGCCCAGTTTGAGGTGGCTCACGCCGCGCACACTGATGAGCCGGTTACCCAGGCGGGGGTGCTTGAAATGCATCATCCATTTCACATAAGCCGCATCTTCGCCAACCTGTTCGTCGAGATACTCGAAACGGCAGTCGCTGAGGTCTGCGCACATCGAGGTGAAATAGTCCTCGAGTTCGACTAGCCCGCGGATTTCATGCACGGGATCCTTGAACACGACCTGGTCGGCGTAAAGCTCTCCCAGCCGGCTGAGATCGGCTTCGTGCAGTAGTTTGAAGTAGTTTTTGAAGTTCTCTATTAATAAGGTACTGTTGTTCATTCACTGTTTCCGCGAGTTTCGTTTGTGCAATTGCTGGATTATACGCGGCAAGCGGCTTTTTGGATCAGGCAGTGATCCACGTCTGCAATCGGCCCGTATAATCTCCAACACTCGGACTATGAACCTATATAATGGCCCTTATGACCAACAAACGATCAGGCAATGATCAGCTGACCCTACTCAGCGAATGCCTCGCGCGCGTTGCGGAGCAACGCGACAAGGCGGCCTTCGCGCAACTGTTCGATCACTATGCACCATTGATTCGAGCTTTCAGTCTGGCCCGAGACCCCGGTGCCGACCTCGTCGCCGATGACCTGGTGCAGGAAGTCATGACGCGGGTCTGGCTCAAGGCCGACAAATATAACGTACGCCTGGCCAACCTGAACACCTGGATTTTCACCCTGGCGCGCAACTGTCGGATCGACTACCTGCGCCGCAACAGTCGCTTCGTTAGTGCGATTGATCCGACGGACATCTTTAATGACATCGAGGACGAAGGTCCCGGGCCCTTCCAGCAGGTACAACAAAATCGGGCTGGAGAAAGCGTCAGGGCAGGATTAAAACAACTACCGCGTGAACAGGCGGAAATATTAACCAAGGTTTATTTGGAGGGAAAAAGTCATCAACAAGCCAGCGACGAGCTGCAGCTGCCACTCGGTACCGTGAAATCGCGCGTACGCCTGGCGCTGAAAAAGCTCGAAGCAGTGATTGCGAGGTAATCATGGAAACAGCAAACAAACACCCACAAGATGAATTACTGGCAGCTTACTCGGCCGGTAGCCTGCCGCTCAGTCAGGCGCTGTGTATTTCGACTCATATCGAACACTGCGACGACTGTGCACGCAATCTGCAGCGGCTGAACCGCGTCGGCAGTGAATTGATGCAGCAATTGCATCCGGCGCCCGCTTCCGCTGCGCTCAAAGACAAATTGTTCGCACAACTTGATTCGCTCAGTGAAGATGACATCGAAACAAGCAGCGTCGATCCGGCCTCTCCAGTGCCACGCTGCCTGCAGCAATTCGTGCGCGATGGTTATGACGATTTGCCGTGGCGGCGCGTATCGCTCGCCATTCACAGCGTTGAACTGTGCCGCGACAGCAGTGGCGCCAGGGTCGAGTTGCTGAAGATCCGCCCCGGCGGTTCGGCGAATACGCACACCCACCTCGGTGATGAATACACCGTTGTGCTCGAAGGCAGCTTTTCCGATGACGCTGGCGTCTACAGCAAAGGCGATTTCATGCTGCGTGATCAAAACGACAAACACCGACCGGTGGCGACCCAGGATCGTGAATGCATCTGCCTCGCGGTGACCGAAGGACCGATTCAGTTTACCGGTGTATTCAACCGTTTGCTGAATCCGTTGCTACGGCGCGATTTTGGGTGACGCGGTATTTTGATGAATCCGAATGTCGCGTCCGACACGGGCAAAATTCTGGTCGGCATCAGCAGCTGCCTGGTCGGCGAGAAAGTCCGCTTCGACGGTGGCCACAAGCAAAACCGCTACATCCTCGACACCCTGGGAAAATTCTTTCGCTTTCGGCCATTCTGTCCGGAGATGGCCATCGGCCTCGGCGTTCCGCGCGAAACCATTCGCCTGGTGTCGATCGATGGTCGTACCGAGGCCGTCGGCAACAAGAACAGCCATTTGAACTTTACCCAGGCATTAATCCAGAGCGCCGAGGACCAGGCTGACTGGCATGCGCAGATTTTCGGCTACATCGTCAAGAAAGATTCGCCGAGCTGTGGCATGGAGCGGGTCCGGGTATACCGCGGCGAACTGCCCAGCCGCGATGGCGTGGGCCTGTATACCGAAACCCTGATGCGCAACTTCCCGGCCCTGCCGGTAGAAGAAGAGGGCCGTCTCGGTGACCCCGTACTGCGCGAGAGTTTCGTCAAGCGCGTGATCATCTACAAGCGCTGGCACGACTTGCTCGAGGCCGGTCTCGACTGGCCCGGGCTAACCGACTTTCACGCTCGCCACAAGCTGATTCTCTACTCGCACAATCAGGAGCTCGGACGCAAGCTCGGGCGCGAACTCGCGGTCGCCCAGCAGCCAGCCGATTGAGACCTATGGCGCGCAATACCTGGCGCAATTGATGGCCATTCTGAAAATCAGCGCGAAACGCTCGAACCACGTCAACGTACTGGAACACATTCGCGGTTACCTGAAGCAGGATCTCGACAAGGAAGACAAGCAGGAATTGACCGACAGCATCGAAAATTACCGGCTCGGCCTGTTACCACTGATCGTACCGATCACCCTGCTGCGCCATCATTTTCGGCGTTACCCCGACCCCTACATCGAGCAGTCCTATTACCTGCAGCCGCATCCCGATGAACTGATGCTGCTGAATTCGTTGTAGAGGGCCAGTCAATGAATCAACCCCTCGCCATCGCCTGGTTTCGCCAGGATCTGCGCATTCACGATAATCCGGCCTTGCGCGCCGCCGCCGAACACGATTCGGTGTTACCGATTTATATTCTGGACGACGACAACGCCGGGCACTGGGCCATGGGCGGCGCCAGCCGCGCCTGGTTGCATCATTCACTGCAGGCATTGAATCGCAGCCTGGATGGCCGCTTGCAGCTGTTCCAGGGTGATGCGCGCGCGATTATCGAGCGCCTGGTCGAAGACCACGACGTCGATGCGGTTTACTGGAATCGTTGTTACGAACCCTGGCGGGTACAGCGCGACCAGCTGATCAAGCAGGACCTGATGGAAAGTGGCGTCGACGCGCGCAGTTACAATGCGTCGCTGCTGTGGGAACCCTGGGAGGTGGCCAAGAAGGACGGTACGCCCTACCGTGTGTTTACCCCTTTTTATCAAAATGGCTGCCGCCAGGCGCAGCCCCCGCGCGCGGCGCTGCCGGCCCCGCAAAACCTGCGCTGTTTGCGACGCCGACGTCGACTTCGCGCAATCGCTACAAGCGCTGAAATTGCTACCCGAGGACCTGGATTGGCATCAGGGCCTGGTCTCAGAGTGGTCAATCGGTGAAGACGCCGCCAGCGCACAACTGCAGCAATTCTGCGAGCAAGACCTCGATGACTACAAGCGCGCGCGTGACTTCCCCGCCGTCGACGCTACTTCGCGACTGTCACCCCACCTGCACTTCGGCGAAATTTCGCCGCATCAACTGTGGCATCGCCTCGAGCACGATGGATCGCAGGCAGCGGGTGAAAATGCGGCCCACTTTCTGCGCGAAATTGCCTGGCGCGAGTTTTCCTATCACCTGCTGTATCAATTTCCGGGCCTGCCCCGCGACAATTTCAACGCCAAATTCGATCGCTTCGAATGGCGCGACGATGCTGCGGCGCTCGAGCGCTGGCAGCGCGGTCAAACCGGTTTTCCGATCGTCGATGCCGGCATGCGCGAACTCTGGCAAACCGGTTACATGCACAACCGCGTGCGCATGATCGTTGCTTCTTTCCTGATCAAAAACCTGCTGATCCACTGGCGCGCGGGCGCTGACTGGTTCTGGGATTGCCTGTTCGACGCCGACCTCGCCAACAACAGCGCGAGCTGGCAATGGTGTGCCGGGTCCGGGGCTGACGCCTCACCCTATTTCCGCATCTTCAACCCGGTATTGCAGAGCCAGAAATTCGATCCTGAAGGCGAGTACCTGCTGCGTTACTGTCCGGAGCTTGGCGGCTTGCCCGCGCGCCTGCGTCACCAGCCCTGGCAGGCCAGCGAGGCCCAATTACAGGAAGCCGGTATTCGTCTCGGGGAAGACTACCCGCTACCGATGGTGGATTTGAAAGTCACGCGAGAACGCGCGTTACAACGATTCAAAGAACTCGCCTGAGCGAGCATTGGTCTGATCACCGGTCAGGCGGCTTCGATTTCGCGAATCTGCTGCTGGCAACGCTGCATCGCCAGCGCCATTTGTTTACCGCTTTGAAAGCGCTGGTCCGCCTCTTTCTGTAACGCCTTGTTGATCAGGCTGCTGACGCATTTAGGCAGTTCAGCGCGAATCTCACGAATCTCGGGATGCTTTTCGTTGGCGATGTTGTACATCAGGTTGGCGATCGACTCGCCATTGAACGGCAACACACCACAGAGCATCTGGTAAAAGGTGACGCCCAGTGAAAACAGGTCGGCGCGGCCGTCGACTTTTTTGCCTGCCAGTTGTTCGGGGGACATGTAGTACGGGCTGCCAAGGACGGTGCCGGTCTTGGTCTTGCTGGCGTCGGTCAGGCAGGCGACGCCGAAGTCGGTAATCTTGGCGATGTTTTTATCACGTCGTAAATGATGTTGGCCGGTTTGATATCGCGATGCACCACGTGTTGCTCGTGCGCATAGTCGAGTGCCATCGCGACACTGGAAATGACGCTGAACACCTGGCTTACCGGTAGCAAGGTCTTGGTGGTGCAGTAGGCGGTCAAATCCTTGCCCTTGAGATAATCCATCGCGATATAGGCGAGATCCTGTTCGTCACCGACGTCGTAAACGGTGACAATATTGGGGTGATTCAGCCGGCCTGCCGCTTCGGCTTCGCGGAAAAAGCGGGTGCGCACTTCGTCGCGCAAGTCGTCTTCGATTTCGTCAGCCAGCAACATGGTCTTGATCGCTACGGTGCGTCCGATCTTGTCGTCGTGACCGAGATACACCATGCCCATGGCGCCCCGGCCGATTTCACTGTCGATCTGGTAGCGTCCGAGCTTCGGCTTCTGCACGCCGTCCTGATCGCTGATCAAATTTTGCCCCGGGCCGCTGCTGTCGCGCCCGGCGAGCACCACGGTATTGGCGGCTTGCGTGTTTTGCGCGACGCGTTCGCTGACGTCGTTGTATTTGGCATCGTGCTGGAGAATGAACTTGAACACCGCACCCGCCTTGTTGAACTGGCGCTTGCGCTCGTAGTCCAGCCCGAGGTTGTACAGCTGGCCGAGCAAGGATTCATCGACCCGGCAATGGCGATATTTTTCGAAAGCCTGGTCGAGATTGCCCTGCGCCTGCAGTGCCATACCCAGTTGCCGGTTGGCGACAGACAACTCGTCTCGCGTACCCAACAGATGCGCCTTCACCGCCTGCCTGGTGCCGACCACCAGGTGACCCACCAACAGCATGACCACCGCGGTCATCATCGGCAACCACAGCGACTGCGTACTCATCAACAGGAAGTGCGCATTGAAAAGCATCAGCGTCAGGAACAGGCTGAGGAAAAAGGCCGTGTTGGTACGAAAACGGCCCAGTACCAGCATCAGGTAGAGCCCGAGTGCCAGGATCAAGCCCGCGCTGCGCCCAGCCCGCCCATTCGGGAAGGCGGTATTGCTCGTTGTTGAGCAGGCTCGACACGGTGTGCGCCGAGGCGACTGTGCTGGAAATCGATTCGCCGGAAGGTGTCGGCAACAGCGACGCCAGGCGTGGCGAGGTCAATCCGACGATGACGATTTTTTCCTTGAAGCGGTGCATGTCGACGCTGCCGTCGAGGACATCGATCAGCGAAAATACGCTAAACGCGGGTTTGCCATTGTCACCCGGGTAGTATCGCGGGTAGATCTTCATTTCGACATCTGCACCAAGATCCTTGCCACCCAGCGCCGGACTGATCTGACTCAGGGACTCAACGTGTTCCATCGACATGCCCTTGCTGCGGGTAGTGACCATCAATGCGAATGACGGCAACACTTCGCTGCCGTACTTCACCACCAGTGGTTCGCCGTTAAAGACCGAATCTGTGACCATCACGCCAATCGCTCCGACGCGCCGGGTGAAGCTTTCCAGCGGTGGATAAATATCGCCAGCGCGGGTGACCCCGGGTGTAGGC
This sequence comes from uncultured Gammaproteobacteria bacterium, assembly GCA_963835795.1. Classification (GTDB taxonomy): domain Bacteria; phylum Pseudomonadota; class Gammaproteobacteria. Next base: position 53,005 of record CAWIHJ010000074.1, read on the forward strand.
CAGCCAAATCCTCGACTGGCGTTGTTGACATTGACTTTATGCAAGGCGAAACGCTGCATGTATGCCGGTAGCGCAGGGGTCAAACCGGTCGCCGATTGATCGCTTTCGAGATAAGTCATGCCAAGCACGATGCGACCCGCCGATTTGAAACTAGCAGCAAGTTTGTCGTCACCGCGCAGCATCGATTCGGTCGCGCGGATGGCGCGGTTGACATTGCGGCTGAGTTTTTTCTCCTGTTTCAACACATTGCGCAGATGTGCCAATGACTGGATGCTTGACTGGTTCTGGGGATGATCGAGTGGCAGGTGGTAGCCGATGACTCGCGGACCTGCACGGCCCAGATGCAGCGTGGTTTCGGCCAGCACCTCGCGCGACCAGGGCCAGGCGCCGAGCGCCTCGATCGATTTGTCGTCGATCGCGACCACAACAATGTCTTCATGCGCTTCCTTGTTTGCGGAAAACTGCACGCCGAGGTTATAGGCCTGGTGATCAAGCGCCACAAACCATTCCGCTTCTGCGGCAAGCAGAAACAGCAGCGTGATCATCAGCCCGATGAACCAGTCGCGTTTGATCAGGGATTTCTTCAATAACATACAGGCAAGGCGTAACCACAGCAGGTACCAATGGCTGTTTTATAGTTCATTCAGGGCAGATTTTCCGCTTACATTTACAACCCATTTCTCGTTTTTTCATATCGACTACTCCATGCAAGCGGCAATGCTGCCCCGTCGGGGTCGGCCGGGAAGCGCGGCGAGGGGTCTGATCGGTGCTAGTATTGTTGAAAGTCTCCTCAAGTATCTGATTGACTGGTTATTCCAGAGGCCATACTGATATGCCCGAATCTACCCGGCTTTTGACCAGTTCGCGTTTTCGACCCTTCTTCGTCACGCAGCTCCTGGGCGCCTTCAACGACAACCTTTACAAGAATGCGTTAACCATTTTCATCGCCTTCCAGGCGGTAGGCATAACCCAGCAGCAAAGCAATACCCTGGTCAACATCGCCGCGGCGATGTTCATACTGCCCTTTTTCCTGTTTTCACCAATCGCCGGTCAGCTTGCCGACAAGCACGAAAAGGCCATGCTCATTCGCCGTATCAAACTGCTTGAGATCGTGGTCATGCTGCTGGGCGCTGCCGCCTTTTTACTGCAAAGCCCCATCTTGCTGGTTTCCATTTTGTTCCTGATGGGCACGCAATCCGCGCTGTTCGGGCCGGTCAAGTACAGCCTGCTACCCCAGGCGCTCAAACCGCAGGAGTTGATTGCCGGCAATGCGTTGGTCGAGTTTGGTACTTTTCTCGCGATCCTGGTTGGCATGATCGTGAGCGTCTACCTGATGTCCCTGGGCCTGGTGGCCATTGCCCTGGCCGTCATTCTCACCGCCGGCATCGGCTACTGGGCCAGCCGTGCGATTCCACCACTGCCAGCGGCCGTACCCGACCTGCGCATCAGCTTTAACCTCCCGCGCCAGACGCTCAGCATTATGCGTGACGCGCGCGCCAATCGAACCGTGTTTTACGCGGTGATGGGCATCTCCTGGTTCTGGTTTATCGGCATTACCTACGTGACCCAGCTACCCAACTTTGTACGCTACGAGCTGGGTGGTAATGAACAGGTCTACGTGTTGTTGCTGGCGATGTTTTCGCTCGGCATCGGTGGCGGATCATTCCTCTGCGAACGCCTGTCGGGCGGCAAGGTCGAGATCGGACTGGTGCCGATCGGCGCGCTTGGATTGACCCTGTTTGGCATGGATCTGTTTTTCAGTCGGGAAATTACGGCCCTCGGCTGGCTTATCGGCCCAGGTGATTTTATCGTGCAGATCAATAGCCTGCGGGTCTGTTTCGACATGATTATGCTCGGCGTCAGCGGCGGCCTGTACATCGTACCGCTCTATGCCCTGGTGCAGCAGCGCAGCGAACCCAGCAAGCGGTCGCGCATCATCGCCGCCAACAATGTCATCAATGCGCTGTTTATGGTGGTGGCCTCGCTGTACGCGGGATTTGCGTTGTCTCACGGGGTGACCGTCCCCATGCTGTTTTTGATCATGTCGCTGATGAATGCCGCAGTCACCCTGTTTATCTTCATGCTGGTGCCGGAATTCATCATGCGCCTGCTGGTGTGGCTGTTACTGCATACGATTTATAGCGTTCGCCATAGCGGGCTCGACAAGATTCCAGACGAAGGCCCCGCGCTGCTGGTCTGCAACCACGTCAGCTTCGTCGACGCGCTGGTGCTGGCAGGTTGTATCCGCCGGCCGATTCGTTTCGTCATGTACTACCGCATTTTCCAGCTACCGCTGCTGTCGTTTATTTTCAGGACCGCCCAGGCGATTCCGATCGCGGCGGCCCATGAAGATGAGGAAATGATGAACCAGGCTTTTGCGCGCATCAGCGACGCACTCGCCGCGGGTGAACTGGTGTGCATCTACCCCGAGGGTAAAATAACCGAGGACGGTCAGATGAACGAGTTCAAGCCGGGAGTCATGCGTATTCTCGAGCGCGATCCGGTGCCGGTCGTGCCGCTTGCGCTGCGCGGATTGTGGGGGAGTTTCTTCAGCCGCGCGCACGGCAAAGCGATGACGCGTTTTTTGCCGCGCGGATTGATGAACCGCATCGAACTGGTGGCCGGCGATGTGATGCGCGATCAGGATATTTCGCTGCAGGTATTGCAGCAGACAGTCGCCGGGCTGCGCGGGGATCAACTGTAATCACGCGTCAGCCCATCATCAGTGCCGAGTTCTGACCGAGGATGCGGGTTAGAAACTGGCACACCGCATCGACGCGCGCGACGTGGCGCAAGTCTTCGTGAACCAGCAGCCAGTAAGTTCGCTCAACCGAGATTTGCCGCGGCAAGATCACCTTTAGCCCGGGCTCGCGCTGCGCCATGAAGCAGTGCACCAGGCCGAGCCCGATCCCCTGCAGAATGGCGTTGAACTGCGCGCTGACATTGGTGCTGCGAAACACCACGTGGGCATTTTTGATGGTGTTGTCGAAAAACCGCAGTTCCGGCATTTCGATCAAGTCTTCGATGTAGGAAACGAAATCGTGCTGCGCCAGGTCATCGACGCCGGTAATCGGCGCGTGGCGCGCCAGGTAATCCGCCGAGCCATAAAGCTGCAGGCGATAATCGCACAGTTTCCACGCGATCAAGCGCCCGCTGTCGGGCCGCGAAAAGCTGATCGCAATATCCGCTTCGCGTTTCGACAGGCTCATGCGCCGGGTTTCCGCCACCAGCTCGATTTCGATGTCCGGATGCTGCTCGGCAAACTCGCCAACGTGGCGCGCGATGACCTGCGAACCCAGCGCCTCGGGCGTGGCAACCCTCACGGTACCGCTCAAGCGCGCATCCTTGCCGGCGATTTCCTGGTACACCCGGTTGGAGCGGGTTTCGATCGCCTCGGCTAACGGCAACAGGCGTAACCCGGCATCGGTTAACTGGTAACCGTTCGGTGACTTGTCGAACAGGCGCACGTCGAGCTGCTTTTCCAGCGCGGCGATGCGGCGGCTGACCGTGGTGTGATCGACCTGCAGTCGCGCGGCGGCGCGTACCAGCTTGCCCTGGCGCGTCAATTCAAGGAAATACTTCAGGTCGTTCCAGTCATACATGTGTAAAAATGCACATTGGATGTGAGTTTCCAACTATATCCTTGCAGAAATATCTTGTCTATACTGCGCGCCCTTGTCATTAATCAATCCCTGCAGGAGCCGTCATGAGCCAGCCCGCCGAAGCCGTATCGAGTGAATTCACCCGTTTGCATCACTACATCAATGGCGCTCAGGTCGCAGGTCACAGCGACCGTTTCGGCGACATCTTCAGCCCGACGCAGGGCGCCAAGATCAGCGAAGTACCGCTGGCATCGAAATCCGAAGTCGAGGCCGCCATCGCCGTCGCCGAGGAAGCCTTTCCTGCCTGGGCCGCGACTTCCGTATTACAGCGTTCGCGCATCATGGCGCGTTACGTGCAATTGCTCTACAAGCATCAACACGAACTGGCCACGCTGGTTTCCAGCGAACACGGCAAGGTAATCGAAGACGCCATGGGTTCAGTTTTGCGCGGTATCGAGGTCATCGAATTCGCCTGCGCCGCACCCCACGCGCAGAAAGGCGAGTTTTCCGACAACGTCGCGCGCGGCATCGACATCTACTCGATGCGCAAGCCGCTCGGCGTGGTCGCCGGCATCACCCCGTTCAACTTCCCGGCAATGATTCCGCTGTGGATGGCGGGAATGGCCCTGGTCACCGGCAACACGGTGGTACTCAAGCCCTCCGAAAAAGATCCTTCTTGCCCGCTGCGCATGGCCGAACTGTTTATCGAAGCCGGCGGGCCCGCGGGCGTGTTCAACGTGGTCAACGGCGACAAGGAAGCCGTCGACACGCTGCTCAACGACACGCGCATCAAGGCGGTCAGTTTCGTCGGTTCCACCCCCATCGCAAAATACGTCTACGCCACCGCTACCGCCAATGGCAAGCGTTGCCAGGCCATGGGCGGCGCCAAGAATCACATGCTGATCCTGCCCGATGCCGATCTCGAAGACGTCGCCAACGCCTTGATGGGCGCCGCCTACGGTTCCGCCGGCGAGCGTTGCATGGCCATTTCGGTGGGTGTTTGCATCGGCGACGAAGTGGCTGACAAGCTGATCGAAATATTGAAGCCGCGCGTGGAAGCCTTGCGCATTGGCGCGAGCCTCGATACCGGCCTCGAAATGGGTCCACTGGTAACCCGCGAGCACCGCGAGAAAGTCATGAACTACATCCAGATGGCCGCAGACGAGGGTTCACGCCTGGTGGTCGATGGTCGTGATTTCGTCTGCGACGGTCACGAAAATGGTTATTTTCTGGGTGGTTCGCTGATCGACAACGTCACCTCCGAGATGCAGTCCTACCAGGAAGAAATCTTCGGCCCGGTATTGCAGATCATGCGCGTCGGTTCATTCGAGGAAGGCGCGGCGCTGGCTACCGACCACCCTTATGGAAACGGCACTTCGATTTTCACCAAGAATGGCGCCGCCGCGCGCAACTTTGCCGACAAGGTCGAGGTCGGTATGGTTGGTATCAACGTGCCGATTCCGGTGCCGATGGCATTCCACAGTTTTGGTGGCTGGAAAGACTCCGCCTTTGGCGATCACAATCAGTACGGTATGGAAGGCCTGCGTTTTTACACCAAGGTGAAAACGGTAACCTCGCGTTGGGTCGATAGCGGGCTCGATGCGGAATTCACCATGCCGGTACTAAAATAACCGGCGAACCATCGTCGGCTTCTGGCCGCTACCTCGCAATACCGCCATCCCCATTGATAATGGGGATGGTTTTTTTGGGCGGTCTCAAACCAATAGCTAGTTATTGAAGCCGTAGTCGTAGCTTTGCGCGCCGCTGGAATTGAATACCTGCGCGTGGAAGGAAACGATGACGCGGTCTTCCTCGCCATTGTAGGGGAATGGCATGTGCTTGATGTGCGCCGGGAAAATACACAACTTGCCGTCTTCGGCAAACGAATCCCAGCTGTTGTCGTGCAGGTAGAGATTGCCGTAATCGCCAAAACCACCCGCCATATGCTCAAGGTGCGGGCCGTAAAAACGGGTTACGCCATTCGGTTGCTGGCCGGGACTGGATTGCAGCGAAGTCGCGCAGTCGGCGGAGCGCACGTAGTACACGCCTGACCAGGAACAGTTGCCGTGAACGTGCGCTTCGTGAAATGAGTGGCCGTTGGAAATCTGGAACCACAGGCCGGTGATGTTGACGCGCACTTTTTCATCGCTGCGCCACAGTCCGGCGTTTGCCTCGCGCGCCACTTCGACAATTCCCTGGCTGATGAACTCGGCGAGTTCATTCAACTCCTTGTGCAATGGATACTGGCTGAGCAGATCGTCCTTGCTGGCATAAGCCTGTTGCGGGCTGCGCTGTTCACGATCGCGATGCTGGTAAAACAGCTCCAGCAGCGCCGGGTTAACCTTCTGGTAATGCGCAAAACGCTTGGCCAGCATGGTTGTCGGCCACAGCTTGACAATATTCGGATTTCCACCCGCTTTCGCTTTTTTCGCCATGGTTGTTTCGCTGACTCTCCCGGGCCGGTTATTGTACGCTGTTGATTTAGATTAGTGCGCCGCGCGAGGCGCAGGCGCTTAATTCTGCAAAGCGCGGCCGTAACGTTTGCACTTTTCGAAATAGATTTCGGTGCTCTTTGGCATCGGTACACGGGCACTGGCGACAAATCCGATCAGGCGCTGGCCTTCCTGGATCAGTGCGCGGCCGTAGGCGACGCGCATGCGCAGCATTTGATCGGCATTTTCCGGCACATTAGGGCGGAAGCCGTCGAGCTTTTCGCCCAGCGCGACAAAATTCGGCCAGACCTGGAAAATGATCGGATCCTTCTTCATCGTCTCGGCGGCGTGACGGGCGGCATCGGCATAGTCGATGATGAGCTGCTCGAGCCCGATAAACAGTTCACGATGGCAAAACTCTTCGATCATACAGGCGGCGATCTCGTCAATTTCGCGCATGCTCTGGGCGATCTTGATGAAACGTGACTGGTAAAAGTCGGCGATGGGCATGGTAAACGCCTTGAAGGGTTCACCCCAGACTTCGTCGATACCCTCGCAGCCGCTGTGATGCTTGACCTGTTGACCCAGCGCCAGCGCTTCCTGAAAACAGTTGCTGCACTGGCGCATCAACTCGTTGTCGCGGCTGATCTGGACGCCTTTCTCGCCCAGTTCCACGATGCTGGTGAATAAATCGGTCGCGCGATTGAACAATGCGCCGGCCAACATCGCGGCATTGATGCGCTGGCGCTCAGGGTCGGTTTCATTGTCGTAGGCCAAGCGTGCCTGCTCGAGGCTTTTGCCCGGCGTATTGATGCCGGCTTCGGTGTGATGGAAGGCACGCCGGGTCAGGCTGTCGATCAGGCGTTTGCGATTTGACAGGGTATCGTCGAGCGGGGCGTAATAGCGTATCCAGTAGCCATCGTAGTAAATAAACTCGATGCCATCGGTAACACGACATTCGCCATCGGCGGGTAAATAATTAATTTCGGGCGCGGATTCCATGGTCTCCGCCAGTATGTCAGCCATTGTGAGCCAGATAATCAAAAATCAATGGGGTTACAATGTTATGAAATCTGCCGGGGTTAGCAATTAGTTTTTTTCATCCTCGCGGTGGACGCCCGGCCGATCTGGCTCATCCTGTGAGCCGCCGGCTGCCTATAATAGCCCATCCAGTCAATCGCCAACGCAGGATTGTTGTTGCACCATGGCATTAACCATCTACCGTTCCAATCAAGTAGAAACGCTACAGTCCAGGCTCGCACAGCACATGGCCAGGAAGCCACTGGCCAACCCGTTTGCAGAGGAAACCGTGGTGGTTCCCACCTACGCGATGGCGCGCTGGCTCAATCTGAACATCGCCCGCCAGCAGGGTGTTGCCGCCAACATCCGCTATCCACAACCGGCAGAATGGCTGTGGAGCCTTGCAACCCAACTGCTCGATGAGGTTCCGCAACAGGACCCCTGTGTCGGTGATGCGCTCGCCTGGTCAATCTTCGACGCGCTGCCCGGCCTGCTCGATGATTCCGCCTTTGCGACATTACGCCACTATCTCGACGACGACGATAACGGCATCAAGCGCTGGCAATTAAGCCGGCGCATCAGCGACTGCTTCGATCGCTATCAATCGTTTCGTCCGGATCTGATCCGCCGCTGGAGCAACGCTGAAGAAGACGGCTGGCAGGCGCAACTGTGGCGCCACGCGGTCAGCGCGCGCCAGTTACCACACCGTGTCGAATTGATGCAACGGCTGGAATCCAGGCTGGCGCACGAAGTGCAACATGATCTATTGCCCGAGCGCGTCAGCCTGTTCGCGCTGTCGCGGCTCGCCCCGGCCTGGTTCAAGATCATTCACGCGCTGGCCGAACGCACCGAGGTATTGTTGTTCCAGCACAACCCTACCGACCAGTACTGGGCCGACCTCGTCAGCGAGAAAGACCAGGCGCGCAAGCGCTTGCAGGATCCCCGCCAGGGTGACTATTACGACAGTGGCAATCATCTGCTGACTTCCTGGGGTCGGCAAGGACAGGCTATGCAGGATCTATTGCTCAACATGGGTTCGGTCACCGCCGCCGAGATCGAAGACAATCAGCCTCCGCTAAGCCACAGCTTGCTACACCGCCTACAGTCCAGCCTGTTTCACCTCGAACAACCAGGTCTGCAGAGCCTGGCCGACGATTCGGTTTCGATTCGCCTGTGCCACAGCCCGCTACGCGAATGCCAGGTACTACACGACCACCTGTTGGCGCTTCTGGATCGGCACGACGACCTGGTCAGCGAGGACATCCTGGTGATGGTGCCGGAAATCAGCCGCTACGCACCATATATTGAAGCGGTGTTTCAGGCAGATGCCAGCCATCATCGGCCCAGGATTGCGTGGAATATTTCCGACATCAGCGTCAGTAACGGCCATCCACTGGTCGGTGTTTTTCTGCAATTGCTGAACCTGCCCGATAGTCGTTTCACGCGCTCGGACATCCTCGCGCTACTGGAATGCAGCGAAGTTTGCACCGCCTTCGGACTCGACGCGGCTATGCTCGATGACATTCGTCGCCTGCTCGATGCAGCCCAGGTACGCTGGGGCATCGACGCCGGGCAACGCGGCGATCTCGGCCTGCCGAGGATTCACGAAAATACCTGGCAGCAGGCCTGGGAACGGATTTTCGCCGGATACGCGATGCCGAGCGACACGCCCTGGCAGGACACCGTTCCCATCAGCGAGGTTGATGCTGACAGCGGGCTCGCCATCGCGCGCTTTCGCTACCTGTTTGAAAGGCTGGTTCACTGGCGACAACGTCTAAGTCAGCCTGCCGGCACCATCGCCTGGCAGCAGCGCCTGCATCAGCTGGTGGACGAGTTCCTGGCCCCCGGGTCGACGACCGATGATTTGCTGCAACCACTGCGTCACGCGATTGCCGAGCTCGGCCAAAGCGATTCACCGACGCTCGGCCCCAAACTGATCCGTTACTGGATGGAGCGGCAACTGGCGACCAACCAGCAGCCCGGACGCCTCTACTCCGGCGGTGTCACTTTTTGTGGTATGCAACCGATGCGCAACATTCCGTTCGCGGTCATCTGCGTACTCGGCATGCAGGACGACGCGTTCCCAAGGCGCGAACGCCCCGCCGAATTCGACCTGATGCGTGACAACTGGCGACCGGGCGACCCGCATCGCGGCGACGAAGATCGCTACCTGATGCTGGAGACGCTGCTGTGTGCTCGCCGCTACCTGTATTTCAGTTACTGCGCGCGCAGCCTGAAGGACAACAGCGAGTGCCAGCCATCGGTGTTGTTGCGTGAACTGCTGGATTACATCGATCGCCATGTGAGCGAGACCGACCAGGCACCCGTCAGCCAACAGATTTCACAGTTGCACCCGATGCAACCCTTTTCGCCGCGTAACTTTCAAGGCACCGCACCGGGATACGACCGCCACTGGTACGAGACGGCCTGCCGCCTGGCGCAGCCTTTTGCCAATGCAGTCGTCGGTCAGTGGAATCGCCAGTCTTTGCCTTCCACTGCGGAACCCGGTGCGGTGATCGATCTCGATTCGCTGGTGCGTTTTTTCCAGCACCCATTGCGCTATTTTTACAACCACCGGTTGGGAATTCGCATTCCGCGCCAACGCAGCATCGAGAACGAAGAAGCCTTTGCCCTGCAAGGCTTGCAAAAATGGTCCATTGCCGAGCAGCTTGCGCAGCAATACCTGATCGGGGCGCCGCTCGAACGCCGCCACTTCTCGGCACGCGGCCTGTTGCCCCACGGTCGTGCGGCCGAAACCGAATGGTTCGCACTGTTGGCCGAGTATCACGATCTGCTCGATCGCCTGCAGCCATTTTGCGACATAACACCTGCAGCGAGATTCGTCGATTTCGAACTTGACGACGGCAGCCAGCTGTACGGCGAAGTTGCTGGGTGTTATGCCGGCCTCGGCCTGATGCACTTCAGCGCCAGCAAATCCATCAGGAGCCGCTCGCTGATCGCCCTGTGGCTGAACCATCTCGCGTTATGCGCGGCCGGTGAGTTCACGCCGACGGAAATCAGCCAGTTGTTCGCGCCATCAACCCGTGGCTGGCGCTTTGGCTGGCTCGATGCGCCGGCCGCCCGGCAACTGCTGGGCGGCTACCTCGACCTGTATCGCCAGGGCCAGCTATTTCCGTTGCCGGTTTTCCCGGAAACGAGTTTGGCTTTTGCCAGTGAAAGTGACCCGGAACAGGCGATGCGCAAGGCGTTGGCAGAGTGGAACGGTAGCGATTTCAACCATGGCCAGGGCGGTGAACGCTGCGACGACTTCATCCAGCTTGCGCTGCACAACAATACGACTGAAGTGCTCGGCGACGCATTGTTTCAGCGCTGCGCGCAGCAAATTTACGGGCCGCCTATGGAGCTTGGAGGTCAAATTGACTAGCTTTGATACCCAGGCAGCGGCTTCCGTGACCACGCTGGATGCACAGGCAATCCTCAACCTCGAGCTTTCCGGCAGCAAGCTCATCGAGGCCAGTGCCGGTACCGGTAAAACCCACACGATAGCCGACCTCTACCTGCGCCAAGTACTCGATGGCCGGCTGACATCGCAGATCCTGGTGGTTACCTATACCAACGCTGCGACCGAGGAATTACGCGGGCGTGTGCAGGATCGGCTTTACCAGGCCCTCGCACTGATCAGCGAAGGTCAGACCGGCGTTGCCGGGCAAACGGCGCAGGGATTTCTGCCGTTGTGGTACGCACAGTGGCAGGATCTGGATCGCGAACTACAGGATCTGCAGCATGGCCGCCTGCAACTGGCGGTACGCAGCTTCGATGAAGCCTGCATCTCGACCATACACAGTTTTTGCCAGCGCAGTCTCCAGGAGCATGCGCTGGCGGGTAACCAGCTGTTCGAAACCGAGTTGTTGAACGATGATGATGCGCTTTGGGAATCTGCGCTCAAGGACTGGTGGCGGATGCAGAGCTACGATCTCGACCGCGACACCTGGCTACTGCTGCGCGATGAACTCGGCAGCCTGGAAAAGCTGACGCGTGAACTGCTGCAGTTACGTAACAAGCCCGCGGCGCGGTTGATACCCGATAGTGGTGAAGACCTGCAGACATTTCTCGCGCGGCCACGGCAGATCGCACAGGAGTTACATCAGCTTGCGCCACAATGGATCAGTCATAAGGCGGAGATTAACGACACGCTGCGCAACAGCAAGGTGTTGAGCCGCAGGAAAGATTTGCCCTATTGCCCGGCAAAAATAGACACCTGGCTAGATGCTGCCGATTACTTCTTCAATGCCGTGGAGGCCGGGCCGCTATTTGAGAATTTCGAGTTTATGGGGTCAGCGTGGCTGGAGCGCGAATCAAAACCAAAGCAACGCGGTAATGACCCCCGGCTCGAGGGCGACTTCTTTTCTGCAGTCAACCAGGTCGCGCTTGCCTGGGAGACGTTTCGTGGGGATATAGGTCCGCTGTTGCGCATCGATGCACTGCGCAAGGTAAGCGCTCGGGTTCAGGCAAGTAAGCGCGAGCTTGCCGTACTTTCGTTTCAGGATCAGCTGAACTTGCTGCTGGAAGCACTGGAGTCGATCAGTGGCAAGGATCTGGCGCAGCAGTTACGTCAGCAGTTTCCAGTGGCGTTGATCGACGAATTCCAGGATACCGATGCCATTCAGTATCGTATTTTCACGCTGATTTATGTGGATCATGATGACGTGAGTCTGACCCTGATTGGCGACCCCAAGCAGGCGATTTACAGTTTCCGTGGTGGTGACATATTCACCTACATGCAGGCACGCAAGCTGCCGGCTATCGAGCACTACAATCTACAGGTCAACTGGCGCTCGGAGCCGCGCCTGGTACAAGCCGTCAACACCTTGTTTGGCATGCGTCCCGATGCTTTCGTCTATCCTGATTCGATCGACTTTCTCCCCGCCGAGGCGAATCCCGAAAACCACCGTTACCAGCTTCGGCTCGGCGCGCATTCCCCGGCTGCGCTAACCCTGTGGCAGTTACCACTAACGCCCGAGGGCGAAAATTACAGCCGCGCCGACATGCGTGCAATGGTTAACCAGGCAATTGTCTTCGAGATCAGCGCCTTGTTGCAGGCCGCCCGTGACGGCAGCGCCAGCATCGATGGCAAGCCGCTGCAAAGCGGTGATATCGCCATCCTGGTGCGCACCGCTATCGAGGGACAGACGCTTGCCCGCGCGCTTCGTGTGCAGGGCCTGCGCTCGGTGACCATCGGACGGGATTCGGTGTTCGCAAGCGACGAAGCGCGCGGCCTTTACGATCTGCTGCTCGCCGTTTCAGGGTGCACCGATACTGCCATTGCCGCACGCTCGCTGGCGTCAAACCTGTTACAGCTCGGCTATCGTGAAATTGCCGATATCGTCGATGACGATCGTGCCTGGCAAAGCTGGCTGGAAGATCTCGCCGAACTGCGTCAGCTGTGGCAGCGGCAAGGTTTCATCGCGATGTTCGAGGCGTTGCTGCATCGCTTCGAAATCACCCGTCGCCTGACCCAGCTGGACAGCCGCGAAAGGCGCATCACCAATCTGCTACACCTGGGGGATTTACTGCAGCAGCAATCGCTACTCACCGCCGGTCAACAACCATTGCTGCGCTGGCTCGAAGACCAGTTCGAGGAAAGCCGGGGTGAGGATGCCGAGCTGCGCCTCGAGGACGACGAAGAACTGATCAAGATTGTCACCATTCACAAGGCCAAGGGCCTGCAATACCCGATCGTGTTCGTGCCCTTCCTGTGGACCTGCAGACCCGTCGTCAACAAAGGCCCGCTGCACTTTCACGACACCGACTTACGCGCCTGTATCGACCTGCGCAGCAACGTCGTCGAGGAACACTGGCTAAGGGCCGAGAAAGAACGCCTGGCCGAGGATTTGCGCCTGCTATACGTGGCCTTGACGCGTGCGCGCTCGCGGCTGTACCTGGCCTGGGGTACCGCCGGCCAGGCGTACAAACCCGGATATGCAAAACAAACCGCTCTCGCCTACCTGTTACATTCCCGGCAGACCCATGCCGACCTGGATCACACGGCTGCGAATGGCTTCGCGGACGATATGGATATTGACGCGGACTTGCAGCGACTGGTCGACAGCAGTGCGGCCAGCATCGAATGCTGCCCGCTGCCGCAACAGGCGGCCACGCCACCCCGGCATCATGACAGGGACAATGCCAGGCTGGAGCTCGCCAGTTGCAAACGCATCCAGCCGACCCAGTGGCGGGTCAACAGCTTTACCGCGCTGACCCGCGCGGTACATCAACCCGCCAGCGGCGGTGCGCGGAGCGCCGAACAGGATCCGATCCTCGACTTTCCGGCGGGTAGCCACGTGGGCTTGCTACTGCACTCGTTGCTCGAACATCTGGATTTCGAGACCGATGTCGCTGCGCAATGCGGGCCACTGTTCGCGCGCCTGCTGGCGCCGTCCGGTATCGGCGATGAATTGCGACCGACGCTGCTACGCTGGTTGCAAAATATTCTGCAGACCCCGCTGGACGACGCATCGCTGACCTTGAACCGTATCACCAGCGCGCGGCGGTTGAATGAACTGAGTTTCGACTTTGCCCTCGATCAACTCGACTTCGCGTCACTTAACCGGTTCATGCAGTCACGCCATCCGCAACCATTGCAATCACTGACCGGTATCGACTTTCGCGGACTGATCACCGGTGTGATCGACCTGGTATTCGAGTACCAGGGACGCTACTACCTGGCCGATTACAAGAGTAACTATCTTGGCAGCGAATTAGCCGATTACAGCCCTGACCGACTTGAACAGGCGATGCTCGATCGGCGTTACGATTTGCAGTCGTTACTGTATGCCCTGGCCCTGCATCGCCTGTTGGCACAGCGCATCCCTGATTATGATTACGAACGTCATTTTGGCGGTAGCTATTACCTGTTCCTGCGCGCCATGCGCCCACATCACGGACCAGGCTACGGCGTGTATTTTGAACGCCCCGAGCGCACTACCATTGATGGTTTCGATGCCTTGTTCGGCTTTACTCCAACCCAGGTGATCGAAGCATGAGTTCGCTACTGTACAAGCTGGCGCGCGATGGCGACATCAGCTGGTTGAGTTTTTATTTCGCCGACTTCATCAGTAGTCGCGACGGTAGTTCGCCAGACGATCTGCCAGGCCTCGGCGCCGCGCTGGTCAGCGAAGCCAACCTTGCCGGCAATGTCTGCGTCGAACTCGAGCATTTTCACGGCCGGGCGTTGTTCCCGGGCAGTCGCATCGACGCAGCGCAAATGCCTGCCGGGCCTTCCACTGAGGCCTGGCACAAAGGCCTGGCAGACAGTCGTTGCGTCGGCGAGCCTGGACAGCAGAGCCCGTTAATCCTTGAAGACGGCCGTCTTTATCTCAACCGCTACTGGCTTTACGAACATTGTGTGGCCGAGAAACTTGGCGCGATGCTGGCCGCTAAACCCGATACCGACAGGGTACAGCTGGACAGCTCGATGGCGTCACTGTTAAACCAGCAGCCGGATGTTGACGCCGACCAGGTAGCCGCGATCAAGGCCGCGGCCGACAAATCCTTCAGCGTTATCTCGGGTGGTCCCGGCAGTGGCAAAACCTCCACCGTTATTCGAATCCTGGCGGTTTTGCTGGCGCAACGCCCGAACTTTCGCATCGCTCTCGCGGCGCCTACCGGCAAGGCAGCCGCGCGCATGATGGATTCGATACGGCAACGCCTCGAATCACTGGATATCGACAGTGATATCAAGGCCGCGATACCGCTCGAGGCGCGCACCCTCCATCGGCTGCTGGGTTATCGTCACCAGGCCTTCTTCTACGATGCACAGCATCGCTTGCCGGTGGATTGCGTGGTGGTCGATGAGGCATCGATGATCGACTTGAAACTGATGTACCAGTTACTCATTGCGCTGCCCGACGACGCGCAACTGATCCTGCTCGGCGATCGTGACCAGCTGGCGTCAGTGGCCGCCGGAAATGTGCTCGGCGATATTACCGGTCACGGCCACCGTGCTGGCGCAAACGACCCCGCCATTGCTTCAAGCATCAGCTTGCTGCGCAGCAGTTATCGGTTTGGTCATGACAGCGCCATTGGCGAACTGGCGCAACGGGTCCGGCTCGGCGAGGCCAATCAGGCCATCGACCTGTTGAGAAGCAATGCGACTGGACTGGGCTGGTTCGAGGTCGCACAACAGGCCGACGGTGGGGAACAGGTCGACGCGGATGCGCTGGCATGGATTTACGCTGCCTACCAACCCATTTTCAGCTGCGACTCACCCACCGAGGCACTCGACCACTATGACCGTACCCGGGTACTCTGCGCTACCAACCGCGGGCCCCTCGGTGTCGATGCACTGAATAGCAGAATTTCGACCGCGTTACTGGCGCACAATCAACTACCTGACGCCGAGCTGTTTGCGGGATTGCCGATCATGATTACGCGCAACCTGCACCCACTGGAATTGTTCAATGGCGATACCGGCGTGCTGTGGTCCTTTAGCGGTGAGCTACGCGCCTGCTTTCGCAACAGCGAGGGTGCCATTCGCGATTTCGCCATCAATCGCCTGCCCGAATTCAAACCCGCCTGGGCGAGCACCGTACACAAGTCACAGGGGTCCGAGTTTGACTCGGTATTGTTGTTGTTGCCCGCGGATGTCCAGTCCGAGGTGTTATCACGCGAACTGGTTTATACCGGAATCACGCGCGCGCGACGCGAGTTTCTGTTGCAGGCACAGGCAGCGGTGTTAACCCAGGCTATAAGCCGCATCACCCGACGTCATTCGGGGCTTGCCAGCAAACTGGGATGGTCCCCCGTCGAGTGATGGGCGCTGCAACGCTGCAACCCGCACCTTGATTTCGACGCCGCTTGTACTAAACAAGTAGACAACTTCTAGCCTGCAGCGTCTTGCCAACCGGGTAACTCCCCGTTTGCGGACGACACACATTAATGATGAACTCCGGACCCGGTAAAGCCCTGATCGTCGACGACGAAAAAACCTACCGGCTGGTCTTGAAGGCGTTGCTGGTGAAACAGGGCTACCAGATCATCGAAGCCGAAAACGGGCAACAGGCAGTTGACCTTTTCCGCCAGCAAAACCCGAGTATCGTCTTCATGGATGTGATGATGCCCGTACTCGACGGCTACCAGGCGACCCAGCAGATCAAGGCGTTCGCGGGCAATCGCTTCGTACCGGTAATCTTCCTCACCGCGAAAACCGACGAATCGGCGTTGGCGCGCTGCATCGAGGCTGGCGGTGACGACTTCCTCGCCAAACCCTATGACACGGCAATACTGCAGAGCAAAATCCGCTCGCTGCAACGCATTGCCGCGCTCAATCGTGAAGTACAGGGCATGTACAGCATGATTCACCGCGAACAGGAAATTGCGGAAGCTGTTTTCGTCAACGCCATTCAAGGTTCCAACATCGACAATCCCTGCTTGCGCCAGGCGGTGCGCCCGGCCAGCATTTTCAGTGGAGACATGGTGTTGTCGGCCTACTCACCGGCGCGTGACCTGTTCTTTCTGATTGGCGATTTTACTGGTCACGGGTTGCTAGCCGCCCTCGGCGCAATGCCCGTTTCCGAGTTATTTCGCGCGATGACCGCGAAGGGATTCAGCCCCGGTGATATTCTGCTGGAGATCAATACCAAGCTGCGCCAGATCTTGCCGGTCGGCATGTTTTTTGCTGCACAGCTGGTGGTTGTCGACCACGATCTCAAGCACGTTCGTGTGTTTAATGCGGGTATGCCCGATTTGTTGATCGTCGATGGTAGCAGCCATCGCATCAAGCATCGACTGACATCCACCGGCCTGCCGTTGGGCGTGGATGCCGACAGCAATCCGCACGACATGCTGCAGTACGCGCCCATAACCAACAACGACAAGATTTTAATGTACAGCGATGGCTTGATCGAAGCCCGTGACAGCGAAGATCGCGAATTCGGCGGCAAGCGGCTCATCGACGCCATCGCCAGGGCGCCTCAAGACCAGATTTTCGATCACCTGTTCACCGCGCTGGACGGCTTTTGCCGCGGTCGCGCACAGGCCGATGACGTCACCCTGGTGGAAATTACCTGTGTGGACGACCTGTTACCCGCCACCAGAATTCCGCTTGCCCACAAACCCGCGGTAAATCAACCGCGCGACCAGAGTGACTGGAAACTGTCGCTACGCTTTGACAGCCCACGACTGCGCGCAACCAACCCGGTACCGGTGCTGGCCAACTACCTGATGGAAATGGAAGCTCTCGACAATGAACGCCAGGCGCTGTTTACGGTGTTGACGGAACTCTACTCAAATGCGCTCGATCACGGAGTGCTGGCGCTGGATTCATCGCTGAAAAATGATCCGGCTGGATTCGAGACTTATTCTCAAATTCGCGAAAGCCGATTGACCCGGCTCGACAGCGGTTTTGTTCTCTTCGATATGACCGCAGAGCAACGGGGTGATCAACGCAGCATACTGTTGCGGATCGAGGACAGCGGTGAGGGTTTCGACTTCGCCAACCAGGCATCATCCGCTAGCGTGGAAAACGCGCTCAGTGGCCGCGGGCTGATATTGATCCGTGAGCTGTGCGAATCGCTGGAGTTCGCCGGCCAGGGCAATATTGCCATGGCCCGCTTCAGCTGGCACACCGGTTAAACCGCCCACGGCAGCAAACCGCGCCAGGGCTTCAGCTACACGGCCCGTGGTTATTGCGCCAGTTCCCTGGCGACGAGGAAATCGATGATCTCGATCATGCGCTCGTTACTGCCCGCGAGCGACCCGGATACCAGGTACTTGCCATTGACAATGACGGCGGGGACACCACTGTTCCCGTAACGCTTTTCCTTGCCCATATTCTTGCGAACCTGGGTTTCGACCGGAAACGAATAATAGTACTCACGGAACAACTTTTCGTCGAGCCCCTGTTCGGCCACAAATGCGGCGATGGTGTCGACATTGGTCAAGCGTTGACGTTTTAAATGAAGGGCATCAAAAAACTGTCGGTGGGTTTTATCCAGGGCACCCATCAATTGAAACGAATAATAGGCGCGGGCGTGCTCGGTCCAGCTCGGATTGAGCGAGGAAGGTACCTGCTCGAAGACGACGTTTTCGGGCAGATTAGCCGACCAGCGTTCCACGTATGGCTCGAAGCGGAAACAGTGCGGGCAGCCGTACCAGAACATTTCGGTGACGACCACCTTGTCGGGCTGTGACGTTTTAACCGCTGGCGATACCAGCTCGAAATCCTTTCCGACGACAAACGAATTTTGCGCCATTGCGCTTCCTGAGATCATCGACAGCAGGGCAATGCCCAATAGCCAGCGCTTTATCATTATTAGTTCTCCTGAGTTGTATTTACCTAGAGACAGGGAAAATGCCAAATAGTTTGGATCAACCGATTCTAGTCGACAATTATAAAGCCACTTGATACGGGTCGAGTTTATCGCCGACAGGTGAATGCCGGCTTAATTTACCCGTTTGTTTCCGGGTTTATTGAATGCCGGCAATGTAGGCTGCGACCGATTGCATTTCTTCTGCAGACATGCGCACGACCAGGTTGCGCATCATGCCACCGGTATCGTTGGCGCGACTGCCTTCCTTGAATTTTTGCAACTGGGCGACGATGTACTCGGGATGCTGGCCTTTCAGCGATGGCCAGCCGGCGGGGCCATTACCTTTACCGCTCGGCATATGGCAACCCATGCAGGCGGCAACCCGGGTTTCGGTAATGCCACCGCGATAAATGCTCTCGCCCTTCTCAACCATTGCACCATCGAAGGCTACTGCCTTGGGCTGCTGGCTTTCGAAGTAGGCGGCCAGGTCCTTCATGTCGTCCTCACTGAGACCGGCAACCATGCCCGCCATCGATGGATCGACCCGACGCTCGGCCTTGAAATCCTGGAGCTGTTTGACGATATAAGACGCGTGTTGACCAGCCAGTGACGGCCAGATCGGATTAATGCTGTTACCATCGACTCCGTGGCATGCTGCACAGACGACGCTTTTGGCTTTTCCAGCTTCGACATCACCGCCAGCAACAGCAGTTGGGGCGAATGAGGACAGGCCGGACAGGACCAGCACGATGACTCCAATTAGGCTCGCTTTCATTTTTTCTCCAGGGGGAAAACGTACGGAAATTCAGGGCGCAAATGTATATCATACCCCAGCCACTCGTTCAACCGTAACCCGATGTTAACCATGAGTATTTCATTCAGACAGGCAAAATTCATTACCAGCGCATTCGAGCTCTCGCAGCTGCTGCCCGACACGGGTGCGGAAGTGGCTTTTGCGGGACGCTCGAATGCCGGCAAATCCAGCGCGATCAATTGCCTCACCGGGCAGAAAAACCTGTGTAAAACCAGCAAGACCCCGGGGCGTACGCAGTTGATCAATTTTTTCGAAGTGGGTGAGGACAAGCGGCTGGTGGATTTACCCGGCTATGGTTTCGCCAAAGTCTCGAAACAACTGCGCAATCACTGGAACCTGGTGCTGTCCACTTTCCTCTTGCAGCGCGAGGCGCTACGTGGACTGGTGATCGTGGTGGATATCCGTCGGGGCATCAGCGATCTTGACCGGGCCTTGATCCACATGATGGATAACAGCCTGCCGTTACACATCCTGTTGACCAAATCCGACAAGTTATCGCGCAGCGCCAGGCTCCAGGCGGTGGCGCGCACCGAGGCGCAACTGGTCGGCCCCGGGCAGAGCGTATCCACGCTGTCGATCCAGACCGGTACAGGTCTCGACCTGCTGGAACAGCAGTGCGGTGCCTGGTTATCGACGCCGTAAATTCGCAAACTATGGGGATTTTAAGGCTGATTGACGCGTTACGCGTTTAACCACAACAGCGTTTCCCTGAAAGCTGACCACTGTTTCACCAAATCATCCAGCCTGGCCGATACGGCCGCGCTTTTCCCACTTGCCGGCAGCGGATTCGCCGCGGCCTCCAGCAAAGCATCGACGATGGCATCGGCCTCATCAAATGTGCAGCTGACCAGGCAATAATCGTCGAATGGGTGACCCGTGTGTTTGCGCGGTTTCTCTACTTTGCCGCTCATCAGTGCGATGGCAACGAGAGCAGCCTGTTTCGCCTCGTAACGCCTAAGATAAGTCAGGGTTTCTTGCAGATCCGACACCTTGAAGGCATTCTGCTGGCAACAAATTTCCTTATACTCTAGCGAATTCATCGGCGCTCTTGGCGGCAAGAAAAAATCCCTGGCAGAAAACTGCCAGGGATAAACGTGTGACCCGGATGGGGTTTCCGGATCGTTGTCCGCTCATAGGAGGGAGAACGGACATAGCGCCGGGCTAAAGCGCTACTTTGGTAGACATTCGACGCGTGGGTTAGTTCCGATTTCCACTACTGCAAATCCGCATCGAAAGGCGTCAATAACTATTCATATGGGGTTTGCAGGGCACAAATCAAGTTTGCCTACGAACCGTTGTATAAATTTACGCTATCCATGGGCCATTGGATCAGTTTCCGGCAAAAAAGTTTTATGCCGGATAGCCGCTATCCATGGGCCATCAGAATGGAACCCATGTGGCTGCAGGCGAACTCAGTGGGCCTCGTTCCAGTTAAAGCCGATGCCGGCATCCACTTCCAGCGCGACATCGAGACTGGCCGCGGAAGTCATTAAACCGGCGATGGTGTCACGACAGGATTCGACCTCGTCGAGCGCCACTTCAAACACCAGTTCATCGTGCACCTGCATGATCATTTTGCATTCGGGCTTTGCCTCCCGCAGCCAGCTCTGGACACGGATCATCGCGCGCTTGATGATATCGGCGGCAGTGCCCTGCATGGGCGCATTGATCGCCGTGCGTTCGGCATACTGGCGCACATTGGCATTGCGCGCATTGATGTCCGGCAAATACAGGCGCCGCCCGAACACGGTTTCCACGTATCCCTGGTCGCGCGCGCGTTGCTTGGTTTCTTCCATGTAGCGCTTGACGCCGGGGTAGCGTTCAAAATAAGTATCGACGTATTGCTGTGCCTCGTTGCGGCCAATATTCAGCTGCTTACCGAGACCGAAAGCCGACATGCCGTAGATCAGTCCGAAATTGATCGCCTTGGCGGCGCGGCGTTGATCGCCGTTGACCTGTTCGAGCTCGATGCCAAAGACCTCGGCCGCAGTCGCGCGGTGCACGTCGAGACCGCGAGCAAAAGCCTTTAGTAAACTTTCGTCCGCGGACAGATGCGCCATGATGCGCAATTCGATCTGGGAATAATCGAGCGCCAGGATACGGCAGTCCGAGGGCGCAACAAATGCCTCGCGGATACGCCGACCTTCGCTGGTGCGAATCGGAATGTTTTGCAGGTTCGGGCTAGTCGACGACAGCCGACCGGTAGACGCTACCGCCTGCTGGTATGAAGTGTGCACCCGGCCGGTATTGGCATCGATTTCATGCGGCAGCTTGTCGATATAGGTCGACATCAGTTTGTTGAGGCTGCGGTGTTCCAGCAACAAGGCCGGGATTTCATAGTTGGCGCCGAGTTCTTCAAGCACGTCTTCGGCCGTCGACGGCTGTCCCTTGGGGGTTTTGCGCAAAACCGGCAACTCCAGTTTTTCGAACAATATGGCCTGGATCTGTTTGGGTGAACTGAGATTGAACACTTCGCCAGCTTCCTGGTAAATTTTTTGTTCGATCTCACCCAGCTTGCGATCGATTTCCTTGCCCTGTTTGCCCAGCATGTCTTTGTCGATGAGCACGCCATTGCGCTCCACATCGAGCAGCACATCGACCAGGGGCATTTCGATATCGGTATACACCGAGTTCAACCTTGCGTCTTCGCGCAATCGACTGCTGAGCACCTGGTGTAACTGCAGCGTGATGTCGGCATCTTCGGCGGCATAGTGGCTGGCCGCTTCGATTTCAATTTGATCAAACGTCTTCTGCTTCGCGCCTTTACCGGCAATATCTTCAAAATGCACGGTGTCGTAATCGAGATAGTGTTTGGCCAGGTCATCCATGTTGTGCCGGCTGCCTGTCGAGTTGAGCACATAAGATTGCAGCATGGTGTCGTGCGCGAGGCCGCGCATGCGGATACCTTCGCTGATAAAGATGTGCGCGTCGTACTTGATGTTCTGCCCAATTTTGCCGATGGCAGGATCTTCCAGTAGCGGTTTCAGCGCGGCGAGTACCGCAGCCTTGTCCAACTGCCGGGGCGCATCTTCGTAACTGTGCGCCAGCGGGATGTAACAGGCTTCACCGCTTTGCAGGCACAGCGAAATACCTACCAGCTCGGCGCGCATGTAATCGATGCTGGTGGTCTCGGTATCAATGGCGAACTCGTCTGCCACGCGCAGGCGTTGCAACCAGTCATCAAAATCGGCCTGCTCGAGAACGCACTGGTAATTTACCTGCGGGCGCGCATCGGCGGCTTTGGCAGAGGCGGGCGCGGCATCTCCTGCAGCCACGAGTTCATCGTACCAGCGGGTGAAACCGAACTCCTGGTAATAGTCGGCGAGCGCTGCGCGGTCGGGTTCCGCCTGCTGCAGTTGATCGATAGGAATACCGGTATCACAGTCGAGCTTGATCGTCGCCAGTTCATAGGACATGGGCAGGAAGTGCAGCGACTCGCGCAGATTCTCACCCACCTTGCCGCCGATGTCGTCGGCATTCGCGATAACGGCATCAAGGCTTCCGAATTCCCCAATCCACTTCGCCGCTGTCTTTGGCCCCACTTTTGGCACACCGGGAATATTATCCGAGGTATCGCCCATGAGCGCGAGATAATCGATGATCTGGTCGGCGCGGACCTGGAACTTTTCGACCACGCCGACTTCATCCATGAACTGGTTGCTCATCGTGTTGACCAGGCTGACCTGGGCGTTGACCAACTGGGCCATATCCTTGTCGCCGGTTGAAATCAGTACCTGGTAACCCTGTTCCATAGCTTCGCGACTCATGGTGCCGATTATATCGTCTGCTTCGACTCCCTCTATGCAGACCAAAGGCAGGCCCTGGGCCTTGATAATTTCGTGCAAGGGCTCGATCTGGTCGCGCAATTCGTCCGGCATCGGTGGCCGATTGGCCTTGTACTCGGGATAAATATCGTTGCGAAAAGTCTTTCCCTTGGCGTCAAATACTACGGCGATTCGGTCAGGCTGTTCATCCTTGACAAGCTTACGAAGCATATTGATTACAATAAATATCGCCTGGGTCGGAAAACCAGTCGAGCTCGTCATGGGTTGACGGAGGCGCGTATGGTAGGCGCGAAACAGGTAAGAACTACCGTCGACCAAAACCAGTTTTTTTCGTTTCTCTTGATTCATAACAGACGCTAAAATACCCCATTCTGGAACCGGATCATATCACAGCCACGGCGATCTCCACGCTGCCTGACGATTATCCAATGGCGGGAATTCATGTCTATCTACACATCGGTCGATCGCGCTCAGCTCGAGCAGTTTTTGCTGCGTTACGACATCGGCAAAGCGCTTTCATTCCAGCCCATCGCGACTGGAATTACCAATTCGAATTATCGGCTCGACACCGATCATGGACTATACGTAATGACCTTGTACGAGCATCACAGCGATGACGAGCTCATCTACATGCTCGGCCTGCAAACCCACCTGGCCGGGCGAGGTGTCGCCTGTTCGCAGCCCGTAGCAGATCGGCGGGGCGAGTATTTTTCCAGCCTCAACCAGCGACCGACAGCCATCATCGAGCGCCTGCCGGGAGAAGTCGCCACGGCTCCCAATCTGCAACAATGCCGTCTGATTGGCCACGAACTGGCGCGGTTTCACCTTGCCGGGGTCGATTTCCAGCAATTTCGCCCCAATCCGCGTGGGCTCGACTGGATTGTTGCGGTACGCGATATGCTGAGCGAGTTTCTCGACAACAGCGACCGCCAAGCCATCGAAGCCAGCCTGCGCGCGACTCGCGAGTTTGAGCTGGAGGCGCTACCGCGCGGCGCGATTCACGCCGATTTGTTTCATGACAATGCGCTGTTCACCGAGACCGGTCTCGGAGGAATTCTTGATTTTGATTACGCCTGTAGTGACAGCTTCGTGTTTGATATCGCGGTGCTGCTGAACGACTGGTGTATTGATCAGGACTACCAGCTACTCGACAGCCGGGTCGATGCCATAATCGACGGCTATCGGCAGATTCGTGACCTCGAAGCGATTGAAGTCGATGCCTTGCCGTTGATGCTGCGCGTGGCTGCCCTGCGGTTCTGGTTGTCCCGCCTTTATGACAAAAGCTTTCCGCTGAGCGGTGAACTGACCTTCATCAAGAATCCGGAGACCTACCGCAACATGCACCAGTTGCGCAGCGTAAACATGCATTTTCCAGGCGTCTAGCCTGGATGTTGCCATCCACTGGATCTGCCAGGGCCCGGGTTTACTTGCCGATGCAAAAGCTGGAAAAGATCTTGCCCAGCAAGTCATCGCTGCTGAATTCACCGGTGACCTCGTTCAGGCAAAGCTGGGCCTGGCGCAAGTCTTCCGCCATCAGTTCGGCGGATCCGGATTGCGCAAAACTGGCAGCTGCCTGGCGCAAAAAAGCGAGCGCGCGTTGCAGCGCATCGACGTGACGCCGCCGCGCCATGAAGGCGTGGTTATCCTGGTTGAAGTCACTCGCCTGTCCGGTAATACAATCGATCAAGGCATCCATACCATGGCCGCTCTGGGTCGAAATATAAAGATCGTCAGCGTCTGCAGTTAACGCCGAGTCGATCAGGTCGCTCTTGCTGTACACCAGTTGCAGGCGAGTAGCCGTCGTGTTTTGCGCGCGCCTGGTTGCCAGTTCGTCGAGGATACGCTGATCGGCCTCACCGAGTCCTTTGCTCGCATCCACCAGGTAGATCACTACGTCAGCCGCAGCGATGGATTCCCAGGCGCGCCTTACGCCCTCGCGTTCGACCGGATTTTGCACCTCGCGCAGTCCGGCTGTGTCGTTGATCTTGATCGGAATACCGCGCAACGCGATGTGTTCACGCAACACATCGCGGGTGGTGCCTTCGATTTCGGTCACGATAGCGGCCTCGTAACCGGCGAGATGGTTCAACAGGCTCGATTTACCGGCATTGGGCAAGCCGGCAAGGGCAACGCCCAGCCCTTCCTGCAGGGTTCTTCCTTGCTCGGCCTGGTGTAAAAGGTCTTGCAGACGTTGCCCAGCCGCGTCGATGCGTTGCCCTATGTCGCTGCCGGCAAGAAAGTCGATTTCTTCCTCGGCGAAGTCGAGCGCGGCTTCGATATAGGCGCGTAATTCGATGATGCTGTCGACCAACGCGTTGACCTGTTCTGAAAAGCGGCCTTCGAGCGAACGCATCGCGGCCCTGGACGCGGCGCGGCTGCCGGATTCGATCAGGTCCGCAATGGCCTCGGCCTGGGCCAGGTCGACCTTGCCGTTTAGAAATGCGCGTTCAGAAAACTCCCCGGCGCGCGCCAGGCGCGCTCCCAGGTTGCACACCCGTTCGAGCAGCATGTCTAGCACGACGGGGCCACCGTGCGCCTGAACCTCGACGCAATCTTCGCCACTGAAACTGTGTGGCGCCTTGAAATACAGGCAAAGGCCGTGGTCGATGGCTTCACCCTCGGCATCGAGAAATCGGCGGAACTGAATCAGGCCTGGCTCAATACGCTTTTGACAGAGTGCTTCGGCGATGCTGAGCGCATCGGTTCCGGAAAGCCGCAGGATGCCAATCCCGCCCGTACCCGGCGGTGTGGCAATCGCGGCAATGGTATCGGGAAATGATTTTGACGAAGACATTGTAGCAATGGCAATCGTAATGGAGGGCCGGGTTTCGGCGGCAGTTTACTTGCCCCCGGCCTCGATACGCCTGGTGATTATGTATTGTTGGGTGATCGAAAGCACGTTGTTGACTACCCAGTAAAGTACCAGCCCGGACGGGAAGAAGGCGAAAAATATGGTGAATACGAACGGCAGGGCCATCATCACCTTGGCCTGGATCGGATCCGGCGGCGGCGGATTCAGGCGCTGCTGAATCACCATGCTGATGCCCATCAACAGCGGTAACACGAAGAACGGATCCTTCACCGACAAATCCTGGATCCAGAAAATGAACGGCGCCTGGCGCAGATCGACACTTTCCAGCAGCGCCCAGTAGAGCGCGATGAATACCGGGATTTGCACCAGGATGGGCAGACAGCCGCCCATCGGGTTGATCTTCTCGGTCTTGTACAACTCCATCATCGCCTGGTTCATCTTCTGGCGATCGTCCCCGTAACGTTCCTTCAGGGTTTTCAGCCGCGGGGCAACCTTGCGCATCTTGGCCATCGAGCGGTAACTGGTTTCGGACAACTTGTAAAAAACCGTTTTGACGGTGAGCGTCAGCAGGATAATCGCCACGCCCCAGTTGCCAACGAAGCCGTGATACCAGGACAACAGCCAGTAGAGTGGTTTGGACAGGAAGGTCAACACGCCGTAGTCAACCGTCAGTTCAAGGCCCGGAGAAATCTCTTCGAGACGGTTTACTAATTTGGGACCGACGAACAACTGGCTGACAAACTCTTCGCTGTCGCCCGGCGCGACTTCGCGCGTACTGGAGCGCAAACCGATGGTGTAGGTAGCCGGGTTGCGCTTGACGTTGCTATTGCTGTAAATCCGGTTGTTGTCGCCCTGTGCCGGAATCCAGGCAGAGAGGAAGTAGTGCTGAATCATCGCGATCCAGCCGCCCTTCGAATCCACTTTTAGCTGGCTGTCTTCCATGTCGTCGAAGTCGACTTTTTCGAACTTGGTTTCTTCGTTGTAGTAAACCGATCCGGTGTAGGTGTACAGCAGGCGCGAAGTTTCCAAAGGCCGCGTACGCTGGATCTGACCGTACTCAAATCCCTGCCACTCCTCGCCCGACTGGTTACTGACCTGATGCTTGACGTCAACCAGGTAATCGCCTGCCCGGAAGTGATAGCTTTTGACCACTTCGATATCATTCTCGCTCCAGTACATCGGCACAACGATTTCCGTCTGCCCGCTTTCCAGGGTGTAAGCCGTCTTCTCGACACGGTAAATGCTGTGATGGGTCGGTGCGGTGGCCGCCTTGTTACGCAATCCGTTTTGCAGGATGTGGGCGGAATCGGGGTCGCTGTGCACCAGCTCGAGCCAGTCCTTGGGCCGTTCCAGCGAGGTTGGATACTTCTTCAATTTGATCGAGCGGATGACGCCACCGCGGGTGTCGATCAACACGCGAACGACATCGGTATCGACTTGCACCAGCTGCTCGCTTGACGGCGCCGCGGTTTCACCGGTGCTCGGTGCGCTGCTCCTGGATGACGAGGGTGCCGCGAGTGGATCGCTGAGATCGGGTAGATCATCGATCAATGCCTCGGGATTGGTCGCTGAACTCCCACCACCGCTTTGCGTCTGGCTCACCGTTTGCGGTTTCGGGCCGTAATCGGCCTGCCATTGCTGCCAGATCAACATGCCGACAAATACCAGCGCGGCAAACAGGAACAGGCGTGTATTATCCATGCTTGTGTTCCGCTCCGATGCCCTCGGGACCGACACCGGGAACCGGGTCATAGCCGCCACTGTGCCAGGGATGACAACTGCCAACACGCTTCAGCGACAACCACAGACCTTTGATGACGCCGTGCGTCAGCAATGCTTCCTGGGCATATTGGGAACAACTGGGGGTATAGCGGCAATGGGTGCCGAGCAGGGGGCTCAACAGGTAGCGATACGCCTGAATCAGAATAATCAGAGGTGCTGTCAGGATTTTTCGCATTGCTTGATGATACTGTTCCAATGTTGATCCAGGGCGGCTCGAATCTTTTCCGGTCCGGCTTTTATTATCTCGCGTCTCACCATGATCACCAGGTCTCGCGGCGGTAATCGGTGCTGTGCCTTGCGAAAGCTTTCGCGAAACAGACGTTTGAGCTGATTTCTACCCGTCGCCTTCGGTACCTGTTTGCGCGCAATCGCAAATCCGAGTCGCGGACATTCGCCCGTTTTTCGTCCAACCAGGATCGTTATGCAGGCATCAGCACAGCGAAAATTATTCTTAAATACCTGCTGGAATTCAATGGCACGCGTTAATCTTAACCGTCTCGGGAAAGACTCACAGGCACCCGCCGCAACCACGTTAAGGCGTGAGACGCGCTCTGCCTTTAGCGCGACGCGCTTTTATAACGCCTCGTCCACCACGGGTTTGCATACGGGCACGAAAACCATGCGTTCTGGCTCTTTTAATCTTACTGGGTTGAAATGTACGTTTCATGTCAAACGACTCGGCTCGGTGTATGTAGCTTTCAACAAGGCGCGACAATGTACTGTCAGAGCCTTGCCACGTCAATCATTAATTACCGTGATTCGGCAGTTTTGACGGTTTTTGGCGGTGTGGCGCTGATCGATTCAAAAAAGCACTCGAAACTAGACCAATTTTGGAAATAGCCCCTTTGCGTGCGCTGTGGATAAGTATAATATTGTGGGCCGGCTGGCACAGGTTCACCTGGATCGACAAGACGATCCTAATCTTCTCTCGTACCAACGGATAATCAGAATCGCAACAGGGCCTGGTAACGCGGGTTTCGGCAGGTTTACCGGCTCCAGACCGGCCTGCCGCCCATTGACGAGCCACAGCGCAACCTGACGGAAGAGTATTGAATTCAATCTGGCAACAGTGTATTTCCTGCCTGGAAGGCGAAATCAGCGAGCAACAGCTGAATACATGGATTTTACCACTGCAAGTACAACAGGATCCGAATACCCTCAAGCTGTTGGCGCCAAACCGCTTCGTCATGGACTGGGTGCGCAAGCATTTCCTCGAGCGAATTCGCGAACTGGTGATCAGCCTTGACGACAGCAAATCGATATCGGTAAGCCTGTCGATCGGTTCCAAAACCCCGGATGTTCAACCGCAAACGATAGTCGCCACGCCTCCATCGCGCACCTACCGTTCCTCGGGTCTGAATGACGCGCATAAATTCCGTAATTTCGTCGAAGGTAAATCCAATCAACTGGCACGCGCCGCGTCGATCCAGGTCAGCGGCCATCCGGGCTCGGAATACAATCCACTGTACATCTATGGCGGTGTCGGCCTCGGCAAGACCCATCTCATGCACGCCATCGGCAACCAGATAAAGGAAAACAATCCTGAGGCCAATATCCTCTACGTCAACTGCGAACGCTTCGTATCGGACATGGTCAAAGCACTGCAGCATGGGCGCATGAACGATTTCAAGAATTCTTACCGAAGTCTCGATGCCTTATTGGTCGACGATATCCAGTTCCTCGCCGACAAGAGTCGTTCGCAGGAGGAATTCTTTCACACCTTTAACTCGCTGTACGAAGCACACGCACAAATGGTGATAACCTGCGACCGCTTTCCCAAGGAGATCGAAGGACTCGAAGACCGCATTCGGTCACGCCTGGGCTGGGGCCTCGCCGTCGACATTAAACCGGCTGATCTCGAAACTCGTGTTGCTATTTTGAACAGCAAGGCCGAACAGGCAAACGCCGATGTTCCGGACGACGTTGCCTTTTTTATCGCGGAACGTTTCAAATCAAATATTCGCGAACTGGAAGGGGCACTGAAGCGGGTGGTCGCCCACTCGCGTTTCACCGGTCAGGCAATTACCCAGGAATTCGCGCGTCAGGCGCTAAAAGAGTTGCTGGCAGTGCAGGACAAACCGATTACCATCGATAACATACAAAAACTGGTCGCCGAATATTTCAAAATTCGCGTGGCCGATCTGCTTTCCAGCCGGCGCAACCGATCGATTACCCGGCCTCGGCAAATTGCCATGTCATTGGCCAAGTCATTGACGCGGCACAGTTTACCCGAGATTGGCAATGCCTTCGGTGGTCGTGATCATACCACTGTGCTGCATGCCTGCAGGAAGATTGCGGAATTACGCAGCGAAGATCGACGTATCGATGAAGACGTAGAAATATTGGCACGAATGTTAAGTAATTAAAAAACCGGTAGAAGCTGTGGAAAAACTGGGGATGAAGAAAATGGCAATACTTATCCCGCAGTTATGCACAGCTTAGACAAGGTTGGCGAACAACTAGACAAGGGTATTTTTGCTATGCAAGCTATTGATAGTAAAGTATAAAAACGAGTTACTCCATTTTGAGTGAGTTACTAATAACTACAGTAAGATAGATATATAAATGAAAACTACTATTAAAAGAGAAGATCTTCTTAGCCCTTTGCAGCACATCATTGGCGCGGTTGAACGCAGACAGACGTTGCCAATTCTGGGCAATGTTTTATTTAAGTCAACGGGCGGTGACTTGAGTTTGTCGGCCACCGACCTGGAAATCGAAATGGTCTCCAGTGTCAATGCCGAGAGTAGCGACGACTTTCAGACCACTATACCCGCGCGCAAATTGCTGGACATCTGCAAGGCGCTACCTGATGGCTCTACGATCAATTTTACGATCGAAGAGTCCAAAGTATCGCTGACCTCAGCACGCAGTCGTTTTACGCTCGCGACACTGCCGGCTAAGGATTTCCCGAGCCTGGATGAAATTGCGGTGCAGCAGTCGTTCACCATTCCGCAGAATCTGTTGAAATCGTTATTTGATAAAACATCTTTTGCGATGGCGCAGCAGGATGTTCGTTATTATCTCAACGGCATTTTGATGGAGATTTCACCGACCCTGGTGAAACTGGTGGCCACCGATGGTCATCGGTTGGCGCTTAGCCAGGCGGTGCTCGACAGTGACGTTACTGAAGAAAGACAAATTATCATTCCTAGAAAAGCCGTGCTTGAGCTATCACGCTTACTCGATTCTGCCAACGGCTTAGCAAAATGTGCATTAAGCCAGAACCATATCCGAGTTGAGACGGATTCACTGGTGTTTACCAGCAAACTGATCGATGGCAAATTTCCGGATTATGAGCGGGTCATCCCAGTGGATGGCAACAAGAACATGCAAGTCAACCGCGAGGTCCTCAAACAATCTATGAGCCGAATTGCAATTCTGTCGAATGAAAAATACCGGGGCATTCGCCTGACGTTGTCCTCTGGCAACTTGTCGATACAAGCGAATAACCCAGACCAGGAAGAGGCGGAAGAAGAATTGCCGGTTGATTATGGCGAAAGCGATATGGAGATCGGTTTCAACGTTACCTATCTGATCGATGTGTTGAATGTTCTGGGTTCAGAAAAGGTACAGATCAAGCTCAAGGATTCCAACAGCAGTGCGATTATCAGTGATAGTGAAGACGAGTCGAGCCTGTACGTTGTCATGCCGATGCGTCTATAGGGGAGCGTGATCCGGGCATGACAATCCGTCAGCTTAGCCTGACTGATTTTAGAAACCTGCGTAGTACCACGCTCGATTTCAATCCCCATATAAACCTGGTCAGCGGTCATAACGGCTCGGGGAAAACCAGCTTGCTGGAAGCCATCCATGTCCTGTGTCAGGCACATTCGTTTCGTACCCACCAGTTAAAACAGTGTATCCAGCACGATCATTCCAGTTTTCTGCTTTTCGGTCGCTTCGCTGACTTCAAAGCGGGTCTTTCGAAGTCAGCCAGCAAGCTCGACATTCACGTCAATGGTGAAGCGATCAAACGCCGCTCTGAACTGGTAAGGCGCGTACCGGTGCACATAGTTAATTCCGATAGTTTTCTGCTGATCGATGGACCTCCACAGAAGCGCCGGGCATTTATCGACTGGTGTTTGTTTCACGTGGAACATAGCTATGCCCAAACCTGGGCTGATTTTCGTCATGCCCTGCGGCAACGCAACGGCCTGTTAAAAAGTCGTCGAGATTTCAAGTTACTGGATTACTGGGATGCGCACCTGATAAAGCCATCGTTGCAACTACACAAATTGCGCCAACGCCAAAGCAACGAATTGCGCGAGGTATTGATGGTGGAGTTTGCAGACTTGCTGGCCGGCATACCGATCGAGTTTGATTACCGTCAGGGATGGTCAAAGGATGTTGATCTATTAGAAGCATTGTCCCAGCAGCGAAAGCGAGACATTGCCAGCGGTTTCACCAATGTGGGGGTGCATCGTGACGATTTACTTTTCACCTCGGAAGGGCGCAAAGCAACGGAAGTGTTGTCGAGGGGACAGTGCAAACGCCTTTGCCTGGCATTGTTGTTGGCGTCGTTGAAACTGGTTGGTCAAAAAACAGGAAAACGGATAATACTCTTAATCGATGACTTGCATTCGGAACTGGATCAGCCCTCGCAGCAGAAGATCTATGAGCACCTTGCAGGAATGGATCTACAACTGTTTATCAGCAACATTGATAGCCGCCTGCCGGAAGGGTTAGAGGGAAAAGATTTTAAAATGTTTCACGTGGAACATGGTATAATCAAGCCTCGAAATTTCAGCTAGATCCTTTCATGTCAAACTACGATTCCACTAGCATTCAAGTGCTAAAAGGGCTTGATGCTGTTCGCAAAAGACCGGGCATGTACATCGGTGATACCGATGACGGCACGGGCCTGCACCACATGGTTTTTGAAGCGGTCGACAACTCGATCGATGAGGCGCTGGCCGGGCACTGCAGTGAGATCAAGGTCATCATCCATACCGATGGATCGATTTCGGTCAAAGATGATGGGCGGGGGATACCGGTCGATATTCACAAGGAAGAGGGACGTTCAGCCGCCGAAGTAATCATGACGGTGTTACACGCCGGTGGTAAGTTCGACGACAACTCCTACAAGGTTTCCGGCGGTCTGCACGGAGTGGGTATTTCCGTGGTGAACGCACTGTCCGAAACCTTGTCTTTGCGCATCAAGCGTCAGGGTAAGCTGTACGCCCAGGAATACAGGCTGGGTGAACCCCAGGGCGATATGCAGGAAATCAAGGACACGGATCAAACCGGTACGGAACTGAGGTTCCTGCCGAGCCCGAAGATATTTGCCGATACCGAGTTTCATTACGAAATACTTGCCAAACGTCTACGCGAGTTATCCTTTCTGAATTCCGGCGTGCGTATCCACCTGCTCGACGAACGCAGCAACAAGGAAGATCTGTTTGAGTATGAGGGTGGTATCCGGGCGTTTGTCGAACACTTGAACAAGAATAAGACACCCATCCACGACAAGGTCATCGACATCAAAATGGTGCAGGACGATGTCGAAGTCGAAGTGTCAATGCAGTGGAATGATTCCTACCAGGAAAACATATTCTGCTACACCAACAACATTCCGCAACGCGACGGTGGAACCCACCTGTCCGGTTTCCGAACCGCGTTGACGCGGACCCTCAACCAGTACATGGAAAACAGCCAGATCAAGAAAGAAAAGGTCAGTACAGGCGGCGACGATGCACGCGAGGGATTGACCGCGGTATTGTCGGTGAAGGTACCCGATCCAAAGTTTTCTTCGCAAACCAAGGACAAGCTGGTTTCATCGGAGATCAAGGGTATCGTCGAATCGGTAGTCGGCGAACGCCTCAAAGATTATCTCGAAGAGAATCCTGGCGACGCAAAGACCATCACCAGCAAGGTACTGGAGGCGGCGAGGGCGCGTGAGGCAGCCCGAAAAGCGCGTGAAATGACTCGACGCAAGGGTGCACTCGACATCGCCGGATTGCCCGGCAAGCTCGCCGACTGCCAGGAAAAGGATCCGGCCTTATCCGAGATCTACCTGGTGGAGGGTGATTCTGCCGGCGGATCGGCAAAGCAGGGCCGAAACCGCAAAACGCAGGCCATTTTGCCCCTCAAGGGAAAGATTCTGAACGTGGAGAAGGCACGGTTCGACAAGATGCTGCAATCCGCTGAAGTCGGCACCCTGATTACGGCACTCGGTTGCGGAATTGGTCGTGAAGAATTCAACATCGAAAAATTGCGCTATCACCACATTATCATCATGACCGATGCCGACGTCGACGGCTCTCACATTCGCACACTGTTGTTGACCTTCTTCTATCGCCAGATGCGCGAGCTGGTTGATCGTGGACATGTCTATATTGCGCAACCGCCGCTGTACAAAGTGAAAAAAGGCAAGCAGGAGCGATATGTCAAAGACGACAAGGAATTGAATGGATACCTGCTGCAACTGGCGATCGAAGGCGCACAGTTGCACCTGTCGGATGATTTACCCGCCATTTCTGACCTGGCGCTGGAAAGCCTGGCGCGGCAGTACATCACCATACTCGCTATTTTTGACCGCCTGAGTCGGCATATTCCACCCGAAGTGCTTGCTGAGCTGGTCGATTTGCCCGTGGTTGATGAAAACATGCTGCTGGATGAATCGGCATTGAAGGCGTGGGGCGACTTATTGACCCAGCGCTTGAACGATAAAAGCGAAGCCTCGGTGTCTTACATCGTGTCAGTTAAGAGCGATGAAAACAGCAACCAGTTTGGCCTTGTGCTGGACAAGCGTTTACATGGCCTGACAACGGCCAGACCGTTAAGCAGCGAATTTTTCAACAGTGCGGATTACAAACAGATCAGTCAGTTCGTGCATCAGGCCGGCGATCTATTCGGTGCGGATTCCTACGTGGCGAGAGGCGAGCGCAGTCTACCGATTAGCAAGTTCGCCGATGCCTACAACTGGTTGATGACCGAAGCCCGCAAAGGTCTCAATATACAGCGCTACAAAGGTCTCGGTGAAATGAACCCTGACCAGTTGTGGGAGACCACCATGGATCCGGAAAATCGCCGCTTGCTCAAGGTACGCATCGAAGACGCCATCGCCGCAGACGAGGTGTTTACGACATTGATGGGTGATCACGTCGAGCCGCGCCGTGAATTCATTGAAGCCAATGCCCTGAATGTCAATAATCTCGACGTGTAGCACGATATTCCAGCAGTCATTATCGTTGCGCCCGGCAAAACTGAGCCGGGCCACACATTCTGCCAGGGCCAAAGCAAATGCCGGTTTCAGGCCCGAAAACTGAAGTACAGCAGGTAACCGGCGCAAATCCCGATCGCGCCGCTGATTTGTCCAGACATACTACCTGCCCTGGGTCATTCCGATACGATATTCAAACTAGCAACTTCTTGATTTTATTAAAATAATCGCTATATATAGCGCATCGTTTAATAATCAGAGAAAAATCGATGGATATAGTCGGCATCATCATTTTGGCCGTGCTCGTGGGGCTCGCGCTTTACGTTGTCGGTATCTACAATCATCTGGTGCGACTCAAGCACAACGTTTCCAAAGCCTGGTCCAACATCGATGTGTTGCTGAAGCAGCGCCACGATGAAATACCCAAACTGGTCGAAACCTGCAAGCAGTACATGAAATTCGAGCGGGAAACGCTGGAAAAAGTCATGCAGGCACGCTCGCAAGTGTCACAGGCCCGGCAAAATCAGGATGTCCCCGGCCTTGGCCTCGCTGAAGGCGCGTTGCGCATGGGACTGGGTCAGTTGTTTGCATTGGCCGAAGATTATCCCGAGTTACGCGCCAATGAAAATTTCCAGCATCTACAAAATCGCATCAGCGCGCTGGAAAACACCATTGCGGATAGACGCGAGTTTTATAACGAATCCGCCAATATCAACAATATCGGTATCGAAACCTTTCCTGACCTGATCGTCGCCCGGTTGTTTGCTTTCGGTGCGCGCGATCTACTCGAATTCGAAGCCACTGAAACGGCAGACGTAAACGTAAAAGAACTATTCGGCACCTGAACCCTGGTCTTGCTATCCTGTCATGTTTTCCTGGCTAGAGACGGAAATTCGGACCATGTCCGGTAGCGATTACCTGGTAATGCTGGTCATTTTGTTGGGTGCTTTCGCTTATCTTTTTTATTACAGTTTCCGCGCTTTCAGGCGTTTTCGCTTCGTCGACGGTACCGCCACCTCGAAAATCAGATCGGCAGCGCAAGGCCTGGTTGAGCTGAAAGGGCTCGGAGAATGGCTACCAGGCGACAACATCACTTCACCGTTTAGCAATAGTCGATGCATCTGGTACCACTGCACGATCGATAAGCGCGAACGTAGCGGAAAACGCAAGAGCTGGACTAATATCTCCGACGAATGCAGTGGACACCTGTTTCGGCTGGTTGACGATACCGGTTGGTGCGTTATCGACCCTGATCACGCCCACGTGGTCGCTGAAACCGATGTCACCTGGTATGGCCACAGCAGCGAGAACAAGTCACCACCACCAAAAAAGGCACCCTGGGTTTGGTTAAATACGGGCAACTACCGGTTTCGTGAACGACTCATACGTCCGGCTACATCACTTTATGCACTGGGCGAGTTCCTCAGCTATCAAAATAGCCCGTCAGACGAGTACCTGGCGAAACAGGTGGAAGACCTGGTGCGCCAATGGAAACTGCAACCGCAACGATATCTCGGCGATTTCGATTTTGATGCCAACGGAGTTATCCAGCAGAACGAGTGGAAGGCGATACGGGCGGCCGCGCGCAGGCAAGTGATGGCAGAAATGAATGATGTCGATAGCGAGCACCATTTGTTGATGCGCCCACAGGACAGGAAGCATCCATACATCTTATCGGCCACAGCGGAAAAAGACCTGGTAGCGAATAAAAAGCGAGGTGCTTATGCTTCAGTGCTGGGCGCATTCCTGGCACTGGTCAGCCTGGTAGTGATTTACTCGATACGTTCGCCGTTTGCCATTTGATTGCGCCACCGACTTCAGTAGACTAGCGCCCCTTATTGATCATTGATGGATACCACGTGAGCAACCCTTTACTCGAGCCCGGCCAGTTACCCGCCTTCAGCAAAATAACTCCAGAGCTGATTCAACCGGCGATCCAGGCGTTGATCGAAGAACACCGTCTGCGCATTGCCGAGCTGGAAAAACAGGATGAGCCGCAATGGGACAGCCTGATCAAGCCGCTTGAACTGATGAATGACCAACTGGAAAAGGCCTGGTCGCCGGTACGTCACCTGAATTCCGTGAAGAGTAGCCCGGAATTGCGCGATGCCTATAATGGCTGTCTGCCGCTGTT
The DNA here is from genome assembly GCA_963835795.1 of uncultured Gammaproteobacteria bacterium. Taxonomy (GTDB): domain Bacteria; phylum Pseudomonadota; class Gammaproteobacteria. The sequence continues at coordinate 89,821 of CAWIHJ010000074.1, forward strand.
ATCTGAATATGCCACCGAAGTGAGTCAGAATCGGGCGCTTTACGAGGCGTATCGGCAGATTGGGAAATCGGCGCAATTTAGTGAATTTTCCGCAGCCCAACAAAAAACCATCAACGATGCCTTGCAGCACTTTCGCCTCGGTGGTGTTGAACTCGAAGGTGAGGCCCGTACGCGTTATCAACAACTGCAGACCGAACTGTCTGAACTGCAGTCGCGCTTCGAAAACCACTTGCTCGATGCGACCCAGGCCTGGCAATACCTCATCGAGGATGAGGCCAAACTGGCCGGGTTGCCAGACTACGCGGTCGCCATGCTGCGCCAGCTTGCCGAGCAAAAAGAACTGCCTGGATATCGGGTTACGCTCGATATGCCCTGTTATCTCGCGGTAATGACCTACGCCGATGATCGAGCGCTACGCCGGTCGATTTACGAGGCTTATGTGACGCGCGCGTCGGATCGGGGAATAACCGACAAAAAATGGGATAATGGCCCGATCATGCAAGAAATAGTGGCTAAAAGACAGGAAAAAGCAAAATTGCTGGGATATGCAAACTACGCCGAATACTCGCTGCAGATGAAGATGGCAAATACGGTCGGACAGGTACACGGATTTCTTAAAGATCTGGCTACGCGGTCGCGCGAGGCGGCACAGGATGAGGTACGCGAACGCCAGGAATTTGCCGAATCCCTGGGTTTTGACGGGGAGTTGCAGGCCTGGGACTACAGTTATTACAGCGAAAAACTGAAACAGCAGCGTTACCAGATATCCGACGAAGACCTGAAGCCCTATTTTGCCGATCACAGCGTGATCGACGGATTATTCAAAATTGTTGGAAAACTATACCGCATCAACATCAAGCGCATCGACGAGGGGATCGATCGTTGGCATGACAACGTCGGTTTCTACCAGATCGAAGATCAGCAGGGCGAGGCCATAGGCCAGTTTTACCTGGATCTCTATGCCCGCGAGAACAAGCGCGGTGGCGCCTGGATGGACGAATGCGTCAATCGTTACCACATCGATGGCAAGACACAGATACCAGTGGCTTACCTGACCTGTAACCTGACGCCACCACTCGGTGACGAACCCGCCCTGTTTACCCACGACGAAGTCATCACACTGTTTCACGAATTCGGTCATGGTCTGCATCACATGCTGACGCGAATCGATGTGCCGGAGGTAGCCGGGATCAACGGCGTCGAATGGGATGCGGTCGAGTTACCCAGCCAGTTCATGGAAAATTTTTGCTGGGAGTATGATGCCCTGTGTTTGTTTGCCCGGCATTACCAAAGCGGAGAAGCCTTACCGCAGGACCTGTTTCAACGTATGCTGGCAGCGCGTAATTTCCAGAGCGCGCTACAGATGTTGCGCCAGATCGAGTTTGCGGAATTTGATCTGCGCCTGCACCAGGCTGATATCGACTCGGTCGAGCAGATTCAGTCAATTCTGGACGCGGTACGGACCGAAATTTCGGTGGTCCATACACCCGAGATCAACCGCTTTCAAAATGGCTTCTCACATATTTTTGCAGGTGGGTATGCCGCGGGTTACTATAGCTACAAGTGGGCGGAGGTTCTTTCCGCCGACGCTTTTGCGGCCTTTGAAGAAGAAGGGATTTTTAATCCTGAAACCGGAACTCGATTTCTGCAATGTGTGCTCGAAAGGGGCGGTTCACGCCCCGCGATGGATTCCTTCCGCTGTTTTCGCGGGCGCGAGCCAACGATCGAGGCCCTGTTGCGGCACAGTGGAATAAGCCAGTGACGAAAAAAATAATAGTTGCCCTGATTCTGACGACCTGCAGCCTTATGGCATTTGCCCAGGTTCCCCCGACTATGGAGCCTACGGAGAATGCAGAGACTACGGAGAATGCTGAGACTACGGAGAATGCAGAGAATGCCGACAAGGACAAACAATATGTAACTGACCAGCTGCGCCTGTCGCTTTATGCAGAGGCCAACTCGCAGAGCAAGGTATTGAAGCTGTTGCGCTCTGGCGATGCGCTCATCATCGATGAAATTCGCGGGCCCTATGCGCTGATCACCGATGCCGATGGAATCAAGGGCTGGGTAAAGCGTGGGTTCCTGGTCACAAATCCAACCGCGAATATCCTGTTGCTCGAGGAGCAGGAAAAAAACGCCAGCCTGTTCGAAGAAATCGAGAAATTAAGCGACAGCAAGACCGTCATCGACACCTATGAAAAAGACATGAATGAGTTGACGCAAAAAGTGGCCGACTTGGAAGCCGACAAACAGGAGGCCGAGGAAACCGTCAGCGAGTTGCAACAGAAAATTGAAGCGACGCAACTAAAACTTGAGCAGAAACTGGAGAATAAACTGCCGCCCCACATCGTACTGAAGGATACCTTTCTGGCCTACTGGAAATTCATAGTTCCCTTGCTACTGGTGCTGGTGCTGATCTGTTTCCTGGTCACCAAGGTGGTCATCGAGGCACACATCAAAAGCAAGTTTCACGGCATCAAGATCTGGTAAATGGAATACCGCGATCTGCGAGATTTCATCGACCAGCTCGAGCGCCAGGGTGATCTGAAGCGGATTAGCCGGGCGGTAGCCACCGAGCTTGAAATCACCGAAATATCCGACCGGGTGTTGCGCGCCGGTGGACCGGCGTTGTTGTTCGAAAACCCCGGTGGCAGCGCTATCCCGCTATTGGCCAATCTATTTGGCACCGAACGTCGGGTTGCACAGGCGCTCGGCGAAGAAAACGCCGCAAATTTGCGCGAAGTCGGCAAGCTGCTCGCCTTTCTAAAGGAGCCAGCGCCGCCGAAGGGATTCAAGGAAGCGATGAAAACGCTGCCAATATACAAGAAAATCCTCGATATGACGCCAAAAGTGGTGAAAAACGGCTTGTGTCAGGAAATACAGTTTCACGGTGACGACGTCGATTTATCGATGCTTCCCATTCAGACCTGTTGGCCCGAAGATGCGGCGCCATTGATCACCTGGGGACTGGTCACCACCCGGGGACCCCACAAACAACGGCAGAATCTCGGCATTTACCGCCAGCAGTTGATTGGCCGAAACCGCCTGATCATGCGCTGGTTGTCACACCGTGGCGGTGCACTCGATTATCGCGAATGGCGCGAGCAGCAAGGTGACGCACCCTTCCCGATATCGGTGGTACTCGGCTGTGATCCGGCGACTATCCTCGCGGCGGTCACGCCGATTCCGGATACGCTCGCTGAATATGCGTTCGCCGGCCTGTTGCGGGGTTCAAAAACTGAAGTCACGCGTTCTTTGCTATCGGACCTGGAAATCCCGGCGCGCGCCGAAATCGTGCTTGAAGGGCATATTTACGCGAACGATGAAGCCGATGAGGGTCCGTTTGGTGATCACACCGGTTACTACAACGAAGTCGAGCGGTTTCCCGTGTTTACCGTCGAAGCGATGAGTATGCGCAAGAATCCCATGTATCACAGTACCTACACCGGCCGGCCGCCTGATGAGCCATCGGTGCTGGGGCTCGCGCTGAACGAAGTGTTTATTCCCATCCTGCAAAAACAGTTCCCCGAAATCGTCGATTTTTACCTGCCCGCCGAAGGCTGCTCCTACCGCGTGGCCGTGGTGAGCATGAAAAAACAATACCCCGGACACGCCAAGCGCGTAATGATGGGTGTCTGGTCCTTCCTGCGGCAGTTCATGTATACCAAGTTCGTAATCGTGGTCGACGATGACATCGATGCACGCAGCTGGGAAGACGTGATCTGGGCTATTTCGACGCGTACCGATCCCAGTCGTGATATCACCCTGATCGACAATACGCCGATAGACTATCTCGATTTCGCCTCGCCGGTTTCCGGCCTGGGTTCCAAGATGGGGCTCGACGCGACCAACAAGCTGCCGGGCGAAACCACGCGCGAATGGGGTAAGCCGATCAAGATGTCAGACGAGGTGGTAGCACGCATCGACACCATCTGGGATGAGCTCGGCCTCGACTGACGTCATTACCGGGACGATGCGCTTTTGCACGACTCGAAAATATGGACGATAATCCGGGTTCACCGAGGTTCAGCGAATAAGGAGAGGACATGCGTTCGATCATGATATTGAATTCCAAGGGTGGCTCGGGCAAAAGCACCATCGCCACCAATCTCGCCAGTTACTACGCCGCCGAGGGTAACCGCGTGGTACTGGTTGATCTCGATCCACAGGCCTCCAGCCTCGACTGGTTGGCATCGCGCCAGAGCGGACGCGCGAGCATCAGTGGTATCGATGGCGCCGCCGGCCACTATCGCGTACCGCGTAGTGCCGACTACGTAATTTACGACACGCCCGCGGCGGTTCATGGCGCGGAACTCAGCGCGTTGTTGCGCCGCGCCCAGAGTATTCTAATCCCGGTATTGCCATCACCGATCGACATGCGCGCGGCCACGCCATTCGTGCAGAAAGTGCTCGACAACAATCGCATCGCGCGAAAAGAAGCTCGGGTCGCATTGATCGCCAACCGCTGCCGAGAGCACTACAACATCTATCACCAGCTCGACAGTTACCTGCGCAAAATTCGCAAGGCGCCGTTCATCAGTGTGCTGCGCGAAACCCAGAATTACGTGCGCGCTGCCGAACGTGGCCTCGGCGTATTCGAATTGCCACCTTACTCGGTACGCAAGGATCTCGATCAATGGGAGCCCATTATCGGTTGGCTAAACAGCAAGCGCAGTCAGCCGGTAGCCTGATACCATCGCCGAGGCCGCATACCAGGTCACCGTGCTGCCCACCGGCGAACGCTTCGCCTGCAAGGCGCAGCAATCAGTTCTGAATGCGGCACACGCGGCGAATATCCTGATTCCCTACAGTTGCCGTAGCGGGCAATGTGGTTCCTGTCGCGGTAAATTGATCCAGGGTGAAGTCAGTTATCCGCAGGGACAACCCGACGCACTGAGTGTCGCCGAGCGCGATTCCGGCTATGCCCTGTTTTGCAGTGCCTTCGCAATCTCCGACCTCACAATCGAACTGCTGCCAGCGGATTTTTCCTGACCGAAAAATTGCAGCAGTAAAGTCCGAAGCTCATGCACGCAGTGCGAAATCTACCGCCTGGCGCGCGTGGATCGCAGTGGTATCGTAGAGCGGAATCCCGGTGTGGCGTGCATCGATCAGCATGCCGATTTCAGTGCAACCGAGAATGACCGCGTCAATGTTCTGTTCACGCAGGCGGTCGACGATGGCCAGGTAAACCTCGCGCGAATCGTCGTCAATGGTGCCGAGGCAAAGCTCCTGGTAAATGATGTCGTGCACCATCTGTCGATCGTGAAATTCGGGGACGATCACCTCGATACCGCTTGCTTCGATGCGGCCGCGGTAAAAATCGAGCTCCATGGTAAACGCCGTGCCGAGCAGGCCCACTCGTCGCCGATTATCCGCTATCAGCAACTCTGCAGTGGCATCGGCAATGTGCAACAGCGGAATATCGACTGCGGCGGCCACAGTTTCGGCGACGCGATGCATGGTGTTTGTGCCGATCAGAAAGAATTCGGCGCCACCCGCCTGCAGGCGCTTTGCGGCGTCGACCAGGATCTCGGCCGCGCCATCCCAGTCGCCGGCGTGTTGCAGTTTCTCGACCGGTGCAAAATCAACGCTGTACATCAATAGCTGCGCCGAGTGCAAACCACCGAGGCGCTGTTGTACGCCCTGGTTGATGAGACGGTAGTAAAGCTGGCTGCTCTCCCAGCTCATGCCGGCGATCAGGCCGATGGTCTTCAAGTGCTGTTGCCGCGTTGCCGTTGCTTGCTGGCCAGCTTTTGCGCCTTGCGTTTGTCGCCCTGCAGCGCGGCATCGCTACCGATGTGTTGCTCGCCGCGTTCGCGCGCCAGCTGCACCTGCTTTTCGCGTTCGCGAAAGCCCTGTCTTTCGGCCTCTGTGCGCGAATCGAAACAGGCCGGGCAGCTCACGCCGGGCTGGTACTTGTCGCTGCGCTTGTCGGCCTCGGTGATCGGCAGGCGGCAGGCGTGACATTGATCGTAGCTGCCTTTTTCGAGTGCGTGATCGACGCTTACGCGATTGTCAAAGACAAAGCACTCACCCTGCCATTTCGATTCCGCTTCGGGAACCTCCTCCAGGTACTTGAGAATGCCGCCGCGTAAATGGTAAACCTCGTCGAACCCCTGCTGGCGCAGGTAAGCCGTCGATTTCTCGCAGCGGATACCACCGGTACAAAACATGGCCACCTTGCGGTGATGCGCGGGGTCGAGATGTTGCTTCGCAAAGGCCGGGAACTCACGAAACGATTCCGTGTTCGGCTGTACCGCGCCGGTAAAACTACCGATCGCCGACTCATAGGCATTGCGCGTATCGACCAGGGTCACCTCGGGGTCGTCGAGCAACGCGTTCCAGTCGCGCGGCTCGACGTAGGTGCCACCCTTGTCGGGGTCCAGGTCGGCAACGCCCATGGTAACGATTTCACGCTTCAACTTGACGCGCGAGCGGTAAAACGGCATTTGCTCGTCATAAGACAGCTTGCAGTCGAGATCACTCAAGCGCTCATCCTGGCGCAAGTAATCGAGCAAGTCCGTCAATCGATGCCTGCGCGCCCGCCACCGTGCCGTTAATGCCTTCGGCCGCCAGCAACAAAGTGCCGCGAATTTCGTGGTCGAGCATGAATTGCAGCAACGGTTGCCGCAGATCCTGGTAGTTGTCGAGCCGCACAAAACGGTACAGCGCAGCGATGACGATGGGAGATGACATCTAGCCTCCTGGAGCGTAAATCCAGAGCCGGTTCAAAAGGAGCCGTATTCTAGCCAAGAACCCGCCCAGCGTCATCCCCGCTATCCTCAAGTCCGTCTCAAACAGGGATGTGCCGGTAGCGGCTTTTGCGCTGAAAACCCCGAGAAGGCCATTGGATACTTTTAAGAGCGGCTCCGGATGGGAGCCAGTTTAGCAAGTGAACTGAAAGATCAGTCGTTTGTAACCTGGTCGTCAGGCTTGCCGACGATATCGATGTGATGATCGATGAAATCGATCTGGTCGCCCGGCCGGATCTTCTTGCGCTTGCGCGTTTCCACTTCGCCGTTGACGCTGACCAGCCCATCGGCGATCGCCTGCTTGGCGCTGCCCCCTGATTCGCTCAATCCTTCAAACTTGAGAATTTTATAAAGCTCGACGAACTCGGATTCCAGTTCGGCGATGATGTTTTCCGGATCGCTCATACTTACTCGCTAAAATCGATGTGCACGTCGTCCGGGAAAGGCTGCCCGCGCCCATTCTCAATACAGGATTTCAAACTCAGCATGAATACTCCCCACTTGGTGCTGCAATGTGCCAGAAAGTCGTCCGTTTGCGACCAGTTGTAATGGCGGAAATTGACGAAGGTTTGGCGCTCGGTTTCCTCGAGCTCGAATGAAATTTCACTTCCCATCCAGGCCGGCGGCATCTCCCCGTGGTGTCGCCAGACTACCTTGCGATCACTGACCAGTTCAATCACCTCGAAGTCAGGCCCACCGCCATCAAAGCGGAACTGGATCACTGACCCCGGCTCGCCTGCGCCGTGAGTATCGGTAGTCCACCACCGGGCCAGACCCTCGTCAGTGGTCAACAATTGATAGATATCGTGCGCGCTACCGCTGACGCCGACGCGATGTCTGATTTCGAACATTCGGTTAGTTTAAACGTTTTGGTGACATTGGGAATAGACTTGGCGAGAATAGCCACCCTCCCAATCCAGAGAGTCAGCATGATTCAGTGGTACCCCGGCCACATGCACAAGGCCAGCAAGGCGTTCAAGGAAATCCTGCCGCAGGTCGATATCGTCATCGAGATGCTGGACGCGCGCCTGCCCGGTTCCAGCGAAAACCCGATGCTGGCGCAGTTGCGGCGCGACAAGCCCTGCATCAAGTTACTCAACAAGAGCGATTTATCGGATCGCGAGCGCCTGGGCGCCTGGGTTTCCGAACTGGAACGACACAACCAGGTAAAAACACTGGTCTGCAGCAACGCCGACAATATTCACGCCAGCCTTCCGCATCTGTGCCGTTCGCTGGTGCCGAAACGCGAAAATCGCTCGTCGATGATCTATGCCATGATCGCGGGCATTCCCAACGTCGGCAAATCCAACCTGATCAACCGGCTTGCCGGACGCAGCATCGCCAAAACCGGCAACGAGGCAGCGATGACCCGGCTGCAACAACGCATCGAAATCTCGCCCGAGCTCACGCTCATCGATACCCCGGGAATGCTCTGGCCGAAAATTGAAAACGAAGCCAGCGGCTATCGGCTCGCGGCCACCGGTGCGATTCGTGATACCGCGCTGGAACTGCAGGATGTGGCCAGTTTTATCGCCGAGTTTTTCCTCGAGACCTACCCAGAGCGACTGATTCAGCGTTATCATATCGAACCGCTGCCGGCCACCGAGATCGAGTTGCTGGAGCGCATAGCGCGCCAGCGTGGTTGCCTGGTGTCGGGCGGCCACGTCGATCTGGAAAAGGTGTCGCGCCTGTTTATCAGCGAGTTTCGCGCGGGCGAACTGGGCGGCGTATGCATGGAAACGCCCGCCGGACTGGCCGCGGAGTTGGAACAGGTCGAGGTGATTCGCGCACAGAAAGCCGCGGCAAAAGAGGCGCGCAAAGATCGCTTCCGCAACAAACAACAACCCTGAGAGCAGGAGAGTAGAAAAATGATTATCCGCCGCGCATTGGCACAGGACGCCGCCGAACTCGCCGCATTCAACATCAGCATGGCGCGTGAGACCGAAGGCCTGGAGCTGATTCCCGAAGTCATTACGGCCGGCGTCAAGGCGATGATCGACAATCCGCAGATGGGTTTTTACCTCGTCGTCGAACTCGACAATGGCATCCAGGCCTCGCTGATGGTGACTACCGAATGGAGCGATTGGCGCAACGGCATGTTCTGGTGGATTCAAAGCGTCTACGTGCGGCCTGATTATCGTCGCCAGGGTTTATATCGAGAGCTGTACGCGCGCGTCAAGGAGCTGGCCGAACAGGAGCCTGCGGTCTGTGGTTACCGTCTTTACGTCGAATGCGACAATACCGCGGCGCAAAAAACCTACGCATCGCTCGGCATGTCGGAAACCGATTACAAGCTGTACGAAGAATTGAAATCGGGCCTCGCCTATCGTCGTTAGACCCGAGTCACCATGCGGTTACCTTCATGCTGCCGGCGCGTTGCCACGCTATTTCCCGCTTGCACCGATCCAGCCCCGGTACTATAGTCGCCATTCCTCAACGGGGTGCTCATTGAGCTGAGAGAAGACGACCGGTCTTCAACCCGATGAACCTGATCCAGTTAATACTGGCGTAGGGATGTGAGCGAATTCCAGCATTCCCCCATCTCTCCGTTTTTCAACAACGATCAGCAACCGTGACGCGGCTGCGGTCGAATGGAGATCCAAATGTATTCAATCAAGTCACGTATT
>CAWIHJ010000075.1:0-51520 GCA_963835795.1 uncultured Gammaproteobacteria bacterium
CGGGCGAGGGCCAGGGAAACCAGCGTGTCGCGGACCGCGGCGGGATCCCCTGCACGGCGCAAGTCGAGCAGTTTCTGCTGCGCGGCGACGTGGCCCGGGAAGCGAGCCGTCACCTCCAGCACCTGCTGCATGGCCTGGTCCAGAAGGCTGTACTTCTCGAGGATCTCGGCCTGGGTCAAGCGACCGGTGACGAAGTCCTTGTCGACGCGACTGAGCGGAACGGCCGGAGCCTCGAACTCGTTGGGCATCGCCCCGCCGGCCAGGCGGAGTTGTCTCGTTTTCGACGCGCCGGCAACGCCGACAGTCGCCCCTGTGGGCGCCCTGCCAGAGCCGGTGCCGGGCATCTTGTACGCCCTTCTCAACCTGGCCCTTCTCCCAACCCGCAGCCGGGTTACAGAACTCGGCCTCAAACAGGTAATGACTGACCATCGCCTGGAAGCGTTTATTGACCTGCCGGGCTTTACCCCTGAGCACCTTGTCTACCGCCGTCTTCATGTTGTCGTAGATCCCACGTTCCGGGATACCACCCAAGGTTGATAGCGCATGGTAGTGCGCATCGAACAGCATCTCGTGGGTTTGCAACAGGTAGGCTCGCAGGAAAAAGGCGCGGCTATAGCACAGTTTGAAATGGGCCACCTGGAGCTTGGTGTTTACCCCATCGATCACCACCCAGTCTTCGCTCCAGTCGAACTGGAAGGCTTCGCCCGGTGCAAACTGCAATGGCACAAAGGTATTTTTACTCGCCGTTCGTGCCGCTTCCTTTTGCGCTTCACGCCACAGGCGTGCAAATGCGGCGACCCGGTCATAAGAACCGGTAAAAGCCGAGATCCACCAGGTCGCGGAAGAGTTGTTTTACGCTACGCCGATACTTGCGTTGCCGTTTGGTCTCGCGGAACAAGCCAACTGGTCAGGGTCTGCTTCGTAATCGTCGAGTTTGCTCGGCGTTTTACGTTTAGGATATTTGGGTTCGACAATGTCGGTTGCCAGATACTTGCGAACCGTATTGCGAGACAGGCCAGTCCTGCGACTGATCTCCCGAATCGGCATGCCATCACGATGATGCCAGCGTCGAATTACACTTAATAATGCCACGTCTATCACTCCTACAATGCTCCTGCCAGATCTCGGCAGGACAGGATGTCACGTGGGTCAATATTCGATGCAAATATACCCCTCTAGTGGGTCAGTTTTGGATGCAATTCAACAATCCAAGGCTTCAAATCAATGTAATCGCCACCCGCCTGGCTATCTAATTTTTTTTCTATTTTCGTCCATAACTTCGTATCAAAAATCTGATAAAGTGCTCGCTCAATAATTAAGGCAAGTACCGCAAATGCCACGATAATTGCAATAAAATTTTCCCAATAGTCTTGACTTATTTCTGGCATAACGCCTTCCTCGTTTTGGTGCTGTAACTCTGAAGATCAATTTTTCCTATAACAGGTTATTCGAAGGACGGTTGGGAAAAGTAGGTGCTAGTAAGGTGACCTTCTAGTTCTTGAATTTTCAGTTCGATGTAAGGCTTTCCGATCTAGATTACGGCAATCTTGACTCGTTAGCAATTTTCCAAAATTGAAACGGCGATAAACTTAAACCATCTTATTTCAGTGAGTTAACAATAATACTACGAAGGTCGGCTATGTGCCGTTCAGCGACTAATGCCATTTAATTTTTAATGACTGCTACCTGGGGAAGCGGGCATTCATTTTTAACCTACAAATCTCCGCTCTGTGCCCACAGCGGACTCCCATTGCATGGAAGTGAGAGACGACCTTCGGCCAGTTTCGGGCGCATAGTCGATCCGATATAGCTGGTCACGTTTTCAAAATCTTGTTGATTGGAGACTTGATTCGTTGAAATACAAAAAGCGTAGCAAGCACTGGCTGAATGGTAACCTGCCAGTGCGCTCTCGAACACAAACTGGTTGGTATAGACCTGGGATTTCAGATCGATATTCTCAATAAGCATCGAAAGATTAGGCTAAGGCCCCAGCGTCGGATCGAGAATACGACTGTTTGTGGCCAGGACGACGATAGGGGGCCCAACTTCAACCGCTATCGCAATGCCTCTGACATTCAAGCGCAGAGTTGGTGACCGTGGAGGGGTGGGCCTGGCCCGAAGGCGACACCGTTTAGTGTTTCCAATCGGGCTTCCGGCTGTGAATAAATTATCGGGTCGCCGAACGTGCGACCGGTAGCCCGGCCATTTAGCCCCCTCGACATACGCGATGTTGGAACCCCATCTCGCTCAGAAGATCTGCTCCCAACCCTGTTTTCAGCGTTCCGAATGGGCTTCGAAGAAATCCATGATCAGTGGCCACGACCGATCCAGGTCATACTGATGTCCCAGCGACGTGCGGCAGTCTAACACGCGCGGCCAACCGGCGGTTTTCTTGCTTTTCCCCTTAGTTTTCTTGCTTTTCATGTCATCCTTGCAATAGGTTCGGCAATCATAGCCAGACTGATGGTTCTTGAACTTAGTCGCTTTCTTTTTAACGGGGCAGCTATGCGCTTCTGCCCAGGATCGAGTAATCCCCGTCGAGCCAGTGTAGAAATAACTTTCGCCATAAGCGGTCGACGCGGTGAAGCCTGGGTCCTCCCATTCTCCGGGCGGCACGACAGTGTCTTCAGTTCCCGTGATTACCAGAACCGGAAGATCGTTTGTCGTCGCTTTCGCCGAGAGATAACCACGATGCGGCAGCCCGATCAGAGGCGAGATCGCGCGGAAATGCCCGGCGCTTCGTGGATCCTGGCCGAGGTTCCAGGTGAACATGCCGCCGTTTGATCCGCCGAATGCAAAAACATTTTCCTTGGCGACACAAAGATTGTGGCTGACCTGGTCGATCAGGTCGGTCGCGAACAAGACGTCGTCGCTTTGGCAATGTGTCCACGAGCAGGTGTTCTTCGCGACCGATTTATTACCGACCGGGCCACAGGAAGCATAACTGTAGTCGGGCGTTATGCTGGTGTCGCAGTGCGGGCTGTCGTCGGCGTCCAATCCGTCAGTCGAGCCTAGAAACGACCATGAATTGAAGCTGTTGTCGGGTGCACCTGAACCGAGGCCGCGCGGCGCGACGAGAATGACACCGCGATGATCGGCCTCGCTGGTGACGGTCATCGAATCCAGAAACCCGTTCTCGTCCCCACCCCAGCCATGAAACATCAAGACGACGGGCGTCTCCTGAGGATTATATGGGTCATAGCTCGCTGGAACATGAACGCGAAACGTACGAGAGACGCCGCTATTGAACGGCAGTTCGGCTTCGTAAGTGCCGCTTGTGTAGGTCGAACCGCCAGGTATGCATGGGTCCTGGGCGAGCGCCGCAGTGCCAACTAGAGCAGTGGCCGTTAGCGTCGTAGCTTGTAGTAGTTTCTTCATCATAGAGTTATCCCCTCAACCTTTCGGTCCTTTAGTCGACGTTCTTTAATACGGTATCGACGAGGCATTCTTGGAGTTTTTGTGCGCCTCTGGCTCGTCTGCTACAAACGAAACGAACCAGACTCTTGTACTGTTCACAGATCAAGCACTAACGAGCCGTCCCGATTCATCCTATCATCGGTCCAGCCCGCGCTCAAGACAGCTGTCGATACTCGCCTTCAAACGAACTCGACGAGCGCCTTAGCTGCTCACTGGTTCGTCTGCCGCTGATCTCAATCTAGTTAACGTCCGCTTTGGTGTGCGGCAACTCGTCGTAATTTCTCGGGGGTCCGCAAAGTGCCGTTTGCTGCCGTTAGGCGTTATAAAGTGATTGCCCCTCGCGGTCCAATTGGGGTGCTCATAAAAAAGCCACCTCGAATGAGATGGCTTAGTGTATAACTGTAATTGCTAGCTGTACTTTCTGCGTCGAGCAAAACCCAAACCAAATAGCCCGGCTACAATTAGAGCAATGATAGTTGGTTCTGGTACAGAAATAGTTGAGCTAAAAATTGCTATTTTCGCATGCTCTCAATTTTTGGTAGGTGCTCGAAAATTCGACGTTCTATCCTGGAAGACGAATTTTATAAACTTACCGTATTCGTTTCAGGATATTAAACGTTATCTGGCTATAGCAGTATGAGCATCAAAAGGATTGCCCAGAATAATGAGCAACCGCCGACAGCAATCAAAAAACCTAGCCTTTTATAATGATCTTGCTCTGGCCTACCTACCCTTTGATAATGCTCCTGCGATAACTCTCGTATTGCCGCCATGATGCTTCTCAAAAAATAAAGTTAATTGTTTATTTATAGCAGAGTGCTGGATAAATTCATGGATAAATAGTTGTGAATCCAGCATCTAGTAGACATGAATGCAGTAACCTACAATATGTAGGAGCCTGGTAACAAACTACTTCGGGGTCAGGCCTTACATCACACACTAACTACCCAATTGTCAAATGTAAGGCCTGACCCAATAGCTCTCCCTCATCCAATTTTTTCCAGCGTCCGCGATGGTGCGATTGCTGTCATTAATATGAGTGATATCGAAGACCACTGTGCCCAAAACGGACTCCCGCAGTAAAGAAGCAGGTGGCAATCTTCGGCCAGGAGCAGGCACTCAAAGAAAAGAACCAAGAAACCGATTCGGGACGGGATCTATCAATTTGATTGATCGTATCGAAGGCTTATCCAAGGTTTTTTTATTCAAAACTCCGAGCAACCATTTACGGCTAAAAGCCACTATAATAAGACGCTATACGAAACGCTCCAAGTTAAACATGACAACGCATAGCGACGCTCTTGAAGAACTTAACCAACTCGTTCCGCTGCAGGATAAGTTATATGCAACGCATAAATCTATCTCGGAACTTTTCCCATTTATCGTTCGCGTAGCGATTGCAATTTATGATCCGGAGACGGGCGTACTGAAGACCTACTTGCATAGCAGCGGCGATGATAATCCCCTGGCTAATTACCAGTCATTGATCGACGATGCGCCGTCCCTCAAAAGAATACTGAAAAGTGGGTTGCCGAGGGTAATTAATAACATGCTGACCTTTGAAGGTGAAGGGCGTGAACATTCGAGGCGAATTGGGCGGCAGGGTTATGCCGCGAGCTATACCATGCCAATGTTTAACAACGGTAATTTTTTTGGCTTTATTTTTTTTAATTCGAATAAAAAAGATGTGTTTGAGGAAGACACGTTGTGTCAAATCGACATTTATGGCCATTTGATTTCACTAATGATCATTAATGAAATTACGTCAATTCGCTTATTGACCGCCGCGGTCAAGACCACAGGTAGCATAACTCACATTCGCGATCCGGAAACCGGGAGTCATCTCGATCGAATGTCTCGCTATTGTCGGCTTATTGCTAAATCGGTAGCCGATAAATATGAACTGGATGATGATTACATCGAACACATATTCATGTTTTCACCATTGCATGATATCGGCAAGGTAGGTATCCCGGATAATATCCTGCTTAAACCAGGCCGGCTAAACGATAGTGAAACTGCAGTTATGCATACCCATGCCGCTCTGGGCAGGAGTATGGTGGACGAACTTCTGGCTAACTTTGGCCTCGAGAATATCGAACATGTAGATATGTTGCGAAATATTGCAGAATTCCATCACGAATCGGTAAATGGACAGGGTTACCCAACGGGCCAGAAAGGGGACAGTATTCCACTTGAGGCTCGTATTGTTGCGGTTGCAGACGTATTTGATGCCTTAACCAGTGTGCGGCCGTACAAAAGGGCCTGGTCAAATGAAGAAGCCATCGAGGAGCTAAAAAAGTTATCCGGCGTAAAGCTCGATCGGGATTGTGTCAATGCACTAGTTCAGAACCTTGAAGAAGTTGAACAGATACAGAAGCAATTCAGTGAAAATGCTTACGGTTAGCAATAGTCAAATGACATTATCGAATTAAGTTTCAATCCGAAATCTTGTAGTCCAATCCGCTTTGTTTGGCCTGATACATATTGTGATCGGCCACATTCAATAGCTCTCGCTCATTTTTACCGTCCCGAGGATATTGCCCGCCGCCGATATTGACGCCTACCACTCCGGATAGATCTCCAATATGAAAAGGACGTTTAATGCTAGCTGCAATGGCTGTCGCTCGTTGTTCAAGTGTCTGGTTGTCGACTAATCCATCCAGAAATAACACAAACTCGTCGCCGCCTATGCGCACGGCCAGATCCTGTGGCCTGATTAGGGCCTGAAGCCGTTTTGCAACAATCTGAAGAACTCTGTCGCCAACCTCGTGCCCGAAGTTATCGTTGATTGGTTTGAATTTTTCCAGGTCCATAAAGAGCAAGCTGAATGGAGCAGTTTTTTCTATCGCCGTCCCCAAAACTTGGGAAAGTCGTAAACGATTGCCAAGTCCGGTTAACACATCAGTCTCGGCCTGAAAAGTGATCTCGGTGATCTCTGATTGCAATTCACCGATATCACGCATTACCGCAATTGAATAAGAATCTCCACTAAGATCAATATTCGCTATTGTTATTGAGACAGGTACTTCGTTACCAGATTTATCAAGACCATAGACGAGTGGGCGGTCGCCCATGGCCATTCGGTTTGCCGTGCTCACGAAACCTTTGAAAATGTGATCGATGTTCGGTGCGGTAGGATTTCGGGATCAAGCAATCCAGGGGCTGCCCAACGAGCTCATCTGGACTATATCCCAATAGTCCATGAACGGAAGAGTTTGCGAATGCAATGCGCCCCTTAGCATTAACGATAACAACGGCGTCCGGGAGCAGATTCAGAAGTTCATCTAATGGAAGAACGGTTTTTTTCATAGCGCGATCCCAACCCTTCCCAAAATCCAGGTTAGGGATGTTAGTCTCTTTTTGTGATTTTGTAGTTTATCTCTCTATTATCGTTGAATTAATGAAAACTTCATGCCCAAAATAAATTATTACCTTTTCATTCAAAACTTATAATCCAGGCTTAATACTCCTCGCTTTTTTTAGATAAACGAGAGTCTGTTATGGGTGTTTACTGACTAAGTAGCTCAATTCACGAGCGACCGCTTATGGTGCGATAACTGAAGTTTTCGGCGATTAATTGAATGGCAGCTAACGAGAAAGCCGACATTCAGGATATGTCCCTTAATTTCTGCTCCTGGGACCAGTCGACCTTCGAATCCATTAAAAAATTGCATCCTGCTTTACTTGCTTAAGTTTCGTTGGTGAAACCCGGTAAATTCGAAAACTGCTTTTGAGTTGATTTTAATCAGCATCGTTGATGTTTTTAATAAGTAACATCAATGCCCTTACAGCATACAAAGAGGCTAGGTACGTGAGAAAAATTCTTTTGCGGTGGCGCTGCAAACACGGTCTGACCACAGTATTGCTATCAGTTTTATCAAGCTTCACTGTGTCTACCAATGCATGGAGTCAACAGCCGCAAGATGGATTCTATGGCCCACATATGGGGTGGCACGGCATGTTTTTTTGGTTCAATTCTGACGATTGTCTTCACCGGGATTGTAATCGCGGTTGTGGTGCTCCTGGTTAAATGGCTCGGAGGCTCGACACCTGGGACCGGCTCCTCTAATCCATCGGCCCAGGACCCACTTGACCTGTTAAAGGAGCGCTTTGCTCGAGGTGAAATTAATAAAGACGAGTACGAGGAGCGCCGGCAGGTGCTTCGTGAATAGAAACACTCAAATAAACATTAAACTGGAGAACCGGTTATGAAAATTTTGCGCGTATTGCTGGGAATAACATTTACTTTCTTAATTGTATCGGCCGGATATACGGCCAGTACTGATGATCAGGATGCGACTGAATCCCAATCGACTATGAACAAGAGCGACCACATGCCCGGCATGATGGGTGGAATGCATGATAAAGGGATGATGCAACAGGGCGCTATGGCACATCACATGATGCATTCAGGTACGTCGCCGATAACATTCGTGGTCTACCCGGGAATGATGCCGATGATGAACCATGATATGAAGCATGGTATGACGCATGGCATGAAGCATGGAAATGCTGAAGGTGGTCATACCGGTGGCGGCATGCAACAGCAAGACATGATGCAGCGACAAAACATGATGAAAAATCATATGGAACTCATGGACCAACGACTGGCAAATATCGAGGCTTTGCTTGGTGAGTTGGTAGAGTTACAAAAAACCACGCAATAGCCAGATGTGATAAGGGGGTCGGTGACAAATGATTATCATTCTCAATTGTCACCGAGCCCTTAAAACCTTTTCCCAGCTGGCGCATCGCGCCAGCGACCATCCGCCAGGGGTGTCAGCACAATGCCTGCGCTACTGTGCCTGCTTCCGGAACGTGTTCCACTCGGGGTTGTCACACAGCGTGCAGGGTGCGACGAAGGCCTGGCTGGCGAGCGGATTGCCATCCAGACACCCGCTGAACCACGCGGTGATGTAGCCCCGGTATCCGTCCGCATAGTCCAGTGGGTCGAAGTGAGTCCCAGCGCGAAGTATCCCGAAGACGGTCGCGACCGGCGATGGGATTGCGGTGTCCTCGGCTATGCCTCTCACGGGAACGACGAAATCCTGTCCACCGCCCATGATGAAAGTCGGGCCCTGGAGGTTCTCGACATCCCCTGGAATCGGCTGGATCGGTGCGGTGCAGACGACGCGGGGATCGGTTCCGGCGTTGATAGTGCCGCCTCCACCCTGGGAGTGACCAGCCGCTCCAATCGCTTCGGTGTCGACGGTGTCAAAAAGAGGACTGTTGGGATCGTCGTTCTGCTCAATCACCCAGTCCACCCCCGCGATCATTTGCTGCCCGGATCCGGTGAAGCCGGAGTTGGACGCGATGACGATGAAGCCGTAGGAAGCCAGGTGGTCGAGGAGGCCGAAATAATCGAATGGTTGCGAAAAGGTGCCGTTTCCCCAGGTAATTACCGCGTGACGTTCGCCGCCTTCCCCAAGGTCGGCTGGCCCAAACAGCGTGAAGGAGGCGCCCGGCCCGACATTCTGTCGCACGATCGTGGCGCGTGGCCCGCGTTCTGCGAACAAGTCCTCGATGGCGTCGGCAGAAACCGGTCCTGACGAAAGTATGGCCGAGCCCAGAGCGGCCAGAATCCAGCGTAACAACATGGCAATTCTCCTAATTATCAATGCCCACAGTACAATGAAGAATAAACCCACACCCCACAGCATGGCAAGCGCGGGGGAGCATCAAGATCATCAACGGCTGGTTGCCGTATTTGTTTGGGCGTCCTTTGTGGGCTGTTTTCGGCTGTCTTTACGATTATCTCAAACGACCGCAATGGTGTGTTCTCGGCCTCCGATGTTGTGCTTCTCAGTGAAGAGTGGGGATCAGGCCTTACATTTGACACAAACGGTAATACTCTTATGCAAATTGTAAGGCCTGACCCCAGAGTAAGATTCTTTGACCGCGCGGATTTTCAGGGTACAGTTATTGCCGCATGTATTACTGAATGCATTACTGCAAATCTGGCGAACACCGCTTCGTCGCCCGCTTGTTACCCGGAGGCCAGGAAAATGGACGCTGCCCAGTTTGTCAGCCAGGCAAATCGCTTTGCCGATATCTCGCGTGCGATTATCCGTGAAGAAATCTCCCGCCCGCGGGAAGTCGAGGTCAAATCGGACAACACGCCCGTCACGCCGATCGATCAAAAGGTCGAACTGGCGCTGCGCGCCGCCATCGCGGAAGCCTTTCCCGAGCACGGCATTGTCGGCGAGGAGTTTGATAACCTGAACCAGGATTCCGACTATGTCTGGGTGCTCGATCCCATCGATGGCACCATGGCGTTCATCGCCGGGCTGCCCACCTTCGGCACCCTGATCGCCCTGACCTGGCGCGGCGAACCCGTTCTCGGAATACTGGACGCGCCGATCACCCAGGAGCGCTGGATCGGGGCCAACGGCGCTGGAACCACCCTCAATGGCAAAACCATCCACTGCCGCCCCTGCAACTCCCTCGACACCGCGTTTGCGCACACCAGCTCGCCGCTCTACTTCGATTCAGCCGATTCCATTGCGGCCTACGAGCGCATGCGCGACGCCGTGCAGTTTTTGATTTTTGGTGGTGGCTGCAACGCCTACGGGCGCATCGCGCACGGTTACATCGATGTCGCCTTCGAAGCCGCCCACGACATACACGATTACCTGGCACTGGTACCCATCATCACCAACGCCGGTGGCGCCATCACGGACTGGCAGGGTAAGCCGCTGACGCTGGCGTCGGGGTCTCGCTTCGTCGCCAGCGGCGATCACGACCTGCACCAACTGGCGTTAGCCGTACTGAACGCCTGACGATGGCCAGGAATCCGCACTACGACGTCCTGTTCGAGCCCGTCAAAATCGGGCCCGTCACCGCCAGGAACCGCTTTTACCAGGTGCCGCACTGCGCCGGCATGGGGCATCGCTACCCGTTTGCCAACGCCGCACATCGCGCGATCAAGGCCGAGGGCGGCTGGGCAGTCGTTTGCACCGAGGAATCGGAGATCCACCATTCCTCGGAAATTTCCCCGGCCACCGAATCCCGGATCTGGGATGAAAAAGACATCCCTGCCCTACAACTGCTCACCGACGGCGTTCATCAACACGGCGGGCTCGCCGGAATCGAACTGGTCTACATCGGCTACCACGGCCCGAACCGCTACAGCCGGGAAATCCCGATGGCGCCGTCGCACACGGTGACCGACAGCTATGAGCCGATTCAGGCGCGGGCAATGAACAAAAAGGACATCCGCAATCTCAGGCGCTGGCACCGGCAGGCGGCAATCCGTGCGCGCGATGCCGGTTTCGACATCATCTACGCTTACGCGGGCCACGACATGAGCCTGCCCTGGCACTTCCTGTCAAAGCGTCACAATCAGCGCTCGGATGAATACGGCGGTTCGCTGGAGAACCGGGTGCGGCTGTTTCGCGAATTGATCGAAGACACCAAGGACGCGGTCGGCGACCAATGCGCCATCGCCGTTCGACTCGCGGTGGATGAACTGCTCGGTGACTCGGGCATCACCAGTGACGGCGAAGGCAGGGACATTATCGCCATGCTCGCCGAGGTGCCGGACTTGTGGGATGTGAACATCAGTAACTGGTCGAATGACTCGATGACTTCCCGCTTCAGTACCGAAGGGTTTCAGGAACCCTATACGGCGTTCGTAAAATCATTGACGACCAAGCCGGTGGTGGGGGTTGGACGGTTTACCTCACCGGATACGATGGTGGACCAGGTTCGCCGGGGGGTGCTCGACTTTATCGGCGCGGCGCGCCCGTCGATCGCCGATCCCTTCCTGCCCAACAAGATAGACAGCGGGCGCGAGAACGACATTCGTGAGTGTATCGGCTGCAATATCTGTGTCGCCTCCGACAACGTGGTGGCGCCGATTCGCTGCACGCAGAATCCGACCGCGGGCGAGGAATGGCGACGCGGGTGGCACCCGGAAAAGATTCAACCCGCCCGCTCAACGCAATCCGTCCTGGTGGTCGGCGGTGGTCCGGCTGGCCTGGAGTGCGCGCGGGCACTGGCACTGCGCGGCTATCGGACGACCATTGCCGATTCGCGCTCGAGCATTGGCGGCAGAGTCGCGCTCGAAGCCCGCCTGCCGGGATTATCAAACTGGGCCAGGGTGCGCGATTATCGCAGCGGGCAACTGCAGCAATTGCCCGACGCCGAGGTGTATGCCAATAGCACCATGGATGCGGATCTGGTCGAGGAATTTGGCAGCGATCACGTCGTGTTGGCGACCGGAAGTCACTGGCGCAGGGATGGCAAGGGGCGGCAGCACAAACAACCCGTTCCCGGCCTTGATAGCTTTCCGGTATTCACCCCGGACGACCTGTTGAACCCATCCTTCGATGTCGCGGATATGCCCGGCGGGAACATCGCCGTGTTCGACGACGATCACTACTACATGGGTGGCGTTCTGGCGGAACATCTCGCCAAAGCAGGCCGCAATGTCTACCTGATCACGCCGGCCAACGAAGTGTCCACCTGGACGCAACATACGCTGGAACAGGGCCGCATCCAGACACGCCTGCTGGAACTCGGTGTGCACATCCTGCAACAGCGAAGGCTTGCACGGGCGGGTTCCGCGAGCCTTGAAACGGCCTGTGTCTATACCGGGAAAGTCGAAACAGTCGACTGTCAATCCATCGTGCTGGTCACCGAGCGCGCGCCCGAACGCGAACTGTACGACGCGTTGACGGCGCGCCAGGATGCCGGTGGTTTGCAACACATCTCGTCCATCAAGCTGATTGGCGATGCCCTGGCGCCTGGCACCATTGCCGCCGCAGTTTACAGCGGGCATCGCTGTGCGCGGGAGTTCGGCGAGGAAATCGATATCGACCGGGCACCATTCAAACGCGAAATACCCTGGTACAGCGAAAACTGATGTCGTTGCGAATGCTCATCCCCGGCCATCGGTTTGCAAAAATTGGCGCTGCCTGCCAGCGCGCTGCAGGCGGTAGCAAACCCAACCTGGAAAATGCCCATGATGTATAAAGAACCCTGGTCCAAGAAGCACAAATCCGTCACGGGTGGATTGCCATACAATTTATCCAACTCGTTTTCAGAACCGCTGACCAGTGAAGAACTGATCAACTATGCCCTGGACCGCGGCGATGATGAGCTCGTCGCCGCGTATCACAAACACTCGCTGCGCTACACGCCCAACGGCGGCAGCCTGGATCTGCGCGAAGAAGTGGCGAAATTATACGGCCCCAGGATCAGCGCCGACCACATCCTGATTTTTTCCGGCGGCCAGGTTGCGCTGCAGACCGCAGCCTACGCCGTGCTCGACGAAAACAGTCACAGCATCGTGTTCACACCGGGTTATCAATCCGTCGTGCAGGCACCGGAACATGCCCTCAGCAAAACGACCCGAATCAATCTCCATGCCGAAAATAACTGGCAAATCGATCCGCAGGAAGTTGCAAAGGCCATCGAGCCTAATACCCGCTACCTGGTCTTTAACGAGCCTTACAATCCCGCCGGCACCCTGATGAAACCGGACGTTCAACAGGCGCTGGTGGAGCTCGCGCGCAAGCACGACATCACGATTCTGTGCGATGAAGCCTATCGACTGCTGGAGCACAATGAGGCGGACCGGCTGCCGGCGATGGCCGATGCCTATGAACACGGCATCAGCGCATGCACCATGTCGAAGCCCTGGGGCGGCTGTGGCATCACGATTGGCTGGCTTGCGCTGCAGGATCTCGAGCTCAAGCAGAAGCTGGTTGATGTGCAGTACTTTGGAACGACCTGCCCGGGCAGAGCCAGTGAGATCCAGGCCATTATGACCTTGCGCGCACACGACATCATCGTGCGCAAAAATTTGCGCATCATTCAGGAAAACCTGCGACTGCTCGATCAATTCATGGACCGGCAAGGCGATTTTTTCGAATGGGTCAGACCTACCGCCAGCACCGTTGGATTCGTGAAGTTCAAGGGTCCCCTGTCATCGGACGAACTGGGCAGGGAATTGGCTAACGCCGGGATTTCGATAAAACCGGCCTATGTATTTACCGATGACGTGGGCGAGTACAGCGACTATTTTCGCATTGGATTTGGTGAAAAAGCGATGCCGACGGCGTTGCAGGCGCTCGAAGCATTTGTCGAAAACCACCGGGACCGCTGGTCATAACCTGACAGGCCCTGGGAACCTTGAGACTCCTCAGGGGTATATATGGACCATTGACACCATGCCCGCGCGTCGGGCGGAACTCGGCACGGTCGTTGAAGGCGATTCCCTAGATGGACTTCACCACGTCCGCGAGCAGCGCGCGCACCTGCGACGCCACGGCCTTGAGCTCGGCGTTATCGATCGCCTGCATGGAAGCGACCGGGTCGACCGCGCTGATTTCCACGTCGTCATCGAGCTGGCGCAGGATGACGTTACAGGGCAACATCGCGCCGACACGCGGTTCCATGCCAATCGCCTGGTGCGCCATCTGCGGATTGCAGGCGCCGAGAATACGGTAAGGCGGCATGTCGATATCCAGTTTCTTTTTCATGGTTGCCCGCACATCAATTTCGGTGAGCACGCCAAAACCGTGCGCGCCCAGCGCTTCGCGGGTGCGCGCGTCAACGGCGTCAATATCGGCATTCTCGATCAGCCTGTCCAGGGTATAACTCATCTCTCGATTCCATTTTACTGCGGAAGCGCCATTATAGATCAACCGTCTCGCGCTTTTTTGACTTGAGGCAATGAAGGGGCAATGTGCGGCAAACTTTTATGCTGCTTGCGCCCGGCTTCGCGACAACCCGCAGTGACGGGGTCAGGCCTTACAAACGACATCGAAGTTCCAGATGATTGTGAAATGCAAGGCCTGACCCCGGAGGGACCTGTGAAATCAGCCTGTTTTCGAATGAAACGAATTTTTCAGACGTTCCATCCTTTCGCGGTTAATACCGAAGTCACTACGACCGACCCTGGATGCGGAGCGCAGGTGAATCCTCTTTTGATCGGTATCGATTCTTATTTCCAGGTCGTCGACAAACCTGAATACCGAGGAAACAAAGGTAGCTGCCAGGTAATCGGTTTTTTCTACCTGGATGCTGCCGCCCATTTCGCGAATGATCGTCTTTAATCGGGGCAAAACCTGTGCTTCGTCGCCAGCTGAATACTCCAGCGGTTCGATGTAGTGCTCTGCATCCGACACAAACTCACTACTCACACAATTAGGCGTGTCGGGGCATTGCTGCAGTCGGCCCTCGACCAGGCCACTTGCCTCGCCGGAGTGCGACCTGTAGACAAGCACGAAAAGCGCAATGATCACCAACAGGACTATCGATGCAACGATGATTAACAGTTTCTCCAATCTCTTTACTCCGGCAACGTAAAATTACAATCCTTGTTTCTCAACACGCCATGGCCGACAGCATAGCCGCGCTCGAAGCTTGAAAAACCCGGATATCGTTCGTCTTGCCCCTGACCTTAAGCTTGCCCATAGATGTCAGGATGATTCGCTCCCGGATACTTTCACCCAGCAGTAACTTCGTCGCTTTGGATAGTAAAATCGACGTATTGTATTCCTTGTTCAGGCCTTCTAATCTCGCGGCTACATTCACGGCATCGCCATGGACGGTGTAGTTGAGCCTGTCCTTTCCGCCAACAATTCCGGCAAAGACTTTTCCGGAGTTTATGCCGATTCGAGTAGGCATTTCATATTTGGACCTGAATACATGGTGCGAGAGCGCCTCCTGAATTTCCACCGCTGTCAGCAGCGCGGCATCGGCATGGTTTTTATCTATCGCAGGGACGTTATAGGTAACCAGCATGGCATCGCCTTGAAATTGGTTAATGATGCCGCCGTGCTTGTTGATGATCGGTGCTAGCAGTGCAAAATATTCGTTCAGCAAACTTGCTATTTCATCCGGCGGCAATTTCTCGCAAAGCGATGTGAAGCCGGTAATGTCAGTGTACAGAATCGTCGCCAATCGATATTGAGGCTTGTATTCCCCCTTGTTTTTTATAATCGCGGCGGCAACGGATTCCGGCACATAACGCCCAAATGTCTCGGCAATGAACTTTCGCTCGTTGATCTTACCCATCATGTTATTGAACGAATCGGCGACCACACCGATTTCATCATCCGTTAACACGAGAGCACGCGCCGTTTTACTGCCAAAGGATGTCTGCTCCATCGCATTTCGTATATTTTGCAGTGGTATAGTGAATGATCGGCAAGTAAAGAAGACGCTGACTGCAGCCGCAACGAGCATGGATAAAACATCCAGCAATATCGCCTGTTTTATGGACAACCCCTGCAATTTTCTGATGTCTTCAAAAAACCAGACGTCAGTTACGATAAGGGCAGACGGAATGATGATGATAGCGAACATGCCCATTAACAGGCGCAGGAGTAGGCGGTTTGATCCGGCTGGAAGTTCAAGCGCGTATTCGCGATAAAACCAGCTGCGTGTATGGATAGAGACAACAATACCGATGAAATATGCGAATAAAGAAAACTGCAACGCATAGAGTAGCGAAAACCACAGAGCAGCAACATATATGGCCGGAACCATGCCTTCCGTTGTCGTTGAGGTTTCAAGCAGGAAATTGCCGATGGAAAAACTGCAAAGCGTATAGGCCAGCATCAGGATAAATACCCACGACGCGTTCTTTACAGGCAATTTCTGGATATGCGAATGCAGCTCAGCCTGGCTGGTAAGAATGCCCGTCTCTTGTTTGCGAATATTTTTGAACAGCAAAAGCCCGACAGAAGTATTGATAACGACAAGAAACAAGACGCTAAGCGCAACCGTTTCCAACACCGAGGAAGCGTTGCCGGATATCAATATATAAAAAGTGCTAAAAATGACATCAACAACCAGGAGGGTGCTGGATAAAAGAATAAAATATGAACTTGGCCGCAGGCTCTCCATTGGAATCAGCTATCCGTGCTCAGGTATATTTGCATGGAGATATTACGTGCGCTAATCGTTTTTGGACCAGTTCCACCCTTTTTCTTTCTGGCTAAATTCATCCTCGCTAAACCTGGAAGTGACAGTGACGGAAGTAGCGGGGTCAGGCCTTACAGTTTTCAATCACCAGAAACAGCGATATCAAATATAAGGTCTGCCCCCCAACCCCGGAGATGACCCGAGATGACCCGGAATTGCGCCCCGGGATGAGCCATTTCGCGAGCCCTGACGTATACACCATCGAGCTAAAGCTCGAGACATCATATTATAACTTTTACTCGTTGCAAGGAGACGTTCACATGACGAAAATAGCTACCACCATGGCCACCGCAGTATTGCTCGCGATGAGCCTCCCGGCCTTCGCCGGCAGTTGCCCGATGGACATGAAACAAATCGACGCGGCGCTCGCCGCCAACCCGGACCTGAGCGGCAGCAACCGGGAACGCGTCATGGAATTGCGTGCCGAGGGCGAGCGGTTGCACAAATCCGGTAACCACGCCGATTCAGTCGCGCGTCTCAACGAGGCGAAGGCATTGCTTGGCATGTGATAATTCCGGATGAGGAGGGTTGGCGGCAAAGGCTCGAAACGCGCCCCTGTCGCCAACCCGCCGACTTCGAAATCCACATCAGTCGCGGTCCGTCCATCGCCAGCTCCCGCCTGGCTCAGGCTACAGTTCTACTCATGAAAAGAAGCGGGACTGACCCGCCTGTAAACTGCTGGACGCATTTATCACGCAGCTTTTGCCGATAGCCATCACTCTTTCTTTTGCTTCGCCATCAATCGCATTACCAGCATTGCCATCAAAACTATCCAGCCATAAGGATATGGAAAGGCACCGGTGAAGTAGGCGCCCAATGTTGCCAGCAGCAGGACACTCAGGATTGCTACTATCCAGTCGGGTTTGATCGTTGCTTCTCCTTTCGGCCTAAATAAGATTTACGCGATGAATATACTTTTGGACTTGTCAAAATGACAACACGGTAAGCTGACCACGACATTCGCGTAACTCTGGAACGAGCCAGTCAGGCGCACGCCGCTAGTCCAGAACCACCTCGGTGATCGAGCGCATGGATGCCGCCGTACTTACGGTGATATGAACAAACCAGTTAACTTAAACCGTCGTCCGGTTAGTTGAGGAAACTACCATTAATGCATTGTTCCCCGCCGCTCTCCTGCTGTTGAGCCTGTCCGAGGCCACCGCTCAATCGGAACCCGGCGATCGGCTCGAACCCCTGGCGCAGAGCTTCTATACCGCCGAGGACGATGACAGGCCGGAGCTGTTCCTGCCCAAACCCGGTGATAGCGATGCGTCAAATTTCGCGCCCGTGGAAGGTGACAGCGACCCCGATAATTTCGAGAGCCCCGACCTGGATGAGCTTGCGCTCGCTGCCCGGCCTCCCGGTCGAGCCCGGGCCTGAAGCAAATGCCCCAATCAAGCTGGGTAGCATTCATGGCATTATGTATATCCAAATCGAACAGCAGTGATTCCGTTAACGAGACGACTCGTTTCATCAATGCTTTCGAGAATACCTTCAGGAGCTTTACATGACAGGCAACACATCTGAACAGCCCTCGCTACAACGCATAGGCCTGTTCGGCGGAACCGGATTCGTCGGCAGTTACCTGGTCGATGCCTTGCTTGCCAGCGATTTTCACCCCGTCCTGCTCGTGCGGGACGGCAGCGAAGCCAGGGTTCGACAACTGAGCCGCTGTACCATCGTCAACGGCGATATCGACGATGCCGACGCGATCGAACGGGTAGTCGAGGCCAGCGATGCGCTCATTTACAACATCGGCATCCTGCGCGAATTCCCGAAACGTGGGGTCACTTTCGCCAAACTGCAGGACGATGCTGCGCGTCGCGTGATGGATGCTGCCGTGGGCGCCGGCGTGAGTCGTTTTCTGTTGATGAGCGCCAACGGCGTCAAGCCCGATGGCACCGCTTACCAGCGCACCAAGTACAATGCCGAAGCGCATTTGCAGGATACGGATCTGGACTGGACCATTTTCCGGCCCTCGGTACTGTTTGGCGATCCACGCGGGCACATGGAGTTCGCGACCCAGTTGAGCGCCGAGATTATCGACTCGCCCCTGCCCGCACCGCTTTTCCACTCTGGATTGCTGCCGTTCAATGCCGGCAGGTTTTTGATGTCGCCGGTACACGTCACCGACGTGGCCGCGAAGCGTTTCCGATTACCCGAGACCAGGTTCGAATGTTGCTGGAGGGCAATGCCTGCCCCGCGGACGATCTGGTTAAACTGGGCATCGAGCCAAAGCACTTTTCCGTCGAGGCGCTGGCTTATCTCAATGCATCCGTGCGCGATACCGTCACGGCTTGAACCGATGACGCGGCTTGCCTGATGACTATTCGCCAAAGAGAGATACCCGGGCCCGGCCAGGAGTCCGTCTGGGATTATCCGCGGCCACCGGCGCTACGCCGCTGCGACAAGCGCGTGCGCATCGTGCTGCAGGGCGAGATACTGGCCGACACCAGCGCCGCACTGTGCGTGCTCGAGACCAGCCACCCACCGACTTACTACCTGCCACCGGCGGACATCGACATGCAGTTCCTGCAGGAAGTATCGGCAACTACTTTTTGCGAATGGAAAGGCATGGCCAGCTACTACGACATTGTCTGCAACGGGGCGATCCATCACCGCGTTGCCTGGACTTATCATCACCCCGAACCCGGCTATCTCGAGCTGAGAGATCACATTGCCTTCTACGCCCACGTCATGGATGCCTGCTACGTTGGTGAAGAGCAGGTCGTGCCGCAACCAGGTAACTACTACGGCGGCTGGATCACCTCCGACGTCGTCGGTCCGTTCAAGGGTGAGCCCGGCACATTACGTTGGTAGTCGTGGTCTTTTTGACGGGGTCAGGCCTTACATTTCACAATCGCAGGGAACAGCGCTGTCAATTGTAAGGCCTGACCCCGAAAGGCTTGACCCAGAAAGGCTCGTTTAAGGGGGTGGACGGCCTTAGCGTGTTTCGTCATTGGATGGCAGAGAATTACGTCAGTCTGCTATCTCATGATGATAAACTCCCCAGAATACGTGTGAGGATAAGCTTGTGAGCTTGAGAATAATAAAGAGATTGGCAGTGTTAATAATATTTACTGGGATCAGTAATGGTGCTTTGGCCGCGAGCGTGGGTGGCGCATTTTCACAGGGCTCGACCAGTGTGGGTGTCGTCGTCGGTACTGGCACGGCCTTTGATGACGACTATATTATCCTGGGTATCGGCGCTGGTTATTATCTGGTGGAGGGCCTGGAGATTGGTCTTGATCTGCAGCGCTGGTTCTCCGGTGATCCCGAGATCACCAAAGTCAGCCCGCAGATCCGCTACGTATTTACCCAGCCGAAAACGATCAAACCCTATGTCGGCGCCTTTTATCGTCGCACTTACTATGGTGATTCCGATGAAATCGACATTGATGACCAGGATTCATTCGGTTATCGAGTAGGTGCTTATTTCTCGACCAGCAATCGATTAAATATCGGTGCCGGGATCGTCTATGAAGAGTTTACAGACTGCTCCAGGGTGACTGACTGCTCTACTACATCACCTGAATTACTCGTCACTTTCAGCTTCTGATCGCTGCGTCATCCCTTTTCCTTCGTCATCCCGATACGTCGGACCGCCCGATACGTCGGACCGGCGCAGGCAGGGATCTTATGACGGTGGCGCCTTTACAAGATCTCCGCTTGCGCCGGTGCGGCGTATCGACTGACGAATTATAAGCAGTTTTTACACGATTCCCGCCTGCGCGGGAATGACGGAGAAAAAGGGATGACGAATCGGGAATAATCATGGAACAACATGTGAGGAGACACGAACTTCTCGGACCGGCAGCGAACTCGCCTAAGATCGTTTTCGCCCGAAAATGGTCCGGGCGCTGGCCACCTCAATGCGAACGGCGCCTTGAAGCTGGTTCTGCAGGGATCAAATGGCTGAGCCTTCCCTTTGGATGGCAACCCAGGCTTCGATCTTCTTCCCGACTTTGATCGGCAGAACTCTCCAGAACATGATGAAGGGAGTGCCATCTTTTTTATAATTGATGGCCTTGCCTTCAAATTTCTTGCCCGACTTTAACGCCACGGCAAGACGCTTGATAACTGTTTTATCGGTACCCGCACCTTGAAGAATCCGGGGAGATTTGCCGATGACCTCGGACGTGTCATAACCGGTGAGTTTCTTGAAGGCTTTATTTGCGTAGATGACTTTCCCCGCAGTCGTCGCGTCAGTAATCAGGATTGAGTCGAAGCTGTTCTCCGCGACCACCTTCAACAGTGCCAGGCTGGTTTCAGTTTTCTCAAGAGTCGTCCCTAATGCGTAAGCCATTTTTCTTTCCCGTATGTGTAAGTAGTCCCTGTATACGTGGCAGGGGGGTGTTTGGGTCACCGCTGAGACAAAGATACCGCCTTCGCCGTGAAGCGATGAAAAACTTGAGGGACAGTACATCTATTGAATGGTGACCACCCGGGCGACGGCAATACAGCACTGGGGCCAGCAGCAGTTTAGGGAATCGCCGATGCTCATAAAAAAATAAAGGATGACGTATAAAAAAAGGAACGGAGCGAACTCCGTTCCAAAGTCTAAAAGTCGGGGGCAGGACAGGTTTGTTCCGGTGAAGGGGGAGCACCGAATTCAAGGGGGAGTTGTCCTGCCCCCTGTTGACGAACAACGTTAGTTCGACAATCAGGTGCTGGCGAATTTCACCGCCACGAATCTTTGTATACCGTTCTGGTCCACCATCAGCAACACTGTGGATTTTTTCTCCACGGCCGCCTGCTTCACACGGGAAACCACGTCTTGCAGCGAGGTCACCGTTTCCTGGCCAACCATGTTGATCACCTGGCCAGCCTCGATACCGGCTTTGGCCGCCGGGCTACCCAGCTGTACGCCAGTCACCAGTACGCCTTCGGTATCCTTGCCGATGCGGTAACGCTGACGCGCTTCGGGCGTCAACTCGGCGAGGTAAACGCCAAGCTTCGCGGTATCGTCGCTGGCGGCATCATCGGCCAGCGCAACTTTTGCAGCCTCGTCCGGCATGTTGCCGATCTCGACGTTAAGTTCGCGGGTCTCGCCTTTGCGTTTGACCTGCAGCGTCGATTCGCTGCCAGCCGCGGCCTTCGCCACCAGCTTCGACAGGTCTTTGAAGTCATCCAGCTTCTCGCCATTCATGCTGACAATAACGTCGCCCGCTTTGACGCCGCCGAGTGCCGCCGGGCTGCCCGGCTCAACACCGGCCACCAGCGCGCCATCCGTTTCCGCAAGCCCGAGGCTTTCCGCGATGTCGTCGGTCAGCGGCTGAATCTGCACGCCCAGCCAACCGCGGGCAACTTTGCCGTTGGTTTCAAGTTGGGCAACGACGTCCTTGACCAGGTTCGACGGAATCGCAAAGCCGATGCCGATGCTGCCGCCCGTCGGCGAGAAGATCATGGAGTTGACTCCGATGACCTTGCCACGGTTATTGAACAGCGGCCCACCCGAGTTGCCACTATTGATCGGCGCGTCAATTTGTAAATAGTCGTCGTAGGGGCCGGAATTGATGTCGCGTCCGCGCGCTGAAACGATGCCCGCGGTCACCGTGCCACCCAGTCCGAAAGGATTGCCGACCGCGACCACCCATTCACCGACCCTGGCACTGTCCGAGTCGCCCAGTTCCACGTAAGGCAGCGGCGCGTCGGTATTGACCTTGAGCAGCGCAAGATCCGTTTTCGGATCACGCCCTTTGATCGTGGCTTCGTAGTGGGTGCCGTCCATCAGGATGACGCCGATCTCGGTCGCATTTTCGACCACGTGGTTGTTGGTGACGACGTAACCGTCCGGCGAAATAATGAAACCGGAACCCGCGCCTTTAAAATCTCGCTGGGCACGCTTGTCGCCTCCCGGCATGCCGGGAACGTGTTTTCGAAATTGCTGGCCGTTCATGTTGGCCACAACATCGGTCTTGCCGCTAACGGTAATACTGACCACGGCCGGTTCGACACGCTCTGCCAGGTCGGCAAAACTGGGCGGTCCGTATCGAACGCCGTCATCGACAATGACAGGGGGCGCCACGGCGGCCAGCACGTTTGGCGACACACTAAAGAGCGCTGCGCCGGCAAGCGCGGTGCTCAATGTCGCGACCAGCGCCAGTCGTTTGAATCGAGATTTTGCTGAATTTTTCATGCTTACACTCCTGTTGAGTTTCACAATTCGTACCCGGTGTATGCCCGGTTGGAATTTTCACGCCGCCACTATAGAGCCGGGCGAATTGCCGCTGCCTTGCGGAAACATTAAATTTTCGTAATGTTGATCAGCAAACCTGTTTTCAACGGACCGAAAGTACTATGGTAACGGCCATCAAAATATTTCCGAAGCGGACCGAACCTCAATGCGTGTGCTCGTAGTCGAAGACGATGCCCAGGTCGCCGCCTACCTGGTGAAAGGGCTGAAAGAACAGGGCCACAACGTCGACCATGCCGCGGATGGCAAGGACGGATTGTTTCTGGCCACCAGCGAAGACTACGACGCCATGATCATCGACCGCATGCTGCCCGAGCTCGACGGCCTCGCCATCGTCAAAAGCGTCCGCGCTGCGGGCAAGACCACGCCGATGCTGATCTTGAGCGCCCTCGGCGACGTGGATGACCGCGTCGAAGGTTTGCGCGCCGGCGGCGACGACTATCTCACCAAGCCCTTCGCCTTCAGCGAATTGCTGGCGCGGCTCGATGCACTGCTGCGCCGTGCGCGCCAAACGCCCGCCGCAGAAACCAACCTGCGCGTGGCCGATCTCGAGCTCGATCAGCTCACGCGAGATGTCAAGCGCGGCGGAAAAACCATCGAGCTGCAGCCGCGCGAGTTCCGGCTGCTGGAATACCTGATGCGATAACGCGGGGCAGGTCGTCACGCGCACCATGCTGCTGGAACAGGTTTGGGATTATCACTTCGACCCGCAGACCAACGTCATCGACGTGCACATCAGCCGGCTGCGCGGCAAGATCGACAAAGGCTTCGACCCACCACTGCTGCAAACCGTGCGCGGCGCGGGGTACATGATTCGTGAAGCCAGATGAGCCTCCTGCGCACCTCGACCTTTCGCCTGGCGCTGCTCTACATGGTGCTCTTCGCGGGCTCGGTGCTGCTGCTGCTCGGGTTCATCTACTGGTCGACGGTCAGCTTCATGGCCGAACAGACCGACGCCACCATCGACGCCGAGATCACCGGACTCGCCGAGCAGTATCGCCAGCGCGGGCTCAAGGGCCTGGAGAAAACCATTGCCGAGCGCGTGGAGCGCGATCCGGACAGCTCGTCGGTCTACCTGTTCGCGACCCCCAGCCTGCAACCGCTGGCCGGCAACCTGTCGCCCTGGCCCGACGCAACGCCGGGGCCCGATGGCTGGCTCGATTTCGAATTCAAGGACCCGCAAGCCGGCGGGCGGGTGTTCCAGGCGCGCGCCCGGGTCTTCGTTTTGCAGGACGGTTTGCATCTGCTGGTCGGGCGCGACACCCGCGAACTGAAGGCGACGCAACGGCTGATTACGCGCGCGTTACTCTGGGGCGTTGCCATTACGCTGGCGTTGGCATTACTCGGCGGCAGTCGTCATGAGCCGCGGCATGCTGCGCCGCATCGAGCTCATCAATCAAACCAGCCGCGACATCATGGCCGGTGACCTGTCGCGGCGCATCCCCATTCGCGGCAGCGGCGACGAGCTCGATCAGCTGGCCGGCAACCTGAACACCATGATCGATGAAATCGAACGCCTGATGGATGGCATCCGCCACGTGTCCGACAACATCGCCCACGACCTGCGCACGCCGCTGACGCGTTTGCGCAACCGGCTCGAGCAACTGCAGATTGACCTGGAAGACAGCAGTCCTTACCGGGAACAGGTCGAACAGGGCATTACCGAAGCCGATCAACTGCTGGCCACTTTCGCGGCGCTGCTGCGCATTGCACGCATCGAGGCCGGCGGCCATACCGCGAAATTCGAAACCGTGGATCTGGCCGAGCTGGTGCGCGACGCGGCGGAACTTTACGAGGCGCTGGCCGAAGAAAAGCCCTTGCGCTTTTCGGCGCGTATCGACGCTGACGTTTCCCTGCATGGGGACCGTGATTTACTGTTCCAGGCGCTAACCAATCTGCTCGACAATGCGATCAAGTACACGCCAGCTGGCGGCGCGGTGGCGATCGAACTGAAACGTTCTGGAAACACGGCCGAGATTGCGGTCAGCGATTCCGGTAGCGGTATCGCCGCGGCTGAACGCGACAAGGTGGGGCAACGCTTCTATCGCCTGGAAAGCAGCCGCAGCACCCCGGGCAGCGGCCTTGGCCTCAGCCTCGTCAAAGCCGTAGCAAAGTTGCACCGTGCTGCGTTGTTGCTCGAAGATAACGCGCCGGGCCTGAAGGCTACCTTGCGTCTGCCGCTCGGCGCGAACCACTCGGAATAAAAATTTGTTAGAGAACCGTCATTTTTATTTGGCGCTTTACCTGAGGGAGGGGCTCGCGCAGTCGTCAGCGGTTGACCAGATTGATAAAGCGCGGGATTCCAGGGTTCTAGAGTCGGACGATCGAGCCTCTGATCCAGGGAAGCAGATTGTCGTAGTTGCATTTCCCGTCTTCGAGCAGGCCGATCAAAAACGGGTGCGCCTCATCGGCAGTAACGTCGAGCTTGAAGCCATTCAGGCGTAAGAAAACATCCGTAGCAAAAAAGGCAATGCGCTTGTTTCCATCGACAAAAGGATGATTCATGATGAGCGATTCGAACAGCGCCGACCCCATTTCGACGAGATCCGCATAGTATCCGGTTTGCGGCCTGAATAGTGCGCTGTCCAGAAGACCGGGATCTCTCATTCCGCTTTCGCCGCCGAACCGCTCGATGAGTCTTGCATGAATTTCGAGCAATTCGTCGTGGGTAAGAAACTGTACCGAACTAGCGGGCAAGCAATTTCCCCAGTTCGTCGTTCTGATCCATCGAGTCATCCAGGTGTTTCAGCACGACCGGGCGGACACGTTTTTGTCTTACGTATTCGCTGATCGCTTCGGTTAGCAATCCGGATACATTCTGGTGGCTTTCTTTGGCCAGTGCCTTTAGCTCTTCCCAGACAGCCTCGTCGACTTTGGAACTTATCTTGATTTTTTGCATTCAGAAACTATTGTCGAAAAAACCTGACATGTCAAGTTATGTCAATTAGCCATATAGAACCATAAAAGTGTGTGTCCCATACTTCCACTCCCATACTTCCACTCTGTAAGGCCTGACCCCGGAAGCTAACGAGAAAATGATGCGGCCAGGGGCTAGCAGGTTCCACCGGCTTTATTGGGCCTGGGTGAACGGCTCACCTCAGCAGATTATGATCTTCCAGGTGAAACCATTGACGTGAAAAGATGAAATTGACCACTGATTCCGGTGACAGGCTGGTAACTTCGTCGGTCATGTTTTTTCGATAAAACGCGCTGCACCCACCGGTTTGCCATACCGTCAATTGCATGGTTTTTTTCATGTTGGCAACGTAGTCGCTTTGCACTTCGCTTTTGACATCGATGGCCTTGATGCTTTTGTCGCGTTTAATCGCACAAATAGCTTTAATCGTGTAGTTAACCATTGCCTCCATATACGATATCTGTGAACTGTGGCCTGAGCCGGTGTTGGGGCCGTTTACCTTGAAATAGTTCGGGTAGCCGGAAACCGTGATGCCCTTGTGGGAGACGGCCTCGGTTTCCCATTCACGGTTGAGGCTCCGGCCATTGCGCCCATGCACCTGAAACGAGAGCGCCTGTTTCATATCTGAATAGGCATAAAATCCGGTCGCATAAACGATGATGTCGAGCGGTATATCACAACCTGCCCTGGTTCGAATGCCGGTGGCCGTTATTTTCTCTATCCCGCTGATATCAACATCAACATTGTCTCGGGCAAGCGCGGGAAGGTATTTATTGGTCGGGATGACACGCCGACAGCCCAATTCGTAATCCGGCATCATGTGCTGACGCAACGCATCGTCATCGATGTATTTTTCGAGGTTCTTTTTCAGGTTTCGTGCATAGAGTGTTTTGACGAATTGACTGATTTTTGCGGTAAACGGATAACGGCGAAACGCTGCAAATCTAACCTCGTGATAAGCAAATATAATAAAGCGGTTGATATGACGGATGCCCGGTAGATTCATCAAATGGCGTTCTATACGGCTGTAACTCCTGTCTGAACGTGGAATGATCCACTGGGCCTTCCCCATAAATACCGTTAGCCTGTCTACCTGGCCTGCAATGGCTGGAACCACCTGCGCCGCCGAACATCCCGAACCAATCACACCGACACGCTTTCCGGCATGAGGCACCGTGTGATCCCAGCGCGCGGTGTGGAATTGTGTCCCCTGGAAAGTGTCCGCTCCTTCAATGCAAGGAAGATGCGGGTTTGCCAGCACACCGCTGGTGTCAATCACAAAGCGCGCGCAATAGCGCTCGCCTGACTCCGTTTCAACATCCCACAAACTTTTCCCTTCGTCGTAAGTCAGCCGGGTGACGGCCTGGTTTGTTTTTGTGTGTTTTCGAATGCCGAATTTTTCGATGATGTGGTTCGTATATTCGAGCAGTTCGCTTTGCGGAGCGTATTTTTTCTTGAATGGATACGGAATAAAGGAAATGGAATACAACCCGGTCGGGATATCCACCTCGGCTCCGGGATACGAGTTATCGCGCCAGGTTCCACCAATATTTTGCGCTTCTTTCTAGCAGGACAAAATCATTGAAATGTTTCTTTTGCAGACCGATGGCCGCTAGCAAACCTGAAAAACCGGTGCCGATGATGACGGTTTCGAAATGCTGGTGGTGCTGTTTTGGATTACTGGCAGCTTCTGTATTTATTGTGGATAACTGTTCACGCACGCGCTTTCTCCTGATAAACAGTGGAAGGCTACATTTCTTTTCTTAAGTGGGTCTTAAAACCGGGGGCAAACGATAGTGGTACTTACTTAAGCTCAAAGCTATTGTCATACCGGTTTTGAGTCGGTGGCTCGATATTTCGGTCTTGTAACCATGGCGGCTGTATAAGACCGATACGTCGGACCGCCCTGCTTGCGCAGGGAAGACGATTTTTAGAGGGATGACGGCCTTAAGAGGGATGGCGGGTTTAAGCGTGACTCCATTGCTTTTCCTTGATTGTCTTTTTGGAGCTGCTGTTCTTGCCGGCTTGAAGAATTCGGCATGAGGAACATAAAACCGGCCCGCTGGGTCGGATTTCCAGTAAATCTGGAACGATGTTCACCCTGAAAGATTTACTACTACTCGATCATTGACATAGATCAAACATCCGCACCATTGCCTGTGTGAACTTATGCATTTGGCTAACAGAGATAAATTGCTGGATGAGTGAAAAAGAACCTCAAGGTTCGATTGACGATGCGAGTCTCGCCCTGATGGGCGAGTTCAAGCCCGTCTCGCGGGTCGCCTTGTCGGGGCTGGATTTCCGAGGTATCAATCCAGAGCCGGCGTGCCAGCCGGGAGACAAGCTCGCCGCCGGCGCCGTGGTGATGCGCGATGCACGACGCCCTGAAATAGCCATTACCACACCGGTATCGGGTGAGGTCGTGAAGATCGATTTCGGGGCGCGGCGCAAATTGACATCCCTGCAAATCGAGCTCGACGAAAATCCCGACGCTATCCGCATCGCGGCGCCCGATTGGGAAGACAGCACCGCAATGCGCAAATTCATGCTGGATTCTGGCGCCTGGTGTGGGCTGCGGACCCGGCCGTTCGGCAATATTCCAGACCCGCAAGGCGAACCCGCAGCGATACTGGTGACGGCGATCGATAATGACCCGCAGTCGCCCCCGGCCGCAGCGATTATCGATCTGTTCGACGCTGAATTTCGCTCGGCGGTAAACGCACTGGCGGCTATCAGCACCGCCCCGGTTTACATCTGTCACGCCACGCAACATACACCACCCGTTGACCTGTCGGCGCAACTGCGGTGCAAACCGTTCGCTGGTGATTACCGCATGGGATTGCCCGGTGCACACGTAAACGCGCTTTGCCCGGTCGGTTTCGCTGGCAAGCAGGTCTGGCATATCGCTTACCCGGAAGTAATCTCACTCGGTCATCTGCTGCTAAGGGGCACGGCCTGGGCACAGCGCATTATCACCTTATGTGGAGACGCGGTTAAAAGGCCACGATTGCTGCGCGTGCCCCCGGGTGCCTCGATCAGGGAATTACTCGCTGAAGAGCTCCATGACAAATCGCCAGTAACCGTTCTCAGCGGTTCCGCGAAGTACGGGCGTGATACTTCATCGGCTGCGGCATTTCTGCGCGCCGGGCAGCGACAAGTGACAGTGTTGAAAGGGAAGGCAGAGGAACCGTCGCATTCCCACGGCACAGTCGTGATCCCCAGCGAAGCCCTGGATGCCTGTGCACCACCGGGCATCTACGCGGTTGCATTAATGCGTGCATTACAGATTTGCGATGTTGATCGGGCGCGTGATCTGGGTGCGCTTGAGCTGCTGGAAGAAGACCTGGCAGCGCTGGACCGGGCCAGCCATTCGCAACCCGATTTTGGATTTTTGCTGCGCCAGGTGCTGGATCAACTGGAGCGTGACTACCGATGACGGACTGGCAAAGACGACTGTTAACACTGCAGCTCTGGTCATTGCTTCCGGTTGGCATCGCGGCAGTTTTCAACGTCGGCTTTCAATATTTACAGGCATTGGCGAAGGCTCCCGGAATCGAGCTCGATGATATGCGCAGCCGGATCGCAAGGGGTCTGGGCGCCAGTTTCGAAAATCCCGGACTATACGATCTTGCCAGCGCCGGTCTGGCGCACCTGGCGCCGACCCTGATTGTCGCGCTGATGACGGGTGGACTGTGGGAGCGCACCATAGCCGAACGGCGCAAACGCCCCTTCGAACTCGGTTTTATCCCGATAGCGCTACTGTTCACGCTGCTGTTACCTGCCGCTGTACCGTTTGGCCACGTCGTGTTCGGCATGTCGTTTGCCATTCTCCTCGGCAAGGGCATATTCGGTGGCGAGGGCAAGACCTTCCTCAGCCCTGCCCTGCTTGCCGTCGTCATCGTACAGGTCAGCTTCCCCGGTGTCGCCGGCGAACACCCGTTGTGGCATGGGCTCGCGGGTTACTCCGGCAGCGATGCGATAGCCGTTTACTTCCGCGGTGGCGAGTCGGCATTGGCAGCGGCCGGGATCACCGTCGAGTCGGCGCTGTGGGGATTTATACCGGGACCGGTTGGTACCACATCGATCATCGCCATATTCGCAGGCGCCGCGATCCTGTTAGCCGGGCGCCTCATTTCCTGGCGATTGCTGAGCGCGCAGGTGATCGGTGTCGTGTTATGCGCAGGATTGTTTGCTTTGCTGGGTTCGGTTGAGGGTAGCTCCAGTATGCCGCCTGGCTGGCACTTGTTGCTTGGCAGCTTTGCGTTTGCGGCGGTCTATCTTGCCTGCGATCCCTTTGCTTCGTGTTGCACCAATCCGGGACGCTGGATTCAGGGTCTGCTGATCGGTGCGCTGGTAGTGCTGATCAGGGAAGTGAACCCGACTCATCCCGACGCGGTTTTTCCGGTGGTGTTACTGGCGTCGATCCTCGCTCCGTTGATCGATCATGCGGTGATCGCCTGGAATATTCGTCAGCGAGCACGACGCCATGTCTGACGCGACCACCGATACTACCGCGAAAGCACTGATCGTGGCGCTGGGTGTGGGCTTCATCTGCGCCTTGCTGGTTTCCGCGGTTTCCGTGGGCTTGCGGCCGTTACAAAAGGCGAATATCGAGGCTGAGCGCGTGGCCCAGCTGGAACTGGTGATCGAGGCCCTGTCCGGGGTCAGCTCGGTACAATCGATTAGCGACCTCGTGGTGCGCTTCGTCGATCTGCAAACAGGCGAGTATATCGATGGCATCGACGCGGCGACATTTGACGCTGAAAGGGCCGCTAGCCAGCCTGCCAGCAGCATAGCGCTTTCCGCTGACGCGGACATCGCCGGTCTCAAGCGCCGCGAACGATATGCGCGCATCTACCTGGTGCTCGACGCGCATCAGCGCCCGGATTTAATCATCCTGCCGATTCGCGGACGCGGGTATCAATCGATGCTTTACGCCTGGCTGGCACTCGACGGCGACACGCAAACCGTGCGCGCGCTGAAGTTCTATCAGCACGGCGAAACACCCGGTGTCGGAGCCCGAATCCTGGAACCTGAATGGGAGCGGCAATGGCAAGGTCTGCGCGCCTTCGATGACCAGGGAGTGCTCAGAATCGGGGTTAGACGCCAGGCGGGCGCGAGTTTCGATGAATACGCCACGCACAAGGTGGACGCGATCTCCGGTGCCACACGAACCACCCAGGGCGTGGATGGGATGGTGCGTTTCTGGCTTGGCAAGGATGGTTTTGCGCCTTTCCTTGCGCGCCTGCAACAGGAGCAAAATTGATGCGCGATAACAACTGGCGAATTTTGACGCGTCCATTGATCGACGACAATCCGCTGACTTTGCAGATACTGGGAATCTGTTCGGCGCTGGCGGTGACGACGGCGCTGGACATCGCTTTACTGATGAGTGTCGTGGTGATCTCGGTGCTCGCCATTGGCGGCGGCATGGTGAGCCTGATGCGCAGTTTCCTGCCTCACTCGGTACGCATTATCGTGCAAATCACGATCATCGCTTCATTGGTTATCATCGTCGACCAGATACTGCAGGCCTATGCCTTCGAGATGAGCAAGCGCCTGTCCATTTTCGTCGGCCTGATCATCACCAACTGTATCGTCCTCGGTCGCGCCGAGGGGTTTGCGATGCACAACGGTTTCACGGCGAGCGTGCTGGATGGTATCGGCAATGGTCTCGGATACGCACTCATCCTGATTATTGTTGGCGCCGTGCGGGAATTTCTGGGGCGCGGCAGCTTGCTCAATATCCAGATCCTGATGCCGGCCAGCCATGGCGGCACTTTCGAGCCTCTACAGTTGATGTTACTGCCACCCAGCGCGTTCTTCATCATCGCTGGCATCATCTGGTTTATTCGCCGCCGGAGACCACGGCAGGTCGAAAAGCCGGAGTTTAGTCTGCCCGGGAATGAGGGTGCCTCCAAATGAACACGCTGACGGAATTGTTTCTGCGTTCGGTGTTCCTGGACAACCTGGCGCTGTCATTTTTTCTCGGCATGTGCACTTTCCTTGCGGTGTCGAAACGCGTCGATACCGCGTTTGGAGTCGGGCTCGCGATGATCGCGGTGCAATCGATTACGGTCCCGGTAAACAACCTGATCTACACCTGGTTGCTGGCGCCCGGTGCGCTGGCCTGGGCCGGGCTGGGTGACGTGGATTTGTCGTTCCTGCGGTTGATTGCATTCATAGGGGTCATCGCCGCGATGGTCCAGGTGCTGGAGATGACCCTGGAATTTCACGTGCCCAAATTGTTCCGTGCGCTGGGCATCTTTCTACCGCTGATCACGGTCAATTGCGCCATTCTCGGCGGCAGCCTGTTCATGGTCGAACGCAGCTACAGTTTCGTCGAGAGCCTGGTATTTGGATTTGGTTCCGGGCTTGGCTGGGCGCTCGCAATCGTGATTCTCGCCGCCATTCGAGAACGCCTGAAATACGCCGATATCCCCGACGGTTTAGAGGGGCTGGGGATGAATTTCGTTATTGTCGGGATCATGTCTCTCGGCTTTATGGCATTCGCGGGGATAGGCTGATGCTGGAGGCAGGTCTCGGCATTCTGCTGTTTACCGCGATCGTTTTGATACTGACGATATTCGTACTCGTCGCGCGTCGCCTGCTGGTACCACGCGGGCAATGTTTGATCGAGATTAACGCTGGCAAAACCGTTGAGGCGCAAATCGGGCAACAATTGTTAACGGTCTGCCGGCAGGCCGGGGTGCAACTGCCCAGTGCCTGCGGTGGTGCCGGCACCTGTGGCTTGTGCAAGCTGCGGGTACTGCAAGGCGGTGCCGAGATCGGGCCCCAGGAACTGGCGCATCTGCAACGTGGCGAAGTGCGCCAGGGTACTCGGCTCGCCTGCCAGGTACGCATTCTCGGCCCGATGTCGATCGAGGTCGATGAAGCCTACCTCGATGTCCGGACCTGGCGCTGCCGGGTTGAGCAAACACGCAACATCAGTACGCTGATCCGTGAAATTGTATTGCGCTTACCCGATGACGAAGAGATGTCGTATCGTGCGGGCGCTTTCGTCGAAATTACCTGCCCGCCATACGCGGTCGCGTATTCCGATTTCGAAGTTGAAACCGAGTATCGTGATCTTTGGGACGAGTTCAAGCTGTGGGAATTAAAGGCCGCCAGCGACCATGAGGTCACGCGAGCTTACTCGATGGCCAACCATCCGGGCGAAAAAGGCACAATCCTGCTCAATATTCGCCTTGCGCTGCCGCCAGCGGGTAACCCCCAGGCGCCCCCAGGGGTTGTCTCGAGCTGGCTGTTTTCACTAAAACCCGGCGATGCGGTCGATGTCAGAGGGCCCTACGGGCATTTTGCCGTCGATGATTCGGAGCGTGAGCTGGTGTTTATCGGCGGCGGCGCGGGCATGGCGCCGCTGCGTGCACAAATACTCGATCTGCTGCTGACCCGGCAAACAAAGCGCAAAATCAGTTACTGGTATGGCGCGCGTTCGCAGCGCGAGTTGTTTTACACCGATCTGTTCGACTCCCTGCAACAAAAGCATGACAATTTTGCATGGCATCCCGCGCTTTCGGAACCACAGGATAGTGATAAATGGGAAGGCGATACCGGGTTCATCCACCAGGTAGCCTACGACCAATACCTGGCCAGACACGCGACACCCCATAAATGCGAGTACTATCTCTGCGGGCCACCGATGATGGTGCGATCAGTGCTGGAAATGCTCGATGAGCTAGGGGTTTCAGAAGAGAATATTCACTATGACGACTTTTCCAGCTAGGCGTCCTCGGAGATAAAAACATGGTGACCTTGTTATTTACGGTAGCAATATTCGGACTTGCGATAGTGGGCCTGGCCCTCGGTCTGGTGCTACGCCAGCGACCCTTGTGCGGTAGTTGCGGAAACTGCAGCGAATGCATAATGCGGAGATCCCGATCATGAACGACAATATCGATGCCTACATGGCAACCAGCCTGGTGACCTTTTCCCCCGAGG
Organism: uncultured Gammaproteobacteria bacterium; assembly: GCA_963835795.1. Classification (GTDB taxonomy): domain Bacteria; phylum Pseudomonadota; class Gammaproteobacteria. The sequence continues at coordinate 33,435 of CAWIHJ010000075.1, forward strand.
ACAGCATTATCGGCGCCATGCGCATTTTACTCGAGCGGCATCTATCCGGCGCACCGGTGGTCGATGAGGGCGGAAGCCTGGTCGGGATACTGTCGCAGAAAGATTGCCTGGCCATCGTTTACCGCGCCGCTTATCACCAGGACCTGGGCGGAAAAGTATGGCAGTACATGAATCACGACGTGGAGTGTCTCGAAGCGGATTGCAGCGTTTTGGAGGTGGCTGAAAAATTCCTGAATTCGAAATTTCGCCGTTTCCCCGTAGTGCGTGGCGGCCAGCTGGTGGGCCTGATCAGCCGGCACGATGTCTTGCGCGCGCTCGACGAGCAGTTTCTGCAAAACGCCTGACGCGCTGTCACAGGGAATAACGGGGCCAGGCCTTACATTTCACAATCACCAGGAACTGCGATGTCGTTTGTAAGGCCTGACCCTGAGAGCATGACCCTGGAAGCAGAGGTTAGGCTATCGAGCTTACGTTAGTGGCATTCGTAAAACTCAAAGAACCGACTCCCCATTGCCGATAGCCTGGTTGCGCTGTTCGCTGAATGCAGCAGCGCAGGTAAAACACTGATTTTTACCGGGAAACACCTAAACTCAGGGAAACTTTCGATGGAATCGGTATGGACTGGTCGCTAATCATTTTCGTCGTCGTGATCCTGCTATTTGCGTGGCGCGGTTTTCGCGGCGGATTTATCAAGTCGCTAGGGCGGGTTTTTACCGTGCTCGCCGGTTATGCCGCGGCCATCCTCTTCAGCGGGTCACTGTCGGCCTGGGTCGAGATGCAATTTGACTTGCAGTGGGTGGTCGCCTTCATTGGCGCGTCGATAGCGTTGTTCCTCGGCGCCGGTCTCGCCGTGATGCTGATATTCGCGCTGTTGCGGCGTTTCCTGTTCCCTGGCGATGAAATTTCGACCGCCTCCGCGCTCGGCGGCGGTTTCGTCGGGGCGCTGGTCGGGGTATTGCTGGCCATCGTCATCGTCTGGAGTTACGCCTTCGTGCGCGACATGATGCCGTCCGCTACCATCGAAACGACGGCGAGTGAACCCTCGAGCGGCGTCGAGACGCTCGCCAACCGGGTGGCCGGAGGGGCGGTCAGCGCGGCGCTGAACGCGGGCTCGGCAACACCCGAAGTGGCGCGCTTGAGTGCCGTACTGGCGGCAGCGCCAGCCGAAGTCACGCAACGCACCCAGCGACTGCTGAAGAGTGATGAGTTCCAGGCGCTGATGCAGGACCCGAGCAACCAACGCGTGCTCGATAGCGGAAACCCCGAACGCGTACGACAGCTGCCGGCATTTCGCGCACTGGCTGTTAACCCGGATCTGTTGGCGCTGGCGCACATGGCCGGGCTCGCCGATGGCGACGACCTCGAGGCGGAGCTCGCGCGACAGCTGACCGATATCTGGGGACGCGCCCAACGCGTCAAGAACGATCCACGCGTGCAGGCCATACTCGCCGACCCCGAGTTTCAGACCGCACTCAATTCGGGCAACCCGGTAGATTTGCTCACCAACAGCCAACTGCACGAGATGGCCGATATCATTTTTGCCGACGAAGCCGCCGGGACGACCTCGGTCCAGTCGATTGCCGTTGAAAGCGAAGCCAGCCCTCCAGCGGAGCCAGGTGAAAGCAAGGTCAACCCCTCAAAGGAGGCAACTGAAATCCACCAGTGGACCGATTCCAGTGGCCGGATTCACTTCTCCGATAAAAAGCCCGATTCTAATCTTTAGTTATGGCATTCAGCGGGTAAATACCTGCTTTCGATACCGCTGTAGCATTCCCACTGAATCAAACTACCGTTATCGAGCGGAATCCAGGTCAGCGTCTGAAACTGCAGCTCGGGATGGGCGTTGTCACCAAACCATATCGTTATCAACCCGGGACCAATCACCTCGAGTTGAAACACATATGGATTCTGGTATTCAAATGCTGGTCCGAGACCGATCTGGGTATTATCCATGGGCCAAATACCATTCTGGTTGTAAAAATCCTCGACCAACTGTTTCGCATCGACCTGATCCACCAGGTCGTTGCCGGTTTCAATTTGCCTGCGAATCGAATAGACAGGTTCGTGGGGAGGGTCTGAAAAAGTACATTGCAGCTCGGCCAGGTAGGCATCGTTGATGCCATCACCAACGCAGTCGAACCAGATGACTGAAGAGCCCGGATCGTTTGGCAGCAGGTACACGCGCGAATTCGCGATTTCAGCTGCGGCACTGTCGCGAAAGATAATTTCGATTCCGGCAAAGGTTACCTGGGCTTGCTCGACATACTGATTGCTCCAGGCGCCTGGTGGCTCGGCTCCAGCGGTCGCGTTATCCATGGCATAAGAACCGTTCTTGCGGTAATGATCGGCATAAAGCCAGCGCAGTCCCGAGGTTAAATCGAGCGCGGTTTGAATTTGTGCAGCCGCTGTCGAAACACCTGCAGGCGCCCCACCAGGAGGTCCCTGCGGTCCCACCGCGCCCTGTGCGCCATCCATGCCATCCATTCCATCAACACCATCGACACCATCAATGCCATCGGCACCATCGGCGCCGGGGGGGCCGACAGGACCCGCGGGTCCGGGGACCGGGTCGGTCAATTCCAGCGCGTTGATGCGCGAATTCTGAATCACCTGTTCCACCTTTAGCTTTTCTATAGCCAGGCTGTTCATTTCGACCTGCGGGTTAGCCGCGAGTGCAGGTATTGGTAATAACAATGTTAGCCAGATTAATCCTCGCATCGTTCTTCTCCTTGAATTTTCCACATTGGTTGCAATACAAAAATATTTCCAAAGCCGTTGCAGTTAAAACCACACGACAAGTCAGCGTTGAGCGCATTATCCACCCGGGATGCTGAATCGTAGCTTAACTGCGCACCCATAGAGCCAGTTCGAAACAGACTACGATTAACCCGGTAGTTATCCGACAGGGAAGACGTGGTCTGCCCCCTAACGCATGCCCGACAGTGTCATTCCTCGGAGAATGAAGTGATATGAAAACGGCAAAAACGGACCGTGTCGGACCAGTAATCGCCGGGTAGCCCGGCCTTGCTCAGCAGCTGCTCGAGAAATTCCTGCGCCGAGCCCAGTTTCTCCCAGACCTGCGGCAGGAAGATCGAACGGTAGCGACCATCTGACATTAGCAAACCATCGACCCCGGGCTGCAGCTGCAGCAGCAGATCTTCCCGGTCACGCACGCCGAAGGGCTCCATCTCGGACAACACCGAAATCTCGATACGGATCTGCACTGCTTCAGCAGGCGTGAGGGGGGTAAAGCGCCGGTCCCGGAAAGCAGCGCTAAACGCGCAGTCCGCCGTGTTTTGCGCGAGTGGCCTGGTCGACTCAATCACGCCCATGCAACCGCGCAGCTCGCCGTTGCGGGTCAGGGTCACGAAGCTGTCCCGCCGGGTTGCGAGTACACCCTGCATGCTTTCTGCGTTCAGGCTCGGCATACTGGCGCCATCTAGTCCCGCTGCGATCGAGCGGTGCGCGATGTCGAGCAACTGCCGGCCTTCCGCAGGGTTTATGTCAGTACAGCTGGAAAGCGCCATAACCCACCACCCGCTCCCGGTCGCCGGCAGTATCGCCGGAGTTACAGGCCGCCAGTAAATCCACGCTCAGGTCCTGGCAGTGACGCGCGCTCATCAGCCCATTTAGCGCGCGTGCCCCGCAGGCCTCTTCGCCAGACAGGCCGTTTGCTTTCTGCAGTAGGTGCGCGCAGGTCGCGGCATCGATCTCGCGGGCCTCGTCATAGGGGTGAAAATGCGATAGATCGGAGCTGATCACCACCAGGGTTTCTGTCCCGCCCCAGAGTTCGTCCAGCACTTCGCCAACCCTGTCCGGGTCACAGTCTCCGACCACTACCGGCAGCAGGCTAAAGCGCGTCAACAGCGTCTGCAGAAACGGCAACTGTACCTCGAGACTGTGCTCCTCGCGATGCGCCTCGTCGGAAACACAGACCCCGGGCATCGCAGATATGGCATCAAGCGTCGCGCGCTCCAGTGGCACCTCGCCGAGCGGCGTGGCGAAGGCGTCGACCGACGGCAGCGCCATGCCCTGCAGGTAAACCCGGTGGGCCGGACCCAGCAGCACCACGCGCCGAATTTCATCGCGCAGGGGTTCGAGCAGGGCATATGCCGAGGCGGCGGTCGAACCGGAATACACGTAGCCCGCGTGCGGCACGATCAACACCTTCGGCCTGGCACCGATTCGCGCTGACGACCTCGACAAGAATCCGTTTACCTGTGCTTTCAGGCGGGCCGGATCTGCCTCGTAAAAGAGGCCGGCAACCGCTGCTTGGCGTATGCTCATGAGACTGCTTCTCTTTGCTGGACGGAGTGAAAAAAATTAACCTTGATTGAAATGTGGGTATTATGCCCCAATTTACAACCCCATGAACGCTACCGTCGTAAGCACCAAATACTGGCATAAGCTCGAAGACGGGCGTCTGCAGTGCGACCTGTGCCCGCGCCATTGCCATCTGCGCGAAGGTCAGCGCGGCCTGTGTTACGTGCGCCAGCGACTCGACGACGAGGTCAAGCTGGTCAGCTACGGGCGCTCGAGCGGTTTTTGCATCGACCCGATCGAGAAAAAGCCGTTGAACCATTTCTTGCCGGGAAGCGCCGTGCTCTCCTTTGGTACCGCGGGCTGCAACCTGGCCTGCAAGTTCTGTCAGAACTGGGACATGTCCAAATCGCGCGAAATGGACACGCTGTCGGACCAGGCAACACCCGCGCGCCTCGCCGAGGTGGCGCAACGGGACGCCTGCGCCAGCGTCGCCTTTACCTACAACGATCCGGTCATTTTTCACGAGTACGCGCTCGACGTGGCGGCCGCCTGTCACGAACTCGGCGTCAAGTCGGTTGCGGTCACCGCGGGTTACATCGACCCGGAACCGCGGGTGGAGTTTTTCCGCGCCATGGATGCGGCCAACGTCGACTTGAAGGCATTTAGCGAACGTTTTTACCACAAGATCTGTGGTGGTCACCTGGCCCCCGTGCTGGAGACGCTCAAGTATATCCGCGACGAAACCGATTGCTGGATGGAGCTGACCACTTTGTTGATTCCGGGCGAAAACGATTCCGACCGGGAACTGCATGACATGACCAACTGGGTTTTCGAAAACCTGGGGGCGGACGTGCCGATGCACTTCACTGCCTTCCATCCCGACTGGAAGATGCGCGACATCGAGAGCACCCCGCAGGCAACGCTTACGCGCGCACGTCAAATTGCCCTCGATAACGGGCTGCATTACGCCTACACCGGCAACGTGCACGACGCGCAGGGTTCCAGCACCTGGTGCCATCACTGCGGGGAATTATTGATCGAGCGCGACTGGTATCAACTCGGCCACTGGGGCCTTGCGCAAAACGGCGCCTGCGCAAATTGCGGCACAACCCTCCCCGGCCACTTCGAGGCTAAACCCGGCAGCTTTGGTGCGCGCCGCATCCCGATCAGCATCAATCGCTAGATAGCGAAACACGGGGGATGACGCATCGGGCGGTCCGACGTATCGGAATCTTTCAGGAATGTCGTATTAGTAAGGGCACGCAGTAGTTACATTGCGCCGTTTGCTTAAGATCCCTGCCTTCGCAGGGATGACGACCTTTAGGGGATGCGGGTTTAAGAGGGATGGCAGCCTTAAGGGGCGCGCTTCTGCCCTGCCCGCTCGTTAAATCTCGTGGGTCAGTAGCACGATAGCCAACACGGCGGTGGCGATCGCTATCGATTTTCGTAGCGTTAGTTTTTCCAGCTTCAGCAACACCGAGAGTATAAAGGCGGCCACAAATCCCATGTTGGTCAGCGGCACCACGAGGCTGGCGTCACCCTGCGCGAGCGCGGTGGTGAGCAGCCAGATAATGGCGAACACCAGCACCCCGGTGATCGCCATGTATTTAAGCTTGATGACCGTGATGCGCACTCGCCTTTCGCGAAAGCAGGCATAGCCGAGGCCGCCCAGGCACCAGGCGATGGCGGCAAACAACATGATGGTATTCGCATCGGCGCCACCGTTGAGCCCGGCCTTGGTAAAAATGCCATACAGGGCACGCAGACAGCTGGCGCCAATAATCAGCAACACGAACAGTTTAAAGTGGGGTATCGCGCGGGTTTCAATGTGATTCGGCTGGTACAGCAGTAACACGGTCACCACCCCGAGCAATATGCCAAAGCCCGCCACCAGGCCCGGATTTTCGGCGAGAAAAACAAACGCCAGCACAACCAACGGAATGGTATTCAGCCGATAGATGGTGGACGCCATGCTGATCGGCAGGTGCCCCAGGCATTCCAGCAGCAGGATATTCGACATTGTGACAAACACGGCTGCCGTGATGCCAAAGACCAGGGTTGGCGAATCGAATGCCAGCTCGAGGCCGTGATAGTCGATATAGGCCAGTTGCAACACGATCCACACGCAGCCGGTGCCGAAAATCAACATGCCGCGCGAACGCTGTTCGGCGGAATAGAGCTTGAACACCAGGTCCAGCAAACCGGAAGCGGCGAGGCACAGCAGGGCCAGGATGGCGGGAGAGGCGTTCAATTTGGGATGGCCGCTATGCGTAATGCCGCGGGCTAGTCGTCGCCGTCGAGCGGATAGGCATGCGTGTGCACGACCACCCGGTCATCCTCGATGAACACAATCGAATACTCGGGCGGCTCACTGTTGTGATGGATTTTCTCGCTGCTGAAATCGAGGGCGACCTGGTGGTTGGTTCCGCGCAGCGATGAGAATGAAATGCCCAGCCAGTTGCCGCTGATGGGTCGATGCGCATGACCGAAGAACAGGTGGCGGATGTTCGTGTAAGGGCGCACGATCTCGGCAAAGGCCTGTTGCTCGGCCAGACCGATGACATCGATACAGGGAAAGTTCAGATCGAAAGGCGGGTGATGCATGAACAGGTAAACCGGTTCGTGCTGATGCTTTGCCAACGTGGCCTGCAACCACTCGCGGCGCGGCGCACAGTAAATGCCGCCATGCGTTTCGTACTCGACGGTGTCGATGACGATGAAAACGCCCGCCGGAGTTGGCACCGTGTATTGCACGAAGCCGTGCGCGTCGACTTTTGTTTGCGCGAAGCAACGCAGGTAATTCTCGCGGTGGTCGTGGTTGCCGATAATGAGGTGACACGCCATATCCAGCCTGGAAATCTGCTCGGCGAGGAATTCATACGCGGAATCTTCACCGCGATCGGCGAGATCGCCGGTGATGACACAGCATTCGGCGTCGCCATGATGACGGCGGATGTCATCCACGCAGCGAGTAAATCGCTCGGCCGGGTCGAGGCCGTGCAGCCGTGCGCCGGGGGTAACCAGGTGGGTGTCGGTGATGTGTATGAATTTCATTGGCTGATCGGTCTCGCGTGCTTCGAATGCTGGTGACAGATACGCATCATACTGACTTAACGAAATAAAGTAATTTCCCGGTGCGCCGGATTACCGGGACGTTCAAACACGCCCTCCAAATCAATCGAATTTCTCCCCCGATGCGCAATTCAATCTGGTAACCTGTCGGCTCGATTTTCACCCGGTTGCTCCGCTCCGGTCTTGAAACAAAATACCCCTTCGGAGGGCTCATGAAAGTAATCACTCGCTCATCGATGCTGCTGGCATTGATCCTCGGTATCGCGTCGCTGCAGCTGGCGCAGGCCGAGACCCGCATTACCTACCGCTCCGCCAAGACGACCTCGTCTTACTACCAGATGGGCGTGCAAATTGCCGAAGCCATAAAAGCCGGCAGCGGCGGCGACATCCTGGTCACCGTCGAAGAAGGCCAGGGCTCGGTGTCGAACGTGATCCAGGTGCCCTCGCGTGGTGCGGATTATGTGTTCACCACGCCACCGGTGCTGGTCAAGCTCGCCCAGGACGGCAAGGCCATGTTCAAGGACAAGGGCAATCCCGCTTACGACGAGATCCGCGCGCTGTTTCCGATTCCGTCGCTGACCATGCATTTCGTGGTGTCGGAGAAAAGCGGTATCGAATCGTTTGCCGACATGAAGGGCAAAACCATCCTGCTCGGCAAGGGTTCGTTTGGCGCCAAAGAGGGCGAGAAATACATCAATGAACTCGGCCTCGAGGGGCAGGTTACGTTTGCCGAAGTCGAACTTTCGAACGCGGTCTCGGCGCTTAAAAACGGCCAGATCGACGGCTTTGTCACCGCCGGTTCTTACCCGGCCCCGAACGTGGTCGAGGCGGCCGCGTCGATGCCGGTCAAACTGCTCAACCTCGGCGACGCCGAACGCGCGCAGTCGAAGTCGGTCGGCAAGCGCAAGCAACTGATCATTCCAGCCGGGACTTATGCTGGCCAGGATAAGGACGTGTCCACGACAACGCTTGAAGTCGTCGCTTACACCACCACCAAGATGAGCGATGACACCGCGTATCAGCTGACCAAAACCTACTGGGAAATGAAGGCCAAAATGGGCGCCGCCAATCCCTGGTGGAACGGGGTCGACAAAACTTACCTGAAGGCCATCATCGGGCCCATCCATCCAGGTGCGGAAAAGTATTACCGGGAAGTGGGCTTTCTCTGACATCGATCGTTCTCGATTGATAACCACTACAGGCTTTCGCGTTGCTGCCCGGGCAAGACCCGTCCCGGCGCGAAAGCCTGAGCGTTTTGCCGAGCGGATGAAGTTGCCGTGACTGCCGACTTAACATCCGCCACCCCATCCAATACTCCCCACTGGGGCACCGTGTTGCGCGGCGTGATGCTCGCCTTCGCGCTTGCCTCGGTGAGCTATCACCTGTGGCTGATCTTCCAGGGCTTGATTCCGAACCTCATCAGCCGCCCGGTGCATTTCGCACTGGCGCTGCCGTGGCTGTTCTTCTTCGGTAAGACGGGCAGCTTGAGCCTGCGCGTGTCCGGCTGGGTGCTGGGAACGCTCGGCATCGGCGCCTGCCTGTGGGTCGCCGTCAATCAGTCTGCGCTCGGCGATCAATACGGCATCCTGAACGGTAACTTCCAGATCGCCGTGGGCATCACGCTGCTGCTGGTGGTGCTCGAGGGTGCGCGCCGCGCCATCGGCTGGCCACTGCCGACGGTGGCGCTGCTGGCGCTGGTGTACGGCCTGCTCGGCCAGCATCTGCCCGGTGAGTTCGGGCATTCGGGGCTGCCGCTGACCAGTTTTGTCGGCACCCTGACGATCGCCGAGGGTGGCATCTGGGGCAGCCTCACCGACGTGTCGGTCAAGGTGGTGGCGATCTTCGTCATCTTCGGCGCCGTGCTGAATGCCGGCGAAGCCGGGCGCGGTTTCATGAACCTGGCTGCCGCTGCGGCCGGGCGGCTTACCGGTGGCGCGGGCAAGGTCTCGGTGATTTCCTCGGCGCTGTTCGGTTCGATATCGGGCTCGGCCTCGGCCAACGTCGCTTCCACCGGCGCCATCACGCTGCCGGCCATGGCGAAACTCGGCTATCCGAAATCGCTGGCCGCGGCGATCGAAGCGGTCGCCTCTTCGGGTGGCCAGATCATGCCGCCGCTGATGGGCGCGGGCGCCTTCGTCATGGTCACCCTCACCGGCATCCCCTACACCAGCATCATCGCCGCGGCGCTGTTGCCGGCGATCCTGTATTTCTTTGCCGTGTGGGTGGGCATCAACGCCTTCGCCAAACAATACGAGTTACGGGGGCTTGCCGACGAAGACCGCCCACTCGTGCGTGAAGTAGCGATCACCGCGGGCTTTTTCCTGCTGCCGTTTTCGGTGCTGATGATCGGCATGTTCGCGCTCGGCAAGTCGCCGCAGTACGCGGCGTCGATGGCGATTCTGGCGGGCGCCCTGCTGCTGTTCTTCGGCAGTGATTTCAAATTCTCGATGGCGAGGACCCTGGAGCGGCTGGAAACCGCCTGCCTGACCTCGGCGCGCCAGATTGCGATGATCGCCGCGATCATCGTCTGCGCGTCAATCATCATCGGCGTGCTCGGCATCACCGGCCTCGGCATCAAGATCACCTCGTTGATCCTGACCGGTTCGGGCGGATTGCTGTGGCCGTCGCTGTTGCTCACCGCGTTCGCCTGCATGGTGCTCGGCATGGAAGTGCCGACCACGGCCGCCTACGTCATCTGCATCGCCGTGGCGGGACCGGCGCTGACCCAACTGGGGCTACAGCCGCTCGAGGCGCACCTGTTCGTGTTCTGGTATGCGTTGATCTCGACGATCACGCCGCCGGTGTGCGGCGCGGTGTTTATCGCCGCCGGCATGGCGGGCGAAAACTGGCTCAAGGTGGCGCTGAAAGCCATGGCGCTCGGCGTCGGTCTGTACGTGATTCCGCTCGGCATGATCGCCAACCCGCAACTGATCCAGTTGGAAACTGATGTCCCCGGCGCGCTCGTGGCGTTTGCGCAGATGTGCCTGGGGCTGTGGTGCATCTCCTACGCCATCATCGCGGTCAAGAACCCAGCGCTCAAGATCGCGCTGCTGGTTCCGGGGCTGTTGATCGTTTTTATCCGGCTGCTGGTTTCACCGGCTTGAAAAATTCCGCGGACAGTATACCCGGAGACAGTATACCTGCTGAATGATGGCCACCTGGCTGACTGCCAAATTGCACTGGATAACAGGAGCAGTTTGGCTAATCGCCGATGAGATCATTGAATTAAGTATATTGTCCCCGGAATTACCATTGGGCCAGTCTTCCCTGGCTGGTCTTGCAGTTATTAATCGGTTCGATTCAAAAGCATAATCTCATCGAAAGTTACCAATATTTTGGGGTAACCGCGATTTGTCAAATGTTGTTCCGGGCACGAGAAACCTTATTAGAATCCCCAAAATGAGACCAGCGGCATACTTTGCAGGGGAAAACGCCAATACAAGTTTCAAAATCAACGAAGTTTAGTCGTTTACTGCTATAGACAGTGCAGTGGATTCTATTTATTGATCCGCAAGTACGGATGGAATCATGACTATTTTATTTTCAAAGTACCGCCGATTTTGCCGACGGTGCCGCCTCCTTGGCGTCATCATTGTGCTCTTGGCTGGCGCATTACCCTTACAGGCCGAGGCCAGTCAAGCCGAAGGCGCGAAACATTTCCGCATCCTGATCGTTTCCAGTTATCACCGTGAATACCTTTGGTCGCAATCGACCCATGCGGGTGTTATGGCAGCCATGATGCGCTACGGATATCTTGACGGTGAACAGCAGGTAAAGGAATTTACCGAAACCGACGAGGTTACCAGCAAACATGTGATTCTGAAAAAATTATGGATGGATACCAAACGCAAGAGCCGTGCTTCGGATATCGCAGAGGTAACCGTCGAGATCATGGATGAGATCAGTAAATTTAAACCCGACCTGGTCATGCTCGGCGACGACAACGCGGCTAATTATGTTGGTCATCAATTACTCGACACCGAAATTCCGGTTGTATTCTGGGGCATCAACGGATTGCCGCTCAAATACGGTCTGATCGATAGTATGGATCGCCCGGGCCACAATATTACCGGCGTCTGGCAGGCTGGCTATTATCGAGAGGGCCTGGATTTATTGAAAAAACTCGTGCCAGAGGCAAAAACCTTTGCCATCCTGGCCTGCGACTCGGTAACTGCAAGGGCAAATATCAAACAATTGCAGGGATTGCACCGCAGCGGTAAATTGCCTTTGGAGCTGGTAGAAGTAGTCAGTACCAATGACTTTGAAGAATTTAAACGTCAGGCGATGCAGCTCTCTAAAACAGTAGACGCTTTTTTTGTTCTTAACCACGACACCATGCGAGATTCCAATGGAAATCATATGGATATGCTCAAGGTAGGTCGATGGTACCTGGAAAACATCAAAAAACCCGAAGCTTCACATGAAGATCAGTTTGTGCGTGAGGGCATGTTATTAACTGCAAACGATTCGGGTTACAACCAGGGTTATACGGCCTTTGAAATGGCATTCGATATCCTCGAGCAGGGTCTCAGCCCGGGCTTGATGCGAACCAAAACGCCCGCGCGTGGACCGTTAATGGTAAATCGCAACCGCGCCATAGCGCTGGGGATATCGCTATCCGAGCACGATTACCTGATAGATGAGTTCGTTGAAACCTCGGCAGCGCTAGAGAATTAATGCAGCCATATCGGGAACTCTCGTCGGTATCAAGCTTTTTCCTGCGCGTGCTGGCGGCGCTACTGCTGGTCAACCTTGCGTCGGCCGCGGTGTTGATTTATATCGCTTATACCTTCAGTCGTGATTCATTATCAACTCAGGCCAAGGAATCGATTACCCAGCAGGTCTCGGTATTTTCTGAATCACTCGCCAAAGAGCGCTTTAGCGACATGCTGATGATGTTGAAGGCCCTGGAAAATAGCCAGAACATGGATGATTTTTTGCAGGTCTCCATAGCCGAACGCCTGATACTGGCACGCCGTATTGAAAGGCAGTTCATACAAATACAGGAAAATAATCCTGATATCGAAGGGCTTTATTTTTACGATGAAAGCGGAATTATTAGAATTGGGGCCAGGCATAAAATGCGCTTAATGGTCGACAGGGGTAAATCTGCGCCAGACTACGATGCGCTACTTGAATTGGCAGGGCCCTTGTTCAAGCAGATAAGCGAGATACCACTGGTACTCTCATCTGGAGGCATGGAGTGGTTTATTCCACCGCGAGAAGCATCGATTATTGGTCCGTTTAAGCGAGAGGATGGCGGCTACTCCCTGTTATCAGGGGTTGCCAAACTGGATAAGAATACCGGTTTGTTTGCCGGCATGTTGCTGGTCCACTTTAATCTCGATAACTGGTTGAAAGACCTGGCCCGCATGCAGATCCAGGAGCATTCCCCGGTTTGGGTTTACAGCGGTGATGGGCAGGTGATTTTGCAGCAGAGTCACGATAATCATGTCGATCATTATTTCGACCCAACATCAATTCTGCCGACTACCCGTTTTGCAGATACCCAGTTAATTGAAACCGGTGAAGGATTAATCGCTTTTCGCGATATTTCACTGGGAGACAAGGAAAACGCCATGCGTCTCGTATTCAGCGTTCCAACGAGAATGCTGTTAACAGGGCTTGACCCCGCGGTTGAGTTTTTTAGCTGGGTGCTAGCCGTTTCGATTTTTTCCCTGGTGATTGTTTCATTCTTTATTTCGCGATTACTGGTAGGCCCATTCAAAGAACTGGCGGTTGCCCGAAACCGCCTGGTTACGGCACAGAACCTGGCCCGCATCGGGCACTGGGACTGGCACAAGGCAACACGTAGCATGAGCCTTTCGGACAATGCGATTTCGATTCTTGGGCTACCGAGCAATAAGGACAGCATCGAATTTGACGAATTGCTGGCAATAGTGCATGAAGACGATCGCGCAAACCTGGCGGACCTGGTCGCTTGCGCGGTTGATAAAGGCGAACCGGCTAGCCTCGAGTATCGAATACTCCCTCCCGGAAGCGCCGAGGTTTTCGTGCACCAGGTAATCGATATCATTACACAGGATAATTCGAGGGTGGTCGGCACCGTGCAGGATATCACCGAGCGTCGGCATATCGAGGCGCGTATTCGAGAACTGGCCTACCAGGATCCTGTCACCGGGCTGGCAAACCGGTCACTGCTTGATGAAATCGCAGAGCAGGCATTACGAAGTGCCCGGCTGCACAACAAGAAAATGGCCGTTTTATTCCTCGATCTGGATCAGTTCAAGCGAATAAACGATACCCTGGGTCACAATGCGGGTGACGAGTTACTGCGCCAGGTGGCATATCGTCTAACCGAATGTGTGCGCCCGACCGATACCGTAACCGCGGTACCGTTCCAGTTCGATAATGAAGATATGGTGGCGCGCCTCGGTGGCGATGAGTTCATTATCTTGCTGACAGACCTGGATGGGCCGGACGGTGCAATCGTCGTTGCCGATCGGATTCAAAAGTCACTGAGTGATCCGTTTACGATTAACGGCAAGGAAATTCTCAGTGGTGGGAGTATGGGAATCAGTATCTACCCGGACAACGGCGACACGGTAGACGATTTATTGCGTTTGGCCGACACCGCGATGTATTACGCCAAGGCCCAGGGGCGTGGTCGCTACGTATTGTATGACGACAAGATAGATGAGCATCATCTGAATCGACTATCCATCGAGGTTGCTTTGAGCCGTGCGATAAGCAACAACGAGTTTGAACTTTACTACCAGCCCCGTTACAGCATCGATGGTAAATACATTAACTCCTTCGAAGCCCTGCTGCGCTGGAACGATCCCGATAAAGGACTCGTAATGCCGGACGAATTTATCTACATCGCCGAAGAGAATGGCGCGATTGTGTCAATCGGAGACTGGGTAATCGAGACTGCATGCCATCAATTATCCGTATGGCAGCGAGAATTTTCGCGGGAGTTGGGCGTGTCAGTCAACTTGTCGCCGGCCCAGTTTATGGCCGATGACCTGGTCGAAAAAGTCAGGCAACACATTCAATCTGCCAACATCGAGCCTGGCAGCCTCGAGCTTGAACTCACTGAAAACGCCCTGTTCAAGGATGTCGAAAGCGGAGTCAAAATATCCCACCAGTTGAAAGCTCTCGGCCTTTCCTTATCCATCGACGATTTTGGCACCGGATACTCTTCTTTACAGCTATTGAGCCGGCTTCCAGTCGATACGCTCAAGATCGACAAGTCCTTTGTGCAAAACATTTTAAATGAAACCGACGACGAAATGATTGTGCAGTCGTTTATTTTGCTGGGCCAGAATCTGGGCCTCAAAATTGTCGCAGAGGGCGTTGAAGAACTGGGTCAATTGGCGGTGCTTAGAGAGCGAGGTTGTAACGAGGTGCAGGGATACTACTTTGCCAGGCCCGGCAACGCTGAAGCTGCAAGACAATTGCTGATAGACCAATTTAAAATGAGGAAAGCGCTATGATTCCACAACGCAGGAAATTCCTGGGGATTGCCGGAGCTACCGTTGCGAGTAGTTTTTTAATTCCGAAATTTGCGCATGCGCAAAAAAAACATCGCCTTACGATACTGCAATGGAATCATTTTGTGCCCCAGTTTGACCAGTGGTTTGACGAGGTGTTTGCAAAGCAATGGGGCGATGCCAACGATACCGAGGTTTTTATCGATCGCGTTGGTATGACCAGCCTCAATAGCCGCGCGCAGGCGGAGGTTCAGCGTGGCAGAGGGCATGACCTGTTCATGTTTTTACGCCCGCCATCCACCTATGAAGATTTCGTTATTGACCATAGCGACATTTACCAGGAATGTGAGCGATATGTCGGCAAGCCTAACCAGATCGCAATGAAAAGCACCTATAATCCGGCGACCCGGAAGTTTATTGGCTTTTCAGACAGTTATGTGCCGGACCCGATAAATTATCGCAAGGACCTCTGGGCCGATGTTGGTTATTTCCCAGATAGCTGGGAAAATATCCGCACCGGGGGTGCCGAGATATACAGGAAACATGGAATTCCAGTCGGCATAGGTCTCGCATCTGAACTGGATTCCAACATGGGTATGAGATCGCTGATGCACAGCTTTGGGTCATCGGTGCACGACGAGGATGGCAAGATTGTGCTGGATAGTCCCGCGACGGTGGAAGCAGTCAAATTCATGAAGGCGCTTTACAAGGACGCGATGACCGAGGAGGTGCTCAGCTGGGATCCGTCTTCGAATAATCGCATGATGCTGGCAGGTCATGGGTCACTTACTCTGAACGCGATATCAATTACACGCACCGGTGAATCTCAGAAAATACCGATCGCCGACCATATACACCTGGCGCCCGCTGCACGCGGACCAGCGGGTCAAATCGGTGTGATGCACTTGATGCACGCCTACGTTATCTGGAAATTCGCGCGTAATATCGATGGCGCCAAGCAATTCCTGGTCGACTATGTGCGAAACTTTCGCTCCGCCTTCCTTGCCAGTGGATTTTATAACTTCCCCTGTTTTCCGGATACCGTGCCCGACCTGAAATCGCTGGTAGCGGTAGATAACGCGGCCACGCCTGCAGACAAGTACAGTGTTTTATCCCAGGTCGAAGACTGGACCGCGACGATAGGCTATCCGGGTTACGCCAACGCGGTGATCGATGAGACCTTTAGTGAGTGGATAATATCTGACATGTTTGCCGCGGCAGCGCGGGACCGCAGCAGCCCTGAAGAGGCGGTCAAGGCAGCCACCGCCAAAGTCAATAAAATTCACGCTAAGTGGAAGGCGTCAGGAAAAGTTTAACTGACCTCAAGCAGGCGCGGAATACATCACGCAAGGTTCCCGGCATGTGATACAAAGACTTGCGCCGTGAACCGGCTACCTGCCGGGCCGGGTGTCAGGCGGGTGTCAGGGGGTGTCAGGGGACCACGCACTCTGGCACATCCTTGTGTCACGCACTCTGCATCCTGACGGCTGAATATTAGAGCTCAATCCGGGTCTTTCGACCGATCCTGTATTGAGAGTGTGTGCCCCTGGGTTGCCCCTGGGTTGCCTTTTTACCAATGCAGCTGTGGCAGTTTATCCAGGCTGCCCAGCCTGGACAGTGGGCTTGAACGCAACCAGTTCTGCAGCTTGCCAACCAGCTTTTTAGGCCCCATGATCACTACCTCACCCTTCTTTACGGCTTCGCTCAAACTCTTCTCGCAAATCCAGATTTCGGTCATCACCTTAAGCGAACACCTGACCAGGATATCGACGTCGAATCCATGATCGTTCAGACACAGGTCGACTTCTCCTTTTTCGGAAACCAGCCACCAGTCGCCGCTCCCTTTAGGCGCATCCGGGTATTCGAACTGAACCACGACGCGGTGCTCCGGAAAACAGGAAGAGTCTATGGAGCGACGCATATCCCACATCAACAAACCCGCATCCAGGTCCCCATCGTTCAGATCCGAGCGAACCCAGCGATGCCCCCAGGCGCCCATCAATTCCACGATCGGGCGTAACTCTTCACCGGCGGCGGTAAGCGTATAAACATGGCCTGCCTTGTTTTCACTGCGCTTGATGACCCCCGCCTTTGTCAGCAGTTTCAGCCTGGAGGACAACAGGCTCGGCGACATCAGGGGCACGCCTTTTTGCAACTCGCTAAATCGGGTGCTTCCCGCGATCAATTCCCGAACAACAATCAGCGTCCATCGCTCGCAGAGTAATTGCGTAGCTTGCGCCAGCGGGCAAAACTGGCCATAAGTTTTCATAACCAAATCCTCGTTTGTCGGAGGGCATTATTACTACAGATTTTGTACTTACACAAATCCAAATTCAGTGCTAATTTGCTGTGCAAGCGGTAACCACTCCGATAGTTAACCAACGACAGTATCCAACTGGAGGGCATCATGAGTACTTCACTATTTGAAAGGTTAGGTGGCAATACGGGAATTAAAGCGATTGCGAATGATCTCGTCGATAACCACCTGGCAAATGCGACCATATCAACTCGTTTCGCCGATACCGATGTTCCCGCACTTAAGCATGCCGCAACCACATTTATGATTTCCGGAACCGGAGGTGAGAATGTTTACCAGGGCAAGGACATGTTGGCGACACACAAGGGAATGAATATTTCAGCCAGTGAGTTTATGGCGGTACTGGACGATGCGCTGGCGGCCTTGAATTCTAACAATGTTGGTCAACGCGAGCAGGAGGAGGTCCTGTTCATACTCTATAGTATGCGCTCGCAGGTGGTGCACGTCTAAATCGCGTAATAACCGGCCAATAACCGCCCGGTCAAGATTACTTAGGGGGCATAATATCTGTTTGAAATGAGTATTGTGCCCCGTATTTATTCCCCTGGGAGGACGATTATTTTATGCGCAGACCATGCTGGAAACAGGCGATCTCTCCTGTCTTAAGCGGTACCCACCTGTCATCGTTCAATGGCATGGTTGCGACTAGAGCCTGATGGCTGCAATCGCCCTGGCTGCGCAGGCCCTCGCAAGGAATTGACATATCCGTCGCCGATTTCGATTCGTACAATTTGACATATAAACCAGGTTCGTCACTCACATCTTCCCCTGGAATGGTGTGACGATGCCCATGGGCGAACAGGGTTACACCGTCGCTGTAGAGAAAATTTGAAGCTCCGCGCCCAAGGATCTCCTCGGCGAAGCGTTGCACAACGGCGTAGCGTTTTTCGAAAGGGGGCATACCGCCCCGACTCCATAGAGGCTCCAGGTAACCGAGGAGTTGGCAGAACAAGTATTCGGAATCCGTGTCCCCCAGG
>CAWIHJ010000076.1:0-5000 GCA_963835795.1 uncultured Gammaproteobacteria bacterium
TTCAACACAGGCTTAACTACGGTGTCGGGATTTACAATTTTCATCGCTTCCTCCAGTATTCGTTGACCGGGATGGGGCGAGTCCAGCAAGCCCGGTATTAAATGGCTGTAATATACGCCGGCTGCGCGCCTGACAGAACTTAAATTCTGTACTGCGCCCGATTCATCGCGACATCGCAGGTTTGCATGAAAGAATCCATATTCGCGCAATGCCAGCCTCTGTTCCCGGGCTGGGCTGCGCTTTCGAGCGACGATTTCGAGTTCGACGACCCCAAGGGGTTTTCCTCGTTTACCATGGGCGTACGTGCTCAGGTTCCGGCTACCCCGGCAGGCGTACTCTACCGCCGGCTTGCGGGCAAGGATAACGCTATCCTCGATTTCGAAACCGAAAAATCGGTGTTCCTGACACTCGGCCAGGCCGGAATCGCGGCACACTGCCACCACTACGACGCGAATTGCCGCATCGAAGCGTTTTACCAGGGGCGTAGCCTGACGGCTGAAGACCTGTTCGACGCCGACAACCTGCGCCAGATTGCCAACCAGCTGTATCGACTGCACCAGTTGCAACCGGCAGGTTTGCCGCAGCAAGGATTTTTCGAGTTACTGCACGCCAGGTGGAGTCCTATCGCAAGGCGTGTGCTGGAGCAAAAGATATCGGCTTTTCCGGCTAACGAGCAGGCCATGTGCGAGGATTTGCGCGCCATTTACAGCGACGCGACGCGTGAGCGGGTACAGCGCTGCCTGCCCACCGGTGCGCTTGGTTTCTGTCACAACGATACCTATCACGGCAACGTCATGAAGCTCGACTCGGGTGAAATCAAACTGGTCGACTTCGAGTTTTCCTGCCTCAATCACAAGGCCTACGATTTCGCCAGCCTGTTTGCCGAAACCGTGATGCGCCACCAGCAACCCGAATACCCGTATTTTCGCATTGCCGAACCCGAATACGGCGATGCGCGAACTGGGCCTGCTGATCAACTCTTACCTGGACAATGCCGAGTTCGACAGCAGTGAATCCCGCGAAGCAGCGTTTGACCAACTGTTGCAGGAAACGCGCTCGATGCTGATCATGGCGGATTACAAGTACGCGATGGCGGCTTTACCGCTCGCGCTCGAGCCGATCCAGAAGATTCGCTTTATTCCTTACGCCTGGCAGCGATTCAACAAGTTTATCGCCGCCTGCGAAAGCCGCGGGCTAACCTGACACCCGGCTATCGACCCTTCCAGCGCGGCGCGCGTTTCTCGGCAAAGGCGCGCGGACCTTCCATGAAGTCTTCCGACATCAGCATTTTCTGGTAAGTGGGTAAATCGGCATTGCCGGGTTTGGTGGCGGCAAAGGCCTCGTGGAATCGGCAGATTGTAGATGGCCGGCACGACTTCTTTCAACGCCTGTAGCGCCAGCGGCGCGCCCTGCGCGATTTCGCGTGCCAGCCCGCGCGCCTGCGACATCAGTTTCGCCGCGGGGCAGACACGACACACCAGGCCCCACTGTCGGGCCTCCTGCTGCGCCCATGCGTCGGCCGGTGTACAGCAGGTCCATGGCGACGTTGTAGGGCACGCGGCGCGGCAATATCTGGATCGCACCGACATCCGGCAGGAAGCCGCGCTGCATTTCCGGCAGGAAGAACTCGGCGTGATCGGCGGCAATCACCAGGTCGGTGGCGAGCGCGATTTCGAAACCACCGCCGACCGCCATGCCGTTGATCGCGGCGATGACCGGTTTCTTCAGTCCCCAGAATTCGCTGATACCGGCAAACCCGCCGGGGCAGGCGAAGGCGCTGTTGACGGCGTCTTCGTTGTTGTCGAAGGCGGCGATTTCCTTCAGGTCCCAGCCGGCGCTGAAAATGCGCTCACCGCTGCCGGTGATGATGCCGACACGCAGATCGTCGTCTTCCTGCAGCATCGACAGGGCCTCGTAAATGGCCATGGATACGCCCGGATTGATGGCGTTGGCCGGCGGCCGGTCGATGGTGATTTCGACGATTTGATCCCGTGTTTCAACCCTGACTTCGGCGTTCATACAGCCCCCTGATAATGGATGTGTAAGCCCGCAATATATGTCAAAATCGCGCCGCAATCCTATCTTTCGCTGGGCGTCATAGCGCACTGGTTACACCGCTTGTTGAATCCGCAAAGCATTGCCATCGTCGGCGCCTCCGAGCGTAGCGGCAGCCTTGGCGCGATCACCCAGCGGCAGCTGCAGGATTGCGGTTACGCAGGCAAGCTGTTCGCGGTCAATCCGAAGTACCCCAGTTGTTCGGCGAAACCTGTTATGCGAGCCTCGAACTGCTGCCGGAGGTGCCGGACCTGGTGGTCTACGCGATATCCGGGTTGCCGCTGGAGCAAAGCTTCATCCAGGCGCTGCAACTGCAAGTCGGTGGCATCGTCATTTACGCGTCCAACTACCTCGAAGACGATAGCGAACCGCGCCTGCCGGCGCGCCTGCGCGCTCGCGCGGCTGCTGCCGGAATTCCGGTCTGCGGCGGCAACTCGATGGGTTTTTACAATTACGACGCGCGAGTGATGGTAAGTTTCGATCATCCCCCGCCTGCGCGCCCACCCGGTCACATCGCCCTGATCGCCCATTCGGGCTCGGGCATGACTTACCTCGCCAACAACGATGCGCGCTTTGCTTTCAATTACGTCATCGCCAGCGGCCAGGAAATCAATGCCAGTGTCGGCGATTACATGGACTACCTGCTGCTGCAGCCGTCGACGCGGGTAATCGCGGTGCTGCTGGAGACGGTGCGCGATGTGCCGGCCTTTGTCGCGGCGCTGCAAACGGCGCGCGCAAATCGATCCCGGTGCTGATTACGCGTCTCGGTTGTACCGAGAAGTCGGCGCAGCTGGCGATGAGTCACTCGGGTGCCATCGTCGGCAACCACCAGGCGCTGGTCGCGGTCTGCGAGCGCCACGGCGCGATGCTGTGCCGCGATATGGATGAAATGATGCTCAGCGCGCTGTTGTTCGCCAGCGGCAGGCGCGTGCGTTCGGGTGGCCTCGCCAGCATGCTCGATTCGGGCGGCATGCGCGAACAGATGGTCGATCTCGCCGAACACTACGACATTCCGTTTGCGCAGATTTCTGCGGCCACCACGGCCGTGTTGAAAGATAATCTCGAAGCCGGGCTCGAAGCCGTCAACCCGATGGATGGTATGGGCGCGCTGGGCAAGCGCAGTGCGCAGACCTTTCTCGAATGCGGCAAGGCGCTGCTGGCTGACAGCGATACCGGGTTGCTCAGCTTCGAGTTCGAGTTTCGCGACGAGTTTTCGCATTACCCCGAACTGTTCGAGGTCACGCGGCAACTGGCGGCCGCAAGCGACAAGCCGGTGGTGTTGATCAATAGCTTTGCTTTCAGCAACATTGCGCGAACCGCGGCCGAGTTCAGCGCTGCGGGGATACCCGTGCTCAACGGCATCGACGTGTCCATGCGCGCACTGCGCAACCTGATGCTTTTTCCGCTCGGATCCCGCGCCCGGCCCTGAATCCGTGCCGATCGAATTTCCGCCGCCTGCGCTCGCCAGCTGGTCGCGCCGCCTGCGTGAACTGGAAAGCTGTGATGAATTGACCTCGCTTGAGCTGATGCGCGATTTCGGATTGCCCTGTGTACCCTTTACGCTGATCAATGACCTGCAGCAGGCGCTGGCGGCAGCCGACCACTGCGGTTATCCGCTGGTCATCAAGACAGCGATGCCGGGTATTGCGCACAAGTCGGAGCAAAACGGGGTCAAAGTCGGCATTGCCGATGCGCAACAGCTGGAGCTCGAATACCGTGATCTGCAACAACGCCTGGGTGAGCGCGTGCTGGTGATGCCCATGGTCGCCGCTGGCATCGAGGTGTCGGTGGGCATGAAAAACGATGCGCAGTTCGGGCCGATGGTGATCGTCGCCTGCGGTGGCGTGCTGATCGAACTACTCGCCGAGCGCGCCTTTGGCCTCGCGCCAATGACTCCTGCCAGTGGTGGATGCGATGCTCGATCGAACGCGCCTTTCACGTTTGCTGGGCGGCTGTTCGTGGGCGGCCCGCGGTCGACCGCGCGGCGCTGGTTGAATTGATCGTGCGCTTTTCCTGGCTGGTGATCGCGCTCGCAGACTGCATTGCGGAAATCGATCTGAACCCGGTGATCGTGAGTAGCAGTGGATGCACCATCGTCGACGCGCTGGTGGTGCCCGCCTGAATTTGATGTCGAGCGAGGGTATTCGCTCCGGGACAGGTGACAATAGTAGTGAAACGATTCAGTACCAGGCGTCGTCCATCGCTGCCTTGCGGCGCGCGATAAACTCCAGCAAGGCTTCATCGACGGCCACATCCATTTCCGGCATCTGGTACTCGCGCAGCATTTGTTGCCACTTGCGGTGCGCGCGTTGCTGCATGTCCAGGCTACCGTCTTCGCTCCACTGTTCGAAAGAGTTGGTATCGCACAGTTCGGCACGAAAGTTGGCGTCCCTGTAGTGGCGCATGGTGTGTTGCACGCCGAGAAAGTTGGTGCCGGTGCCGGCCTCGCGGTAGGCATCGGTGGCGAGCTGATCGTCGTCGATGGTCAAACCCTCGATGACCCGCGCCAGCGCACCGCACTGCTCGGCATCCATGACAAATTTTTCGTAGCCGATGGTCAGGCCGCTCTCCAGCCAGCCCGCCGCCTGGAAGATGAAATTGGCGCCCGCCATGATCGCCGGGTTCATCGCGTTGGTCGATTCCATCATCGCCTGCGCGTCGGCGACCTTGGACGCGGTCAGGTGGCCGCCACAACGAAACGGCAGGCCCATGCGGCGGCTGAGTTGCGCGATCGCCAGCGTCGCCAGCGTAGACTCGGGTGAACCGAAGGTCGGCGCGCCCGATTTCAGGTCCATGGTGGTCAGAAAACTGCCGTACACCACCGGCGCGCCGGGGCACACCAGTTGCGTCAGCGCGATGCCGATCATGACCTCGGCGTGCGCCTGCGCGATCAGCGCCGGCTGGGTGACCGGGCTCATCGCGCCACCCATGATGAACGGCGAGAT
>CAWIHJ010000077.1:0-16351 GCA_963835795.1 uncultured Gammaproteobacteria bacterium
CCCCTGGGGCCGCAAGGTCGAAACGCGTAATAGTGTCAGTGATGCGTGGTGTGCGCGCCACTCATCCTGGCCATGATATTTATGCACGACCGCGTGACCACGACCCCGGGCAATTAGCCAGCGAACTACCGGGTACGCCGCCATCCCGGCAATGACCAGCGCCAGGGCGAGACTGCCCCAGAATTTAAACTCGGTCAGTCCGGCGTCCATCGCGCCCGGTATCACCAGCATCACGGCGTTGTCGACGATCTCCATAATTGTAATTGATGCCGTGTCTGCGGCGAATGCGAGCCCGAGTGCGTTACGACATGCCTATTCCCGCTCGCAGCAATGGCAACATAGTTAACAGATAGCCAAATACGAAGGCGAGAACGACGGCGAGCGCAACCGTGCTCCAATTGCCCATGCCCAATGCGGTGCCAATCACCATTCCCAGCACTTCGCCAATTGAGCAACCCGTCAAGCAATGTATGGTGGCGCTGAGCGCGACACGATTCAGCGAAGCCGTGCGAATCATGCGAGCCTTGAGACCCATGAGAATCATGGGAACTATCGTGGTGATTGTGATTCCATTTTGTGCAACCCTCGCTCGTGGCCTGACAGGCCGTTTACAAGGTATCGAACCGGGTTATGGGATTACCGGTTTACCGGGTAACCGTGCCTGTGCAGGCAAGTTTCAACAGGCTGGCAGTTTTCTCCAGGTAGCAAGCTCCTGTCACTTCAACTTCGCCGTCATAGACGATGCCAGTTCTAGTCTATTCGACCGGTTCAGGGTTGGCGATAATCTGCTACCTGTTCTGCGCGAATATTACAAAAAAACAATGGAATAAATCCATATAAATCTGTGACATAGGGTTGAATAAATGGCACGCCAGAAATCAAAAATCAACTGTCAAAACAACCGAAATATCCACGAAGTTCTCGGCCTGATTCCTTGCAGGAAAATTGCCGTGGCCAATGCTCTGGTACTGCGGCTTCAGGTGCTTGTTACAAACCCGATGAACACGGAAAATTCGCTTCACCACGGATAGCGGCTGCTGGTTATTCGGCATTGGCGCCCCCATCTAGTACACTTTCGACCGACACAGCCGCGGGATCCAGCATGACGCCACAATTCGATAATTCCTACGTAACCCTGCCGCAGCAATTTTACGTGCGCCAGGCGCCGGTGCCGGTCGCCAATCCGCAGTTGATTCGCGTCAACCACGAGCTTGCCCGCCTGCTCGGCATCGACCCGGCCTGGCTGGAATCCGCGGAGGGCGTCAACACCATTGCCGGCAATCACGTGCCGGACGGCGCGGACCCGATCGCCACTGTTTACGCCGGCCACCAGTTCGGTAGCTGGAATCCACGCCTCGGCGATGGGCGCGCGATCCTGCTCGGCGAAGTGATCGGCAGCGATGGCGAGCGCTACGACTTGCAACTCAAGGGCTCGGGGATCACGCCCTTTTCGCGCAATGGCGATGGCCGCGCGCCGCTGGGACCGATCTTGCGCGAGTACCTGGTCAGCGAGGCCATGGCCGCGCTCGGCGTGGCCACCAGCCGCACGCTGGCGGCGGTCACCACCGGTGAGCCGGTTTACCGTGAACAACGCCTCGAAGGCGGCGTGCTGATTCGCGTCGCCAAAAGCCACATCCGCATCGGCACCATGCAGTATTTCGCGTCGATCAAGGATCACGAGGCGGTGAAACTACTGGTCGATCACGTCATTGCGCGGCATTACCCGCAAGCGGCAGATGCCGACAACCCGGTGCTGGCGCTGTATCAACAGGTGGCACAACGGCTGGCCGCGCTGATCGCGCAATGGCAATCGGTGGGGTTCATTCACGGCGTGATGAATACCGACAACATGCTGCTGTCGGGTGAAACCATCGATTTCGGGCCCTGCGCGTTCATGGATGCCTATGATTCGGCAGCGGTGTTCAGCTCCATCGATCACGGCAGCCGTTATGCCTATCGCAACCAGCCCCCCATCGCGCAGTGGAACCTGGCTTGCCTCGGACAGGCGTTGTTGCCGTTGATTGCCGACGATGAAAACGAGGCCACCGAAGCGGCGCAAGTGGTTTTGAACGCGTTCCCGGAAATGTACCTGGAAGCCTACTTCGAGCGCCTGCGCGCCAAGTTCGGGCTGACCCAGGCCGAGGACGACGACGAGGCGCTGATGCAGGACTTTCTCGACCTGCTGGAAGCGGGCCGCCATGATTTTACCCTGGCGTTTCGCCGGCTGACCGACCTGGCCAACGCTCCCGATGCACAGCCGGATGCCGAAAGCGTGGGCGAATTATTCGATTTCGGGGCGACCTTCGACGACTGGCTGGAACGCTGGCAACAACGCTGTCAGCGCGAATCGATCGATGCGTCGCAAAGGCAGCAAAGCATGCGCGCCACCAATCCTGCCTACATTCCACGCAACCACCTGATCGAGCAAGCCATTCAGCAGGGCTACGCGGGTGACCTGTCGTTATTCAATCGATTGCACGAGCGCTGGCAACAGCCGTTTCGTTACGACGTCAATGATGCGGACCTGGCGACACCGCCCAAACCATATGAAATCGTCCAGCAAACCTTTTGCGGCACCTGAGTTAACCGAATTTGCCACCGCTGCCACGGATCGGTGTATGACACTTGCTGGTAGCGAACGCTACGAGAATCAGGCGTTGACTTCGCTGGCGACGAAACAGTGTATGTCGTCGTTCTGCTTGGCGTGGCAACGCGCCTGATCGGCCTTTTCCAGCAATTCATCGACCGTCATGCCCGGCTGCAGGTACGCGGCGCCGGCACAGAAGCCGACCTTGAGCACCAGCGTCCCGGCATCGTCCACCGGCAAAGCCTGGAGTTGATCGCGTAAGCGCGCGGTCACGCCGGCAATGTCCTGGCGGTCGTTATTCGACAGCACCAACAGGAACTCGTCATCGCCCCAGCGCGCCACCCAGTCGCGTTCACGCAGGCCCGCGCGCAACAGATTGCCTACCTGCTGCAATACCCGGTCACCAACCGCGCGCCCGTGGGTGTCATTGATCTTGCCGAAACCTTCGAGATCGATGAGTAACAGCAGCAAATCGCGCGGATTTTCATCGTCAATGATCACCATGCGGTTGAGCCGATTTGCAGCACCCTGGCGATTCAG
The DNA here is from genome assembly GCA_963835795.1 of uncultured Gammaproteobacteria bacterium. Taxonomy (GTDB): domain Bacteria; phylum Pseudomonadota; class Gammaproteobacteria. The sequence continues at coordinate 3,128 of CAWIHJ010000077.1, forward strand.
TAGTTTGGTGAGCATGTCTATCTGCGCGCAGGCTTCGAGGTGTTCGATGCTGTGGCGCAAACTGGTCAGCGCAAACTGCGTGTTATTCAGCAAATCGCCGATCTCGCCCTGGTATTGCTTGCCGAACTGCGGCAGATCACGGGCCTTGTCAAACGCCGTCAGCGCCTTGCCGACCGCGCTGATAGGCGTCAACAATACGCGGATTGCAACCAGTGTAATCACCGCGCCGAGCCCTGTGCCCACCAGTAAAACCAGCATTGCCACGAGGTCGAATGAGCCCGCCGGGGTAAAGACCAACAGGTAAATCGACAGGCAAAACAGCGGCGTCAGGCATCCCAACAGCGCTACCAGCAGAATCTTGTGGGCAATTGGCCGCGGACCGGGCAAACGGCTAATCAGGTCGTACAGGGTAAATCGCAGGGCTGCTATCCGTTTGTCCATAAATTACCTTCCTTCGGGCACTTCATCGAACCATACCGTGTCACGCGGGTGGAGACCGTGAACTGTATCAATTCGCCTTTATTCAGGTTTTCCGGCAAGCAGCAACACAAAGTGGACTGCCGATCACCGATTTTTGCTAGATTACCACGCCATTGAAAGCTTCACAGCCCGGGCCGACGAGCGGCTAACTCACCTCGAAATTACCGCTTTTCAAGCCTTGCCCGCACGGGCCCGGCTTATCTCGAACCAGTCTCGTAACCGCCACCAGTTACCGATTATCGGCAGAAACCAGGGTTTGCCCGCATACAGCGGTCGGGTCTGGAACGGCAGGCCTTCAAAAGCACTGGGTTGCAGCGCACTGCCGAGAATTTTTTTCGCTACCTGGCGACCCAGCCAGCTCATCATCACAATGCCACAGCCGCCATTACAGCCCACGGCATAGTGCACGCCCTCGTGAACACCGATCTTGGGCATGAAGTCAAAGGTGAACCCCATGTAGCCTGACCAGGCGTTGGTCACCCTGATATCGTGCATCTGTGGAAACATGGTGACCAGTTGCTGGTACAAAATCCTGGCACTCTCGGTCGCGCCCATGGGTGCAAATCGTGCACGACCACCGAACAGTATGCGTTTTCGATCCGGTGTCGGCCGCGCAAAACAGATGACTCGCTTGGTGTCGATCACCGGGCAGTGTTTTGGCAGCATGGCATTGACCCGCTCCTCGCCGATTTCTTCACTGGCGACAATAGTGCTGGATATGGGAATCAGGCGTTTCTGATGCCAGGGCGACAGTGCGTCGGTATAGCCGTTGGTCGCCAGCACCACCTCGCGGGCGTTGAAATCGCCTTGCTCGGTGCGCACCAGCCTGCCACCGGAGTGTTCGCTGATATTGAGCACGCGGTTATTCGATATCAGTGTGACCCCGTGCTGCAGGCATAAATCCAGCATTCCGTGATGGTAACGCGACGGATGCAGGCTCCCGGCATTTTCCGTGAACATGCCGCCATACCAGTAGTCGCTGGCAACATAGTCACGCTGCTCAGCTCGACTTACCATACGGAAACTACTGTCACCGCTGCGATCGTATTCGCGCATCTTCTGTGCCAGCTTGTTATAGGCAGCAGGCGTGTGTGCACCGATGAAACGCCCGACCTTTTCCAGCTTACAGTCAATCGATTCTTCAGCGACCAGCTGCTGCAGAAACTCGTAGGCACTGTCGGCTTCATCGAATATGCGGCCGGCATGAGCCTTGCCGACCAGTGCTTCGAGTTTAATCTGCTTGCTGACCCCGGCTCTGCCGGAGAGAAAACCGGCATTACGCGTGCTCGCGCCGATGCCACAGTCACCGGCATCCATGACGATGACCGATACGCCAGCACGAGCCAGCTCGTGGGCGCAGGATAAACCTGTGTAGCCACTTCCAACCACGATGACGTCTGCACTGTCCGCTACCGTCGCCGATGTCTGTCTAGACGGAGCCACGTCGTTCCACCAAAAAGGTCGTTCACTGAAACCTTCAGCCAGTAAGTCATGCTTCATGCGAATCGGATCCCTCAAAAATGGTTTTTGAAACCTACAGTGCCACGGAAATGCGGAAGGCATCGAGTAGCGCTGCATGCAACGAACGGCTGCTGACGGCGTCGCCGACACGGTACAGGCGGTAGCCGCCCTGTGCCGCTTTCTCGAAGGGTTGGGGCTCGGCATTGATCAGTGCATCGATATCGGTGATCCCGCGATTGACGGAACCCTCCTTTAACTCCAGAAACACTTCGTCAACCGGAAAAGTGCCGCGTTCGACCACTACCTGGTCGGTGACGATTTCGACGCTGTCATCGGTTAAATCATTGCGCAGCGTCGCCACCAGGCGCTCACCCTCGCGGCGCACCGCGAGCAGCATCAAATCGAGTTTTACCTCGACACCCAACTCGTAGAGTTTCTTGCGATGCGTCGGGCGCTCGGCGTAGCCCAACTCGGCCGCGACGCGGTCGTCGATGGTGGCGAACGTGACCCTGGCGCCATCGGCTGCCAGTTGCTCGGCGCAGGACGGTGCCTCGTGACGGCCGGTGCCATCGTAGACCAGTATTTCAGGCGCGGGTTTGACATCGCCACTCAACAAATCCCAGACGCTACAACACAGATCGGCACCCTCGAGTTCAGCGAAGTTGGGCAGGCCGCCGCTGGCAACGATGACCACGTCGGGCTCGAGTGCCAGCACATCGGCGCCGTCCGCGTAATTGTTGCAACGCACATCGACGCCCAGTTCCTGCAATTCCGACACGCGCCAATCGACCACGGCTATCATGTCGCGTCGCCAGCTGGCACGCGACGCCAACAGCAACTGTCCGCCGAGTTGTGGCGTCGCCTCCAGCAGCGTCACCCGGTGCCCGCGTTCCGCGGCGACACGCGCGGCTTCCATGCCGGCGGGTCCGCCACCGACCACCACTACATGTTTTGCCGCTGCGCTGCTGGGCTCGACCACCTGGGGTAACACGGTCTCGCGCCCGGAGGCCGGGTTGTGAATGCAGGACGGCTTCTTGTGCATGCAGTGCGAGGCGCCGAAACAGGGGCGGATGCGGTGCTCTTCACCGCGGCGAATCTTGTTGACCAACTGTGGGTCGGCGATGTGCGCGCGCGTCATCGCCACCATGTCGAGAATGCCCTCGCGAATCGCGTAACGCGCGGTGGCCACGTCGGTGATGCGTGCGGCGTGAAACACGGGAATGGAAATCTCGCGCTTGACTTCGGCGACCAACGGCAGGAATGGCGCCAGTGGCTGGGTCATGCCGGGCATGTTTTTCTCGGCGAGGTTCAGTTCGGTATCCATGCGCCCGGCCACGCAGTTGAAAAAGTCGATCGCGCCCTCGCGCTCCATCAGCTGCACGATGGCGAGCGCGTCCTCGGCGCTCAGGCCGCCGCGATCCTCGTACACCGACATGCGCATGCCGACGAGGAAATTGTCGCCGACATTTTTGCGAATCGCTTCGTGCACCATCAGCGCAAAGCGCGCGCGGTTCTCGACGCTGCCACCAAACTTGTCGGTGCGGCGGTTGACGTCGGGTGAAAAGAACTGGCCGATGAGATGCGCCCCGGCATGGGTTTCGAGGCCGTCGAGACCACCCTCGTAGCAGCGCCGCGCTGCTTCGCCAAACGCCTTGACGATGCGCTTGATGTCGTCTTCGTCGATCTCGCGCGGAATGCTGCGGTGCAGGGTTTCGCGCACCGAGCTCGGCGCCAGCGTCGGCAGCCAGTTATCGCTGGTCGCGTCGCCGCGCCGTCCAAGGTGGGTGATCTGGCACATCAGCGCAGCGCCCTGCGCGTGGATGCGCTCCGAGAACGACTGCAGGTAGGGGATCACGCGATCGTTATCGACGCGCAACTGGTTGAACACCGACGGCGAATCGGGCGCGACGTTCGACGAGCCGCCAAACATGGTCAGCGCCAGCCCACCTTTGGCCTTTTCCTCGTGATAGCGCTGGTAACGCTCGGCCGGCATGCCGTCATCGTCCATACCGCTCGCGTGGCTGGTGCTCATGATGCGGTTTTTCAAAGTCAGGTGCTTGATCCTGAGGGGCTGGAATAATGGATCGTTACTGGGTGGATCGTTACTTTGCGAAGGGGTGTTGGCGTCGTTCATCGAATCAATTCACGCTAATCGAGTGGAATGGTTCCGCGACAGTACACCGAATTCGACAAGACATAAACCGCCTGCAAGCAGCGGGGCGAAACGGGTATACTGTTTCCCGATTTTGCGACCCGACGATGCAGCGATGAACCTTGGAGAACTCCCCACCCCGACCCTGTTGCTGGACAAGCCTCGGCTGTTGGCCAATATCGCGCGTATGCAGGCCAGCGCCGATCGTCTCGGGGTGCGTTTGCGCCCGCATTTGAAAACCCTGAAATCGGCGCAGGCGGCCGAAGCACTGCTGGCAGCCGGTGCCAGCGGGATCACCGTGTCGACGCTGAAGGAAGCCGGCTACTTTCTCGATCATGGTATTACCGATATCACCTATGCCGTCGGCATGGTGCCGGCCAAACTGCCGGCCGCAGCCGATCTCATTCGACGTGGTGCCGACCTGAAGATCATGTGCGACAGCGTCGAGGTGGCGCGCGCCGTCTGCGATGCCGCGCGCGAGCTCGACGTGCGCTTCAAGTTACTGGTCGAAATCGATTGCGGTGATCACCGCGGTGGCCTGCAGGCCGAAAGCGTCGAGCTGCTGCAAATTGCCGCCCTGCTCGATCAATCCGCGGCGCATTTTTGCGGGCTGCTAACCCATGCCGGCCAGTCCTACGGGGTCGATACGGTGGCGGGCATCGAGCGCGTGGCGGCCGAGGAGCGCGATGCCGTGGTCAGCGCAGCAGCGCGCTTACGCGCGGCAGGCCATGAAGTCGACATCGTCAGTGTCGGTTCGACACCGACGGCGTTATTCGCCACCGATTTGACGGGCGTCACCGAGCTGCGCGCCGGGGTCTACACCGTGTTCGATCTCGACCAGCAAGCGCGCGGCGTCTGCACCATCGACGAGATCGCGCTCAGTGTCCTGACCCGGGTCATCGGCCACAACAAGGCTGCCGGCAAGCTGCTGCTGGACGCAGGCGGACTGGCGTTGTCGAAAGACCGTAGCGCCGATCACTTTCGGCCTGAAGTCGGCTACGGCCAGGTCTGCGACGTCGAGGGCAACCTCATCCCCGAGCTGTACGTCACCTCGGTTAGCCAGGAACACGGTCACGTCCGCGTGCGCAGCGAGGCCGATTACGCCCAGTTTCCACTCGGCAGCACTTTGCGTATCCTGCCGATCCATGCCTGCATGACGGCGGCCGCTTACGATTATTTCAACGTTATCGAGGATGGTCGGATCGGTGCGCGCTGGGATCGTGTCAATGGCTGGTAAACGAACAAATGCACGCTGATATCGTCCGCTTCCGCGGCGCAGCAACCAGGAACTAAGGGGCCATAAAATGAACACTCAAGCATCCACCACCTGCGGTGAAGTGTTAGTCGAATTGCTGCAAGATTACGGCATCGAAGTCGTCTTCGGCATACCCGGCGTGCACACCGTCGAACTGTATCGCGGCCTGCCCAATACTCGCCTGCGGCATATTACGCCGCGGCACGAGCAGGGCGCCGGTTTCATGGCCGACGGCTATGCGCGCGCCACCGGCAAACCGGCCGCCTGTTTCATTATCTCCGGGCCGGGGATGACCAACATCATCACCGCGATGGCGCAGGCCTACTCGGACTCCGTGCCGATGCTGGTTATTTCCAGCGTCAATAACTCGCACGAACTGGCGCTCGGCCAGGGGCGCCTGCACGAACTGCCCGGCCAACGCCAACTCGTATCGGGCGTGTCGGTCTTCAGCCACACGGTCGCGCGCCCCAAAGAACTCGCCGAAGTACTGGCGCGCGCCTTTGCGGTGTTCGACAGCGCGCGGCCCGGGCCGGTGCACATCGAGTTGCCGCTCGACGTGATCACCGCACCGATGGCGGCTGACAATCTTCCAACGGTGGGCAAGCGTTACCGATCGGGCCCAAGCCCACAGGCCATCGCCGAAGCCGCGGCGCTGCTGAAACTGGCGGCCAGGCCCTTCATCGTGCTCGGCGGCGGCACCCAGGATGCTGCGGAGCAGGCCTGCGCGCTGGTCGATCGGCTCGGTGTACGCACAGCACTGACGGTAAATGCGAAGGGCGTGCTGCCACCCGCCCATCCGCTTTGCCTCGGCAGCCGCCTGCCGCAGCGCCCGGTGCTCGATGCACTGGAGGCGGCCGATGTAGTGCTCGCCATCGGCACCGAGCTCGGCGAAACCGATACCTTGCTGTTCGACGATCAGCTCGAAATCAGCGGACAGGTGATTCGCGTCGACATCGAACCCGAGCAGACTCACGCGCAACGTGCTGCCGGCGATATCGATTTGCGCCGACGCCGGGCAGGCGATGCAGGCCCTGTGCGAGGCCATGGTCGACTTCAATCCATTCCAGCACCAGGTTGAGGTCAGCGAACTGCGCGCGGCGGCCGACGCACTGGCGCCCGCAGCCTACCGCCAGCACGGCCGCATCCTCGACATGATTGCCGAGGCCTTGCCCGGGGTGGTCATCGTCGGCGATTCGACGCAACCGGTTTACGGCGGCAACCTGTTTTACGAAGCCGCCGGGCCACGCCGCTACTTCAATTCATCCACCGGCTACGGCACGCTGGGTTATGGGCTGCCGGCCGCCTTTGGCGCCAAGCTCGCGTTACCCGACACGCCGGTGGTATCGCTGATCGGCGACGGCGGCCTGCAATTCACCATCGGTGAGCTGGCGACCGCGGTCGAACTGGAACTCGGCCTGCCGATCCTGGTGTGGAACAACGAGGGCTACGGTGAAATCAAGCGTTACATGCTGGAACGCGACATTCCGACCATCGGCGTCGATATCTACACACCCGATTTCATCGCCATCGCCAAGGGGTTTGGCTGCCTGGCGGAAACCGCGAGCACCGCGGCGGAATTTGTCGACGCGCTGCAGCGGGCACACCGGGCGTCAAAACCGACCCTGATCGACATTCCGGAAAGCCTGGCGCTTAGCTGGTAGGGATTACGACAACGTTCAAGAGCAATCTTCAGCAGATCTTGTAGCCTCGATCGCGCCTGGCCAGGAATATTTCTCAACGGCGAGCCAAAGCTTTGGCCACTCAGCTGCTGGCGAAATGCGCTTCAGATCGGTCATCCAATTGCCAGTTTACGAGCAGGTCAATTCAGACTTATAGTGAGCAGGCCGAAAACAGAGGACGCCAGTCCCGGTTCAAGGAGAGCAACTATCATGGCCAAAAGCCGCATCACTGAATTTGCGCGACGCAGTCGCGAGGTCAAACGCGTCGAGGCACCCTACGCCGGTTACTATCGCCAGGCGGAAGTAACGCTGGACGACAAGCTCACCCGGGTCGGGCGCGGAACCCCGGGCGGCGAGTACCTGCGCCGAACCTGGCAGCCGGTATGCCTGTCGAGCGAACTCGGCGAACTGCCGTTAAAAGTGACGCTGCTCGGCGAGGACCTGGTAGCGTTTCGCAGCCGTAATGGTGACCTGGGTTTACTCGACCGGCATTGCAGCCATCGCGGCGCCTCGCTCGAATACGGCCTGCCCACCGATGTCGGCATACAGTGCTGCTATCACGGCTGGCATATCGCCTGCGACGGACGCATCCTCGACACCCCCAATGATCCGCACAGCAGCCTGAAAACACGCATGTGCCATCCCGCCTACCCGCTGCACGAGTACGCGGGCATTATCTTTGCGTGGATGGGGCCGCCCGAGGAAAAGCCCGAGTTCGTGGTCCTCGACTCCTATCGCCAGCCCGATACCCGCATGGTGCCGTTTTCACTGTACTTCCCCTGTAACTGGGTGCAGTTGCTGGACAACACCCAGGATCCGACCCATTCCTGCTTTCTGCACACGCGCGTCAGCGGCGCGCAGTTCTCGGAATCCTGGGGCGAACTACCCGAGCTCGACTACCTGGAAACCCCGCTCGGCATGATCAACGTCAACGTGCGCCGCTGGAAAGACAAGCTGTGGGTGCGCACCACCGATGTCATCCTGCCCAACCTGAATCAAACCGGTGCCCTGTGGCTAAGCGCGGAAGACGAGGAAACCTGGCTCGGCGCCGCGCTGACGCGCTGGATGCGCCCCATCGACGACAGCCACACGCAAATGATCGGCTGGCGCTACCTGAATGACGAACTCGACCGCGAGGGTAATGGCGACCCGGCGCTGATTGGCGTGGGTAAGATTGACTTCATCGGCCAGACCGAAGACGAACGTCCCTACGCGGAACGCCAGCAGGTACCCGGAGATTACGAAGCCATCGCTGGCCAGGGTGCAATTGCCGAAAGCGCGCGCTGGAATGTGAATCATGGCGACCGTGGAGTGGTGATGCTGCGCCGCCTGATCACCGAAAATATCGAGGCGCTGGAAAATGCCGAGGCCTGCACCACCATCGAGCGTGCGGCAACGGTCGATGAAGTGCTGGCGACCTATACGCGCGACTCGGTGATGACCATCGCGCAGCGCGACGATGATGAAACCGAACTGCGCCAGACCTTCGGACGCGAGGTGGCGGCGCTGGTGTTCGCGGCGGCAACCAGGCCGCTCGGTTCAGCGCGCGATTTCTTCGCCGAAGAGCTGACTCGCTTTACTTCGCCCTATCGCTAAAAGGGGACAGTTTACTTTGACGGCGAAATTTCGTTGAAAAGTAAACTGTCCCCAGGTTTTCGCTCACTACTCTAATCAGGTATGTCGCTGCGCGCACCTGGCATATAAGTGTTTGTAATCGAGAAAGCATAGGTATAAATTCATTGAATGAGCGGATACAATCAACCCGATACTGAAATTCCAGGCTTTCCTCTAGCGGCGCATTGCAAGCTAACCTAAGGTCTGATCCTGTTTTCGCTTCTGAATTCTTCATGCACTGGAAGTGTAATCTGGAAATATCCACTCGTTTCAGGGCAGTAACTCGGGCGATGTGTGCGAATTTCTGCGCCGACCTGATCTGAATCGAAAACGACAAATTATTGAAAATAATCACAGGAGCTATCGAGTGAAAAGAATTGTGCTGCCGCTGCTATTGCTCGCAGTCTGTATACCCGGCCTGGCGGCTGACACGCGTTACGAGGTCAAACGCGGCGATACGCTCACTGGTATCCTGCGCTCACTGGGTTACGCCGAGAAATATACCGAACTGTTACCGTTTATCGAGCAGACAATCGAAATGAATTCCGATGTCTTTCGTGAAAATAACGCCGATGTTCTTTATCCCGGATCGGTGTTGACGCTACCGGCCAATCCCAATGCCCCGGAGCCAGAACCGGAACCCGAGCCAGAGCCAGAACCAGAGCCGGAACCAGAACCAGTACCAGAGCCGGAACCGGTGATTCCGAGTATCGGTAGCGTCGAAGTCAGCTCGGGAGTAGCCGAGATCAGGCGTGAGAACGAATCGGTTTCAGTGGTGCAAAAGGAAGATCTATACGCACTCGATGTCATCATCACCCGGGAAGATTCGCTGGCCGAAATAATTCTGTCTGACGATACGCGCATATCGGTAGGTCCGAATTCAGAGTTTTTAATTTCCGAATATGCTTATGTCGAACCACAGAATATCGGCGGTGATGTGCTCGGTAGCCTGGTGGCCTCGATTCGCAGCGGCGTTATACGCGCCGTGACTGGACTGATCGGCAGGCTGCAGACGAATCGTTTTGAAATCAGCTCCACAATGTCCGCAACTATCGGAATTCGCGGCACCAATTTTACGGTGCGTACCTGTAATCAGGTCGATAAATGTGGGGATCTATACGGCGTCTCGGTCGCGGTGCAGGATGGCGGGATCAGTTTTAAAAACGATGCGGCGGAAATTGAACTGGCGCAAAACGAGTTCGCGCAGGTGCAATCGGCCAGCGAAGCGCCGGTCAAGGCGCCCTTACCCGAGGGATTTTTTGATCTAAAACTAGACGTAACCGAAATTGACGTCGACAGATCCTGGTGGGAAGAGTCGATTGACTACTTAGAGTCCTTGTTCTGATAAACCGAGAGAACAAACCTGGCTCTGGGTTGCAAAATTGCTCCTGGTCATTGCCTTCCAAAAGTGACCCAATTCCGACACATGAATTGAGATTTAAACCATTTGGACGATGTTTTCGATAGATGAAGAGATATCGTGATTTCGTCCGCCAAAACTTAATGCGATAAAATGAGGGGCAGGTCTTTGATTTGTAATCCATGAACGCAAAACCAAAGACCTGCCCCCGTTACTCTATGGACACGTTTCAATCACTATCAGAAATCTACCGATTGACCGCTTCGTGCCCGATGCCGAGGCTCGCGATCTTGAATTAACCCATTTGGGTGATGCGTGGGTGTCAGTAACCCGGTATAGTCAGGTTAGCAACAATTAGCTGTGGGCGGCAACAAGTTCAGGCGCTTAGAAAAAGGCAGCGACAACTAACTTATAAGGAGATTCACTATGCGAAATTCCAGGTCATCCGGTCAAACTGGATGTCGCTCATTCAAACGACTTTTACTTATCGGTATTGCGATATCGAGCATTAGTCTTTCTGGTCAGTCAGCCGCAGCCATTGTTAACCAGTCTGGCCTACTGGATATGACTAACGATATCCAGTACTTCGACAGCGCAATGGGTACGCTAAACAGCGTCGAAGTCGAATATCTATTTCACGCGGATACTTCATACAGCGCATCTTGTGCAACGACTCTACCGACTCAGGATACGTGCACAGCGGCGATATCCGGCGCCAATTCTCATGGAGTGGTGGACGGGCCGTTAGATGTATTAAATCCCGTCCCTGCACCGTTTTTTGATACCAGGACGGAAAATGTGAACGATGGGGAGTTCACTTTTGATGGCAGTTTTGATAGCACGTTTTCGGGTAGCCAACTTTTTACGGGTCTTGAGACCCTGGCGTTTGTCGGGTCTGGACTGTTTGGCTTCAACCCTTTTGCTGACGCTCAGTGCGTCCAGGACTCCGCCGAAACTTTCGCGGTGACTTGTGACACGGCGTATACCAGTGTTCCAAACGTTGGCAGTTACAAAGTGACTTACGATTTCAGTCGTCCCTCGGCTGTCCCCGTCCCCGCAGCCGTCTGGCTATTCGGCACGGCACTAATAGGGTTGGTGGGATTCGGCAAGCGAAAGAAAGCAGCTCGTAATCTCTAAACAGGTTTAATACGAAGCCCCGCCACTGTGCGGGGTTTTTCATGTTTGCCAAGAGTCAGCTTCTGGCCGATTCGAGTCAAATAGTCAGCAATCTTTTTGCAATCGCTTAGGTGCGAATGCTGTCGTTGCAAATTAGTCAGCTGGATGGCTGGCGAGCGCCAGAAACGTATTAACACGGTAAGAAAGCTGGTAGCTATTTTCAGCCAGAAACGCCTGTAGATTCAAAATTAATTCAATCCGAATAACGGCGGCAGACCACAATTGAATTTGGTTTACCCGGCTCGAAAAACAGACGTGGTCAGTTCCCAGATGTTAATAACCGGGCTTATTTCGATGTCGCTCCTGAAGCTTGCTGAAAGCTCGGTCACTAGCTGAATAGCAATCCGTAAATCAGTGCGCCAATGGTGAGTAGCATGCAGCTGGTGGCGACAACACGGAGGGTTTTGCTTTCCTCCTGGGTTTCCTGCCAAAACAGAAATCCCAACAGAAAGCCGCTGACAAAGCCGGCCGCATGCGCCCAGTTGTTTACGTTGGGTAACGCCAGCCCGGTAACGGCGATCAGGGCTACCCAGATACCGACGGACGCTATGCGCCTTTTCAGGTCACCCTTGCTGGCGCGCCATTCATCGTAGGACATACTGCCGATCAGCGCGCAGATCGCACCCGAAGCACCGAGCGTGAGCGGTATTCCAGCCAGGCTGGAAACCGACATGCTGAACAGGCCACCCAGAAAATAGATGAGAAAAAATCGACTGGGCGAATAGATTTCAACATTGATTTTCCCTACCGCACGCAAGGCAAATACATTGAACAGTAAATGCAGCAAGCTGCCATGCAGGTAGTTGGCCGTAACCAGTGTCCACCAGCGATCTTCTGCAAACACGGGCAAGGTACCCGATGCGCCCAGTTTAAACAGTACGCCGGTACCGGGTGAGAGAAAAACCATGGGATTCAGCGCGTAGTTCACCGCCCCCAGCGCAATGAACAAAGAGGTGATGTACAGCACGATATTGGCTTTAACCAGGAACCGTACCAGTTCTGTTGGTTCCCAGATGTTTCTTGTTAATTTCAGCCGCATCGCGCCATTATGCTGCCTTAGTGAAATGCACGACAGTGCTTTCGCCACAAAGGCGTCAGCTGCCGGATTCTGCATGAAAGGGGACAGTGCATGAAAGGGGACAGTTTACTTTAGGTGCTGAATTCTGAGATAAAGTATACTGTCCCCTTTGGTTATGTCCCCTCGTTGGTTATTCCTGTCCGGCGATTCCCCAGGTTTTATTCAATTCCTTGAAGAAACCAATCTCATGCTTCATGCGCATCCAGTTGTTGACGAAATTGAGCCACACCTGGTCATCCTGGCGCACCATGAATGACAACGGCAGGCTGTTGGCTGTTTCATTGAAGGGAATCTTCAGGCGCTCGTGCGTGGCCGACAGCTTGCCAGCCTCGAGCGTGCTCGAAATGGTGACATCGACGCGCCCGGCCAATAATTCCTGCCAGTCGCGTGCGGGCGACTCCACTTCCTTGCGCTTCGCATTCGGCAGCTTGCTCTTGACGAAATCGGCAAACGAGGTGCCGAGGTTGTAACCGATGGTGACATCCGCGTTGTTGAGATCGTCCCAGGTCTTGAAACGCCCGGCCTGGTCGTCGCGAACCAGCGGCAGGTAACCGGTGCGCCCCCAGGGAATGGTATAACCCGCTGCCTTGGCGCGTCCCACCGTCATCGAGGTACCGGTCATGACGATGTCGTACTTGTCGGCGACGATGCCGTTGATCAGGGTTTTCCAGTCGGTAGGGACGAATTCGATTTCGACGCCCATGTCGGCGGCCAGTTGTTTGGCGGCGTCGATCTGGTGGCCCCTGTATTCCCTGGTTTCAGGATCCTTGAACGACATCGGGTTGAAGTCGCCCGTGGTCCCTACGCGCAGCGTACCGCTATCGAGCACCTTGTTGAGTGCGGATCCGGCAGCATTCAGCGTGCTCGTTCCGAGCAGCAGTAGCAGGCCCATGGCCAGTGCTTGCAGTCGTTGTGTCAGCATGTTGTTTCTCCTGGTTATTGATTATCTGGCGATGCTCGCGCCATTGT
>CAWIHJ010000078.1:0-11570 GCA_963835795.1 uncultured Gammaproteobacteria bacterium
CCTTGTTGTCTCCGTGTTAAATTTCATTACCAGCTCCATACGCACCAAAATCACTGCCGTCATCTTGGTGGCGGTTGTCAGCGCCGTCTTGATCTCTTCGCTCGCTTCAGCCTTACGGCAGGCCAATAGACAGTTCGATGCCAAACGCAATGAGGTGCAGGCGATCGCCGCCGCAATCGCAACCACAATTGCGGGCCCAGTCGAGAACAACGATCGCCGACAGATTGCGGCAACGCTCAATGCCATTTCGCGCATCCCGGGTCTTACCTATGCCAGCGCAAGCGACAATAACGGTCGGATACTGTTTCAACATGGCTCAGGCGTTGTCATACGACGGGAGCACGAACGCAACCTCCACACCAAGCCTTCAGGGTCATTGGACGCGATTTACCTGAATACATATGCGAGTGAAACACCCATCGTTCACGGCGGGCGCACAATCGGCAAACTATCGCTCATCGCAGACCTTTCCTCGTTACGCTACGCCCTATTCGACAGCCTGATAATGTCGCTAACATTTGGCGCAATTGCAGGCGCCATCGGTGTCAGTGCGGCAGTCTTCATGCAAGGCTCGATTACTGATCCAATTAATGCGTTGACTCGAACCATGAAGGAGGTGCGCGATACGGGCGACTTCGAACGAGTAGCAGAGCGTCGCAGTCACGATGAAACCGGGTTAATGGTCGATGCCTTCAATGACATGCTCTTCCAGATACGCATGCGCGATGCCGCGCTTTTGCGTCATCGTGACGAACTGGAGGCAACTGTCGAGGAACGCACGATTGACCTGTACAGTGCCAAGACCGCGGCAGAACGAGCGAACGCCGCCAAGTCCGAATTCCTCGCAACAATGAGCCACGAGAAATCCGCACGCCGATGACCGGCATGCTGGTAATGGCTGAGCTACTTTCAGCAAACAACCTGGCGCCTCGCTCTGCCGATCTGGTCGATAACCTTTGCTGCATTCAACGTGCTTCTGGCGTATTTGGGACGACCGATTTATAGCGCTGTAGCTGACAGTGAGTTCCGTTTTTCGGATCTCTGGGATGAGTTCTTTGCTGGGCTTATGCCGCCCACGATCCTGATTTCCTTTGCTTTGGGGTCGATTCTCCTTGGCTTTGCAACACCTGCTGAAGCCGCAGCAATGGGCGCCTTTGGTGCCATCTTGTTATCTGTCGGTTACGGCAAGTTCACCATTCCGAGTTTCTTTGACAGTCTGGTCAAAGCCCTGGAGATCACGGTTTTGATCATGTTCCTGGTTGCCGCATCGAATTTCTTTGGCGCTGAATTCAGTGCCCTGGGCACGCCAAAGATGATGACTGAGCTGCTCCTTGGCCTCGAAATGTCGCCTTACTTGATACTGCTAGTGATCATGGCATTGATCTTCCTGCTCGGATGGCCACTGGAGTGGGTACCCATCGTTCTGATCGTTGTGCCAATTTTGCTGCCGACGGTCGAGGCGTTGGACGTCCACGGGCTGGATCGCTACGACCTGATGGTCTGGTTTGGCATTCTGATCGCGGTGAACCTGCAGACCGCATGGCTATCCCCACCTGTGGCCTTGTCAGCCTACTTCCTGAAGGGTGTCGTGCCGAATTGGGATCTCAAGGACATCTACCTGGGCATGATGCAGTTCATGGGAATTCAACTCATCGGTCTCATCCTGCTGTTTAGCTTCCCGCAAATGGTGCTTTGGCTACCCAAAGTAATGTCTGGTGGGTAAATGACGCAGCAGACCAGGCGTAAAGGCCGGCGCGCATGAAGCGTGAGCGCGGCTCAACGATCGAGCGGGTGCTGGATATTCTCGACGCCGTCGCATCGTCACCCAAACCGCTGAGCGCAACCGATATCAACGACGTTCTGGGTCTGCCCAAGGCCACCGCGCATCGACTGTGTGCCGAACTCGAATCGCGTGGCTACCTGTTGAAACGCACCAATGGCAAGAGCTATCAACCGGGCAACCGACTGTTTGAGGTCGCCGTCGGTGTCCTCGCGAACGCGCGCTTCAGCGCAACCCGCCACGCCATATTGACCGAATTATCGGAGAAGGTGGGTGAAACCTGCAATATTGCCTATCCAGATGGGTTGACGATGGCCTATTCCGACCGCGTTGAAACCCGCGCACCGCTGCGCCTGCAATTTTCCATCGGCATGCGCGTGCCGCTTTACTGCACCGCGAGCGGCAAGCTGTATCTCAGTACCTTACCAAAACCACGACGCAAACTGGTAATCAGCAAACTTCACCTCGAAGCACACGCGAAAAACACCATTACCGACCCTGACGTATTACTCGCCGAAACCGACCTGATCGAGAAACGCCAGCTTTCGATTGATAACCAGGAACTCTACGACGATGTCATCGCCATCGCGGTGCCCATCAAGGACAAGCAAGGCCGCTTTTACAGTTCGCTGGCGATCCAGGCACCGGCGTCACGCATATCGGTTGAAAGCAGCGACCGCTACGTGCCGTTGCTGCGCCAGGCCGCGCAGGAGTTATCGCTGCTCGCCGACGACGACTAAATGTACCGGCGCGATGCTGATTGCGCCGGAAGCACTCGCATCGCAAACCACCAACTGGGTTTCACTGTTCGTTTTCTCCGGTCAATTGATTCGATCTATTCCACCGAAGTGATCAACTCGTACAAATAAGCTGTCATCTGTTCGCTCAGCTTGTCCTTCGCCCTTTGCTCCACCAAACCCTGGTCCATCGCGGAAACCTTGAGTGGCCAGCGCTTTTTCGCCAGTGTGTCACTCTGATACTCCAGGCTCAATTGGATTGAACCGCGCAGCCAGTACCAGCCCTGCTGCTGTTGTACCGGTTCGGTATCCATCGATGCAATTAGCCGGTAAGGTGCTTTTCTATCCAGCGTAATTCCCACCGCACTAATGGCACTTTCCAGATTTTGTTGCAGCTCCGGGGAATCAGCCTCGGCGTCGAAATGCAATGTAGCCAGTGCATTGCGCAGCATTTTTTCCAGGCCGGCCTGGTCATAAGGCGCCTTGATACCGTTACCGCTGACGACAGCCAGATTACGATTCAGGATACTGCGCCGAGCTTCTAATTTTCTAGCCTGTTCCAGCGCCGCCAGTGCCGCCACGGGATTAGGTGCGGACTGGCTGGCATAGTTTACCCGGTCTGCAATTTGTCGATCCGCGCTGCGCACGGCTTCTCGAAAGCGCCGCGTTGCGGGCGCTTTTTCGAGAACAGCTAGCGAATAGGTATTGCCTGTTTCGCCCTGCCAGCTTTCCACCAGCTGCGCACCTTCAAGTATCTGCCGGGCCTCAGTGGTTAGGTAACGCGATGCAGCCTGCACAGTGCTGACCGCGCTTCCCGATTGATCCGCGTTTACCCTGGCCTGTGTAAAGTCCAGCGAACGATCACTGATGGAAACTTCAAATATTTTTGCCAGATTCGCCAGCGCCCGATCATCGGCGGCACTGCGGTTGTCCGCTTCACCCACGGCACTGAGATAGCGTTGTTGTGGATACTGTGCCGCGGGCTTGCCCACCCAGTCGGGTTGGCTCGAGCTGCAGGCTGTTAATCCCAGGCTAACAATGAGTATTGCTGCAATGCTTGTCTTCATAAGGTTACTTCCATTAGTGCCATTGATATTCCAGCCTCGATTCCTTGTCTTCCGCTATTACGGCGAAGCCTGCGTAAATGAGAATATTCTGTTGCTGACACCCGGCACAAATAATACGATTTTTTCGCCGTGGCTAACAACTAGCTTCGATTCTGCAGGTGGCGCTTGCTGCGGCTCTGCAGGTAGTGCCTGCTGTGACTCTGCAGCATTAGCTAGATGCGATCCAGCAGAAACGGGGTAAGGTAGCGAATACTCGCCTGCCGGCAGCGAAAAGCGGGCAATTTGTATGCTCGATGGCAACATGCTCCAACTGCGGAGATCAGCAGTTTCGGTCAACAAGGTAAAGATATTTGCAAACAGGGCCAGCCCGGAATTCTGGTCTTTGACGCCTTTTACCAGCTGATGTTTACTGACCATTCGCGCCAGGGTCATGGCATGAATTGCCGCTGACTCATCATCCAGGTCTTCTCTTAACAGCGCTTCTATGTCTTCGATAGTCTCCGTTCGATGTTGCTGGCCAGCGATACTCAACGTGAAAGGCTGTTCGACATAGTTTGAGGGTGGGTAATAGGGCACGGCGAGAGATACGATCTGTTCCATCTCGGGCACCCATACGCTGGTGGAAATTCCCCGTTTACTGGTGACGACACCGTCCCAGTAAATCACAATAATTTCGGCCGCATGCGGATCGGGTAGATCGGCAGGCAGCAGAACATCTTCGCGATATCGATTGCTTCCCTCATCCACTCCAAGACGCCAATTGAGGTTGAGCAGGCTGTTTTTCAGAGACTGGGGAGGCGGCATGTTGCGCAGCGCCATCAGGTTTGCGGCTTTGCGATAACTGATCCGCGCATCGTCGAGTTCGCCACCGAGCTCGTAAACGAGGCCAGCAACGTAGTGGGCGCTGGCGAGCTGGCCGACAGGCCCTTCCTTTCTTGCCAGCTCGTTCATCACTACATCCGCCTGCAAAACCTCGACTCTGGCGGCATCCAGATCGTTCAGCATCAGGTAATCGATCGACAATAATACGTGCAGTAGCACCCGCTCACTGGCGCTACCGTCGTAGCTGCGCAGGGTTTCATTGATGGTGGCGGCAGCCAGGTTTTCACTAACACTGATCGCCTGCAGCTCATTCAGGATATCTTTGGCGCTTTGCAGATCGCGGATGGCGCCCTCGAAATCACCGGTGATACTTTTTAACAGGCCTGTATTTAACAGGTATTGCCCAAGATCACGTTGCGGAGGGTCAATCTCCTGCAGGGCAAGCAGAGTAGCCTCCGGTGTCGAGTGGTCAAGCTGCTCGGCGAGGGAGTTCACTTGTTGATGCTGCAATGTACAGGCCTGCAACACCAGAGGCAGCAGCACGCTCAGCAGGGTCCGCTTTAACGATGACATGCAATCGGGCGATGGGTAGCGAATCAAACAGGCAATTCACTAATAACGCACCTTGGCATTTTCGATCAGTTTCTTGATCTTCTTCTGACCAAGCCACACCTTGCGATTATCGGCCAGGCTGATCAAGGTTAAATCAACCTGGTAATAACGGACCTGTTCATCGTCCGCCACATCAACTATGGTATTTATCTGCCCCTTTAACATGAAGTCGGCACCCAACTCACGGCCTGCCTCATTGCGTGTTGCCTCGCTGGCGTTCAAATCCTGGTCTACTCTTTCTGCCCGAATTTCACCACGCTCTTCACTCGAGGCAACAAACTCGACTCGACCGGAATTGATCAGCGCTCTTTCCATGTCGGCAATAAAGGTATTCACGTTGATGTGCTCGTGACTGAGGTTGCGCACAGTGCCGATTATAACTGCCGGGGTGCGGCCAGCCTGACCTGCAAAGTTCGAAGTCCATGGGTGCGACAGCGCATCGGCGATCATTTCCTGCGCCACCAGGCGCGAGTCGGTATCGTTCCAGGCACCGCTGAGATCGATGGTTTCATTGGCGTCAATTCGGGTGACCTTCGTACCGCAGCCTGCCACGACAAAACTCGCTAATACTAGCACCAGGCAAATTCTCATTTTCATTCTGTCTCCATAAAACGGTCAAAATTGGTGTCGGCGTTATCTGAATAGTGATCCTTGAAGGCCGCACTCAGGGAGGTTGCTGTTTGCAGGGATTTATCGACGGCATCCATATCCAGTTCCGCAAATGCGTAGACATCGCCGGTATCTTCATGCTTCCAATGTCCCAGTATACGCGCACCGCTTAAAGCCAATCGGGTTGTGCTGCGAATTTCACGCTCGACGTTTAGATCGGATTCACTACCGATGCTGGCCGTATAGTCTCTGATGACCGCATCCACATAGGTAGAAAGCACACGCGCGATTTCAGCTCTGGCACGATTGTCGGCGGTGGCTTTTTGCAGGGAAATATCTCCCATTGGCGGTGCCATACCCACGCCGTGAATCAGACGGCCATCATCGTCACTAACTGCCTGGGTTCCCACGTTGACCCAATCGGGGGCGCCACTGATACCCATATCGCTTTCGATAACGGTTTTGCCGGAACAGGCGCCCAGCGCCAGCACCAGAAACAAAATACTGAAGGTATTTAACTGCGTCATTATTCATACTCCATGACAAAAGAAGTTGTCAGTCCAGGCATAGCTTACCAGACTACCTGGATGCGAACCTGAACAGGAAACTCAGGGATACTATAGGAAACCTGGCAGATCCGACATGGCGGATCGCCCAAAAAAATCAAGGTATTCACGATGCTTCCCGTTTTAATGGCACCAGGCAACATTTCCTTAGACAACCATTTTCTGAATTAGTCCTGGAAGGGGTTCAATGCCTGTCCCCGGCATTCCACCCGCCGCAAACCGGTGGCCAGACAGGCTATTCCCGGCGCGATGCTGATTGTGCCAGCAACACGCCAACGCCGACCAGCGCCGCACCTGCCGCCTGCCACCAGTTCCAGGATTCGCCGAGAAACAGCACCACGATCACCATCACGTAAAATGGCACGGCGTTCATGTGTAACGAGGCCAGCAAAATACCGAGGCCAGCCGCGCCGCGAATCCACATGAACTGCGCCAGCGCAAGCGACGCCACCGATGAAAATACCAGCAATGCCAGGTGGCGCGTGTCGAGCAAACCGATCGTTGTGCCAGGGACATCAATCGAGTGCATCAATAGAAACACGCAGAGCACTACGAACAGGCTACCGGACAAGGTGATGGTGGTTTGCCCGACGAAAGACAACGAGCGAAATCGATTATTGGTAGCGCGCGTAGCCCAGGCAAATAACACCACCGAGAACAGGCACAGCAGGCCACCCCAGCCGAAATTGCCCTCGTCCAGGCGCGTGCCGATCGCAAGCAACCCCCCCATTAACGCGAAGCCGATTCCGCACACCAACCGCGGTCGCAGCCGCCGTCCGTCAAGGCTGACTTCAAGCAGCCCGCCGATGATCGGCATCATCGACGCGGCGATCGCCGGGGTGACTGCGTCGGACAGGTGCTGTCCGACCAGAAAGGTGATGGAACCGAGACCAAAGCCGATCCCGCCGACTTGCAAGCCGCCGATCCAGTCGGCCTGGCGAACCTTCGTCAGACCGTCGAGCCACAGCCAACAGGTCATCAGCGCGCCAACACCGATCAGTTGACGCGCCAGCACCAGCGCGACCGTGCCCCAGCTGGCGAGCATGAACTCGGCAATCGGAAAGGCAAACGACCACATCACCATCGCCGCGAAACAGGCGAAGTTGGAAATCACGATACCGGGGCGCGGCGGAATCAGTAGGTCTGCATTGCTGGACATGGCACCCGAATTCAGTTGGCAGGAAACCGGAGAAAGGCTGCGCGAGTGCACCCCCCGGTACGATGCGCCAATTATTAGCGCAACAACCCCCAAACACCAGCACTTACTCCAAACGGGGACAGTTTACTTTTGCCCCTAAAAATCAATAAAAAGGGGACAGTATACTTTTATCTCGAGATTTCCGTCCGGGCTGAGCTTCAACGGAACAGGTATACTGTCCCGAAATTACTCGGCTAATTGGCACATCATGCAAACCTGTTTCATCTCCCTGTTCATCCCGATTCCTGGTGGTCTGCCGGTCGACGGGACGCATGCTTTTCTTCGCACTGGCCCCCACAATTCACTGGTGCAGGGTCTGCAGCTCTCGCTCGACGGCAACCAGCCGCGCCTGAAGTCTGTCACCTGAAGCGCAGACGATGGCTGAAATTCAAACCATTGTGACTCTACTGGTCGTTTGCGCGCTCGCGTTTTTGATTATTGATGGCCTCGCGAGCGGCGCGGTGTGGGTCAAGGGCACGCGCACCGGGTTGTTCACTTTTCGTCACTGGGCACACAAGCGCAGCCGCGACGAAGATCCCTGGCCCTACTGGTTCGCGCTGAGCTTTTACGGCGTCGCACTGATCTGCCTTTGCTGGCTGCTGGCGTTCGGCTAAAGCGAAGTTTTCACAGGTACAATGAAGGCTCTCGATGAAGAATCTGGGTAGCGTGATGATCAGCCAGCCGCCACTTCTCGAACTACACGGATACCGCCCAATACAGTAGAATCCTGAAATTGTCTGAATCTGAACGAGTGCGTTACGATTTAAAAAACTCATTTGAAAAAGAAGGCATCATGAAAAAAATACTCTTCATAATCATCCCATTGCTGCTGATCGCAGGCTGTACCCAGAAAGCGCTCTACAATGTCGAAAAAGCACCGATATCGAGCGATAGTTCAGGCACACAGCCAACACTCGTAACCGTGGAAAAGGCCATAGTAAAGGCTTGTCGGCGCAAGGACTGGATTCCGAGAAAAATTGCCGATGGCGTGATTGAGGCGAGTATTTTTGTCCGCAGCCACAAGGCTGTTGTCGAAATTACTTTTGACGAAAATGCCTACAGTATCAATTACAAGAGTAGTGATAATCTCGATTACCGAAATCGCAGCAACAACAAAGAGACGATCCATCGCAATTACAACCGGTGGATAGTCAACCTGAACAGGGTCATTCAGTCTGAACTGAGTTTAATCACGCTGAATTACTAGCGCATGCGGGTTAACCCATATGGGTGATGCCCACCATGGACCAAACGACTAAAATAACATTTGGCAACTGTTTAAGCTGCTTTCGATTCCGGCTTACAGGAAATGCAAGGGACAGGAGGAATTCAAGGTCATGAGCAAATCGTCATACGACTTCTACCTGCAGTGGGCAGGTGCTTTACTGATGCTCGGAGTAGCGCTCGTCACCTGGCCCGCCAGTGGCCAGGCGACCACAATAGGCTCACAGATCGGCGGCATCAACGAGGAGATACAACTCAAGTGGGACGCTAATAACACCGCCGACAAGACCGGGGTTCGCGTGAAAAACCTGACATCGACCGGTGGCCAGGTGGATATCGAGCTGATCCCCGGCGCGAACAATTTCAACCTGCTGTTACCCGATGGATTCGTATTGCTCGACAATACGCTGAAGGTCACTTCGAACCTGCTCGACGGTGGACGCCGTATCCGCGCGCGCATGGATTTCGGCCGCTTCGGTGGTCGTGCCGGGATACGTGCGCAGGGAATCCGCGCCAATTCGTTACGCCTGTTGCGCGCCGATTTCGGCGGCGGGCGCTGGATTCGTGCGGTCGACTCGATTCGTGACAAGGCAAAGGCCGACATCCGCTTTCTGACCGCGATCCGCGCCGACTTTACCCTTGGCCATCACGGCATCGACAAGCAGAACGAGTTTGTCTGGGCCGTGCTCGATACCAGCGGCGACCAATTTTTTGCGATTGCCGGCATACAGGCCGTTCCACTTCCCGCCGCCTGGTTGCTGTTTTTGAGCGGTTCCGGATTGCTGGCACTGGTCACGCGCCGCCGCCGTCCCGGGGTGAGTTAGGCGATCACCCTACCCCGTTCCACTTATCGCTTAATTCTCGCGCTAATCGCGCTGGTACTGATCGGTGCCGGTGTTGCGCTGTTTATGCAGCAGCGCGTGCCTACCCCGATCCTGCTGGCCGATGCCACCGGTCGCATGGAACTGGTGGTGCTCAGCGTCAACAGCGCGCGCAGCTCGACGCTGCGCAACGCGGCTATAACCAGCCGCATCGTCAACACGCTGCCTGAGCACACCCGCATCCTGATTCTCGCGGCGGACCGCGAAGCCTTTACCGTCGCCGCCAACCCCTGGCCCGAACGCGTCACCTTCGTCGACATGCCTGCCAGCTATTCGCTGACGATATGGCCGCAGGACCCGTTCCTGGTGCTACAGGGCGAGAACGGCCCCCGCCTGCTGGCCTCACCCGAGTTTGCGCGCGCCGAGGATATCGAGATGGCCAGGGTGCTCGCCGCCGATCTCGACTTGCCGCTCGAATATGCCACGCTTAACTTTGAGGGCGGCAATATCGTTGCTGACCGCGACTTCGTGTTCATCGGTGCGAATACCATTCGCCGCAATGCAATCGATAAAAACAAAACTGAACGTGCGATCGCCGAACAGTTCCGCGAGGAACTGGGCAAACAGGTCATCGTAATCGGTCCTGCGCCCCAGCCTGTCGGACACATCGACATGATGCTGACACCGCTGGGCGGGCGCCGTTTGATGCTGGCCGATCCAGGCTGGGGCGCGCGCATCGCGACGCAGGCGACGACCGACAATCCCGCCGCGCTGGCCGCATTCGAAAACAATGCCGAGGCCGATTTTTTTGGCCACCGCGACATCACTTCGGTAACTGCACTCAGCGGTGAAATCATTCGTCCGCCAGCCATCGTCGGCACCACCAGGCTTGCCATTGCCGACAGCGAGGCAATTGCCCCTACGCTCGACCGTGTCGCCGACACGCTGACCGACCTCGGCTTTGAAGTCTTCAGGGTTCCCTATCTGCAACGCATGCCACCGCCGCTCGAAAGCATCGCCGCGGGCGAGACCATCACCAGCCAACCGGGCTATCCGCAATTGACCTACAACAACGTGCTGATCGAAACCGACGACGCGCGCAACACCGTGTATCTGCCCGCCTACGGTTGGGCGGCACTCGACGATGCCGGCGCCGAGGCCTGGCGCGCCCAGGGCTACCACGTGGTGCAGATCCCCGGGTTCACCACCAATGCGATGTACGGTGGCGCGCTGCGTTGCTCGGTCAAGGTATTGCGCCGCTACCTGGAACAGGTTGATTGACCCCGGATCAACGCAGCCGGTGGCGGCGATGCCGGCAGTTGATCATCCCGCGGGAAACCAGCACACTGGCTCTATCGTGCAAATAGGAAGTCACCATCGATGCATCGAACGCAAGGCATCAACCACCTCGGACTTTCTGTCAAAGACCTGGATCAGACCGTGGCCTTTTTTACCGGCTGCCTGGGTTAGGAAGAAAGCGGCCGTGACGACAGCTATCCCCGCTCTGCGGTCGGCGACGGTAACATCCGGCTGACTTGACTGAAAGCGGAGACCGCTGGTGCCGGTGATGTCATCAATATTGGCATTACCACCGTAATAACCGGCGCGGCGTAAATCCTGCATGAGTAGATTAAAGGCATAGCGTCCACTTTCCTGCATGCGGGCGGCATCATCCTGGGCGCCGTAGATGCGCTTATTAAGACTGAATACCTGAACAATACCCAGCATCAGAATCGAGCTAACAACAATGGCAATCATTAGCTCTATCAGACTGAGACCTCTGGGATATGGCTTGAATTGTCGGGTTATGGGCATGGTTTTTTATAACGTGATAGAAAGTTGGAAACAACGCAGATCAGTGTCATCGTTGACAGGGCAGTTCGTGCCCGTGGCGCCAGTACGATCTTCGTCCCAGTGAACAGTGATGGTATAGTTGGTGTCAGCTGTATTAACGATTTGCCCTTGCCCTGATAACAGTAAGTTGGGTAGCGCGGCTTTCCAACCTCCCGAGATCATATATCGCCATATTGGCAGGGTTGCAGGGATTTGCCGTGCAGAGGGTACTGCTGTATCCGGTTATGTCAGCTGCAGTTTCAGTTGTGGCGGTTTCGTAATCTGTTCCACCATCGGGGTT
>CAWIHJ010000079.1:0-15731 GCA_963835795.1 uncultured Gammaproteobacteria bacterium
CGAAGATACGAAATCTGCCGGCAAAGCATTCCTGATCGCAGTCGACAGTATCACCAGGAAAGGCAAGTACGAGGTCGAATTCAAACTCCCGGAAGGTAACGCCGATTTTCCGTCGATTGTCAGCAGCGGCCAGTTTCCGATCGTGCCCGCCAAGGATGGCGTGCTGGACTGGCAATCCTACGTGGGAACGGGTGGATATACGCTCGAGAGTTTCGAGCCGGGGGTGCGTGCGGCACTCAAACGCAGCCCCAATTACTTTAAATCGGATCGCGCGCATTTTGATGAAATCGAAATGATTTCGTTGCTGGATACGACTTCCCGACAAAACGCCATTATGAATGGTGCGGTTCATTCGATTAGTCGGGTTGATCCAAAAACCGTGCATTTGATGGCTCGGGTCAGCAAGTTAAAGATCGTCGAAGCGACCGGCACCTTGCACTACACCTTTCCGATGCGCGTCAATGTGGCGCCGTTTGACAATTATGATTTACGCATGGCGGTCAAGCTGTCGGTTGATCGTGAGGCGCTGGTGCAAAAGATTCTGCTGGACCATGGCGCACTGGGTAACGATCATCCGATCTCTACTGCCAACCTCTATCACAATGGCGACTTGCCGCAGCGTAAATATGATCCGGACAAGGCGCGTTTTCATCTCAAGAAAGCCGGCATGGAAGGAGCCACGCTCGATTTGAGCACCTCGGACGCCGCATTTGCCGGTGCGGTCGACGCCGCACTGTTGATGAAAGATTCAGCCGCCAAAGCGGGTCTCAACATCAACGTGGTACGCGAGCCGAAAGATGGCTACTGGTCCAATATCTGGAACAAGAAGCCCTGGAGTGCCTGTTACTGGAGTGGTCGGCCTACGGAAGACTGGATGTTTTCCGCAGCCTATACCGCGGGCGGCAAATGGAATGACACGGCCTGGGAAACCGGGGCTGCTGCCGATCGTTTTAACAAGCTGGTGGTGCAGGCACGTGCCGAGCTGGACACCAAAAAACGGCGTGAACTCTATTACGAATGCCAGTCCATTGTGAACGACGATGGCGGCGCGCTGGTGCCGATGTTTGCCAATTTCATCCTGGCGCTGGACAAGAGCGTCATGCACGACAAGCTGGCCGGCAATTTTGATTACGATGGCTACAAGGCCGCCGAACGGTGGTGGTTCGCGTAACTGAAAAGCATAACTGACTCAGCTCCAATTAAAGGGTAATAGGTTTTCTATTACCCTTAATTCTTTCTTGGTTTTAGCTTGGCCAATGGGAACGAGGGGGGATACACTCAGGATAAAGAGAAGGACACGCACTCTGGCGCCGTTTCAAGTTGCGGCTGCTTACACTGCGAAAGTTGATCCGGTAGCCGGATTGATCGGCCTTTAAAAACCCGGGTACGGAATACTGTTTAAAACTAATGCATTTCGAAGATACACTGGAGTTGGCCAAACCGTCGCTCTGGTTGCTGACCCACGTCGATTTGCGCAGGCTCGCGCGCATGAAGGTTTTCAACGCGTTTCTGGCTGACAACATCAGACGGGAGCTTGAGAAAAATGAATCGAAACAGGGTAGCAAATAAAACTTCAACCGATGCCCGATGAAAAAAGAGTGGGTGAATGGAAGATGGGCGCCAGGTTTGCCGTGGGTTAAGCGCCAGCAGGGTTCGGCTTGTGTCTGCGCTGATCGGTGTCGTGCCAGAGGGCTGGAATGCTACTGACTGTCAAGATGCCTTCGAGTTTTCAAGTGGCTTCGATTGGCTTTCTTCGACTCGATTCCGGCCCTTGTCTTTCGCCCGGTACAAGGCCTCGTCGGCCAGCCGAAAGATTTCATCCATATCCGGCATTGCGCTTTGCTCGGCCTGGCAAACGTGGAAACCGAGCGAGATAGTCACAATGCCTGATTCTTTGTTTTGCTTGTGCTCAAGCTGCAGGTCTTCTACCGCGGCACGGAGTTTTTCGGCAATCACAAAAGCATCTTCATGTTTTGTCACCCGTGCTACAGCAGCGAATTCCTCTCCGCCGATACGAAATACGAAATCATCGGTGCGCCGCAGGGTGGCCTTGAGCGCCCGGGCAACCTCACGCAACACGTGATCGCCCTGTTGATGTCCGTAGTTGTCGTTGTAGAGCTTGAAATAATCGACATCGATGATAATCAGTACGATTGGTTTTTTATCACGCCTCGCGCGTCCCAGTTCAAGCGGGAACTGGTTGTTAAAATAACGGCGATTGAAAAGTGAAGTCATTTCGTCGGTAATGGAAAGTTCTTCTGCGCGAATCTCGGCTGTAATGTCTTCTCGAATGCCTGTATATCCCTGAATCTTCCCCTGCTCGTCAAAATTAGGTGAGACAGTTACATGAACCCAGTAGGAGTTTCCATCCTTCTTCTTGTTTTTTACCTTACCGGACCAGGTTTCGCCTTTTGTGATGGTATTCCAAAGTTCGCTGTAAACCGATTCCGGCATGTCGTCGCTGTGAATGATGCTGTGACTTTTGCCGACAAGTTCATCGCGACTGTATCCTGAAATTTCGCAAAAGGCAGTACTGACAGAGGTAATGATGCCATCCGGGTCAGTCGTCGATGTAATGACATGTTTGTCTACAATATCGACATAATTGACCAACTGCTTATTGGTTACTTCAAGCTGATGATGCGTTTGATTCAACAACTGCTCAGCTGCAGTTCGCTTGTCCACTTCTTTTGCGAGCCGCCGATTCCAGATCAGGATAACGGCCATCAGGATAAAAACCAGGGTAAGAATTTGCCACAGCAATTGGTAGTCAAAGCCATGTTCGAACTGCAGCTTGATCCAGTTGCGATAGATCGTATCTCGCTGCGTCGGCGTAATCGAATCCAGCGCTTTTTGTAGAATTGGCATAAATTCGGGCCAGTCGTTTCTGACACCCATCGACAGTTCGAAACGATAGTCGGTTTCCCCCGATATCTTGATATTGGTCAGACCTTCGCGCCTGATTACATCGCTGACCGTGGCGATATTTCCAACATAGGCGTAAACCTTGCCGTGCGAAACCTGTTCCAGCGCCTGGGTGACATTGTCCGCCAGAAACAATTTAATGTTCGGGTGATTATTTTCCAGCAAGTCCTGGGTTGCATAGCCGCGTACCACGGCAACGACTTCATTTTGAATTTCTTTGAGGCCACTCAAATAGGTCACCTTGTCACTGGTGACAATGACCATCGGAAAAGAAAGGTAGGGTTTGGTAAAGTTGACGTATTCCTGCCGTTGTACCGTCGAAACGACGCTGGAATACATGTCCAGATCGCCATTCTTGACCATGTTCACGACTTCCGACCAGGGCTTTGATTTTTCGACGTCGAAGCGGATGCCCAGTTTCTTTTCAACCAGCGAAATGTACTCGGCGGCCATGCCGACGTATTGATGCTCCTCGTTTATGTATTCGAAAGGTGCCCAGTCAATATCAACGGCGAGGCGAATAACTGGATGACCGTCTAACCATTTACGTTCGCCATCGCTCAATTCAATCAGGTCGGAACTTGCATTGACACCAGCGGAAAATGTGGAAATAGCCGCGGCCAGCATTATTGCCAGACAATGGCGCGCGAAACCGCTTAAGTCAGTCAGGGTACTCAGCATAGAGCAGGGCGATGGGATGTTCCGGGAATGGTTGATAACTCTGTATAGCATACCCCCCCGGAAACGATAGACTTTCCAATTTGGTTCGTAATTAAAGGCGCCATTTCGGTGCAAATGAGGATGTATAAGCGTAATTATCGGGTTTGATACCAGCCTCGATTAATTCTGTCTGGATAGCATCCTGTTGCGCTTCACTAACTATTTTTCAGTGTCGCTGGTGCTGCCAGCTGGTGCTGCCAGGGTTAGCTCTGCAAGCCATTGCAACCGGCGCGAGTGTGAACAACGGGGGCACTCCAGACCTGTTGGCCAGGATTTCCTCGACGAATTGTGATGAATGGGCTGCAAGTGACTGTCGCCACAGAAAAACTGCCTTTACGCCCGGCTACTCATCAGGAGCAAAACAGGTCGAGTTGATCACCGCTGCGTTTTGGCACGCGAAACGCCGTGGTGTTCAGCGAGTATTCGCGTGGCCTTAGCTCAAGGCGTTTGCAGGCCAGTTCGAAACGGCGCGCGATAACCTCGGCGAATGCCCCGGTGCCGCGCATGCGAGTGCCGAAGCGGCTGTCGTAATCCTTGCCGGCACGGGTGTCGCGCACTCGTGTCATGACGTGCTCGGCTTTTAGCGGGTAGTGGACTTTCAGCCACTGTTGAAACAGTTCGCTGACTTCGCGTGGCAGGCGCAGCAAAATGTATCCGGCGGAAGTGGCGCCCGCGTCTTTTACCGCGTGCAAAATGGCGTCCATTTCCGGATCGGTAAGCACTGGAATGACCGGCGCCAGCAGCACGGCTACGGGGATGCCCGCATCCGCGAGTCTGCGGATGGTTTGCAGGCGTCGGTGCGGTGCGGCGGCACGCGGTTCCAGCTTGCGCGCAAGCTCAGCATCCAGGGTCGTCACGCTGACGTAAACCGATACCAGTTGATGTTCGGCCATGGGCCGCAAGATATCGATATCGCGTTCGATCATGGCCGACTTGGTGATGATCGACACTGGGTGATTAAAGCGTTGCAACGTGCCTAGCACGGAGCGAGTAATTTCGAGTTTTCGTTCGATCGGCTGGTAGGCATCGGTATTGACCCCGAGCGCAATCGGCTGGCACTGGTACCCGGGCTTGCGCAGCGCTTCGTCCAGCAGCGCTGCGGCAGCGGGTTTGCTGAACAGCTGCGTTTCGAAATCGAGGCCCGGTGACAGCCCGAGGTATGCGTGTGTGGGGCGTGCGAAACAATAGATACAGCCGTGCTCACAGCCACGATAAGGATTGATCGAACGATCGAACGGCAGGTCGGGTGATTCGTTGTACACCAGGATGCTGCGGCTGGCATCGGGCTGTACCCGGGTTTTTGGCCGCGCTGTCTCTAGCGGAATGTCCCAGCCGTCGTCAAAGGCCTCGTGTTGATGGGCGTCAAAGCGGCCGCTGGCGTTGCTGACGGCCCCGCGCCCTTTATTGACTCCCGCTCGATCAATCTTCGCTTCGTCCATGCCGGCTACATTACCCTGCGTGCCCCGTGACATCAATCACCAGCCGGGCGTCGCCAACGCTCAGTCCGGGTAAAGCTGTTAGCCGGTAGCGGATCGAAAACCGGGGCGGTATGCGTCGTTACCGATGCGTTAATTTACCGAGGTCTGCAGGTAGGCTAATATGGCCTCGGTCATGAAAATCTCTCTAATGCTATCGCTGTTGTTGCTGCTCGGTCACGGCGCAGTCGTGCTCGCCGGGCAAACCAGCCAGTCGATCGTCCACAATGGCAATACGCGCAGTTTCCAGGTGTTTCTGCCGGAAACGCTCGATCCTGCCGAGGCACCGGCGCTGCTGGTTGTTTTGCATGGACTGCGCGGCAACGGGCAACGTATCGCCGATATGACGGGATTCAACGAGCGCGCCAGCCAGCATGGTTTTATCGTTGTCTACCCGGATAGCCTGGGAAGCCGCTGGAACTACCTGTACGGGATTCCGGGGGCTTTTGCGGGGCCTGATGATCCTGGATTTCTGCACAAGCTAACCGACACCCTGAGCAATACTTATAACATCGATAGCGGGCGTCGCTATGTCGTGGGTATTTCCAACGGTGGATTCATGGCGCAACGCCTGGCCTGTGAAGCGCAGCCGCGTTACGCCGGGTTTGCCTCGATTGCCGCGGGTGGCTACGCAGTGCTACCGGAACACTGCGGACGGCAGGCGCCCATCGATGCACTCTACGTGCACGGTACCGCCGATCGACTGGTTCCCTGGGAGGGCAAGAAGCTTGAGGACAGCAGTGGAAATCGGCAGATCGTGACCCTGTCAGTAACCGATTCGTTGAAATTCTGGGCTGGACACAACGGCTGTGCTGCGTCGATCGACGTGCACGACATTCCGGCAGGCGGGCGCTCCACGGGAACCCGCGTTCGCGTATATGCCTCGCGCGACTGTGTTGCCAATTCCTCGGTGTCGCTGTATGCGGTGATTGGCGGAGGGCATAACTGGCCTGGTGTTGAAGGGGCAATACCACCTTCGATCGCCGGCCGGGTAAACCTCGATATTCATGCCAGCGAGGTTGTCTGGTCGTTCTTCGATCGTCATCAGTCAGGACCCTGACTGCGAATCGTTGCGAGCCCGCGACCAGCGATCCGGCAAAGGCCTGCTTTTGTTTTTGCCGGGGCATCGGCTTATACTGATTTCCCCCTGAAAATGGACATACCCGGTGAAATACCTATTGGTTTTACTGTGCCTCGTCGCGGCGAATACCCTGGTAGCCACGTGCGTGCAAAGCAATGTAGCGGCGCTGAAGGCCGAAGTCATCAGTTATGACTGCCACTTCGAAGCACTGTGACCAGCAAGCCTGAATCGATGAACAAATCGATCATTCTGACGACCTTGAATGCGCGCTACATGCACTGTGCCTTTGGCTTGCGATATCTCTATGCAAACCTTGGCAGCTTGCAAGTACAGGCGCAGATCGAGGAGTTTACCATTGCAGCAGCGCCCGATCGATATCGTCGAACGGTTACTCGAGTTACAGCCGAAAATCATAGGGTTCAGCGTCTACATCTGGAACGTCACCGAAACCACGCAGGTGATCGAAATGTTGAAGCAGGTCTCGCCGCAGACGCGGGTGATTGTTGGCGGGCCTGAAGTCAGTTTTGCCGACGACTTGCCCGAACTTGTCGAGCAGGCTGATTTCGTCATCACCGGGCCTGGCGAAACCAGTTTTCGCGAACTTTGCGATGATCTGCTGCGACGGCGGCCGATCGCAGCAAAGGTGATCGCCGGCAAGACCATCGAGCTGGATCAACTGCAGCTGCCCTATGCGTATTACAGCGATGAAGACCTGCGCAATCGGTTGATTTATGTCGAGGCATCGCGCGGTTGCCCGTTCAAGTGCGAATTCTGCCTGTCGTCGCTGGACAAGACCGCAAAACCTTTCGAGCTGGCGCGCTTTCTCGAGGCGATGGATGATCTTCATCGGCGCGGCGCGCGAAATTTCAAATTTATTGATCGGACCTTTAATCTCAAGGTCAGCGCCAGCGTCGCCATACTCGAATTTTTCCTCGAGCGCATGGACGACGATCTGTACCTTCACTTCGAAGTCATTCCGGACCATCTACCCGACAAGCTGAAGCAGGTACTGACGCCGTTTTCCAGCTGGCCGGTTGCAGTTCGAAATCGGCGTGCAAACCTTCGATGCAGAGATCCAGCAAACCATCAGCCGGCGTCAGGACAACGACAAGACCTGCGCCAACCTGCGCTGGTTGCGCGAAAACACCGGCGCCCACATCCATGCAGACCTGATCTTCGGTTTGCCAGGCGACAGTCTGCAAAACTTTGCCGCGAGTTTCGATCGCCTGGTGGCGCTACAACCCCAGGAAATTCAGCTCGGCATATTGAAGCGCCTGCGCGGTGCGCCGCTCAACCGGCACAACGAGGCATTTGAATTGCGCTATAACCCGACCGCCCCGTATAACATTCTCAGTACCCGCGACATCGATTTTGCCACCATGCAACGCGTCAATCGCTTTGCCCGGTTCTGGGACATGATCGCTAACTCGGGTCGATTCACCCATGCTTTGCCGCTGATGCTGGGCGAACAGCCGTTCGCCAATTTCCTCGAGCTCAGCGACCACCTGTATCGGCTGGCCGGCAGCAGTTGGAAGATTTCCCTGCGGCGCCTGTTTGCCCTGTTGTTCGAGGCCCTGACCGATCACATGCAATGCGATCCGGTGCAGCTGCGCGCTATGCTCGAAGCCGATTTTGCGCGCAGCGGAGAGAAAGGTCGGATCGAATTTGGCATTCCGGGATTGCGGCGGATTAGTGCAGCGGGCACCGCCAACAAACGCCAACGTCAGCACCAGCGCAGCAGCGCCTGAATGAATTCGCCAGAACAATTTTTCCTGAACAAATGGTAACAACCGGAGGACAAGCCGATGTCTGAAATACACCCGCAACTGGCCAATGACTGTGTGCTGCTCGGCCGATTACCCTTGTGCCACCTGCTGTTGATGAATGACTGCCATTATCCCTGGTTCATCCTGGTGCCGGCACGCACAGAGGTTCGCGAGATATACCAGCTCGATGCCGGCGATCGCCGGCAACTGCTGGATGAGTCCTGCCAGCTGTCGGAATTTTTGATGGAGGCTTACGCGGGTGAGAAGCTAAACGTGGCGGCGCTCGGCAACCAGGTGCCACAATTGCATCTGCATCACATCGTGCGCTTTGCGTCGGATCCTGCCTGGCCGGCGCCGATCTGGGGAAAGCACGCGCCGCAGGTCTATAGCCCGGAAGCGATTGACGAAATCAGAACTTTGATCAGCAGGGCAGGGTTGACGGGCTATGTGCCGGCTGTCGATGCCTGATCCGCAGGATTGAAGCAACGGGATGAAGACGCTGGCGCGCCTTCATCCCGTGGAAACTCAGCCTTTGCCTTTCCAGGGCACCATCACGTCTTCGCACTTGCGCATCGCGATGTCGATGCCGTAGCCGATGACGCCGATCAGGATGATACCCATGAGGACGATGTCGGTGAGCTGAAAGCGCGACGCCACCATGATCATCATGCCGGCGCCTTTTTCGGCGGCGACCAGTTCGGCGGCGACCACCGTTCCCCAACAGACGCCCATGGCGACGCGCGCGCCGGTAAATATCTCCGGTAGCGAATTGGGCATGATGACGTAACGCATCAGTTGCCACTTGCTGGCGCCGAGCGAGTAGGCGGCATGAACCTTGGTGATCTGCACGCCCGACACACCGGCGCGTGCGGCGATGGTCATGATCCACAGCGATGCGAGAAACAGCAGGATGATCTTGCCGGTTTCGCCGATACCCGCCCAGATGATGACCAGCGGAATCAATGCCAGCGGCGGAACCGGGCGCATGAATTCGACGATCGGATCAAACCAGCCACGAAACCAGTCGGAAAGGCCCATCGCATATCCCAGTGGAATGCCGACGATAGCGCCGAGGAAAAAGCCGAGGACCACGCGGTACAGCGACCAGCCGAGATGTTCCCACAGGGTAAAGTTCTGGTAACCCTCTTTGGATATTTCCACCAGGCGCGAAACTACGGCCTCCGGTGGCGGCAACCAGACCGGCTCCATTTGCAGCCCGCTGGAGGGTGAAAAGTTGAGCGTGCCTTTGCCGGTCATGACCACGCGACCATCGTCGACATCGACCGCGCCACCCGGTTCGATCGCCTGACCGTTGACTTCGACAACCCTGGCGCCATCCTTGCGCGTTATTTCGTCATTTTTATCCATCGGAATCAGTTTGGAGCGCCAGGCGAGCACAGTCGCCGAGTCGTTCTTGGCGAAACCATCGCCGGGCTCGACTTCCATTGCCTCGGCTGTCTCACCAACGTTGAAGACCCGCACAAATACGGTGGCCTCGTCGCGGCTGCCATCCGGCGCCTCGAGCAGGTAAGTGAATTCAGTGTCGCCGACGAAGGGTCCGGGCATGTGCACCGGCGTCCAGCTCGAGCCGGTAAAAGCACCCCAGATCAGGAACACGGAGACTACCGAGATGACGCTTGCCCAGCGATTGGGTCTAACCGCGCTCTCGTCGCCAAAGGTGACAGTTTTCAGCGAAGTAAAATCGTGAACGGCGGTCATCCGCTGGCGTGATGAAACGCACGGCCACGAAGGCAACGATAAAGATCGCGATGTAAATCATCAGGACAATCATGATTTCGCTCCTTCGGTGCGGCCCATGATCTCTTCTTCCATGTTCCAGATCATCGACAGGATTTCTTCGCGGGTTGACGCATAGTCAGGGTGCTTCTTGATTTCGCGCAGATCGGCGTCGACGCCGAGGTCGGCAAAGGGCAGCCGGTATTCCTTGTGGATTCGTCCTGGTCGCGGTGCCATGACCAGCAGGCGTTCGCCCAGCAGCAAGGCTTCTTCGACCGAGTGGGTAATCAGAATGATGGTCTTGCCGGTTTCTTTCCACAGCTTGAGCACCAGCGATTGCATTTTCTCGCGCGTCAGCGCATCGAGTGCGCCGAGCGGTTCATCCATGAGGATGACGTCCGGGTTGTTGGCCAGGCAACGCGCCAGCGCAACGCGCTGTTGCATGCCGCCCGAAAGTTCGTAAACGGCCTTGCTCTTGAAGTCCTGCAGGCCGACGACGTCGAGCAGATGATCGACGTTTTCACCGTATTCCGCAGGGTGATTGTCCGCGCATGCGGGGACCAAAAGCGACGTTCTCGCGAACGCTCATCCAGTCGAACAGGGCGCCCTGCTGAAACACCATGCCGCGCTCTGCGCCGGGCTCGGTAATGGGTACGTCGTTGAGGGTCAGTTTGCCTTCGGTGGGCGCCATGAAGCCGGCGACGATGTTCAGCAAGGTGCTTTTGCCGCAACCGGAGGGGCCGAGAACGCTCATCAGTTCGCCGGTCTTCAGCTCGAGCGTGATATCCTTGAGCGCCTGGATGTGCGAACCATCCGGTATATCGAAGCGCATGGATACGTTGTCGATCGATAGTGTTGACATACAATCCCCCCCGGGTTTGAATTATCAGAAATGGACGCAACGCGGGGTTTGTTCCCGCGTTGCGTCCAATGTTGACTTACATGCTTGTCGCTGCTTTCAGCGGTGCGGTGTTGACCGAATTCGCATAGCTTGGCAAGGCGCTGTCGATGCTGCCGGCTTCGACAAACACTTCAGCCACACCTTTCATGAAAGTCTGGGCGTTGCCGCCTAGCCAGGCTTTGGACAGTTGCTCCTTGGCCGACGGGAACTTCATGGTGGAAATAGTAGATCGGGCACCCGCCAGATCCATGCCGGATTCTTTGGCGATCATTTTCAGCATCGCGTCGCTCTTGCTGGCGTTCCACTTGTCGTTGGCTTTTGCAGTTACTACCGAGGAACTTGGCGAGCAATTCTTCATGCTCGGCGGCGAAACGATGCCGGGGTCGAAGTGACGTCGAATACCAGGATTCCAAGCGCTTCTTTTTCAGCACCGGTCAGCAACACGTTGCCGTGTTCTTTCATGCGCGTCAGACCACCACCGTAACCACAGGCAAAATCAACCGCGCCCTGAGCCAGTGCAGCAGCACCTTCCGGAGGTGGCATGTTGACGATTGTCAGGCTGGACAGCGGAATACCGAAATGATCCATCTGACGCAGGAAACCGTAGTGGGCAGCCGTGCCCAGTGGAACTGCGACTTTCTTGCCCTTGAGTTCCATGGCACTCGTCTTGTCAATTTCCAGTTCGGTACCGACGACACAGTTGTCGTTGTCGGAATAGCTGACGGCGACGTCGACGACCTGGATCGGTTGGCCAGCCGATGCGGCAACCACGAATGGCGGTACACCCTGGCTGACCGAAATCTGTACGTCACCCGACGCCATGGCAGCCGACATGGCAGTACCGGTTTCGAATGAACGCCAGTTGATCTTGACACCCATTTCTTTTTCGTAGGTTCCGTCGGCCTTGGATGCCAGGAAAGGCATGGGCCATTCCAGGAAGTAGGCGACGGTGATTTCGTCCAGTGCGGACGCAGGCTGAGCGGAGAGTAGAATAGACACTCCCACGATCATTGCGGTTAATACTTTTTTCATTTTCGAACTCCTCGGTTCATGTTTCGTTTCTATTTTAATTTTGCGATAGCGCTGAGTTGCAGGCCATCGTTTCCCGAAAATTAACATAACGCATGGATTGGTGCTCACGCTATTCGTTCAATCCGGGTCCAAAATCAGGATGTAACTTGCTGCGGTATCGGGTTATGTTGATTAAAAGTTCCGTATTACCGAACATAAGTGTTACATTACAAGACTATACGGCATTGTTGTCGACTGTCAACGAGTTACACGACTCGCATTGGCTCCAAAATGGCGAAGTTTATAGTGTCAGTAAAAGGCCAGTCTCGAGCCGTTTTCCGAGGCTGAAAAGTGAACGTTGAATAAAGACCGGAGAATAGTGAAACATGGCCCGTGCCAGTGAAAGTTCGATCGTCGCCAAGTGTTCCCTGGTCATCGATATTCTGTCGAACGCCAGGCGTCCGCTCGGCTTCAAGGAAATTACCGAATCTTCGGGCATGGTGAAAAGTTCGGCCCATCGAATCCTGTCGGTTTTGCTGAGCGAAGAACTGGTTGAATACGATCAATCGAAAAAAGTTTACCGGGTGGGCCCACGCCTGAACGCCTGGGGCCGCGCGGTCTGGCGGCAGCTCGATGTGCAAATGGATCCGGGCACGGAACTCGAGGCATTGTGCGAACGTACCAATATGAATACCGCGCTGTCGATTCTCGACGGGGACTCGGTGCTGTACCTGCGTACCCTGAATTCAATACCCTACCGTTTCGCCTCGCATCCGGGCGATCATGCGACGCTGTATGGTACCGCCGCAGGCAAAGTGTTCCTGGCCAACATGCCGCCGCATCAACGTGAGGTCGTGATCGACAGGCTGCAGTTTGAGCGCATGACCGAATTCACTATCGAAGAACCAGATCAGCTGCGCGCGCAGCTCGAAGAAATTGTTACCCGGGGCTATGCCATGGCGATTCAGGAAGAGCACTTCCAGGTGATCGGAATGTCAGCGCCTATCCGCGATATTCAGGGCGAAGTCACTGCCTGCCTGTCGCTGTGGACGCTTCTCAACGTCTGCAGCCGTGAGCAGCTTGAAAGTTATGCGGCGGAACTCATATCGACCACCGAGCGAATTTCGCGGCAAGGGGACTACGAACCAGGCTGATGCCGTTACGGCTTGACCTGTTGACAAAGTTCGAATTCGGAATTTACCGACGGATCACCTGATGACTACCCGTTTTCCCGACTCGCTCTGGGTTGATACCGCTACGCCGCTCGACCCGAGCCCGCCCCTCGCTGGTGATACCACGGCGGATGTTGTCGTTGTCGGTGCCGGCTTCACCGGCCTGCGCGCTGCGCTGCAGATTGCCGAGGCTGGTTCGCGCGTGATCGTGCTCGACGCCGGCGATGTCGGCTGGGGCGCCTCGGGCCGCAACGGTGGGCAGGTCAATCCGATGTTGCCGTTCAATACACCAGACAAGTTGATGAAGCTGGTCGGTGCACAGTATTTCGAACGCCTCACCGAAACATCGCTCGCTTCCGCCGATGCGTTGTTCGCGCTTATCAAGAAGTACCGGATTGACTGCCAGGCGCGCCAAAACGGATGGTTGCGCGTCGATCATTGCGCACAGGCGCGCAAGGTGTCGGCGAGTAACACTGAAATCTGGAATCGGCACGGGGCGAACATGCGCGTCGTGGAAGGTGAGGAAGTGGTTAGCCTGAGCGGCAGTAATATTTATCGCTCCGGGGTAGTCGCACCGAGGGGCGGGGCAGTACAGCCGCTTTCGCTGGCGCGCGGGTTGGCACGGGCAGTACTGGCGGCCGGTGGCGTGATCCACGGTCAAACGCCGGTGACCGGTTTGACCGAGACGGGAAAGGGCTGGGTCGTCAAGACGGCAAGCGGTGACGTGTCGGCTGAATGGGTGGTGCTGGCGACAAATGGTTACACCGACCAGTTGTGCAAGGGCCTTGCCAAAACGATCATACCGATCGTACCGGTGCAAATTGCTACCGATCCATTGCCGGCAGAGCAGGTCGAATCGATCCTGCCGCAAGGTCACACCATTTCGGACACGCGCCGCGTCATCATGTATTCACGGCGTGAGCCCGACGATCGCATGGTGTTTGGTGGCCATGGAAAGTTGGATAGTAGTGGCAATATTGTCGGTCACGAATGGTTGATTGGCGACGCCACGCGCATATTCCCGCAGCTTGCCGGTGCAAACTGGCGATACCGTTGGGGTGGACGCATCGCGGTAACCGAAGATCGACTGCCGCATTTTCACGAACCTCGAAAAGGATTGATTGCCGGGTTAGGTTATAACGGCCGTGGTGTCGCCATGTCGCATGCCTTAGGCCTGTGCCTGGCGCAGCGGGTGTTGGGTGCCGCGTCCGAGAGCCTGCCGTTTCCGACCACGGCGATCAAATCGATTCCGTTTCGCGCAGTCCAGATGATGGCCAAGGGCCCGGTTATCGAGATGATGCGTTGGCTGGATTTCCTCGAGTCGCGTTAGCCTGCATATTTCACTGATTCCCTACTGCGGGCTAGACAGCAGTGATGGGATCGCCCGAAATGCACCGCGACGGTTCGCCGTCGACGCCGTGCGGAATCGCACCGTTTAGCGTCACGCGGAAAAATTCACGTTCGAATTCGCTGTCGTAAACGTCGCGGATCGCCTGGTGCTGGGTCGAGCGGTTGTCCCAGAAGGCGATGCTGCCGGGTTCCCATTTGAAACGCACACAGAATTCGGCGCGCAGGCAATGTTCCCAGAGAAATTCCAGCAGCACTTCGCTCTCGCGCGCCTGTAGCCCGACGATGTCGCGGGTGAATTCGGCGTTGGTGTAAAGCGACTGTTCGCCGGTCTCCGGGTGCACGACGACCAGCGGGTGTTCCGCCATCAGCGGGTTTTTTTCCAGCATCGCGTTGTAGCTTGCAGCCAGGTCATCGGTCTCGGCGCGTTTGAAGCGGTGCACGCAGCGCAGCCCCGCGATAAATTGCTGCAGGCTGGGCGACAATGCGCGGTACGCGGCTGCCATATTGCTCCAGTGGGTATCGCCTCCATAGGGTGGCACCACCACCGCGCGCAGTATCGAGGCAAACGGCGGATTCACCGCGGCGGTGATATCGGTATGCCAGTCGGTCCACACACGCCTGGCCTGCGGGCGTCCGGCGATGCCGACCCGATTGCGTGTGACCGGATAAATTTCGGGATACTCGGCCTGGGTGCCAAAGATTACATGCGCGGGCGTCAATTCACCAAAGTGGGCGGCAAAATCGATGTGCTGGCGATGATCGAGGTGCTGGTCGCGAAAGAAGACCACTTTCCAGTCGAGCAGGGCCTGGCGAATTGCATTAACTTGTGCAGTTGCCAGTGGTTGCGTCAGGTCAACGCCATCAATTTCGGCGCCGATGTGAACGCTCAACGGCTTGACGATGACCTGGCCTGCCTGGTAACTGGCGCTGGTTTCACCCGGGGAGCTCATTTTCCTGTGATTCGAAAACCATTTGGATTGAGCCGATGATTGAATTCGATATACTGCCGCGAGTCAAGCAATCCTGGAACCTGTCGCCGATGTCAATTGCCATACCTGAACGCATGTCAGCCGTTTACCTTACCGGTCACGGCGGATTCGAAACCTTGCAGTACCGCGACGATGTCCCGGTACCCGTGCCGAATGCCGACGAAGTGTTGATCCGTGTAGCAGCCGCCGGCATCAACAATACCGACATCAATACCCGCATTGGCTGGTACTCGAAAAAAGTCGACGGCGACACCAATAGTGGTGGTGCTGAAGGATTCGAGGTAATCGACAACGAAGACGCAAGCTGGTCGGGCGTGCCGCTCCAGTTTCCCCGCATCCAGGGCGCGGATTGCTGTGGTGTGATTGTGGCGGTCGGCGCATCGGTCGATCAATCCAGGCTCGGCGAACGCGTAATCGTGCGCAGCATGATGCGCCACTACAGTGAATACCGGCCCTTCGAATGCTGGACCTTTGGCTCGGAATGCGATGGTGCTTTCGCGCAGTACACCAGGGCGCCATCTGCCGAAACGCACAAGGTCGACTGCGACTGGTCAGATGCCGAGCTGGCGTCGATTCCCTGCGCCTACTCGACAGCAATACGTGG
>CAWIHJ010000080.1:0-21192 GCA_963835795.1 uncultured Gammaproteobacteria bacterium
CACCCTGCAATATGCCGAGCAATTCCAGAACGGCTACATGGACCCGTCTGCCGAAACCCGCATCATCACCACGCAACGCGGTACGCAGGAAGTCGATGGCGGCGGCGGTACGGGTATTCCAGCGATGCGCCTGGCCTACCAGCACGGCATGGAAATGGCGAGAGCGAGCAGTATCTCGGCGCTCGCCATTCGCAACGTCGGCCACACTGGACGCCACGGCGCATTTGCTGACGAAGCCGCCGAGCAGGGGTTCCTGACCATTTGCCTCGGCGGCGGCAATCGGCACAACTGGCCACAGGTGGCCCCGCACGGCGGCGCCCGCGGCCTGTTGCCCACCAACCCGTGGTGCGCCGGAATTCCCGGCGGCGAGCGTGGCCCGGTGGTGATGGATTTCGCCACCTCGAAAATAGCCGGTGGCTGGATTTACGCCGCGCGCAGCGCGGGCGCGTTGTTGCCGGAAGACTGCGTGATCGATGCCGATGGCAAGCCGACCCGCGACCCTGAAGACTACTTCAATGGCGGTGCTATCCTGCCCGCCGGTGCGCAGAAAGGCTACGCGATGGCGCTGGTGGCCGAACTGATCGGCGAAGCCATGCTCGGCCCGTCGACCACGGAATGTAACTGGTTGCTGGTCACCATTGACGCCTCGCGATTTCGCGCATCAGGCGCGATGCAGGCCGCCGCCGAAGAAGTGCTCGACGAGTTGCGCCAGTGCCCGCCTGCGCCGGGGTTTGAGCGCGTCGAAATCCCCGGCGAACGCGAACGCGATTACCGTCGCCAGTCCAACGGCATCGTCTCCATCCCCGAGCAAACCTGGCAACAAATCCAGGACTTGCACGCCAGCCTGCAGACAAAAGGCCAGGCGGACGGTTGACCCATGACATTGAAGCAAGCATTAGCCGCACTACGCCGGACTCCGCATCGGGGCCTTCCGGGCGAGACGAGTATTGCGCAGCAGCGACCAACCACGACGCAAAAGGTTAAAGATCATGTCTAAAAATCCAGCACGCGACGCCGGTCGCAGACGTCGCCGCAACCCCGACGCGGCATCGGCGCGGGCCGCCCAACCGGTGCCCCGCGGGCTAAGCGGCGGACGCTATCAGCCGCTGGACCCGGCAGACCTGCCGAGGATCGACGCCGCCGTGCGTTCAATCCTCTGCGACGTCGGCATGTCCGAAGCCCCTGAAATCGTCGTCGAACACGTCACCCGTGCGGGCGGTAATCTCGATGCCGATGACCGCCTTCACTTCTCTAAAGAACTCATCGAAAACACACTGCAAGGTTTGGCCCGCAATTTCACCCTCTGCGGACAAGACCCAAAACACGACATGCCCATGGGCAAGGCAAGCGTCTACGTCGGCTCGGGGGGCGCCGCACCGCTGATACGGGATCTCGACAGCGGCCGTTATCGCGAGTCGACACTGCACGATCTGTACGACGCCGCACGCGTCGTCGATGTGCTGGACAATATTCACTTTTTCAGCCGCTCGCTGGTCGCGCGCGATATGCCCGATCTGAAGAGCCTCGATATCAATACCGCCTATGCCTGCCTGGCGGGTACACAAAAACACGTATTTACCTCCGCTTCGGAAGCAGCGCAGGTCGAAGACATCGCCGAGATGTGCTACCTGATCGCCGGCTCGCGCGAGGCCTTCGAGGCGCGTCCCTTCCTGTCGCTGAACTGCAATGTGCCGGTTCCGCCGCTGCGCTTCGATGCCGAATCCTGTGAAGTGGCGGCTGTTGCGGTGCGTTGCGGTATCCCCTTGCACTCGAACACCTTTGGGCAGATGGGCGCATCTAGCCCGGTCACCATGGCGGGGACCATTGCGCAAACCGCCGCCGAAACCTTGTCCGGGATGATCTTCGCCTGGCTGGTGAATCCGCAGGCAAAAGTGATCTTCGGCACGCGACCGATGCTGACCGACCTGCGCACCGGCGCGATGAGTGGCGGCAGCCCCGAGGGGGCGATCGCGATGGCCGCCAGCGCGCAACTGGGCAATTATTATGGCCTGGTCAATTCGACCATTGCCGGCGCCACCGACAGCAAGCTCGCCGATGCGCAAAGCGGATACGAAAAGGCGCTGACGGTTACGCTCGCCGCGCAGGCGGGCTCCAACCTGATCACCCAGGCCGGGGGTATGCAGGCGAGCCTGATGGGCTGTGCGTTGGAAAGCTACGTCATCGATAACGACATGCTCGGCAGCATCATGAAGACGCTGAACCCGATCGAAGTCAGCGACGAGACCCTCGCGCTCGATGCCATCGATGAAGTGGCGCACGGCGAGGGCCATTTCCTCGGCCGCAGCGAAACGCTCGAGCGCATGCAGAGCGATTTCGTCTATCCCAAAATTGGCGATCGCCGCAGCATCGACGAGTGGGAAGCGGATGGCGCGCGTGATATTCGCAGTGTCGCCATCGAGCGTACGCGGCAGATTCTTGAACAGCACCATCCGCGCCACCTGTCCGCTGAACTGGATCGCGTCCTGCGCGAGCGTTTCGATATTCGCTTACTGCCTGAGCGGCAATGACGAGGGCCGGGGGTCATTCCTGCGCAGGCAGGTATCTTAGGATAACGCCACCATTGCAAGATTCCCGCCGGCGCCGGTCCGACGCATCGGGGAATGACGTGGATTGGGGGTCATTCCTGCGAATACCGGATTCCGGCTTTAGCCATGCGCCGCCCATTGCCTGGTGACCATTGACACCGCAGAATGGTTAACCAAATATATCGGTTTAAATGACCAACGCTGAGCCCATCAAAATGAAAAGAATCTACGACTTCAGCCGCAGCCCGTCTGCGCGTAACTATACGGTTGCCGATCTGCAGGTATTGAAAGGCTCGGGCAGGAAACTCAGCATGAGCAACCCCGCTAACGCCACCGAACTGCATGCCTGCCTCGATGCCGAGATCGACTTGCTGGTGATCGGCGGCAGCGAGCTCGAGGAGTTCCGCATCATTGCACCGCATCACTTCATGGGCGTCGGCAGCACCTGGTCACAATTCGGCAAAGCTGACGAAATTCTCGACCACGCCTTCGACATGATGCGCAAGGGCGGCGATATGTATTACACGCTGCGCTCCTACGAGGTCATGGAGATGCTGTCGAAAGAAGGCATTCCGGTGCAGAGCCACATCGGCCTGATCCCGACTTTCAGCCACTGGTGCGGCGGCCTGCGCGGCTGGGGTCGCACTGCCGATGAAGCCATGGAAATCTTTCACACACTGAAGCGCATGGAAGACGTCGGCGTGTTCGCCGTCGAAGCCGAGTGCATCGCCGAGGAAGTGCTCGAAGCCGTCAACGAAAAGACTTCGATTGTCACTTTCTCGCTCGGTTCAGGTATGGCCGGTGATGTCATCATGTCTTTCGTCGCCGACATCTGCGGTGAAGCCAGCGAAGAGGACAAGCCGCCGAAGCACGCCCATGCCTTCGGCAATCTCGCGCGGCTGCACCAGCAGATGTACGCGGAGCGCGTCGCCGCGATGAAAGCCTTTCACGATGAAGTGCAGGCAAAGAATTTTCCATACGCGGATACCAACATCAAAATGCACGCTAATGAAAAGGAAAAGTTTCTCGAAGCGCTGGATAAGATTTGAACCGCCGGTGAGCGGCAGCGTTAATCGGGCAAGAAGAT
Source organism: uncultured Gammaproteobacteria bacterium (assembly GCA_963835795.1). Classification (GTDB taxonomy): domain Bacteria; phylum Pseudomonadota; class Gammaproteobacteria. The sequence goes on from CAWIHJ010000080.1 coordinate 3,634, forward strand.
AAAGCGCAAGTAATCAGGGGCTATTCGCAAGAAATAAAAAAGGGCTACCGTTTTCGGTAGCCCTTCGAGTTACTCAGGAGAAAGACTGTCAGAGGCGCCGGTTAAACCGGTTCTGAGTCTCTCAGCCTTTTCTAAACGCCAGTATCTCCGCGCGTTTTGACAACTTTCTCCAATATCTCTATAGACACTAGATCACCCCCTTTACGTTGTTGCAGATAACGCCGAGCATGCCACAAATTTTCCGTCTGTCAATACCGGGGCTTGCACGGTGCCAGGCATGCCAGCGCTGTTTGCAACCGGGCACCAGATCTTCAAGGGTCCGTTAATGGGAAAGGACTGACCCCGGAAATTTGCAATCGATTCAGGTCGCGGGCCGCTGGATGAGAAAGGGTATACAATCCAGTTAAGTTGCTGAGCCTGTTTTGAGAGCCCGATGTCATTCAATCCATTCGACGACACTGATTACACCGCCGCGCTGTTTCGCCGGCCGCTGGAACAACTCACCGGCCTGCCAAATCTGTCCTACTGTTCCGCCGCATACGCTGAATTTGAACGCGATCACGTGCTGGCGAAAACCTGGTTTTGCATCGCCAATCTCGCGCAATTGCCTGCGGCTGGCTGGATTCATCCCGTCGATATCCTCGGCATGCCTTTCATTGTGCTGCGCGACCGGGACGAGTGCATCCGGGTATTTCACAATGTCTGCTCGCATCGCGGGATGAAACTGGTGGAGCAGCCCGGCCCGTTGAAACGCAGGATCACCTGCCGCTACCACGGCTGGTGTTATAACCTGGCGGGTGAACTCAAAGCCACGCCCCATATCAACGGCGAAGGCGTGCACCAGGACGATCGTTTCGACAAATCGCTGTATGGTTTGAGGGAAGTGCGCAGCCATGTTTTCGCCGGTATGGTGTTTATCAATATCGACGGCAATGCCCCGGACTTTGCTACCTTCATGAAACCGGTAACCGATTACTGGCATGAATTTGACTTCACTCAATGCCACCACGGTGGTGCGGATTCAAGCTGGGAAATCGAGTTGCAAGGCAACTGGAAATTCGCCCAGGAAAATCACGTTGACGGCTATCATCTGCCTTGCGTTCACCCCGATCTGAACAGTTACTCGCCGTTGCGCGACCATCGACCCATCGTCATAGAAGGCTCCGCGTCGGGGCAAATGTCGCTGGGCCAGCATCACGCGGGCGCGATAGGCGCCGCGCGGCTTCCCTGCAATCTCGCTTTGAGCGAGCCGTATCAACAGGGCAGGGCCGAGTTTTTGAGCATCTTCCCGAATATCATGATGGGAGTACACGCGGACCATGTGTGGACGGTTCACCTGATTCCACTGGCGGCCGACCGGACTTTCGAACGCATGGATTTGTATTACTTCGGTGACGGCGCAAGCAGCGCGGAATACGCCGAGCTGCGCCGCAACAATCGCGATCGCATGCTGGCGATTTTCGAAGAGGATCGCGATATGATCGAAGGCATGCAGCGCGGCCGTCAATCACCCGCGTTTCACGGCGGCGCCTTATCGCCCGGCATGGATCAACCGGCGCACTGTTTCAACTGGATCGTGGCGAATGCAGTCGTTGAAGCGCTTGCGGCCGCTACTATTGATAGAGAACAATCGGGGTCAGATAGCTGATTGCAACCTATTCCCTGCACCATTGGCGATATCGCATCCGCTTAAAACCGAGTGAAGCGGTTTAAAATTATTCCCTCAGCCTTGTTTTTGCGAGTATATTGCCTTCTGTTTTTACCCGAGTATCCCCAATGGAAAGACCCCGTTTCTGTAGTAGGCGATTGATATTTGTGCGCCTGCTTGGCTGTGTACTGCTCTGCGCGATGACTTCCATCAGCCATGCCCAGCAGAGTAAAAACGCGCAGCAGTTGTTTGCGCAACTGCGCGACCAGGTCTACCAGGTGCGAGTGATCGACATCGCTTCCGGCGACAAGTACAGCATTGGATCGGGTTTCCAGATCGCTGCCTCGGGACTGGTTGCCACCAATTTTCACGTGGTTTCATCTTACGTGCACGATCAGCGCAAGTATCGGCTCGAACTGGTGCGTAAAGATGGCGAGACGGCCGACATCGAATTGAAAGCCATCGATGTCATCAATGACCTGGCCATTTTACAGTCCGCTGGACTCGACCAGGCATTCATGCCGCTCGGCAATGCATCACTGCAACAGGGGGATCGGATTTTTTCGATGGGCAACCCGCACGATCTCGGCATGACCATCGTCGAGGGAACTTACAACGGGCTGGTGCAACATGTGCGGCACGCGCAAATCCTGTTTTCCGGATCGTTGAATCCGGGCATGAGTGGCGGCCCGGCACTCGATCCGCAGGGCCGGGTAATCGGCATCAATGTCTCCAAGGGAGGCGACGACATCAGCTTCCTGGTACCCGTCGATAAACTGCAGGCCCTGGTGCAGCGGGTCGCGGCGGGGATCGATGCCGACGTCGCTTACCCGGTGCGCATTCAGCAGGCATTGCACGCCGATCAGCATACTTTTTACCAGTCTATCCTGGCGCGGGAATTTACCAACGATCAGCTGGGCAAGGCCGCGGTGCCGGCACGCCTGGCGCCCAACCTGCGCTGCTGGGGGCATACCGAAGACGACGCCAAGGTGTACTTTGTCGGCGCGCACCAGCACTGTCAGTCCGAGGATTCAATTTACATCAGCGAGGAACTCTACACCGGTCGCATGACCTATGACTACGAGTGGATTACCACTGACCGGCTGAACCCGTTCCAGTTTTACCAGGCGGTATCCAGTCGATTCGAACACCGTACCCCCTACAGTTCCGACGATGAAGAGGAAATCAGCAATTTCACCTGCCACCAGGATACCGTTGGCAGTGGCGGACAACGTTGGCGGGTGTCGAGTTGCTTTCGACGCTATAAAAAATATGACGGTCTGTTCGATGCCAGCCTGGTCATGGTAACCATCGATCATAAGCGCGAGGCCCTGCTGGTGAAATACGCCGCGTCAGGCATCAGCAAGGAAAATGCGATCGCCCTGTTCAAACGCGTGATGGAGTCGATCGAATGGAAACCTTGATTATCCAGATCGGTGGCCGGCCCGGCCGGGTCAGGGAGCTGATTCACAGCGATGGCGAAGCCATCGGTATCGGGCGTGGATTTGGCAACCGCGTGGTGCTGACCGACCCTTATATCGCCGCCAACCAGGCCGCCTTTGTGTGCGCTGACGGCCGCTGGTTTTTTGAAAATCACGACGACACCAACCGCGTCCTGCTGAACAAAGAAGTCCTGGCGGCGCCAAGAGTCGAACTGCAATCGGGCGATCGCCTGGTGCTTGGCCGCACGGAAATCCAGGTTTTTTCGCCCGATCACGCGGTAGCGCCCACGCGCAAGCTGTTACTTTCCAGCTGGCTGCATCACGATTCGATTGGCTTAGTCATACCCTTGCTGGCCCTGGTCGCCTGCAACCTGCTGGATTTCGCCGTGGATTACCTGCTCGATGCCACGCGCGAAGTCGAATGGAAATCCTACGTCATCAACTTGTTGTGGCTGAATGTCATTTTACTGGTCTGGTCGGGGATCTGGGCCATCACCGGCAAGCTGGTTCGCCACCACTATCACTACGGCCAGCAACTGTTTATTTCCACGGTCTGGCTGATCGCGCTTATCCTCGTATGGCCACTATTGGACTACATTGATTTTGCCAGTAACGCTGCGTCGCTGAGTACCGTTTTCAGCGTGCTGGTGATGCTGGTAATGGTCGCCTGGCTGGTAAAGTTCAATCTCTATTTCGCGACATCCGGGCGTCATGCGACCGCCATCGGCTTGATTATCAGTATGGTTATTGTCGGAGGGGTGTCGGCAGTCGACTTTCTGACGCAGGATGATTTCGATGCCTATGCCCAGACCAACAGCGAGATGTTCCCTGGATTTACCCTGTTCGGCAGTGGCGAGTCGGTCGACAACTATTTTGCCGAAGTCGGGGTGATACTGGATCGCGCCGAGCAAAAGTAGCCCGGCTGAAAATCATCCTGCGGGATTTTCAGGCGTCGGTATCGGTTTTGTGCGGTGTTCGCGCCAGCTGATAAAGACCCCACCGCCGACGATCAACAGGATGCCGAGGCCACTCGGCGCAGAGATCGTCTGGCTGAACACCAGGTAGTCGTAAATGGCCGCAAATGCCGGGGTCGCCAACCAGAAGGGTGCGATGAAGCTGGCGTCACCGCGTTGCATGGCGAGGATGTTGGTCAACTGCACGGCGAGCATTAACGAGCCGATGAGCAGGATGAGTAGCCATTGTGACGCGGTCGGTGTTTGCCAGACGAAACCGATGACACAGGCGGAAATCGTGGCGCCGATCAGGTTGTTGATGATGAGGATGCGCAGTATCGGTTCGCGCCCGCTGAGTTGCTTGATAAAGATGATTTCGAAGCCGATGAAAATCGCCGCCAGCAAGGCGATCAACGCCACCGGTTGAAACGCAGCGGTGCCGGGGCGGGTAATCAGCAACGCGCCGAGCAGTGCGATGATCGCCGCCCCCCAGCGCCTGGGTCCCGCGCGTTCTTTGAGCATCAGCACCGACAGGCCCAGGGTAACGATAATGCTGAGAAAGCTGATCGCCGTGGCGTCGGCCAGCGGAATTAGAATCGCGGCGGCGAACAGGCTGGTGACGCCACACCAGCCGGCGATGCCGCGGCGCAGGTGCAGCCCCCACGGAACCCGCTCGAACGAGATTGGCCTGGCGATAAATATTCCACCGAGAAACATCAGCGCAATGATGAAGCGCGCCGCGGATATCTGTATCGGGTGCAGCGGCGGTCCCAGCGTGTCCGTCCCCAGTAGCTTGGCCACCAGCGACAGCAATGCGAACAGCGCCACGGAAGACATCACCAGTAGAATGCTTTGCGTGGTCGGCTGCAGGCGTAACATCTAAATTGTCGGGCTCCGGGTCAACGGTTTGGGAGTCATCCTGATGCGTCGGACCGCCCGATGCGTCGGACCGGCGCAGGCAGGGAGCTTGCAATGGTGCCGCGGTCGTAAGGCCGAAATGCCGAACCGCCCGGCTGGGGATGACTCGTTAAATTTTTTAAGCAAAGCCCATTCGGGCCGATCCACGCATTTGACAGGGCTGCCCGGTAAACGTCAAATAGTATGTCTGCCACCGCGGTATAAAATCTATTTTGCAGGTAAGGAGCCGATGGCCAAAGATTCCAGCGATATATTGAAACGCGTCAGTACACTCGAGCCGGGCGACAGTTCGCGCGATATTTACGACGACTGGTCAGCCGACTACGACCATCATCTGTTGAACGAGTTTGGTTATATTTCGCCGGGTGTTGCCGCGCGTGAACTGGCCTGGGGACTTGCCCAGGAACAGGAATGGCGCGATCTCGAGATTATCGATTTCGGCTGTGGTACCGGGTTAGCCGGGGAAGCCCTGGCCGAACAGGGATTCGTTACTATTGACGGCGCCGACATTTCAACTCGGATGCTCGAACAGGCGCGCGCCAAGCAGGTTTATCGGCATCTGTTGTGCGTGGACCTGACCGCGCGCATTGCACTCGATGACGAAACTTACGCGGCCGGCCTGTGCGTGGGTTCGCTCGGTGCGGGCCACGTCGGCGCCCACCACGTGGCGGAAATGTTGCGTCCGATTCGGCGCGGGGGTCTGTTTGTGCTGACCATGAATGGCACTTATTACCAGTCCGGCGAATTCGAACAGGTCTTCAGGCAAATGCAGGACGACGGCCTGTGGTCGATCCACAAGCTTGAAGAATTCAACTACATGACCGAGCTGGAGCGGCCCGGCTGGCTGCTGGTTGCAGTCAAACAGGATTGGACAGAGCGATGACCATGAAATTTAACGGGCAATTACTCAGTATTCACATCGCCGCTGCCGGTGGCGAAACGATGCAGGCATTAGCACAGGCCACGTTGATCGCGGGCGTGGGCATCGAAGGTGATCGCTATGCCACGGGCAGGGGCTACTACTCGCATCTCGTCGATATCCGCGAAGTCACGCTGATCGACGAGGAAACCTTGATCGCCATTCAAAGAGACCACGGCATTGAATTGTTACCCGTCGAGCATCGCCGTAACCTGACCACCCGCGACGTGCCGCTGAATCACCTCGTCGGGCGACGCTTCAGGGTCGGCGATACCCTGCTGGAAGGGGGAAGATTGAACGTTCCCTGCAAGTACCTGCAAACCCTGTTGGACAAAAAAGTGTTCGTGCCACTGCTCAATCGCTCCGGGTTGAATTGCCGGATTATTGAAGGCGGTCAAATTCAGGTCGGCGATCCGATTACGCAAGATGACTAAAACGCAGCAAACAGATCAGGGCTACGCGATGCCGGGTAAGGCAAGTGCAGCGCGCAGGCTGATCCGCTATTTGCTCGGTTCACTGGTTTTTCTGCTTATTTTTATCGGCCAGGGTGCCGGTGCAGCGTCGCTGGAAGTCATCACCCGGGAGCACCCAACCGAAGCCTGTTACCACGGCAGCATGGTGGATGTAGTCGACCTGGTGGGCAGGGCGACCGCACTGATGGATGAACTGGGCGCCGCCGCGGCGTTTCGGCACATGATGGATCCCGGTGGTGAATTCATCAATGGCGATCTCTACGTCTTTGTGCTGGATCAGCGTGGAACCATCGTTGCCAATGGCGCTTCGCCCGAGTCGGTCGGTAGCAACGCCTGGGCGGCGCGTGATTTGAACGGGCACTACTTCATCCGCGAAATACTGCAACAGGCATACGTCCACGGGGAGGGCTGGATTGACTATCACTGGTACAGCCCCTGCACCGCAAGAATGACCGCCAAACGGGTGTTCTTCAAACGCGCGGGCCGCTTCGTGGTTTGTGTCGGGTATTACGATACGCTCGCCATTTAAACAGCTGGCCTCGGCCAGGTTTTGCTCATTGCAAGCTCGCGTCAGCACGCAACCGATGCGCCATTAAATCGATAAACGTTCGAATTCTGGAAGTCGAATGGCGTCCTTCCCGGTGCAAGATATGCACGGGTATTTCGGGGGGTTCAAATTCCTGGAGTATCGATACCAGTTCCCCATGCGCGAGGCTCGCCGCAACCTGGTAGGACAGTACCCGGGTAATGCCAAAGCCCTCGGTGGCCGCTTCGATCGCCGCATCATTGGTTGAAACCACCAGCCGGGGATTTACGCGAACCACACGGGGTTTTGCGGATGCATGGAATTCCCAGTTGCTAATGTAACCGGCTGCACTCGACAGGACGGTTGCATGCATCGATAGCGCTTGCGGGGTGTCTGGTACCCCGAAGTTTGCCAGGTAGGTGGGAGACACCACCGTCACCCAGCGCACGCTGCCCACTCTCAGGGCGCGCAGGGTTGAATCCGGCAGTTCGCCGATGCGAATGCCGACGTCGATCCCTTCTTCGAGCATATTGACCACGCGATCGATGAACAGCGCCCGCAACTGTGTCTCGGGATAGCGATTCAAATAGTCAACGATTCCCGGCATAACGTGCTTGCGACCAAATAAAACGGGTGCGGTGACCACCAGCTCGCCGCGTGGTTCGGCATTGATTCCGGCGGCCGCCTCGTCCGCGAGGTCTATTTCCTCGAGCACGCGGCGCGCATCTTCGGCGTAGCGAAGCCCGGCTTCGGTAGGGCGCACATGGCGCGTCGTCCGATTCAACAGTTTTACCCCGAGTCTCTGTTCAAGCTCGGCAACGGCACGGGTCACCACCGGCGGCGACACGTTCAAGCGGCGCGCGGCGGCCGAGAAACTCTGCCCTTCCGCGACGGCGACGAAAGTCGCCATGGTTTGCAAACGATCCAATGATTATTCCAGATTACGAAATAGTAAATTATATATTATCAGTATTCTGTTGGTAATAGGAATTAAGTAAATTGTCTCTCAACGCCAATTACGGCGCTTAAGTTTTTATCTACATTCACTAATCGAGGACATGTCATGAAAAACAAACGCTTCAATCGCCTTATCGCGGGCTTCGCATTAGCAACCCTTCTCGGCTTCACGCCCATCGCTGCTCAGGCGACAAGCAGCCCAGCCTCGGCCGCCGATGATCGCATCACCGATGCGCGCTTTCGCAGTATCGAAATCCAGGGCATCGACATCGCCTATCGCGAGGCCGGTGATCCGTCGAATCCTGCCATTGTGCTGTTGCACGGCTTTCCCACGTCCAGCCACATGTTTCGCGAGTTGATCCCGCAACTGGCCGATAAATATCACGTGATTGCGCCGGATTACCCGGGCTTCGGTGCCAGTGCGATGCCGGTGCTTGGCGAGTTTGATTATTCCTTCGCCAATTTTGCCAACGTCATCGATGAACTGCTGGAACGCAAATCGATCAACAAATATGCGATGTACCTGATGGATTATGGTGCACCCGTGGGCTTTCGCCTGTTCGCCAAACACCCCGAGCGGGTCAGTGGATTTATCATTCAAAACGGCAACGCTTACGACGAAGGCCTGCAAGCCTTCTGGGATCCGATCAAGGCTTACTGGGCCGATCCGTCAAGCGAAAAGCGCGAAGGTCTGCGTGACGCCTTGCTGACCATCGACGCCACCAAATGGCAATGGACGCATGGCATACCCGCCGACAAGCTCGAACTGGTGAGCCCCGATAACTGGCACCACGATCAATATTTGCTGGAGCGTCCAGGCAATAAAGACATCCAACTGGCGATGTTTCTGAGCTACGCCAGCAATGTCACCGAGTACCCGGTTTGGCAGGCACTGTTTCGCCAGCATCAACCGCCCGCGTTGATCGTCTGGGGAAAAGGCGATCACATATTCCCGGCCTCCGGTGCCCACCCGTATGAGCGCGACCTGGCAACCGTGGAAAAACACTTGCTGGACGCGGGTCATTTTGCCCTGGAAACGCATCTTGGTTTCATCAGCGAGCGCATCGACGCATTCATGAGCCAAACCCTGCGTTGATCTTCGGGCGCTTTGCTACACTGTGCAGCGAATCATCGGTGCACAGTTTTTTTGATCATCCTGCTGGCGAATATCGGAGATAAAACCATGGGACATAAATTTGCAGAAATTGCGTTCACCGACGCAGTAAAAGAAATCCAGCAGGCCGAGGGGAGTCGCAAGGCTTACGCCCGCATGGAAGCGAGTGAAGACAGCAACTGCCTTCTCGGCGAGCTGGAAGCAGCCTTCATTGCCGAACGCGACAGCTTCTACATGGCGAGCGTCAGCGAGACGGAATGGCCTTACCTGCAGCACCGCGGCGGCCCCGCCGGATTCATGAAGGTGCTCGATGAACAGACACTGGGTTTCGCGGATTTTCGCGGCAACCGGCAGTATGTGAGCACCGGGAATTTTCACCACAATGACCGGGTTGCGCTTTTCTTCATGGATTACCCGCAGCAGCGTCGGCTGAAATTGCTGGGCCGCGTACGCGAACTGGCTGAGCACGAAACAGCGCTTGCCGCGCAATTGTCTGTGCCCGACTACCAGGCGCGGGTCGAGCGCGGATTTATCATCCAGGTTGCGGCTTTCGACTGGAACTGCCCGCAACACATCACGCCACGTTATTCGCAGGCCGAGGTTAGCGCGATGATGGCGCCGCTGGTCAAGGAAAATGAGGCGCTGAAACAGCAGCTGAATTCACCCCAGCGGGAATGACGGAAATTCGCTTCGATTTGGCGGTCAACCAGATTTTATCTGATTTTAGTAAATTTGATGCAAAACCTCGAAAAAGATTACTTTAATTAAGCCAGGCGCCTGGGCAATATACGCCGGATACCCACTAAGGACCCGCAAATGTCGATTGAAAAGATAGACACACTCGTGGTTGGCGGCGGCCAGGCCGGCATCGCCATGAGCGAACATCTGAGCCACTGTGGCATCCCGCACCTGGTGCTCGAGCGCGCGCGAATTGCCGAACGCTGGCGTACTGGAAGGTGGGATTCGCTGGTGGCCAACGGACCAGCCTGGCACGATCGCTTTCCGGGCATGGAATTCGCCGATTGCGATGCCGATGCCTTCCCCGCCAAGGAGCGGGTTGCGGATTATTTTGTCGATTACGCAAAAATGATCGATGCCCCCGTCCGCTGCGGCGTGGAAGTGACCGCGGTGCAGCCCAACAAGGGGTGCCCGGGCTTTCGCGTGGAAACCTCCGCGGGCGTCATCGAAGCCAATAGCGTGGTCGCTGCCACCGGACCTTTCCAGCGGCCCATCATCCCACCCGTGGTGCCTGCCGACGCGGGCGTCGAGCAGATCCATTCCAACGACTACCGCAATCCCGAACAGTTACCCGCGGGCGCGGTGCTGGTGGTCGGCGCCGGTTCTTCCGGCGGCCAGATCGCCGATGAGCTGCTCGGTGCGGGCAGAACGGTCTATCTCTCGGTCGGCCCGCACGATCGTCCACCGCGCAGCTATCGCGGGCGTGACTTTGTCTGGTGGCTGGGCGTGCTCGGCAAATGGGATGCGGCGGCGCTCGAGCCCGGAACCGAACACATCACCATTTCGGTGAGCGGTGCGCATGGCGGGCGTACGGTCGACTTCCGGCGGCTTGCCGCGCAGGGCATGAAACTCGTCGGACTGACGCAGGCCTACCGCGACGGCGTGCTGACCTTTGCCCCCGACCTCGCCGACAATATCGCCGGAGGAGATGCGAATTACCTGTCGTTGCTGGACGAAGCGGATGCCTACATCGAGCGCAATGGCCTCGACCTGCCTGAAGAACCCGAAGCGCGCCGCATCGATCCCGATCCGCCCTGTGTTTCCGACCCACTGCTCGAGTTGAACCTGGCCGATGCGGGCGTCACTTCGATCATCTGGGCCACCGGCTTTGCCGTGGATTACAGCTGGCTGAAAGTCGACGCCTTCGATGCCAACGGCAAGCCGCAGCATCAGCGCGGGGTCTCGACGGAGCCCGGGGTTTACTTCCTCGGCTTGCCGTGGCAGTCGCGCCGCGGATCATCATTCATCTGGGGAGTCTGGCACGATGCCCGCTTCCTCGCGGATCAGATTGCCATCCAGCGCCAGTATCGAGCGTATCCGGCTGCCCCGCCGCGCGATCGAAAGCCTGTTTACGAGATAGATAAGGAGCTTTAAGGTCAGGAAAATAGCTGCGTATCCCGTTTCAATAATGTGATAATAAGCGCTTCGAGTATCAATCCCGTCCATCCATGCTGAAAACCAGTTGCGCCATCCTGTTTGCCGACATCAGCGGCAGCACCCAAATGTACGACCTGCTCGGTGACGAGGTGGCGAAGCGCACCATCGACAAGTGCCTGAGTCAATTGCAGGTGGTTGTCGCGACCTACAAAGGCATCGTCATCAAGAAGATTGGCGATGAATTGATGTGCCGCTTCGACTCCGCCGATGACGCCCTGGCCGCCGCGAGGGTTTCACAGCAGGAAATCATGAGGCTGGGAACGCTGGAAGGCACGCAGCTGTCGATTCGTGCTGGCGTTCACTACGGCGAGGTCATCGAGGAGGAAAACGATATCTTCGGCGATGCGGTCAACCTGGCCGCGCGCGTGGCCGGCATCGCCAAGGCCGGGCAGATCATTACCACCGCCGACACCGTTGCCGAACTCGGCCCCGAGCTTTCCGCGCAAGTGCGCCTGGTCGACCTGACCCATGTCAAGGGCAAGCAGGAAAAGCTGGCGGTGTACGAAGTGATGTGGGAGGAGGGCGATGACGTGACCCGGGTGGCGACGCAACTGATGTCGCGCGTCGTGGTCCTGCCGACTGCCTTGCGCCTGCGTCTCGGTGCGGTGACCTGTGAAATCAACAGCGAATCCGATTCGATCTGGATCGGCCGCGACGAGACCTGCGACCTCGTCGTCAACACGACGCTCGCCTCGCGCAAACACGTATTCTGCGAACTGCGCCGCGGTAAATTTGTGCTCGTCGACCACGGCACCAACGGCACCTATATCAGTGTCAGCGGCGACGACGAAGTCTACCTGCGCCGCGAGGAAATGGTGCTGCGCGGCACGGGTTCGATCAGCCTGGGCAAACCCGTGGCGGAGGCCAGCGACGAAGAATTGATCCGCTTCGAGTGCTGATTCGCGGCATCGTCCCATCATTTTCAGCAAGCTATACAAACTTGTCAGTGCGGGTGGATCTCACCCACCTTGTAACTATTGCATGCAGCCGGCCAAGTTGCAGCGCTGGTGATTGCCATTTGCCGTGGATACGAGACGTTAGTTGCTTATGACTAAAGCCTTACAGAATCGAGTAACTCCCAGGGGTGAATTGGAAGCAGTTCCTGCCCGGGGCGCATGGCTGGGCAATCGCGGCATCCTGCACAACGACCGCCGAGAAATAGTGGCGCCCTGGCGTCATAAAGCATGGGTAACCTGCAAACTTGAGTTCAAAGGTAGAAAACGCGTCGTTTTTAGCCCTGGCACTTACTCGGAATTGTTTTTCCTGGACGAAGCTACGGCCTTTGCGGCTGGTCATAGGCCCTGTGGTGAATGTCGCCGGGAGAAATTTAAGGCATTCAAAACGGCATGGTGCACGGCCAACCGCAACCTCTTGCAATCTCCAGATCCCGGGATAGGGTTTCTGGACAAGCAGCTTCACGCAGAGAGAGCCGTGCGCGGCGGGGGGCAGGTTACTCATGACGCGAAGATAAGGAACCTGCCAGATGGGGTGTTTGTAGAATTCGAGGATAGAGCTGTGCTCATCTGGCACGGGTATCTGCATACCTGGTCACACCATGGCTACGTCGAGCAATACCCGATCAGTGCCTCGCCTGCCGTGGTTCGAGTGCTTACCCCGGAGTCAGTCGTAGCAGCGCTGCTCGAAGGACTTGATATTGAGGTACACGAATCGGCACGCAACTAACCAGCGTTTCGCACGCAAAAGGGGCGTCCAGGTTGAACCCAGGCATTCGATTATTTTTACTTTTCCACCTCCCACCTTTGGCTCTGGTGAAGGGTAAATAATCAGCATGCATATATTTAGTTAAGATGGAGCGACAGTAACGTTTGATTTTGGTGGCCGTTTTATTGATACCTTTCAACTGGTAAAAATAGACGGCGCATGGAAGATAGCGAACAAGTTTTTCGTCGACCAATCATTAACTCGTGCCACCGGGTAACCAGATTGAAGCACTACAAAAGTAACGCCTGGCGGCGAAGTATTATCGCGGTGCATTTTGCAGCCTCGCCAGTTGAACAGACTGGTCTTAAAGCGGCAGGTCACTCGCGCTGCTCGCTAACCCCTGTTTATCGCCACCCATATCCCGTATATCGCTTGATTTTCGGCGCCTGCGGTCGCAGGCTTCACGCCGGGCTGAGCCATTCGTGGGCGCAGTAGCTGAAATATCGAGTCGCACATCAAGAGGGCGAGTTTGAACACGACACCGGTTAACAATCTGTTGGGCATTGCCTTCCTGGTATCGGCGGGCCTGTTTTTGACCACCAATGACGGCATCAGCAAGTGGCTGGTGCCGCATTATCCCGTGGGGCAGATACTGTTTCTGCAGGCCGCCTTGATCGTGCTCATTAGTGCAATGGTGATGCGCTTACGCGGTGAGGCACTGTTCGCCGCGCGCAGCTGGCGGCCGCATTTTTATCGCGGCGGGTTGTATGCGGTCGGCGCCTTTGCATTTGTATTATCGCTGCGTTATCTGCCGTTTGCCGAGGTGGTGGCCATCGCCTTTGCCGGGCCGATGTTCATGACGCTTTTCGGTCGCTTTTTTCTTGGCGAGTCGGTCGGCTGGCATCGGCTGGGGGCCGTGGTGGTGGGCTTCATCGGCGTGCTGTTTGTCATTCGCCCGGGCACCGAGGCCATGCACTGGGCGGTGGTATTGCCGTTGATCGTGGCGCTCGCCGATGCCACGCGTGACCTGGTGACGCGGCAAATGGCCGGCGGGGAATCGAGCCTGCGGATCGTGTTCACCACCGGCTGCATACTCGCCGTGGCCGGGCTGTTTACGCTCGTTGGCGGCTGGGCGCCACTGCGCGTCGAAGATATTCACTGGTTCGCCATCAGCGCGAGCGCGTTCGTGGTCGCCCATTTCCTCATGGTGGAGGCGTTTCGGCACGGGCAACTGGTGGCCGTGGCGCCGTTTCGTTACATGCAAATCATCTGGACCATTCTCGCCGGGATGATTTTCTGGGGCGAAGTGCCGACGCCAGCTGTGTTCATCGGCATCGGCATTATCTGCGCTTCGGGTATCTACATCGCCTGGCGCGAGGCCACGGTCGGTCGAGCGGCTACAAAATCAATGCGCAGTATTTCGGGTGGTTGATTTTTACTCGACGCCAGCCGGCGGATGAAACCTGTCAGCTCAGCTTGTAATAGAAATACGGAATCCAGAACAACAGGATGAAGGCCGATGGCGGCGAGCTCGACACGCCCGATTCGGGTAAAACCTGTGCGCACCGCGCCTTCGGCATCCGCGGCGCGTACCCGCGACATGATGTAATCGAAGAAGATGACGACCACCAGCAGTGGTGCCATCGCGGGTGCGATCACGTGGATCAGCACTGTCCAAAAGTCGTGCCGGTCGCTGCCTGCCGTGAATGCGAACAGGATGTCCGCCAGTGGCAGCGCCACGTTCACCAGCGCGAGCAACAGCAGGGCAATGCGCAGGAATCCGAGCGTGGGCAGCAGGTTTTCGGGTTTGCTTGTCATGGGCCGCGATTGTGCCAGAAGTTTGTGCGAGAAACAGGTTTACTGTCCTTAATTTCTGTCGATTACCCGTTTTTGTCCCGGTCGGTAAAACTGCAAGGCGAGGGTCATTTGCCGATATAATCCCCAGCCAGGGTTTTGCCCTGGTACAGGGTTGATTTAATAACAGGTTTCCCCGGGAGACGATGAATGCTGCTCGGCTGCATTGGCGATGATTTTACCGGCTCCAGCGATCTGGCCAACACGCTGGCAAAACAGGGCATGCACACGGTGCAGTATTCGGGCCTGCCGTCGGTGGCGGCCGATCCCCGGGTCGAGGCCGGTGTGATCGCGCTGAAGTCGCGTTCGATCGCAGCTGGCGATGCCGTGCGGCAGTCGCTAGCTGCGCTCGAGTGGCTGCGCGCGCAGGGCTGCCGGCAATTTTTCTTCAAGTATTGTTCTACCTTCGATTCGACCACCGATGGCAACATCGGCCCGGTAGCCGAGGCGCTGGCCGATGCGCTTGCTGCCGATCGCGTCATCGTTTGCCCAGCGTTCCCGGGCACCGGACGATCACTGTACCAGGGGCATCTATTTGTGAATGATCGATTGCTCAACGAAAGCGGCATGCAGCATCACCCGTTAACACCCATGACCGACGCGGACATCCGCCGCTGGCTCGATCTGCAAACCCAGGGCAGCGTCGGTCATGTCGCCGCCGCCACGGTTTTTCAGGGGACAGACGCGATCAAGCGGGCGCTGCGCGAACAACAGTCTGCCGGTCATCGGTTGATCGTGGTGGATGCCATTCGCAATGCAGATCTGTTGCAGATTGGCGCCGCTGCCGACGATTTATTGCTGGTCACCGGTGGCTCGGGCGTGGCCATGGGTTTGCCCGGCAACTTCCTGCGCGCTGGATTGGTGACCGACAAGCCGGGTGAGTGGAGCGGTGAGGGCGGCCTGTGCGTGGCCCTGTCCGGTTCCTGCTCGCAAACCACGCGTCGGCAGGTCGAGAGTACATCGCCGTGATCACCCGGCGTTCGAGGTTATTGCCGCCGACGTCGAGGGTGGAAATACCACGGCGGCACAGGTCGCCGCCTGGGCGCTGGCGCAGTCGGGTATTCCGCTTGTCTATAGTTCCGCCGATCCCGCAACGGTCGCCAGCGTGCAGCAGGCGTTGGGCCGTGAGGCGGCGGCGGATTTACTGGAAAACTTTTTTGCCGAAACGGCGCGTTGCCTGGTCGGCTCCGGGGTGCGGCGGTTGCTGGTGGCCGGCGGTGAGACGTCGGGCGCGGTGGTTGAGGGCCTGGGTATTGTCACGCTGGAAATTGGCCCGGAGATCGATCCGGGGGTCCCGGCCCTGCGCGCGCGCCCCGGGCTGGTGCTGGCTTTGAAGTCGGGTAATTTTGGCGCCGATGATTATTTTGCCCGGGCAGAACAAGTGCTCGTGGGCAGCGTCATTTGAAATTCTCTGCCAACCTCGGTTACCTGTGGTCGGATTTGTACCTGCCCGCGGCGATCCGGGCCGCTGCGCTGGCGGGATTCGATGCCGTCGAATGCCAATACCCTTACGCGGTGCCGGTGCCGGAGGTGACGGCGGCATTGAGCGAATGCGGGCTCAAGATGCTGGGGCTAAATACCACCTATGGCGATCACGCGGCGGGAGATTTCGGGCTGTCGGCTGTACCGGGCCGGGAAGCGCAAGCGCAGGCCGCGATCGACCAGGCGATCGCCTATGCGGCGGCCATTGGTGCGCAGAACGTGCACGTGTTGGCCGGCATCGCCGCGGGTGAGGAGGCAAGGCACACCTTTGTCGCCAATCTACGTTATGCGAGCCGGCAGGCGGCGGGCAATGGTCTGACGATACTGATTGAGCCGCTCAATCACTTCGATGTGCCCGGATATTTTTTGCAAACCACCACCCAGGCACAAGCGTTGATCGACGAGATTAGCGTCGACAATTTGAAGCTGATGTTCGACTGTTACCACGTGCAAATCATGGAAGGCGATGTGTCGCGGCGGCTGCGGTCTTTGCTGCCGATTATCGGCCACATTCAGATCGCCTCGGTGCCAGACAGGCGTGAACCGGATGCCGGTGAACTCGATTATTGCCAGGTAATGCGCGAGCTTGCCAAACTCAACTACGCAAGGCCCGTCGGTGCGGAATACCGGCCATCGGCCAGCACCGAGGAAAGCCTCGGCTGGATGGCGCTGCTGCGCCAGGCGGCAGCTGAAGCGCCGCTCTAGCCGAGCCCGCTAGTGTCAGTCGGCGTAACGACTCGTATCGACCCCGGGGTACACGTAGTCGACGACGTACCGTCCCCGGGCCAGCGCCTCGGGCGCGAACTCGACACCCAGGTAGCCCGATTGCCGGTCCGAAGAGAGGCTCGGCAAGCCGCCGTAAACGTTCAGGTGCGACGCGTTGAGATTGCCAATGAACTCGCGCAGCAGTTCGTGGATTTCTTCCTGCAGCGCCACGTGCGGCAGCATGGCGGCGTATGCGGCGCGCTGGTCGTCCCAGTCGGCGCCGTGGAGATTGGGATCGTAGAAGTAATTGCCCAGCGTGCGCCAGACTTCGGTCAGCTTCTGTTCGTCGCGCAGCGCCGGGTGGTAGTCGTAGTCCGCCTTGAACGAGAGCAGTTCCTGGTCCTTGCCGTCGATGCCCACTTTACCGATGCGACTGCCCTGGAGATAGTAGACCGTTTTGCTCTTGGCGCCTACCGTGATCTCCGACTTGCCCTTTTTGCCCTTGGTGAGCTGCAGCGGTTTGTCGTCGGAATCCGGGTCCACCGGCACGCGCCAGATATTCCGGCCGCCGGGCAGGTCGGCAATGAAGAGCCAGTACTTGCCGTCGGGGGTCTGCGTCAGGTCCCACTGTCCGGCCGACATGGGCATGATGCGTTGCCAGCGCTCGTGTGCGCGCTCGAAGTCGATCTTCACGTCAGGGAGTTCATCCGTCTCGTCGTCGCCGGACTTTT
>CAWIHJ010000081.1:0-16702 GCA_963835795.1 uncultured Gammaproteobacteria bacterium
CTTTGCTGGGTTCTTCAGGAATTTGGATGGTTTGATTGGGAAAAAGAGCCGCATAAAGTTTCATCAGGATCTCTTTGTGTTTGTTTTCCTCGAATGCCAGCCAACGGAATTTTTCTTTTAATAAGGGATTTGAAACCCTGTCGGCTAAATCTGAGTACGCTTTGTTCGAATCCATTTCTGCCCGGATCGAATATCCCATAAGGTCTTTTACCGAAGCGGTTGAAACATCAAGCATATCGTTCTCCTTAAACAATTCGTATAACGAGATATTTTAGTCTTTTCTTCGATTTTGGTAAAGGTCAATTATGATATTGACATTTTTTTCTTAGGTTTCTATTGTAGAAGCCATGAAAGTAACTCTGGCTGGGTACAACATCGATAGCGTGGTGATCGAGGAATTGAAAAAAAACAGCCCCTCACGAGAGGATATCACTCCTGAAAGCCTGTCGGCTTCATACGCGCGTATTTCCAAGATCCACGTCCGGCAAATGAACTGCGTGCCGTTGCCAGAGCCGAGGTCGAAAGAGCGAGGAAATCCAATCGAAACATCATTTTTAAGATGGGCAAACCTCACGACATTGCGTTTTATAAACCACCACAAGATGGCCGCCGCGACCAGCAACAGCAGGATCGAGTATCCATTCCGAACAGACTACGGCTGGTATCGAGTGACTCCTTTGCGGTGGTCGAAACCCGATTGATCAACTGCCCGCCAGCCACGTTCAATTCGTTGACGATGCCATTCAGCGCCTGCGAGGCTTCGGCGCCTTCGACAGAAAGCCGCGACAGTGATCTTCCGATACGCAACAAGGACACGCGCGTTTCGAAAATCCCGTAGACGTACAAAGGTCCATTGTCGACT
Source organism: uncultured Gammaproteobacteria bacterium (assembly GCA_963835795.1). Lineage (GTDB taxonomy): Bacteria > Pseudomonadota > Gammaproteobacteria. The sequence goes on from CAWIHJ010000081.1 coordinate 863, forward strand.
TCCATCGCGGAGACTAATTGAGACGCCTTTGTCGTCGTTGCGGGTCGTTTATTTCACTGATGCGGCGTTTCAGAATCGAAATGGTTTCGGCGGTACGCCGGCGCAGGTTTGCCAGCTCATCCAGATCGAATTCCTTCGCAACTCGACTGAACAGGCCGTTCAAGTTGGCGCTGCGCAGTCGCAGCTCGTACATGCGCTCCATGGCGTCGAGATCGACTTCGACCAGCCGGTCAAAAACACTGTAGAGTTCCTGTTTTCTGGCGTTGTCCTCCACCATGTCATACAGGTTCGACGTGATTGCCGTGGTGGTCGCAGCCGCGTTGGCTACCAGGGAATCCGCCAGTTCGTTCAACTCTTCGGTGGTGGCGATCAAGCTCGCTTCCAGCTGTGAGAAACGCGCCTGCTGGTAGATTCGTTGGCGTACCAGGTCATCCTGTCTGCGCAGCTTGCTCTTCGATATCACTCACGGTTTCGCGTAACGACTGCAAGGACATCAAGTGAAAAGCCCTTTTGTTGAAAGTCGTCCAGTAAGCAGTTGACCTGACCGACCTCGGAGAACAGTGCCGAACTGATCTTGACGCGTTCCGTCTCATTGCTCGCAGCGCAGCAATTGACGCCGAGGCGGCGCCAATGGATGCATTCAGTGCGGACAACCGATGCGCCTGCCGCAGCCCCGGAATCGCCTGATCGATCACCGAGTTTTGTGATTCGGTGACACGTTCAAATCCCTTCCAGCCAATCGAAGACGCAACCGCGGCCATCAGAATAATGCTGCCGAAGGCCAGGTAGATTTTTGCCGCAATGCCAAGCTTACGCATGGCAAAATGCTGCGCCTTGCAGTGGTAAAAAGCAAGGGTACAATGATTTGCATCTCCGTTTGACGGCAGGAAGGCATTGAAAAGCCCCCTTTTATTTCGATTTACTACTCAGCTTGTACTCGTTCCTGGTTGCCACTACCATGACGACAGCCCGTGCCGAAACATGGAAACTGGAAACCTGGTCGACACCCTTCGACTATTCCAGCGACAGCCAACTTATCGACTATCAACCGACTACGCCAGCCAGCAAAGCCTGGCATCTGTGCATTTCCTATCCGCATTTGAAAGACGCTTACTGGCTCAATGTAAACTACGGCATGGTTCAGGAGGCGCAACGACTCGGTGTCGCATTTACCCTGGTCGAAGCCGGCGGATACCCAAATCTTGAACGCCAGCGGCAACAGATCGAACAGTGCACAGACGCCGGTACCGATGCGCTGATTGTTGGTACGGTTTCATATCGGGGGCTCAATCAAAGCATTACCAGAATTGCCAAAAGGATGCCCGTGCTGGCGACGGTGAACGATATCGAAGACACCGGAATTACCGCCAAGTCGGGGGTTTCCTGGACGACCATGGGTCGGGTAGCGGGTGAGTATCTCGCCAGGCAACACCCGGCTGGAAGCGAACCGGTAACGGTTGCCTGGTTTCCCGGGCCGCAGGGCGCGGGCTGGGTCGAATTTATTGAAGTCGGGTTCAAGCGTGGTTTACAGGATAGTGCCGTGGAAGTGGTGGTCACCAAATGGGGAGATACGGGTAAGGAAATCCAGCGCACCCTGGTCCAGGAAGTGTTGGAAAGCCATCCGCAGGTCGACTATATGGTTGGCAACGCATTGATGGCCGAGGCGGCAATCAGTACCTTGCGTAATCGCAAGCTCGAGACTCGGATCAAAGTGATATCGACCTATTTCACGCCGGCTGTTTATCGTGGCATTCGGCGTGGGCGGATCCTCGCGGCGCCCAACGATGCACCGGTCATGCAGGGTCGAATTTCGATCGACCAGGCAGTGCGCATTCTCGAAGGCCGCGAAGTTATCAAGCACGTAGGCCCGCAAATCGAGATGATCGATCAGCACAACTGGCAAAATCTCGATATTTCAAATTCGCTCGCACCCCCATCGTTTTGGCCCGCTTTTTTCTGGCCTTAATCAATCAGTTTAGCTGAAAAGTCGCCACAACAGGCAAACTTGACGTTTATACCTGCTCAGCGAAAAGCTGTTAGGATTTAACATCATCTCTCAAGACCTAGAGCCTGAATCCCATGATTAAAAGAATCCTGGTTGCCACCGATGCGTCGGCCGCTTCCAATCGTGCCCTGAAAATGGCCGCCCAGCTTTCCAGTCAATACGACGCCGAGTTGATCATCGTTCACGTGATTCGTGACATGCAAATTCCGTTTGAGATCAAGGAAATTCCGGAACTGGAATCCGACACGATCGAATCCTTTGCCAGTGCGCGCGAAGAAATCATGCGCAAGGTCGCCGAGACTGTCTTGAAAGAGGCCCGGCAAAAGGCGGAAAAAGCCGGCGCCATAAATGTGCAGACCACGATTGGCACCGGTGATCCAGCAACCAGTATTTTAGATATGGCCAAGCGCAGGAAAGCCGACATGATCGTGATCGGAACGCGAGGGTTGGGCAAACTGAAAGGTCAGATCCTGGGCAGTGTCTCGCGCAAGATCACCCACAATGCGGAGACCAGTTGCCTGATCGTCAGGTAATCCAGGGGCTTGCCGAGGCGACTGACGCGAATCCAGCCTGGTCTTGTTTCATCAATAGCCGGCGTGCATATCCTGCTCGGCGCCAGCGGCGAGTGCCGCGCGCTGATCTTCACGGATGCGCTCGTACAGCTTGAGGTCGGATTCGGCGAAGTTGCGCGTTGGCGGCGCCACGTGGATCCAGTTGCCGATACTGTCTATGCCGCGCACCTGCATCGCGTAATCGCGCTGCGACACCAGTTGGCGCACTGCCGGTGTAAGGAAACGAAACACCAGGCCGATGCGCTCGTGGTCGCTTTGATTGGGCCCCGATGCGTGGAACATGCGTCCATGGTGCAGCGAAACCTGCCCGGGATGCAGTTCCACGTTGACCGCCTGCGCCTCGTCGACATCGACTGCGACTTCCTGCCCGCGCGACAGCAGGTTGGTTTCGGCAAAGGTATCGCGATGCGGCACGATTCGGCTCTGATGCGAACCGGGTAGAAAACGCATGCAGCCAGATTCAACGCTGGATTCCGAGAGCGCCACCCAGGCGGTGATTTCGTCATCGGTCTCGCCGAGACCCCAGTAAGTCAAATCCTGGTGCCAGCTGACCAGCTTGTCGCTGTGCGCGTCCTTGATGAAAAATTCGGCACTCCACAGCAGCAGATCAGGGCCGAGAATCGATTCCACCGCGTCGAGCAATCGGGGCGCCGTTGCCACCTGGTAGACAAAGGGCAGCAGGTAGTGCGCGTTGGCGCGAATCAGCCGCGGCCATTCCGCGTCGAGGCCAAGCCGGGTGGCGTCACCTTGCGCCTGCTCGAGTTCGGCGCGAATCATCTCGACCAATGGCGCGTTGAACACGTCGAGCGGAAACAGGTAACCGTTATCGCGGTACAGTTTGGTTTGCACAGGGGTCAGCTTCACGGGTTTTTACCAGGTGATCAGATCGTTGGACAGGTGGTCGATGCGATTCAGGTACACCACGCTGTGCGAACCTTTGACAAAATCGATGCGCGTGATTGACGTGTTGTGGAACGTCCAGTTGCCGACCCAGTGGCTGTCGTAATTCGGCTGGTGACGGATTACGCCCATCAGTTCATTGACAAACTGATCGATGAAATCACCGTGCACCACCAGGCCGACCACGTCGTCGCTGTCCTGCAGGCGCACACGCAGATTGTCGACCACCGCTTTCATGCGCTGCAGAAAAGCGGCTTCATCTTCCACCGGTCGATTCCACCAGCCGTCGTCATTGAAGTCATCCGGCAGGCCGAGTCGGGCAAAGCGCTCGCTGAAATAGTCGCGCCCTGGGCCCGGCAAGCCGTGCATATAGCCCTTCGTGTCGAGGTCGTAAATACCGTGCTTTTCAAAGATATCGGGCAGCGCCTGCAGTTCCAGATTGCAGGCCCCGGCAATGTATTCGGCGGTCAGGATGGAACGCGTCATCAGGCTGCAATAAATGTGGGTCAGGCCGAAGTGCGTTTCGGCGGGCGCCGCAAACGGATGCTGGCGCGGTTCCGACGCAGGGTGTGCAAGATGCTCCGCCAGCACCGCGGCCTGGCGATGACCGGTGTCGGTAATTTCCGGGTCGGGCACGCGGCCTGGCTGGGCATCGCCTCTACCGTCCCAGATTTCGTTGTTCTGCGACTGCGCGTGGCGAATCAGGTAGAGCCTGGCCATGGCTAACGCACAATGCCAAGGCGTGCGGCGGCCTGGGCTGGCGTGGCCGGTTCTCGACCGAGTTCGCGAATGATGCGTACCGCCTTTTCCACCAGTTTAAGGTTGGTGGCAAACTCGCCCTTATCGAGATACAGGTTGTCTTCCAGCCCGACGCGGCAGTTACCGCCGGTGCTCGCCGCCTGCGCCAGGATCGAAAACTCCATGCGCGAGATACCGAAGGCGCTCCAGTTGGCGCCGTCGGGCAACAGCCCCTTCATCACGTTGAACACTTCTGGCGTCGCCGGCGCAGCATGTGGAATACCGAGGCACAGCTGAAACATCGGCGGCGCGTCCAGCAATCCTTCCTCGATCAGCCGATGTGCAAACATGATGTGACCGGGCTCGAATACCTCGATCTCGGGTTTGACGCCGAGTTCGCGAATGCGTTTCGCCATGATGCGCAGGTGCGCCGGGGTATTGACGAAGATGGTTTCGCCGAAATTGAAGGTGCCGACATCGAGCGTACAGATATCGGGGCGCAGTTCTTCGACGTGGTGCAGTCGATCGAGCGGTTGCACCAGCGTGGTTCCCGGGCCACCGACGCCGGCGTCGACTTCGCCGGGCGCGAAGCGCGCGCCCTCGCTGGTGGTCAGGTTGATCAGCACGTCGCTACCGGAATCGCGGATGCGTTCGACCACTTCGCGAAACAGCGCCGGGTCACCCGAGCGCATGCCGGTTTGCGGGTCGCGCACATGGATGTGCACAATCGCGGCACCGGCTTTGGCGGCCTCGATGCAATCGCGCGCGATGTGTTCGGGCGTGATCGGATAGTCGGGGTGCTTGCCCTGGTTATTGTGGCCGCCGCTGACGGCGCAGGTGAGGATGACTTCGTCTGACATTGGCTATTCTCCCTTGAATTCGGGCTGAGCGTTTTTCGACGAAGGCGCGCACGCCTTCACGTCGGTCTGGGTCGGCACGGTGCGGTGATAGGCCTCGATCTCGAACGCCAGGCCGTCGGCCAGGGACATCTGCAGTCCGCGATGTATCGCCTGGCGCGCCTGGCGCACTGCGACCGGCGCATTGGCGACAATTGCCTGGGCCGTCAGCAGTGTTTCAGCTAATAACTGTTCGGCCGGAAAGATCGCGTTGACGAGGCCCCACTTCAACGCATCGGCGGCACTGAAGGGCCGTGCCGACAGAATCATTTCCTTGGCGCGGCGTTCACCCAGCGCACGCGCCAGGGTCTGGGTGCCACCGGCGCCGGGAATGATCCCGAGGCTGGTTTCGGTCAACGCAAAGCGCGCCGATTCCGCGGCATAGACAAAATCGACACCCGCCGCGAGTTCACAGCCACCGCCGTAGGCCGCGCCATTGACCGCTCCGATCACCGGCACCGGGCAATCGATTACGGCGCGAATCATACGTTCGTAAATCAGATGCTGGGCAGTCCACGCTGCGTTGCTCATGCCGTCGCGTTGCTTCAGATCACCGCCCGCGCAAAACGCACGATCACCGGCGCCGGTGAGGATGGCGCAGCGATAGTCGGCCTGATCGAGGGCCAGTCGTTCGAAGCAGTGCATCAACTCGGTCGCCATCTGCGTGTTGAAGGCATTTGCCGCGTCGGGTCGATTGAGGGTGATTTTCAGTACGTGGCGCAGCCGGGTTTTCCAGCAACAGGGTATCGTAGGTCTGTTGTTCATACGTGGTGGCAATTTGACTCCAGGTTCGGCAATATATACTACTTTATTAAATTCTCGTAGGGGGACTACAACATGAATTCGAATCAAGACGACAAAACCACCGCAAGGCACATGGCGATTACCTTCGTCTTGTTTGTCGTGCTCGGTATATTCCTGATCATCGGCGCCAACATCGTCGGCTGATTTCATCGGCAATCATTGTCGATAACTCTCGTCGACAACTAACGTCGATAACTAAGGCGACCTCGTTATCCTTACCCGAATACAGCCGCGGGCAGTCCCCGCATCGCAGGCGCCCTTCAGCCAGGTGGTCATGGACGATCGCTACGCCTTCCTTGCCGGACTGGTGGCTGCCGATTTCCCGGCAGGTGTCGAGATTCTCGGTGACGTCGCCGCCGAGACCCGCGCGGTGCTCGCCGTCATCGGCGAGATCCTCGAAGAACTGCGACTCGACCGCGCCAACATGGTCAAGGTCGAAGTCCATCTCGCCGACCTCGGTGATTTCGATGCGATGGATGCCGCCTATCGTGAGTTTTTTGACGGCGATGCCTTGCCTGCGCGCACCACCACCGAATCCCCGCACTTGTTCGGCGGCAGTAAAGTCGAAATTACCTGCCAGGTATTGCGTGAGGGTTGAAGGGGTTAAAGGGGACAGTATACCTGTTTCATCGGGTTAGCCGATGCCGATCCGGTTAGGAGGTTCCCTTTAACCGGTATCCTTTAACCCCTTCAACCGACGGCACCACCGGCCATCACCAGCTCGGCTGCCGGATCATCGAAACGCTGCAGCAAGAATGCGCAAGCGATTGTGAAATTCATCCCGGTTCACCGAGCATTGCTGTAAATGACGCGGACCGGCCGCCGGATCGAAAGCGAGCCGCCCGTGCAACACGCGATGATTGTCGAAGACGTGCAAGTCACCGGGTTGCAGCCGATAAACGTGTTGCAGCGAATCATCGTTGATTATTTTCCACATTTTCCGGATCGCCCGGTAAACGGCTTCCATGTGCTCGGCGGGTAAATCCTGCGGCGGCAGGGTGCGGTCGGTCCAGCGACAGCCGACCACGTCGCCATCGACGTCGGTAACCAGCATGCGCGTGTGGCTACGCATGTCTTCCTGCGGCAACGCGTAGCGCTGAAAGAATACTGGCACCGAGGCCAATACCGCGAAACTGACCGGATCGCATTCGCGCAACCGCTGCGCCGCCTTGAAACCATCCACCAGGATCGATTCACCACCCGCGGGGGCGGCCTGCAGGCAGTGGAAAAAGGATATGCCGGGCGCATCGTGGCGGTAGCTTTCGTCGGTGTGCGGCGGCAGGTGGTGCCCGGTGTTCGACCCCAGGTTCAGTCTGGCGTCCGACCTGACGTCGAACACTTCGCCATAGTTGTTGACGTGAATCGGTCCGAAGCCGCCAGCAACCCGCAACAGGCTCCCCGGCTCGGTCGGTACCTGCCGGACTTTGGCCAGACCGTAATCGCGCACGGCGAGCAATATTTTCAGCTGGCCCGAATCGTCCTGTATCGCGTCGAAATCAAAAACGGGAATAGCACTGGCACCAACCGCATCCCACAGCACGGGCCGATGCTTGCGCGCCTGGCGCGCAGTGGCGTCGTAGGCAAAGCCTTGCAAGGTATTCAGGTCATGACGAGTCTGCAAACCCGAGTCCTGCCAGTCGATCACCAGTTCGTCCCCTTCGATGCGGCAGGCGTCGATCACCAGCGTCGCCGGATCGTCCGGCAACAGGTCGATCTTGACGCTGGTGTCGTTCGGCATGCCATGGCCGCAACGCGCGCTATGGCGCAGCCAGACATAGTGGAAGCGGTTGACATCGCCATTCGCCCAGGTGATTTCGAGCAACCGTTCACCGGGGCACAGGGAAAGCGCAATTTCCTGAGCCCCGGTCAGCTTCATGTCACGCAACGCCGGGCCAGGTAGCGCGTGAATTGCCACAGGTTGCGCTCGATCGGGTGGTAAGTGCCCTGCGGCAGTAACGGCGATGAACTGCCGCGATGCAGGGCCTCGACCAGCGCCTTGTCTTCGTCGTTGGCCACCAGCAGATACTGCCTGAACTCGGCGATATAGGCTTCGAGGTCCCGCTCGGCGACATCCGCCAGCACTTCCGGCGGCACCGCAAAACCCCAGGTGGCGCGCATGCGATCCGTTCCCAGTGGCTGCACCGAGATGTACCACAGGTAATCCGGCATCAGCGTCACCAGGTGATTCGGAAACACGCAAAAATCGATCATCATGCGCCGCCACTCACCCTGCAGCCGATCGTTGCCGGGGTGCGCGGCGCCAAGCCCGGTATCCGCGGCCTGCGCGGCTCGATGGTAGCAATAGTGATCGCTGTCCTCACCGCAGAGGTAGTCGGCGGGCGCCTTCTTGTGTTCGGCAAAGGTCTTGCCGTGCGCCACGGGGACGTGATAGCTCTCGATGAAGTTCTCGATCAGGTTCTTCCAGTTGGCATCCCATTCCATGGTTTCGCGCGACAGGGTCTGGTAGGCACTCATGTCGTAGCGACCCACCACCTGTTCGCGCAGCGGTGCCAGCGATTCACTCGGCCGACTGCGCGGTTGTTGCGCGAGCGTCACGTAAACAAACCCTTCCCAGCAGTCCAGCTGCAAGTCGCGTAGCCGATGCTGCGTCGAGTCGAATCCGGCCTTCATTTCCATGTGTGGCGCGCGCAGCAGTGCGCCGGCGCAATCGTAGGTCCAGGCGTGATAGCGGCAGGTAAAACGTTTCGCCGAACCCGTGGCATCGGGGACCAGGCAGGCAAAACGGTGCGCGCAGGCGTTGACGAAGGCGCGCAGCGACTGATCGCCCTGGCGCACCACCAGCACCGGCACCGCGGCGATCTCGTGGGTCAGGTAGTCACCCGGCGCCGGCATTTCGTCGGCGCGACCGACACAGATCCATTCCTGTTGAAACACGCGCTGCTGTTCGAACTCGTGAAACGCCTCGGAGTGGTTCACCTCCGCCGGTATCGGATGGGCTTGTTCGAATTCCAGCGCGGCCGCACGCTGCAACTTGTCGAGCACCGTGTTCAAGGGCGTTTGGCTGTGGGGGTTTCGCAGCATGATGGTGGCAAGCATAATACAGGCGCTGATGAATCTTAACTGATTTATACTGCCCATTCAGAACCGAGGATCCGACATGACCGAACTGTGGCGTTTGAACGCAAGCGACATCGCAGCCCGCATCGCCAGCGGCGAGCTTTCCGCGAGTGAAGTAACCGAGCAATCCCTGCAGCGCCTGCAGGCCGTCAACCCGGCGATCAACGCGGTCGTTCAGGAATTGCCCGACCAGGCACGCGCCGCGGCGCAGGCAGTGGACGCCGCGATTGCAGCGGGCGAACCCGCTGGTGTTCTGGCAGGAGTACCGGTCACCATCAAGGTCAATATCGACCAGCAAGGTTGCCGCAATACCAATGGCCTGCGAATACAGCAGGATCACATCAGCGCCGAGGACAGCCCGGTGGTCAGCAACCTGCGCAAGGCCGGCGCCATCATCGTCGGCCGCACCAATACACCGGCCTTTTCGATGCGCTGGTTTACGCGCAATTCCCTGCACGGCCATACCCTCAATCCGCGTAACCCGGCACTGACGCCTGGTGGCTCATCGGGCGGCGCCGCGTCCGCGGTGGCCGCGGGTCTGTGCGCCATCGGCCACGGCACCGATATTGCAGGGTCGATCCGCTACCCCGCCTATGCCTGCGGCCTGCACGGTTTGCGCCCAAGCCTCGGACGCGTACCGGCGGTCAACCTGTCGCTAGCCGACCGCCACATCGGTGCGCAACTGACCGCGGTATCGGGGCCGATCGCTCGCAGCATCGCCGACCTGCGGCTCGGCCTCGAAGCCATGGCCGTACCCAGCCCGCTAGACCCCTGGTCGGTACCCGCCGCGATCGACCAGGGCGCTTTTGCTAAACGCGTCGCGCTGTGCATCGCACCCGATGACCTCGCGGTTACTGACGAGGTTGAAGCGGCGCTACGCCAGGCGGCCAGGCAGCTTGAGGAAGCGGGCTATGAAGTCGTCGAGTGCGACACCCCGCCGATGCGCGAGGCGATGCAGCTGCAGTTATTGCTGTGGATGTCGGAATATCAGTACAGCGGCGGCGCCGCGGTCAAGCAGGAAGACGATCCCGACGCCAATTTCGTCTACGCCCAGTTGCTGGAAAACTGCCCCACTCCGACGCTCGCAAGCCTGATGGAAACCTTGCAACGGCGCATCCAGCTGGCGCGCGAATGGCAACTTTTTCTCACCGATTATCCCTTGTTGCTGTGCCCGGTATCGGCCGAGCCACCCTTCCCGGACATGCTCGACGTCGAGTCGCCTGAGTCATTCAAACGCGTGGTCGAAGCGCAGATGACGCAGATCGGGCTGCCGTTGATGGGCATGCCGGGGTTGTCGGTGGCTACCGCCACGGGTAGAGCACCCATGGGCGTGCAACTGGTGGCGGCGCGCTTCCGCGAAGACATTCTGCTGGCTGCCGGTGCCGAAATCGAGGCGCGAAATCCAGCCATTGACATTGCAGATCCGGATTGAATCCGGCGCAACAGCGGTGCAGAATGGCGAGCATCTGAACTCGGAGTAAATCATGGCAAGCGGATGGGCGCGCGACGGCGCGGTACAGGATCAGATCGATGCCAGCGTGGCCGACGCGGTGGAAAAGGCGCGCAGCCAGTTACCCAGCGGTGAAAGCCTGAGCCATTGCGAGGAATGCGATAAGCCGATACCCGAAGCCCGCCGCCAGGCGGTCCCCGGCGTGCGCCTGTGCGTCGATTGCCAGCAATCCCGCGATGAACACGATGCGCGCCAGGGCGGTATCAACCGCCGCGCCAGCAAGGATAGCCAGCTGCGCTAGCCTGGCCAGGAAAATCGCTACGGCGAACTGCTGGTGACATTTCCGGTCTAACGTCTCATGCGACCTGTTAAGAAAATCTACGCGCTCACCCTGCTGGCAGTTGCCAGCCTGAGCGGTGCGCAGGCGGCGGCGATCCACAAATGGGTCGACGACAAGGGCGTGACCCACTATTCCGACGCAGCGCCGCAAACGCCCGCAACTGCGATCACCCGGCTCGACATCGACACCCGCAGGGAAAGCCCTGCAGCACTGACGACAAGACCCGACGACTATTACTCGATCGCCAATCAATGGCAGCGCCTGCACCAGGAGAGCCTGCAGCGCCAACAGCTCGAACTGCAACGCGCCGCACTGAGAAACGAACAACCAGCCGACACTGAAGCGGCGGCTGACTACCGGGAATCGGTCACAACGCGCTACGTGGTGGCCTATCCGCGTCATCACCATCGCCGCTACCTGAAACGCAAGCATGCTTACGCGCAGGAAAACCTGCCTGAACCAACGCGCCCAACCGGGATAAACCACACATCGAATCGCCGGCAAGCGGGTGGGTTTGCAACCACCAACTAGCCGCCGCATTGCCGCTATGCACCGCGGCATAACAGCATTGCAGCAGACAGGGATCAAACGCGATCGCGATATCAGGCCACTGTTAGCGGCAATCCGATGAATTGACTTAGCCCACGCTGCCGAATCGGGTATTATTCCAGGCCGATTACCACTTTTTGTGTATACCGCAAACCATGGCCAGCAACATCAACTCCCGGGTCACCACCAGTCACTGGGGCGCATTTCGTGTTCTCACTGAAGGCAATCGAATTATTGGCACCGAGAACTTTGATGCCGATCCCCATCCGTCGCGGATTCCCGACAGCTTGCCCGCCGCCGTTCATCACCGCTCACGGGTAGCGCGCCCCGCCTTCCGCCGCGGATGGCTGGATGGCGGAGATCGCGCGCGCGAGCGCCGCGGCAACGACGAGTTTGTCGAACTGCCGTGGGACGAAGCGCTCGACATAACCGCGGCCGAGTTGCAACGCGTCATCGCCGAGCACGGTAACGGTTCCATTTTCGGCGGTTCCTACGGCTGGGCCAGCGCGGGTCGCTTTCACCATGCACTCGGTCAGTTACACCGCTTTCTGAACGTCAACGGCGGCTATGTTTCATCGGTCGCGAGTTACAGTACGGCCGCCGCACAGGCCATTATTCCGCACGTTTTCGGCATTAATTTCCTGAAGATGTACCGGGGCTGGTTAAACACCTGGCCGACCATCGCGGAAAACACGCGCATGCTGGTGATGTTTGGCGGCATCAACCCGAAAAACTCACAGGTCAGCATGGGCGGTGTCACCCACCACGAAACCGATGGCTGGTTCCGTGAATTCGACCGTAATGGAATGCGCCGCATCAACGTCAGCCCACAGATCAGCGACTCGCCGCCCGGCGCCGAGTGGTTGCCGGTTATTCCGGGCAGCGATACCGCGTTGATGCTGGGGCTCGCCCACGTGCTGGAAACCGAGGACCTCGCCGCGCGCGATTTTCTCGCCAGCCATTGCGTTGGCTACGATCGTTTTCGCGCCTATTTGCTGGGTGAAACCGACGGCGTTCCCAAGTCACCCGAATGGGCCGCCGCTATTTGCAGCATCGAGGCCGATACCCTGCGTAGACTCGCTCGCGACATGGCGGCAACCCGCACCCTGATCACCGTGGCCTGGTCGCTGCAGCGCGCACAAAACGGCGAGCAACCCTACTGGATGGCCGCCACCCTCGCCGCGATGCTCGGTCAAATCGGATTGCCCGGCGGCGGTATCGGCTATGGCTACGGCGCCATTGGCGCCGTCGGCGTATCGGTCAAGCGTCTCGAGGGCCTGACCTTTCCACAAGGCCAGAATCCGGTCAGTGATTTCATCCCGGTGGCGCGCATCGCCGACCTGTTACTGAAACCCGGCGAACCCTACGACTTCAATGGTGAGCGTCGGCAATACGCTGATATTCGTCTCGTCTACTGGTGCGGAGGTAATCCCTTCCATCACCACCAGGATTTGAATCGGCTACAACAGGCCTTCGAGCAACCCGAGACCATCATCGTGCACGAACCCTGGTGGACCGCGACCGCGAAGCGCGCCGACATCGTGCTGCCGGCGACAACGCCCTACGAGCGCGAAGACCTAGGCCGCGCCATGGGTGACTCCTATTTGTTTCACATGCCGAAACTGATCGAGCCGGTCGACGAGGCGCGCGATGACTACGTCATTTTTAGCGAACTCGCCAGGCGCATGGGAACCGAGGCTGCCTATACCGAGGGACGCTCGGCCGAGGAATGGCAACGGCATATGTATGCGGAATTTCGTGCTGCGAGCCAGGCAGAAGGCATCGAGATCCCCGATTTCGACGAGTTGCGCGAGCGCAACTGGATCGACCTGCCGCTGCGCGGTGCGCAACATGCGCAAACACCCTTCGCCGAGTTTCGCGCCAATGCGGATGCCGCTCCGCTGCAAACCCCTTCCGGTCGCATCGAAATTTTTTCCGAAACCATTGCCAGTTTTAACTACGACCAATGTCCCGGGCATCCCTTCTGGCAAGCACCAGAGGAATGGCTGGGCGCCGAGCATGCCGCGCGCTATCCGCTGCACCTGGTTTCGCCGCAACCGGGCGACAAGCTGCACAGCCAGATGGAATCGGCGCTGGCCGACATACCCGGCGCGCGACCAACCCCCATCGAAATCAATGCCGATGACGCCGCATCACGCGGCATCAAGGACGGTGACCTGGTCAAGGCGTTCAACGCTCGCGGCGCCTGCAAAGCGCGCGCGCATCTCAGTGATCAGATTCGCCCCGGAGTGGTTTCGCTGCCCACCGGCGCCTGGTTCGATCCGGGCAGCGACGGCACCGACCTGCAGGGAAATCCAAACGTGTTGACGCGTGATCTCGGCACTTCATCAATTGGCCAGGGAAGTAGCGCGCACACCACGCTGGTCGAAATTGAACGCTTACCACCAGGAGAGCAGTAACCCGATGAAACAAATTCTCGGCACCATGACCTTTGGCGACCAGGTCGACCAGCCCGTCGCTGAAACCCTGTTGGCAAGCTTTACGGCCGCGGGTCACCACGAACTCGATACCGCGCATACCTACTGCGATGGCCGCACCGAAGAAATGCTCGGCCGCATGTTCACGCCCGGGCTGCGCAGTAGTCTTTATGTCGCCTCCAAGGTAAATCCATGGAATGATGGCGGTCTGCAGGCGGCCGAAGTAAAGCGCCAGTTCGGCGAGATTCTGCAGCGCCAGGGCAGCGGCAGCATCGACCTGCTCTACCTGCACTCGCCCGACCTCGAGACCCCGGTTGCAGAGACTCTCGAAGCCTGTTTCGAACTGTTTCAACAGGGCAAGTTTCGCCATTTCGGGCTGAGCAACTTTGCCGCCTGGCAAGTCGCCGAGGTAGTCGAGCTGTGTCGGCGCCACGACTGGATGCAACCCGAAGTCTACCAGGGCATGTACAACGCGTTGACGCGCGACGTCGAGCGCGAACTGTTTCCGTGCCTGGCCAACTACGGCATGCGCTTTTACGCCTACAACCCATTGGCCGGCGGCCTGCTCACCGGCAAGCATCTGTCGATGGAGCAGATACCCGACAGCGGGCGCTTCACCATCGAGCGCGGCTACATCGATCGCTACTGGAAGCAAGACTATTTCGACGTGTTGCAGGAATTACAACAAGCCTGCGCAGACAACGACATCAAGCCGGTGGAAGTGGCGATGAGCTGGCTGGTCAACCATTCGCTGCTCGACGACGCCCGCGGCGACGGCATCATCCTCGGCGCCAGTTCCATCGACCACCTCAAACAGAACATGGCCGCCTGCGCAACTGCGCCCTTGCCACAGGCAATTCTCGACATACTCGACCGCGGCTGGGAAATCATCAAGCCCAACTGCTTCCGCTACTTCCGCCCCTGATCCTGTTTGGGTAGTACTCTTTGGGCTCACTCGCCTGGTAGCGGTGGTGGATGGACACGTATGATAATCAAGTAATGCATTATGATCATTTCGTCATCCAGTAAATCGGGGCCTGCATAAGTTAAAGCCCAGGTGGGAGTTTGGAACAAATTGTCCGTTGTACCAATCTGATCGAGATTTTTAACCTCTTGACTGGATCGAATCCGAATCGCTTCGTCTGACCAGCTGAGCTCCACACCATTCAGGTTCCACAGCAGTTCCATCTGCGTAATGGCGTCTATTTGAGCCTGGGGCATCCTGTACTCAATGTTTACACTGACTTTGACATCGAGCACCATGTCGGCGGGTATGGTAAACATGAAGCCATCGAGATCCAGATTACAAACCGGGGTTGCTGGCAATGCCGAACAGCCTACCCAGCTCGCCGACCCGGACACAGCGTATTTTCCCGCCTTCAGCCGTTTGAAGTCAGGCAGGTTGAGAAAATCGATATCACCGTCCACCGGCTCATCCAGCAACACTTTGAAAATGAGGGGATCCGCCGCCATGTCGGAACTTTCAGAATCCTCATCCGAGTTGTTACACGCAGCCAGACTTGTCACAACCAGGACAATAGCAATTACCCAGGAAATGGGGTGTCCCGACAATCCGTTTACACTCGAGCTAATACTCACTATTCGTATCTATCCCTGGCATTAGGCCCGGAACTTAACATGCTGCCTGGCCAATGACCAATGGCTGCATACCAGTGCCGATACAAAAATGGATTTTGGCTGGGAAATCATCAAACCCAACTGCTTCCGCTACTTCCGCCCCTGATCCGTCCCATAACCCATCAGCGCCAGCAGATTAATAAATTAACTGCGCGAAGGCCTAAGGTAATTAGACAAAATGTCCTGGAAGACCTCAAAAGGCTACCCCGGGACGACTGTTGCAAAAGTGTAGCGCGACATTCATGTCGCCGGTCCGATGCATCGGCTTCAAGCGAACACAGGGATGTGCCGAAATAAAAGGGGACAGTATACCTATTTCGATAGAAATTCAGCTCGGTTAGAGCCTCGATGAAATAGGTATACTGTCCCCTTTTATACCGGTAGCGGCTTTTGCAGTGATTCCCCCGCGGCTGCCGTCTGGTGCAAACTCAA